>NZ_CP129884.1:3310057-3972068 GCF_030490285.1 Methylomonas montana | reverse complement strand
TCCAGGCCTTGCATCGCGGTGACCGCCGCCTCGAAATTGCCGGTATGGCCGACCATGTCGCCGTTGGCGTAATTGACCCGCAGGTAGCGATATTGACCGCTGCGAACGGCTTCGATCAGAGTATCTGTGATCTCCGCGCATTTCATCCATGGGCGTTGTTCGAACGGCACCACGTCGCTTGGGATTTCGACATAAGTTTCCAAGGATTCGTCGAACTTGCCGGAGCGGTTGCCGTTCCAGAAATAGGTGACATGGCCGAATTTTTGGGTTTCGCTGATGGCGTATTGCGAAATACCGTTTTTGGCCAGATACTCGCCCAGGGTGCGGTTGATGGTTGGTGGCTCCACCAAAAAACGCGGCGGCAGTTTGGTGTCGCCGTCGTATTGCATCATGCCGGCGTAAGTCACTTTCGGTAGCGGTCCGCGCTCGAACGGGCTGAATTGTTCTTCGGTAAAGGCGCGGGAAATTTCGATGGCCCGGTCGCCGCGGAAGTTGAAGAACACCACCGCGTCGCCGTCGACGATAGTGCCCAACGGTTTGCCGTCTTTGGCGATGACGAAGCCAGGCAAATCCTGGTCGATCACTTTCAGTTCGTCGCGATAGGTTTCGATGGCCTCATGGGCGCTGGCGAATTGCCGGCCCAAGCCGAGCACATGAATGTCCCAGCCGCGTTTTACCATGCTCCAGTCGGCTTCGTAACGGTCCATCGTGATGCTCATACGGCCGCCGCCGGAAGCGATCGCCACGTCGAATTCGGGGCTGCGCAAGCCGTCCAGGTAAGCTTCGAACGGATCGACGTAATCCAGAGCCGATGTTTCGCCGACGTCGCGGCCATCCAGCAGAATATGAATCCGCACCTTAGCCACGCCTTCTTGCTTGGCTTGTTCCAGCATCGCGCGCAGATGGTCGATATGCGAATGCACGTTGCCGTCGGAGAACAAGCCGAGAAAATGCAGGGTGCCACCTTGTTTGACGGTCGCCACGACTTCGTGCCAGGCATGGCCTTGCCATAAATGGCCGCTGGCGATGGATTCTGCCACCAGTTTTGCGCCTTGAGCAAACACCCGGCCGGCGCCGAAAGCATTGTGTCCGACTTCGCTATTGCCCATGTCTTCGTCGCTGGGCATGCCGACAGCCTTACCGTGCGCGAGCAGCTTAGTCATCGGATAGTTTGCCATCAAACGATCCAGGGTCGGGGTGCGCGCGGATTTGACCGCGTCGCCGTCTTCGCGCGGCGAAATGCCGACGCCATCAAGTACGATGGTCACCACAGGACCGGGACAAGCGGAAAAACGGGAAGATTTTTCTAATTTCATAGTGTTATTAAGTGGGTGGGAATTCAGAAGTTGAATGGAACAGGAAATTCGGCTTTAGCGGCGATTAAGCCTAGGAAAATTGGGGTGCTGCAACAAAACTCGACATCATACCTGATCGTTGACATCCAACAGCACATCGTCGTAAATCGCGCTTAAATCCAAAGTTAGATCCAAAGCCGATAGTGGAAGACGGTCGCCGGCGCTGGAAAAACTGTGCAACAACCAGCCTTGCTCTGTGCGTTCGAAACAATCGATAGCTTGGCTTTGGCTGTCGATCAGCCAGTAATGTTGCAGGCTGTCGAGTTGGCGGTAAGCGGCGAATTTGGCGCCCCGATCGAACGCTTCGGTGGAGGGCGACAGGACTTCGGCGATGAATAGCGGATGTTGTTTAAACAGGCGGTTGTCGCGGTCTTTGGGTTCGCAGGTTACCATTACATCGGGGTAAAAGAACGCGTTGGCCTGGGCGACATTGACTTTCATGTCGGAAATGTAGGCGCGGCAGGGCGTGTCCTTGAGTGCCTGTTTCAGAAGAAACGCCAGATTCATAGCAATCGAAACATGCGCATCGCTGGCGCCGACCATGGCCCAAACCTCGCCATCGAGATATTCGTGTTTGATCTGAGCGGATGCCTCGCCTTGCAGGTAGTCTTCCGCGCTTAATTTTAATTTCTCTGCCAGAGCCATAGCCGATTTTTCTTGGATATATAAAACGATTCTAACGTTTGCCGGCTAAATGTGGAACCCTTGCGCCAAGTATTTCAATGGCACCTTGATCAAGCAAAACGTCTTTGCGCGCTTGGACTGGAAGTCAGATTTTCCAGAATATTGCGGGATCAATCCGACCGGCACCCGAAACCGCGGATAATTGGGCGTATTCACCTATCTGTGTGTCAATCATAGGGTGGATGCAGATAGGCGATTCGCCAAAAGCCGCCCAAAACCAACAGCCATCGAATCGAGAAGACCAAGCCAAACGATACCGGCATGGCAGCGAATCGGCTTCCATTCGACGGAACCCGTTAAACCGGTTCCGCCGTACAGGTTGTCCAATGATACATGAGCCGGTGCGCGGCTGATACTTGACAATGGTTGATCGCCAATGCGAGGATTTCTTCAATACGCAACAAAAGGATAGGAGGTTGGGCATGCGGGCGACGATACGCATTGGAAGTCGAGGGGCTGACGTACAGTATTTACAGAATCAACTAAACAAGCTCTTGTCCCCAAGCCCTAATTTGCGTGCGGACGGCGATTTCGGCATGCGTACTTACAAGGCTGTGCAGCGTTTTCAAACTTTGAAAAACCTCGGTGTCGATGGTGTCGTTGGGCCTAAAACCTGGGAAGGGTTGAAAGAAAGAATTGTTCCGCCGCCCGTAGCGAATGCCCCATCAATTAACAGCGCCAACACGCCATGGATGACGATCGCGGCTAACGAAAAAGGCCAATTGGAAGTTCCCGGCAGCCTTCACAATCCGCGCATCGTGGAATATCACGCGGCAACCTCCCTACAAGCCACTAACGATGAAACGCCATGGTGCTCTTCGTTTGTTAATTGGTGCTTGAAACAAGCCAGCATCAATGGAACGAACTCCGCTACCGCTGCAAGCTGGGTATCGTGGGGTCAAGCGGCTTCATCGCAATACGGCGCCATTATCGTTATTTATAAACCTAGCGCGGCGAACTCCAGCCTTACCTCGTCGGGAAATCATGTCGGCTTTCTTGTCGAAGAAACAGCGACGCACTACAAAATACTTGGCGGTAATCAAAGCGACCAAGTAAAAGAATCCAAATTTCCAAAATCTTCCTGGCAACTAAAAGCGATGCGTTGGCCGCTTGCCAGCTAAAGGAATATGAACATGGTGCGGAGAATATTCCATTGGTTTTCTTTTGTGGCTTTATTGTCTTTATTCACAAGCTGTGCCGGTGCTGCTGAGGACTTACAGCCATTTTGGGATCAATTTCGTCAGGCGGTCAAAAATAACGATAAAAGCAAAGTCGCCGAACTGACCCAGTTTCCCTTGGAAACACGGGGGCCTGTCGATTCCGACCCGATAATTCCAGTTAGTCGGGACGAGTTTGTAACGGAAGTCTACGACAAGGTCATGGATCAATTTCAGGATTCGGTTGTTGTTGGCGGAAAACGTATCGACAAGAACCTGAGGGAGGCCATCGTGGAGAAAGCCACGCTAAGCGCCAAAGACCAGCAAAGCGACGATTTTGCTTTCATTTTATCCATGCAATTCAAGCGTATCGGCGGTATCTGGAAACTCAGCCGAATATACCTTGAAGAACCTTAGAAGAATGACAAGCCCGCGTAGATACGATTAGCGATAGCGTAATCGTACGCATGAGGTTGCTCAACATTCTCTCCGATTACGCTATCGCTAATCGGAGCTACATTTCTAAGTCTTTGTGCCCAACCTCGCCAACAGCTTCTCCAAAAACGCCACCTTATCTTCCATATCCTTAAAAGTGTTGGTAAAGCGTAACTTGTCCGAACCATCAAATTTATACACCTGCGACTGGCTTTGGATCATCAGGATCAACTCGCCGGTATCGATTTGCGGCGTTGAGGTAAACACGATGCGGCCGCCGGTGGCGTGGGCTTCGATTTTGCGGATGCCCAGATGCGCGGCCTGTTGTTTCAGTTCGGTGATCGCGAACAAGGCTTTGACTTGGTCCGGCAATAAGCCGAAACGGTCGATCATTTCGATTTTTAATTTTCGCAAATCGTCTTCGGTTTCGGCGCTGGCGATGCGTTTGTATAAAACCAGACGGGCGTGGATGTCCGGCAGATAGTCTTCGGGGATCAGCGCGGCGACTTGCAAATCCACTTCCGGGCCGGTATCCAGCGGTGCGTCCAGTTCCGGTTGCTTGCCGGATTTCAAGGCTTTTACTGCCCGTTCCAGCAGTTCGGTGTACAAGGTAAAGCCGATTTCCTGAATTTGCCCGCTTTGTTCGTCGCCCAATAGTTCGCCGGCGCCGCGGATTTCCATGTCGTGCGAGGACAGCATGAAGCCTGCGCCCAGTTCTCCGGAGGTTTCGAAGGCTTCCAGACGCTTGATGGCGTCCTTGGTCATCAGCGATTTTGGCGGCACGATGCAGTAAGCATAAGCCCGGTGATGCGAACGGCCGACCCGGCCACGCAATTGGTGCAATTGGGCTAGACCGAGCTTGTCGGCGCGGTTGATCACAATGGTGTTGGCGCTGGGGATGTCGATGCCGCTTTCGATAATCGTCGTGGCGATCAGCAAGTTGAAACGCTGGTGATAAAAATCCAGCATGATTTGCTCCAGCTCGCGTTCGGCCATCTGGCCGTGGGCGATTTGAATCCGCGCTTCCGGCACCAGCGATTCCAGCTCGCGGGCCATCTTGTCCATGGTCTTGACGTCGTTGTGCAGGAAAAACACCTGGCCGCCGCGCTTAATCTCACGTTGGCAAGCTTCCTGCACTTGCGAGTCTATCCATTCGGTGACGAAAGTCTTGATCGCGTGGCGATTCGGCGGCGGCGTGGCGATGATGGAAATGTCGCGCAGGCCGGCCATCGCCATGTTCAAGGTGCGCGGAATCGGTGTCGCGGTCAGCGTTAACAAATCCAGCTCGTAACGCAGTTTCTTGAAATGTTCCTTCTGGGTAACGCCGAAACGGTGTTCCTCGTCAATGATTACCAGGCCGAGTGCCTGATATTTCATCTCTTTGGACAGCAGTTTGTGGGTGCCAATGATGATGTCGAC
The DNA here is from genome assembly GCF_030490285.1 of Methylomonas montana. Lineage (NCBI taxonomy): Bacteria > Pseudomonadati > Pseudomonadota > Gammaproteobacteria > Methylococcales > Methylococcaceae > Methylomonas > Methylomonas montana. The sequence goes on along the minus strand of NZ_CP129884.1, from coordinate 3,967,018 downwards.
CTTGCCTTCGGCCAGTTCGTCGGCGATGGCTTTTTGCTGTTTGGGAGTGACGAAGCGCGAAGTCACTTCCACGCGCACCGGCCAATCGGCGAAGCGGTCGCGGAAGTTTTGAAAATGTTGTTGGGCCAGCAGGGTGGTGGGGACCAACACTGCGACTTGCTTGCCGCTCTGTACTGCGACGAAGGCGGCGCGCATCGCCACTTCGGTCTTGCCAAAGCCGACGTCGCCGCACACCACGCGGTCCATCGGTTGCGGCGCGGCCATGTCTTGCAATATGGCTTCGATGGTGCTGAGCTGATCAGGGGTTTCCTCGAACGGGAAGGCGGCGGCGAAGGCTTCGTAGTCGCTATTATCGACATCGAAGGCAAAGCCTTGGCGGGCGGCGCGTTTGGCGTGGATGTCCAGCAATTCGGCGGCCACATCGCGCGCCCGTTCCATGGCCTTTTTCTTGGCCTTGCTCCACTGGTCGGTGCCGAGGCGGTGCAGCGGCGCATTTTCGGCGCTAACCCCGCTGTAACGGCCGATCATATGCAAGGAGGCCACCGGCACATAAATCTTGTCGTGGTTGGCGTATTCCAGCATCAAAAACTCGGCGTCGATGCCGCCGACATTGAGAATCTGCAGGCCCAGATAGCGGCCGACGCCGTGCTCCTGATGCACCACCGGCGAACCGATAGTCAGTTCGTCGAGGTTGTTGAAAATGTTTTCCAGCGCGCGGGCCGTGGATTTAGCCCGACGACGGCGCTGCTGGACTTTTTCGCCGCTGAGCTGGCTTTCGGTGATGATCGCCAAGGGCGTCAATCGTTCCAGACGATTTGCCGCACTTCCGCCATCCATGGCGGTCGTGGTTTGATCCAGCCATAGCCCTTGATCCATCGGCGCGACGACGATGCAGGGCGAGTGCTCGCTTTGCAGAAACTCAGGCCAGCTCTGGACTTGTTTGGCGGCGAGTTTGACGCTTTTTAGCTTGTCAATCAGGCCTTCGCGGTGGCCGGCGGTTTCGGCGACGAACAGAATCTTGCCTTCGAAGCCTTCGATGAATTGGCGCAAGCGCTGGGCGGGCTCCTTCAAGCGGCTGTCGATCGCAACGTCGGGCAGGCTTCTGCAATGAAATGACTGCATGGATGCAGGAGGTAGGGCAACGCCGGGAGCGGTTGCCGATGACTGGGCCTGTTCGGCTTGATTGTCCAGGACGACGCGGCTAAAGCTACAGGTATGTTTCTGGAATTCCTCGGTCGACAAAAACAAGCGGTTCGGTGGCAGCAAGGGACGGTCGACATCGTATTTGCGCTGTTGATAACGTTCGTCGACTTCGCCGTAAAAACGCAGGGCGTTGTCGGCGAAGTGGGCCGGTAATACGAACAACGCGGTCTTGGGCAGATAAGCAAACAGCGATTCGGTGCGTTCGACGAACAACGGTAAATAGTATTCGATGCCGGCCGGGGCGATTTGTTTGGAAACGTCCAGATACAGATTATTCTTCGGCGAGGCATCCGGAAACTGCTCGCGGAAGGCCTGGCGGAAGCGTTTGATGGCTTCGTCGGTGAACGGAAACTCGCGAGCCGGAAACAACTCGACCTTACTCATCTTATCCTGCGACATTTGCGTGTCCGGATCGAAACTGCGAATGGATTCGACGTCGTCGTCGAACAATTCGATTCGGTAGGGCTGCTTGCTACCCATTGGAAACAAGTCCAGAATCGAGCCACGCACCGCGAATTCACCGTGTTGATACACTTGCGACACGCATTGATAGCCGACTGCTTCCAGCTTGGCTCGGGTGACGTCCAAGCTTAACGTGCCGCCTACTTCGATGGAAAAGCTGTGGGCCAGGATATGTTCGCGCGGCGCCAAGCGGTGCATCAGTGTGGCGACTGACAGGATCAGCGCGCCGCGTTTGGTATCGGGCAATAACGCCAGCGTTCGCAAACGCTCGGAAATAATCTCAGGTAGCGGCGAGAAAACGTCGTAAGGCAGGGTTTCCCAATCCGGAAAATGCAGGATGGGCAGGCTATTGTTGAGAAAGAACGCCAACTCATGTTCCAGGCGCAACGCGGTCTGGGTGTCCGGTGTGACGATCACCAGCAGGCGTTTTTCTTGAGCAATCGCGGTGGCTAGCGCCAGTGAGTCGCCGCAACCGTTAAGTCCGGCCCAGAATACGGTTTGTTCCGAGTGTTGCGGCAATGCCGAAGCAGGGATAGGCGGTAAAGACATGATGAATGCAGCGAATTTTAGAAGCCGGACATTATAACCGTGATGCTAGGGCGCTAAGTATGCTTTGACGAATAGATGCTATCTCGGCAGTCTTAATGCCGAATGGCGGGCGCACTCGGTCTTGGTGTTTTACCGGCGATGGCTTCGATAGAAGGTTGGGGACGGAGTAAAGTGCCTGTGACATTTGGGCGACATTAGTCATTATCCAATGGAAAAACTTGTATAAGTGCCAGCATAGAAATTATATTCGCGTTATGAGACGTTATCGATTGCCAGCCTTCAGCAAATATTCCTGTCTGGTCCTTACCTTATGGGTAGTGACAGCATGGTCGGCGGCTTTCAGTGCTGAAAATTCCGAGATAACTCCTTTCAGTTCGGTTGGACAATACAGTCAGCTTTCTCGCGAAGAGTTGCGTGAAATATTTTTCGGTCGACAAACACGATGGCCGGACGGTTCGCCGCTGAGAGTGTTTGTGTTGCCCGATCAACATCCGATTCATATCCGTTTTGCCAAGGAAGTGTTGGGCATCTATCCATATCAATTGCGTTCCGCCTGGGACAGAATGCTTTTTTCCGGAACCGGGACGCCGCCGGTCGTAGTCGAGTCGCCGGAGCAGATGCAAACAGAGCTGCAGAAAATGCCTAATGCCATCGGTTATATCGTGAAATAGGAGGGAAGACTTGGATACACGAGAGACATCAGCATATTTCCGTCAGGTGGTGATGGGCATCGTCACCGCGTTATCGCTGGCTGCTTCATCCGATAGCATGGCGCTGGAATTGGGGGCGGGCGATTGGCAAGCCCATGGTTTTGTCAGTCAAGGTTATACATTGACGTCAAAATACAATGTCTTCGGGCGCAGCCGCGATGGCGGTAGCCTGGATTTCACCGAAGTCGGCGTCAATGTACTGGGGCATATCACACCTAATTTACTGATGGCGGCCCAGGGTTTGTATCGATCGGCCGGCGGTTCCGATCGCGAGGGCGTTAGGCTGGATTTTGCCAATCTTGATTACCATGTGGCGGTGGGAGAGCGGGGAACTGCCGGTATTCGTGTGGGGCGAGTCAAGAATCCGTTTGGTTTATACAATGAAACTCGGGATATTGTCTGGACTCGACCAGGTGTGATGATGCCGCAGTCCGTGTATCTTGATTCGCTGGCCATGCGGCAGCCGATGATTTCCTCCGATGGCGGGCTGGTGTATGGGCGCTATGCCTTTGGCGAACATGCCGTGACATCGGAGATTCTGATTTCCGAGCCGCTGGATAATGTCGGCGGTGCGCCCGCCTTTTTGACCGGAATTCAGAATGTGCAGGGCAATATGGAAGGCCGTCCTATATTGGTTGGTCGAATGGGATACGAATGGCAGGAGGGACGTTTTAAATTGCTATTCAGTGTCGTCGATCTCGATCGCCAATTCAAATCGGCCACGCCTGGCTTGCCATCCGGCAAGGTCAAGGCTTTTTACCCGCTCGCCTCGGCCCAGTTGAATCTGGAGGAATGGAGCCTCACCGGCGAATATGGTCAGGTGACGACCGAACGTAGCGGATTTATTCCGGGGGGCAGGGTGCTGGAAAACACCTCGGAAAGTTTCTATATCCAGGCGCAATATCGATTCAGGCCGAGCTGGTCCGCCTTGCTGCGGTATGACAGTTTTACGGCCAATCTCGACGACCGCAATGGTAAACAAAGCGCGGCGCTATACGGCTTGCCCAAGCATAGCTTTTACGCTCGCGATTTGACGGTTGGTCTTCGTTGGGAGTTTCTGCGGAATTGGCTGCTGAGTCCCGAATATCACTCGGTATGGGGGAGCGCATGGTTGTCATCGGTGGACAATCCCGATTTGGCTACCAGAACGGGGCCGGAGCGCTGGGATATGTTTTCTTTGATGTTGTCTTATCGGTTCTGAGGGTGTGCGAGTAGGGATGCGCCGTGATAGCTAAAATAAAAGTACCTCAAATGAAAAGCAGATTCATCGGTCTACGCTGGAAAAGCTTTTTATGGTTGAGCTTGCTTTTACTTAGTATGAATTCGGTATTTTATGCGCTGAATTATTATTCGCTGACCAGCCAATTTCAGGCTCGTCAGGAAGCGGATGTCAGATTACTCCATCATCATATTAAGGGGCTTTTTGCGGGAACTTCCGATCGTCTGATTCGTTTAGGAGGGGCCTTGGTGACAATGGCCGACCTCGGCGAGACTTTGGTATCCAGGACCAAGGATCAGGTAAAGGGTTTGGTTTCCGGCTACTACACCAGTCTGGGATATGAACTGGATATTAGACAAATCGAACTCTATACCATCGACGGCGATAGGGTGGGGCGTTGGGCACAGTTTGGCGAGGAGGCGTTGTCACCTGACGTTTATCGGTTGGCTATCGAGAAGGTTCAGGCAACGGAAAGGCCCGTTACCTTGCTTCATTGTCATCCGCTTTGTTTGCTGTATGCCTTTGTACCGGTACTGGCCTCTGGCGAGAATGTCGGCGTCATTGCGTTGGGTCAATCGGTGGCCGATTTCATTATCGATTTTAAGCTGACGACCGGCGCGGATATCTCTTTGTCCGTTCCTGCCGATAATGCCGGTATCGCAAAGCTGGATAACTGGCGAGTCAGTGTGCCGGCCTTGACCGATACCAAAGTGTTATTGCCATTATTGAATCATCTCTCGGAACAATACCCCAATCCGGAAATGTTGGATCGGGGCAGCATCGTGAAGTGGAATAACGGTTATTACGATATTCATCGGATGCAACTGGACGAGATGATTCCCGGTCAAGCCGGGTTTATTCTGACAACGACCGATGTCAGCAGGAATTTTCAGGATATTCACAAGGCTCTTCAGGTAGGCGTGCTGACGACTCTAGCCTGTCTGATAGTGGCGGAAGTCATGTTGATCTACCTGATTCGGGCGCCGTTGCATAGGCTGAGTCGCTTGGCTTTGCATTTGCCCTTATTGGCGCAAGGCGAGCATGATCGGGTGCGCAAATATTTTTTAGCTCGGCATACCAACAAAAAATACCGGGATGAAATTGATTTTTTGTATGAAAGTGCCGTTCAGCTCTCGCATAAGCTTGAACAAAACAGTTTATCCCTGGACGTAAAAAACAGGGAGTTAGCCGAGGAACGGGATTTTATCCAGGGTTTGTTGGCGTCAGCCCAGGTGCTAGTCGTCACCCAAACCCGGCATGGCATTATCAGAGTGAGCAATAACTTCGTCGCTCAATTGATCGGTTGCGAGTCGGACCAGCTTTATGGACGCAAATTCGTCGAATTGATCGCAAATGCGGAAATGAGGCCGGATGTGCAGAGTCGGTTACAAGCCCTATGCAACAGCGATCAGCGTCGCATGGAGCATGAGAACGATTTAATTTGCAAGAACGGCGAACGACGCAAAGTGGTTTGGGTGCACACGCCATTGCGAGAAGAGTATATCGATGGCACCGCCATACTGTCGGTGGGCATGGACATTACCGAGCGTGTCCGTGCCGAATCCAAAATGCGCTGGCTGGCCAACCATGATCCATTGACGTCGCTAATCAACCGGCATGGATTCATGGAGGATTTAAACCGGTACTACAATGAAGTGCGTCTTAGCGGAAAAACCGCCGCGCTGCTGCTGTTCGATCTGGATCATTTCAAGGAAATTAACGACACCAGCGGCCATGCGGCGGGAGATGCGTTATTGCGCATGGTTGCCGGGGAATTGAAAGCCAGGGCGCGAAAATCCGATATCGTCGCCCGTCTGGGAGGGGATGAGTTTGCCATCATGATGCTGCAAACCGACGTTTACGGCGCGGAGATCTTTGCTAAAAAATTGAATGAACGTCTGGCGGGTACGCCTTTCGTCTACGGCGAGAAACGCTACCGGATAGGCGTCAGTATCGGCATTGCTTTTTTGCCGGAGCATGGCGCGGATGTGCAAGAAGTCATGGCGAATGCGGACTTGGCGATGTTCGAAGCCAAAAGAGCCGGACGTTCCCGTGCCCACGTTTATTCTGAAGAATTACAGCATAGCCAAGCGTTGACGCAGAATGTCTACTGGAAAGACGTGCTGACCCAGGCAATGGAAAACAAACAGCTGATTTTTTATTATCAGCCTGTCGTCGATATTAAAACCGGGCGATCAGCGTATTGCGAAACCTTATTGCGGCTGCGGATGGCCGACGGCAGAATTGCTGCGCCCGGCGAGTTTTTACCCGCCGCCGAACGGTCGGGATTGAACTATGCGTTGGATTGTTATGTGGTGGCGATGGCCTTGCAGGATTTGCTGGAGCATCCGCATAAACGCCTTTCCATTAATCTGTCTACTGCCGCACTCAATGATTTCGGTTGGACGGAATCATTGATTCATGCCGTACAGAAGCAAAACCTCGATCCGGAGCGGGTGATATTCGAGATTACCGAAACTGCGGTGATCACGGATATGAATAAAGCAAAACGTATCGTCCATGAGGTGATCGAGCTGGGTTTTCGGTTTGCAGTGGATGATTTCGGCGCGGGTTTCAGCTCCTTATACTATTTGAAGCAGTTGCCGGTTCATTACGTGAAGATCGATCAATCGCTAGTTAAAGAGATTGTTTGCAATCGAGAGGATTGCGATTTCGTACAGGCGTTGGTCTCGATGATTCATGTTTATGGCAAGAAGGTGGTGGTGGAAGGTGTTGAAGATGCAGCCACGCTGGACTTATTAAAGGCCATGAATGTGGATATGGTTCAAGGTTACTATCTGGGCCATCCGCGGGCCGAATATGTTTGAATGGACAAAGAGTCGATTCGACGCAATTTTTTCTGAATAAGGTGCCTGGAAGGTTGGCTTTTAGCCTATGTTTTTCTGTTGCAGTTCGATCTCGTAAATATAGTGTTGGATGTTGGATTCGAATGCTTTGGGAAGGTCCGTGAACATACCGCCTATACGGTGTTGATCGGCAGTCGCGGTGGACTTGACGGTGGTGAGGTTTTTAACCACGAAACCGATCTTGGATTGGCTGCCGTCGTGCAAATACAGTGCGCATTCGGCGTGTTGACTATTTGGCTGTAAATATTCGGTGAATTGCGGCTCAGGATTGAAAAAGGCAAATCCGGAGATACTGATATCGGCGAGATTGAAAACGACGGATTGGCTGTCGCAACTGCCGTCTTCGTTTTTAATGTTGAATACGATTTCGCAAAAACTGTTCTTATGCGACAGCGGTACCTTGGCTCGGTAATACTGGCGGCGTTGCATCCAAAAAAGCGCCTCCGGGATCGGCATCGCGAATACCCACAGCCCCTTGATTTTAGTTTTTTTGATGCTCTTGCCTCTGAACGAGACTTTAACGCCGTCATATTCGGTGCGAAATAGCACTTTAGCGGCGTTAAGCAGCTGCTGATTCAGCTCATCTGTGGGGCCAATATCGATGGTTAATAGATTGGCTTTTTGATCGAGGGCGATAATCGTAGTTAAAAACGACTGATTATTTTCGCCAAATTGTGCGGAGAGGATGCATCTCTTTTTGATCAGTTCAGTCAGGTAGCCAAAAACCAATTTGGCGCTTCTAACAAGATAATTGGATTCTTTTTCCATTAATTTCGCTAAATATTGCGGTTTGCCGGAAGCGCTATTGTAAAATGGTAACAATTATAGTGTATCCGCAAGGAGTTTTGATGGGTTGGCTGTTGTTGTTTGCCGCAGGTTGTTCGGAAATTGTATTTGCATTAAGTCTGAAATATAACGATGGCTTTACCAAGCTATGGCCAAGTGTGGTGACCGGGGTTTCCGGCGCGGGCAGTTTTTACCTGTTGATGCTGGCCATCAGAACCTTACCGCTGGGAACCGCCTATGCGGTGTGGACCGGTATGGGGGCAGTCGGTGTCGCTATTATTGGAATTTTTCTGTTTAAGGAATCGGCCGATTGGTTCAGACTGGCTTCGATTCTACTGATTATCGTCGGCATCGTCGGTTTGAAACTGACGCATGTCGAATAATGTTGCATTTATTGTCGCGTTCGCCTTTGCTGGCGGCGGTTATCGAACGGATTGGTGGCGGAGATGATGTCGTGCTGGTGGACGGCGCGGTTTGTTCTGCACTAAACGGTCATCAGGATAATTTGTTATTGCGGCAATTATTGGCCGAGGGCTGCCGGGTGTATGCGTTGCGGGAAATGTTGCTGGTGCATGGCCTCGAACCGCAGCGCTGGCTGGCTGGCGTCGAGGCTGTCGATTACGCCGGTCTGGTCGAGTTGACGGTCAAAAATCCGGTGATTCATTCGTGGTGTTGATGCTGGACGGTATTGCGCTGGAAACCACGGATGACGGTTTTCTGCGCGATGCGGCGCAATGGAACCGGCGCGTCGCGGACGAGTTGGCTCGGCTTGAAGCGATCGAGATCAACGATGCACATTGGGAAATCCTGCTGTTCATTCGCGATTATTACCAGCAATTCAAACATTTACCCAATGCCCGGATGTTCGTGACGGCCGTCCGCAAGCAATTCGGCGAAGACAAGGGTAATAGCCGTTATCTGCAAAAACTGTTTCCGCAAGGGCCGTTGAAATACGCCTGCAAAATCGCCGGCTTGCCCAAGCCACCCACCTGTTTATAAAAATGTTTTCGAGAGATTTTCATGAGTAACCCCCGCGTTGGATTTATTAGTTTGGGCTGTCCGAAAGCCCTGGTCGATAGCGAGCAGATTTTGACCCGCTTGCGCAGCGAGGGCTACCAAGTCTCGCCGAACTATAAGGATTCGGATTTGGTAATCGTCAATACCTGCGGTTTTATCGATGCGGCGGTTGAGGAATCGCTGGATAGCATCGGCGAGGCTTTGGCGGAAAACGGCAAGGTCATCGTCACCGGTTGCCTAGGGGCGCGCCAAGACGAGATTTTGGCCCGTCATCCCCAGGTTTTAAAAATCACCGGCGCTCATGCCACCGACGAAGTGGTGTCGGCGGTGCACGAGCATCTGCCGCCGGCGCATAACCCGTTTACAGACTTGGTGCCGCCGCAAGGCATCAAGCTGACGCCTAAACATTATGCCTATCTGAAAATTTCGGAAGGCTGCAATCATAGATGCACGTTTTGTATCATCCCCTCGATGCGCGGCGATCTGGTCAGCCGGCCTATCGACGATGTGATGCAGGAAGCCGAACGGCTGGCCGATGCCGGCGTTAAGGAACTGCTGATCGTTTCTCAAGATACCAGTGCTTACGGTCTGGATTTGAAATACCAAAGCCGGCGTTGGCGCGGGCGTGAATTGCAGACCCGTTTTTATGACTTGGCCGAAGCATTGGGCGAATTGGGCATCTGGGCGCGGATGCATTACGTCTATCCGTATCCGCATGTCGATGAAGTGGTGCCGTTGATGGCCGCAGGCAAAATCCTGCCGTATCTGGATATTCCGTTTCAGCACGCCAATAGCCGGATTTTAAAGTTGATGAAACGTCCGGCCGCGGCGGAAAACAATCTGGAGCGTATCCGCGCCTGGCGGAAGATTTGTCCGGATTTGACGATTCGCAGTACTTTTATCGTCGGCTTTCCCGGCGAAACCGAGCAAGAGTTTGAAGAATTACTGCAGTTTTTAAGCGAAGCGCAGATGGATAGGGTCGGCTGTTTTGCTTATTCGCCAGTAAAGGGCGCGGCGGCCAACGATTTGCCGGGTACGGTGCCGGAAGAGGTCAAGCAAGAGCGTCTGGCGCGATTCATGGAGCATCAAGCGGCGATCAGCGCCGAGCGCTTACAGCGTCGGGTTGGCCGAATCGAAACGGTATTGGTCGACGAGGTGGTCGAGGAGGGTGCGGTCGCGCGCAGCCAAAGCGATGCACCTGAAATCGATGGTCAGGTGTTTATCGACGGCGCAAGTCATCTACAAGTCGGCGAGTTCGTCGAGGTCGAAATCGAGGAAGCCGACGAGTACGACTTGTGGGGTAAACTGATCTAACGAAAAAGCCGCTGGTTAGGCGGCTTTTTCAGTTCAATTTACAGCGGTGTAACGTTTTCCGCTTGTGGGCCTTTTTGGCCATTGGTCACTTCCATCGTGACTTTTTGGCCTTCTTTCAAGGTTTTGCGGCCGTTGCCGTTGATTGCGCTGAAATGTACGAATACATCTTTGCCACCTTCTTGTTCAATGAAACCGAAGCCTTTTTCATCATTGAACCATTTTACTTTGCCTTCTACTTGAACTGACATAAATCTCTCTTGCTTATAAGTGCTATTCGCTGGTTTGTAACTAGGGTTGGTGAATAAAGCGGGTAGTGGAAAACAATGATTGTTGATCCGATTGCAGACTTCAAAAGCGACAACGATACCGAGCTAAATCGGAAGTCATTATACATGGCAATTGCCAGCTATCCACAAAAACTAGCTAGATTTTGCTCGTTAAAAAATTGTGACAATGTTTTGTCAATCGATTTTTGCTGCGGACTCTATTCGGCTAACGGTGGCAGAGAGTGGCTTGAGGGTGTCTAAGATATTGAAATATCGTTCTTTTCTGTTTCGGTGGGAGTCGTGTATGTCCCGCCCGGCTCGGTTGCCTGGCGGGGTGGAACGATTAAGTCAATGGGTGAAAAAATCTCAAAAAAATATTTGGTTTTTGCAATTGGCCTATCGGATAGACCGTTAAATCGCTTGCTTAAGCAATTCTAGGGTTAGAAATAAGCGCTGTTAATCAGGAAATGAGTCGCTATACTGCCAAAAAAACCGAGCAGAATCACCGGCATCCACTTCAGATGAGCGCTAAAGGTGTAAACGCCCTTCAGTTGACCCATCAAGCCGACGCCGGCGGCGGAGCCGATCGCCAACAAGCTGCCGCCGACGCCGGCGGTCAAGGTCACCAGCAGCCATTGGCCTTGCGAGATATCCGGGTGCATGGTGAGCACGGCAAACATGATGGTGCCGTTATCGATAAATGCCGACAGAATGCCGACTATGATATTGGCGATGGTCGGGTCCATGCCGACATATAAAATATCCGAAGCCATGGTCAGATAGCCAATAAAACTCAGGCCGCCGACACTGATCATCACGCCGTAGAAAAACAGCAGCGTATCCCACTCCAAGGTAGCGACGCTTTTGAAAACATCGAACTTATGGTCTTGATTGGCTTCCGGTAATTTAACTTGGAATAACTTATAGACATGAGCAAAGTCGCTGACTTTCTGTTTGCCTTCGGTCTTCTGCATGTAATAACTAAGAAATTTCAAATAGGTCAGGCCTGCCAACATGCCGGCGGCCGGCGGCAGTTTCAGCATATTTTCGAAACAGACCGCAGTGACGATGGTGAGCAAAAACAGCACGATCATAGCCATCGCGCCGCGTTTCATGACAGGAGCTTTACCAACAGCCGAGGGATATTCCTTGGGAATCCAGAAATGCATGATGATCGCCGGTAGTGCAAAATTGACTACGGCCGGAATAAACAGGGAATAAAAGTCCTTAAACGGCACGACGCCGCTTTGCCAGACCAACAGTGTGGTGATGTCGCCGAACGGGCTGAACGAACCGCCGGCATTGGTGGCGACCACGACGTTGATGCAGGCCAGCGTGACAAATTGGCGATTATCCTTACCCATCGCCATGATGACCGCGCCCATTAGTAAGGCCGTGGTCAAATTGTTGCAGATCGAGGACATAAAGAACGACATTATGCCGGTAATCCAGAACAATTTACGGTAGCTGAAACCTTTGCTGAGCAACCAAACCCGCAAGTTGTTGAAAACGCCTCGGTTTTCCATTGCGTTCAGATAGGCCATCGATACCATGATGAACAAAAATAATTCCGCGTAGCCTTCCAGGCAGGCACGGAACGCATGGCCGGCTTGTTCGCTCATGCCGTTATTGACGTAAATGCCGGCGATGAAAGCCCAAATCAAGCTGGCGGCCAGCACCATGGGTTTGGATTTATTCAGTTCGGTGACTTCTTCGGTCATCGCCAGTAGGTAAGCCACTGCGAAAATTGCAATAGCCAGATAGCCGACCCAGTGTTTGGTGAGATTTAAGGCTTGTGCGGCCTGTTCGACGTCCGCCCAGGCGATCAGTGGCGAAAAGGCGAGCAATAACAATAGCGGGATGCGTGAAAACACGGGTGAACTCCTTTCAAAAACTGAGAGCTGGACAATCGCCGCCCAGGATCAGTTCCGGGCAGCGATTGTTTTGTCATTCCCGCGCGCTTGCAGGAATGACGGTCACGAGATTACGCGGTTTAGCCCTGTTCGGCTTCCAGCAGATAGGTCAGCCACAGTGAGGAAAGTTTTTCCTGCACCGTGTTCTGCCGCAAGCGTGCTTGCAGGTTGGGGAAGTCGACGTAATCCAGCGCTTGATCCTGGTTGTAGCAGGAATACATGAAACTTTCCTCGCCACTTTCCGGATCGACGTGCTTGCACAGGCATTGGGCGCAGACGCCCTTCATCATGCATTGCATCGGCGAGTTGATCGAGCCGATCGCTTCGTGGCCTTCTTTCAAATAGGGTTTCAAGGCCGCGAAACGAGCGGCCTTGACCGCCGCCATCATCCGGTCGGAGCCGATCACAATCAAATGCTCGACGTCTTGCAAGCGCAGTGCGGTTTCACCCAGCTCGCCGGTGGCGTAGGCGACCATCGCTTCGACGATGTTGCCGACGAAAGTTTTATCCTGCGGCCGGGTGACCGGAATCGCTTCGTTGCCGGGACGATTGTCCACGGCCCAGACGATCACATCGGAAGCGTCTTCGATTTCCGGCACCTTGAACAAGTCTTCGCGGTTGCGGTAGCCGGCGAAATACAACACCTTGTTGCCGGCAGCGCGCATGGCTTTACCGATCGAGAACAGCACCGCGTTACCCAAACCGCCGCCCAATAACAGCACGGTCTGATTTTGCGGAATATCGGTCGGCGCGCCGGTGACGCCCATCAATACCAACGGATCGCCGGCTTTCCAGGTGGCGCACAAGCGGCTGGAGCTGCCCATTTCCAAGGCGATCAACGACACCAAACCTTTTTCCTTGTCAACCCAGGCGCCGGTCAGCGCCAGGCCTTCGGCTGCCAGCCTGGTGCCTTCGACCACGGGCGCCAAGGATTCGTAGTTTTGCACCCGGTAGAACTGACCCGGCTCGAAGTTTTTCGCCGCCGCCGGTGCTTTGATAACGACTTCGATAATGGTCGGGGTCAGGCGGTTGACCTCGACGACATGCGCCAGGAACAACTCGTCAAGCTTGTCCTGCATGGCTAACAATTGCGTGTCGCGCTGAGTTTGTTGCGCGGCATCGAGGCCGGCCAATTCGTGGGCGAACAGTTTGACGATATACGGGTAACCGTCCTTGGCGCTGGCCATCGCTTTGACGACGTTGCCGGCATAAACCGGGTGATTGTCGCCGTAAAAAGTGATGTAACGGCCCGCGCTTTGATACGAGGTGAACGGTGCAGGCTTACCGACCTTGACCTGGGTGTCGTCGGCCATCGGTACCAGTTCGGCCTTGCCTTGCAGCCAGTCCGGTTCGTGGCGTTTGTAGAACTTGCTGTCCATCACGAAGGTACGCGGATGCTCGGACTGGTAAATCGTGTTCGGCGCGGTACCGGCGGCGATGAACAGGCCGCGCAATGTGACTTCCACTTCGTCGGTTTTGCGCCAGCGTCCTTCTTGTTCGATGAGTTTCTCGAAGCGCACGGCTCGCAGATGGCCGTATTGATCCTCGAGGGCTTCCAGCGGGCTCATGCCTTCTGCCAGATAAATGCCTTCCGACAAGGCTTCGTGGATCTCTTCGTGGTTTTGCCGGTAAGCCGGCGAATCCTTGATGCCTTTGCGATAAAACAGCGTCACGCCGCCCCATTGTTTCAGGAAGGGCAGGAAGTTAGGCGTTTCGCCGGTAGAAGCCGCGCGTTGCCGCTCCTGCTCGATCACTCGGCCGTGCGCCAAAAACTCTTCCAGAATTTCCAATTCTTCGGCATCGTAACGGCCGCGCACCGAGGTTTCGCCGTATTTAGCGACCAGTTTCTCGTAACGGTGCAAAATCTTGCTAACCTGCCCCGGATAGTAAGCCAGCAGCTCGGTCGCGGTATCGATCGCGGTCAAGCCTCCGCCGATTACACCGGCCGGCAAGCGTACTTGCAGGTTGGCCAGCGAGGATTCTTTGGCCGCGCCGGTCAATTGTAGACCCATCAAAAAGTCCGAAGCTTTGCGGATGCCGCGGATCAGGTTGTTTTTCAGGTCGATCACGGTCGGTTTGCCGGCGCCGCTGGCGATGGCAATGTGATCGAAGCCCAAGTCCCAGGCTTCGTCGATGGTGATACTGCCGCCGAAACGCACGCCGCCATAGCATTTGAACGCGGCACGGCGCAGCAGCGTCAGGTAAATCACTTTCAGGAAGTTTTTATCCCAACGCACGGTAATGCCGTATTCGGCGACGCCGCCGAAGCCCAGCATCACCCGTTTGTCCAGGTCTTCGTACAGGCTGTTGAAATCGATGATCGGCATCGGCACGTTGTCGCGGTCGCCGGTCAGATGCAGCGGTAGCGGCTCGATTTTTAGCGCGTCGATACCGACCACGCCGAAACCTTCGTTCAGCAGATAATGCGCCAAGGTATAGCCGGCCGGACCCATGCCGGCCACCAATACGTTTTTGCCATTATAGGGCAGCGCGGTGGAGCGCTTGACGTTCAACGGGTTCCAGCGGGTCAGCAAGCTGTAAATTTCGAAGCCCCAAGGCATGAACAGTACGTCGGTCAGCACATTGGTTTCGATTTGCGGAATATTCACCGACTCGGTTTTTTGGTAGATACAACCGCGCATGCAATCGTTGCAAATCCGGTGGCCGGTGCCGGGGCACATCGGGTTGTCGATGATGATCATCGCCAGCGCGCCGATATTGTCGCCTTGGCGCTTGACCACATGCATCTCGGAGATTTTTTCTTCCAGTGGACAGCCGGTCATCAAGGCGCCGAGATGGTTGGTTTTGAAGCTGTTGTCTTTTTTGTTCTTGATGCCTTTTGAGCACGAGTCGTTGTCGCGGTCGTGGCAGTAGATGCAGTGGTCTACTTCATACAGCGACTGCCTTTGGTTGAAACGTTTGTCGGTCAGCGCAAAACCATCGCGGCGGCGGTGATGGTGATCGTCGCAAGCCCAAACATCATAACCGTCTCGAGCAAGCGATTGGTGATCAACCAAATTTTCCAGATTGGTTTTTTCCGGGATTTTGAAGCTTAACCATTTGGCGACTAGTGCTTGCAGTTCGGGGGCTTGCTTGGCGGCAAAGCTCCAGCGGCTGACGATGTCCAGCAGGCCGGCAACCAGTGCTGCCGGGCTGTCGTAAGCGCTGAGTTGGTCTTTGAACGCCGCGACATCGGCGTCGCTAAACTCGGCTTGTTGCGATAAACGCCACAAATCGGCAGCCAGTTGGCTGACGGCCAGTTCCGGATCGGTTTTGAATAAATCTTGTTTGCCGGCGGCGTTCAGCAAGCCGTCCAGTTGCGCGCGCAATGCGGCGATGTCCCAGCCTTCGATGGTTTGGCCTTTGAACAGTTTGCTCAGATTGCCGACGATTTCGGTGCGATAGACAAATACCGCGTCAAATTCGCCGCGAATATTGCCGATTTGTTGGTCGCGCACATCGCTGATATTGAATAAACGCGCGACGAAGGTGCCGACCAGCGGCGCCATTTTTACCAATAACTCGGAAATTTCTTCAGGCTTCATGCCATCGCCGCCGCTGGTGCGGTAAGCGTTAATTTCCGCAAACAAGGCGGCGTCGTGCTGTTGTACCGACTGATCGAATGCCGCCAGCAAATCAGCCAGACGTTTGGCATCGTACAGGTCTTTGTATGCAAAGCCGGGGATGCCGAGGGTGAGTTGGGTAAGGTCGCGAGTATTAAGCTTTTGTGTCATCAAGTTATTCCGTGAGCGTTCGCTTGAAGTTGTAAATGAAATTTTGAAATTAAGGGCGGTCGTCAACGACGCTGTCTTTGGCTGGCGGCATCAGGTCGTCGCGGCTCAAGCCCAGGCTCAGGGCCAGTGAACTGGCGATGTAAATCGACGAGTAAGTGCCTTTGACGACGCCGATCAGCATCGCGATGGCGAAGCCGTGGATGGTTTTGCCGCCGAGGAAGGCCAGGGCCAACAGGGTTAAAAATACGGTCAATGAGGTCAGAATGGTCCGGCTCAGCGTGTCGTTCAGCGCGGTGTTGACGATTTCGTTAATCGATTCCTTGATCCGGCTGCTGCGGACGGTTTCCCGAATCCGGTCGTAAACCACGATGGTGTCGTTGATGGAATAACCGATCAGCGCCAAAATCGCCGACAGCACAGTCATGTCGAATTCCCAGCCAAACACCGAGAAAAAGCCCACTGTAATGATGCTGTCGTGGAATAAAGCGGCGATGGCGCTCAGCGATAGTTTCCACTCAAAGCGAATGCTGACGTAGACCATGATGCCGACAAAGGCGAAGAACAGCGCCAGACCGCCATCGTTGACCAAGTCTTCGCCGACTTGTGGGCCGACGAATTCGACGCGGCGCAGTTCGCCGGGTTGAGGCTGGCTGCTGTTGGCGACGCTTAGCACTTTTTCGCTAAGTTCTTTTTGGCTGATGTTTTCGACCGGTTTCAGGCGGATCAACACGTCGGCCGCGCTGCCGAAATGTTGCAGATTGGCATCGGCGAAGCCTTGTTGTTCCAGCGTGCCGCGCATCTTGTCCAGATCGGCCGCTTGGTTGTAATGCAGTTCATAAACGCTGCCGCCGGTGAAGTCGATACCCAGATCCAGGCCCTTGACGAAAAATGAAACGATGGAAATCAGTAACAGGGTGCCGGAGAAATAAAAGGCTAGCTTTCTTTTGCTGAGAAAATCGATGTGTCGAACGGAAGTCATGCCAAGGTTCCTGATAATTAGTTAAAGGTTGCTGTCTGGCCGTGACGGAGGTACGGCGATATAAAACGTAGCTTGCGGACGATAAGACCGCGAATTGTACTATTTTCTCCAGAAAGTAGGAGTAAAAAGCACGACTAAGGTAAAGACTTCCAGGCGTCCGAGCAACATGGTTGCCGCGCAAATCCAGGTCTGAAAATCGTTCAGGCTGGAAAAATTGGTGGCTGGACCAAGCTGGTTTAGGCCGGGGCCGGCATTGTTGATGCAAGCGAGTACCGCGCTGAGCGCGGAAATCGGGTCCAGTCCGGTAAAGATCAGCGTGAAGGTCATCACCACGATCGAAATAAAGTACAGAAAAATAAAGGCCAGTACCGCGAAAATGATCTTGTTGGGAATGGGCATGTCGCCGATGCGGATCGGGTTGATGGCGCGCGGATGCAGGATGCTGAATAACTCGCGGCCAGCCTGCTTCCACAGCAACAGGGTGCGGAACATCTTGATGCCGCCGCCGGTGGAACCGGTGCAGGCGGTAACGCAACTTAAATACAACATCCACCAGGGCACGAACGGCGGCCATTGATCGAAATCTACGCTGGCAAAGCCGCAGTCAGTGGCGATCGATACCAGATTGAAGGTGACATGGCGTAGGCCGGTATAAAAATCAGGGTAGGTATCGAAATGCCACAGATAAGCGGCGCACAATAGAATGCTGCCGGCAATCACGCCCAGCATCGGCATCGCTTCCGGGTCTTGTAGATAATGCTTGAGGCTGCGGCGGTGCAACACCGTGTAGTGGGTGCCGAAATTCATTGCCGATATCAACATGAAAACCGTTAGTACCAATTCGATAGCGGCGGAGTCGAAATAGCCGACGCTGGCGTCGTGGGTGGAAAAACCGCCTAATCCCAGTGTCGAGAAAGCGTGACAGAGCGCATCGAACCAGCCCATGCCGGCCAGCTTTAAACAGAGGATGCAGGTCAGTGTGATGCCGGCGTAAACCAACCACAACAACCGGGCGGTTTCGGTGATGCGCGGCGTCAGTTTACTGTCCTTGACCGGACCGGCGATCTCGGCTTTATACAACTGCATGCCGCCGACGCCCAGCAAGGGCAGAATTGCCACGGCCAGCACGATGATGCCCAGGCCGCCAATCCAAACCATTTCGTGCCGCCACAGATTTAACGAGGGCGCCAGTGTGTCCAGGCCGCTGAGGACAGTGGCGCCGGTGGTGGTAAAGCCGGACATGGTTTCGAAAAAGGCGTCGGTAAACGACAGGCCTGGTATTCCCCACAGCAAGGGCAGTGTGGCCGCCGCCGACATCAACACCCAAAACGAAGCGACCAGCAAATAGCCGTCGCGGGTTTTGACATCGCCGCGAAAGCGTATCGTTAAACCGGCCAGCAGGCTGCCAATACCGATATTTAACGACATGCCGTTGACGAAATGGTCGGCCATGCCATCGTCGAAATACAACGACGTGGCGATCGGCAGCGCATAGGTGACACCGAAAACCATCAGGATCAGGCCGAGTACAAAGCCGAGAGTACAAAAACGTTGCATAGTGTTGTCTGAAAAAACCGGAAGGGTTTTATCCTGTTGTGGTGAAGTGCTGAACGGGAACGCCGGCGGGCCGAAGCAAGGCTCGGCTTGTCAGCGCGGAATTGTAACAAACTCCGCTGGTAATTGACTCGGGGAGTGCATTTTAAGGACGCGTCGGCGCCGGCGTATCGTGGTGGAGATGGAAGAATCGATTTCTTCAAGTCAGGATAACCCTGCTAGGCCGCCTAGTCGTGCAGTGAGGTTTCGAACGCCGCGGCGGACAGCGGTCTGGAAAATAAATAGCCTTGACCGAGATCGCAGCCTGCGGTTTCCACGCCTTCGGCGATCACTTTCATGCCCAATTTGTGCGCCATCACGATGATCGCTTTGCACGGCGCCGGCCTTGCGGATGGTCGACTATCGGTTGGTAATAAAGCACAGATTCCTGCCCCCAAAATTGCTTGGGCAATTGGAGATGGACTTCTCCATTTTTTACGGTCTGAATGTTGCGAATGGCTTCCATAGATTTATACCTTCTTTAGATTTAGGTAGCTGTTTAATCTCAATTCGTCTGCCGAAATTCGAACTAACTTATCGTCTTCTACGATCACGATATGGGTTTCTGTTTGAATCGCGGTTTGGCGGGCCAGTAGCGCCGCACGCTGCATAGCAACCACCGAGGCGCGAAGCGCTGGGTCTTTGGCGGTGGAAATATCGGGTGTGTTCATTATCGTACAAACGTGGTTTTGCCTGCGCCATTGGGGCCAGCAATAATGATGATTCTTTTGCTCATGGATTTAACTCACCTACACTAGGAAGAATCAGCAGCATCATGCCGTTTATTAGGCTATTTTCTCCTCCCCCTGGCAAGGGGGAGGCCGGGTGGGGGTGTTTCCCCAGACCTCCCCTTATCAGGGGAGGGAGCGAAACGAGGGCAATGCTGATTAATAACCCACTACTCATCCAGCCACCTCGTCCACTGCGGGGAACAACTGCTGCATCAGGCCTTTTTTGTGGGTTTTGAGGGTGGCGAGTTTTTGTGTTTGAGCATTAATAAGGTCGTCGATGGAAGACAGGCAGGCGGAGATCTTTTGTTGTTCTGCAAGTGATGCAACCATAATGCTAATTTTTCGTAATTCCCCTAAAGAAATTTCTTGAAATGTACTTCCCTTGCTTTTTTTATTTATATGATTGATAACCACATCGCTCATTATTTGAAAGTAAACAAATAATGTACTGTTTTCAGTATTAACAGAAATTCTTGCTGTTCCTTGAGTCAAGTTAGCTTCGGTTATTTCTTCTGGAACAATGCTCATTTGCCCTATATTTCCTCTTAAAGAAAATACTATGTCGTTTGGATGAACAGCAGAACGGCGATATTTATGATGTATTTCATTGCTGGTACATTGAAGCTTTTTCAAATCTATTATTCCACCAACATCAGAACTTTTAATATAAGGCACTCCATTTTCAATATGCAATCCAGCTTGAACAATTCCGTAAGATATTGGTTCTTTCGTTACATCTTCTAAACTTTTATATTCCCATTCACCCGAAAACTCAGGAAAGCGCAGTTTGGGGACGGTTTCGCCTTCGGCGGGGAATAGCTGCTGCATCAGGCCTTTTTTATGAGCTTTGAGGGCTTCGACTTTTTGGGCTTGTGCGGTGACCAGTTCGTCGATGGAAGACAGGCAATCGGCGATTTTTTGTTGTTCTTCTAGTTGCGGAATTTCCAGCCTTATTCCTGCTAAGTCGCTCGAATTAATTGCTGGATAGTTAGAGCCTGTACATTTTTCTAAAACTCTATCGACAAATCGCTCGTTATGTATGTATTGATATAGATATGTATTCGACTGGTGTGCCCTTAATTGCGCATAGCCAGTAGACGCAACATAATCAAAGTCATCAATAGGTCGAAAAAGATAGTTATTCTTTTGGTAAGGTCTAACCATCTGAAAAATAACATCCCCATTTTTCAAGAGTCTCTGAGCCCGACTAGGCGCACCTTCAAGTTGAATTGTTTTTTTCTGAAGTAAAACACCAGCTTCAACTGACTCAAGATCAATGTAGATAAAACTGTCCGGTAGCACTGAAGCCTTTGGGTTTATATCGCAAACCTGCTTTAGCTTTCTCTCTTTCCATTCTCCCGCATTCCGAAACTCTGGAAACCGCAACTCAGGCACCAAACCTTTTTTCGTGGGTTCATTCATCGCTCACCCTCTCGTTCTTGCGTCAGTAGTTCATGCAACTTGGCCTGTATCAGTTTTTTATCCGGCAGTTGCAATTGGTATTGCGCGATCAAGGTTGGCGACAGGTTACGCGATAGTGCGTATTCCACGACTTCATCGTCTTTGTCGCGGCACAGCAAGACGCCGATGCTGGGATTTTCGTGCGGTTTTTTGACATCGCGATCCAGCGCTTCCAGGTAAAAACTCAGTTGGCCCATGTGTTCCGGCGAGAATTTGCCGATTTTCAGTTCGAAGGCCACCAATGCCGACAGGCCTCGGTGGTAAAACAGCAGGTCGATATAAAAGTCCTGATTGCCGACTTGCAGGCGGAATTGTTCGCCCATGAAAATAAAGTCGCTGCCCAGTTCCAGAATAAAGGCCTTCATGTGCCGGATCAGTGCGGTTTGCAGATCGTTTTCGCTATGGGTTTCCGGTAAGCCCAAAAACTCCAGCACGTACTGATCTTTGAAGGTTTGCTGAATGTCGGGATGTAATTCTCTCGCCAGTGGTGAGAGTTTTGCGCTCATCAGGCTGCGCTCGAATTGTGCGGCATCTATTTGTCGCTCCAACTCGCGCTTGCTGAGTCTGTCGCTACGCGCAATCGTCAGGTAGTACCTGCGTTCTTCGGCGCTTTTGCAGCGGGAAAAGATAATGGTGTTGTGTGTCCAGGGCAATTCTCTCGCCAGTGATGCGAGTTTTTCATCAGCCTGATAGGTTTCGTAAAACTGCTTCATGCGCCAGAGGTTTTTGTCGCTGAAGCCTTTGACGTCTGGGGCGTTGTGCGCAATATAGTGCGCCAGTTCGGTGACTACACCTTTACCCCAGGCCTCACTTTGCACTTTGTGGCTGATGGTAAGGCCGATTTGCCAATACAGGTCAATCAGGGCCGTGTTGGCTTGGCTAAAGATTTTGTGCCGCGCTTGCTGGATGTGTTGCAGCACTTCGCTGAACACGGGGTTGGCTATGGCCGGTTTATTCATACGCCGCCAATCCCGAAATTTCGCGGCCTTGGGCTAGTTTGTGTAATAAGGGCAGCAAGTCATCCATCAAGGCCAGTTCGGCTTGGGTGCGGGCTTTCCAGCCTAGTTCCAGGGGGCTGAGTAGATCACTGAGCTTTTCGCCATCGAAAATCATCCGGTTCATGATGGTATCGACAAAAGCTTGCAACGCTGGTGGCTCAAGACGGTGTTTATCAGCGATGAAGGACAAGTCGCTGGCGGCCTTGGCGGCTTTGAAGGCTTGGTAGCCTTCATGAATGGCGGTTACGCTCAGACTTTTACCCACGGGCAGGCTGTTGATATAGTCAATGATGTCGTCACGTTGTTCCATTAAGTTGGCGTCGGAACTGATTTTGTCGATCAGCTCCTGACGCGTCATTTTTTGTTTGCTCGGGCCTTGTGTCGATTTGGCGATGAGTTCCATGATGTAGTCGTAATCGATGACCGCCGAGGCAAACAGCACGAATTCAAATTCCAGTTGTTCCACCGTACTGGTACTGTCATTGCCTTTGCCTTGTTGGACTTTCAGGCGTTGGGCGGTATCCAGATAGACACCTTTAAAGCTGCGCAAGGTATCTGCGGGCAGCAGTTGCTCGACTTGGGTGTGCTGTTCTTCGCCCAAGTCGGTGTATTGATCCAGTCTGGTTTTGAGGCGCTGTACTTCTTTAAAGTGGTTGATGAAGTCGGCGCGGGCTTTGTCGCCTTTCAGGTTGGCGACTTGTTCCGGTGTACAGTCGAGGCCTTGCGTCTTCATAAACGTAGCGAGCTTATCAACGGCGCTTCTAAGTTTATTGACCATCACGGGGGCGGGTTCGACCAACCAGATTTCCTTAGCGCGGTTTTGGTCTTTGCCGGAAAACAATTTAATCGCTTCATCGACGGCGTCTTCCTGATAGCGGAAATCGATGATATTGCCCCAAGGCTTTTCGCCGAATTGCGAGCGGTGGCATTCGTCGAAGATAAACACCACGCGCTTGTCGCGTAGCGGTTCCAGGCGTTGCTTGTAGGTGGGCTTGCCTTTTTGGCTGTTGGTTTGGTTGCGTTTGCTGTTTTCGTCCAGTGCCAGGCCGAGCTTTTGGATAGTGGTGACGATCACTTTGTCGGCGTAGTCTTCGGAGAGCATGCGCCGCACCAGGGTTTCGGTGTTGGTGTTTTCTTCGACGCAACCTTCCTGGAAGCGGTTGAATTCCTCGCGGGTTTGCCGATCCAGGTCTTTACGGTCCACCACGAACAGGCATTTTTCAATATCCGGATTATCTTTGAGCAGCGTGGAGGCTTTAAACGAGGTGAGGGTTTTGCCGCTGCCGGTGGTGTGCCAGATGTAGCCATTGCCCCGGTTCTGATGAATGCAATCGACTATCGCCTTGACCGCATAGATTTGGTACGGGCGCATGATCATCAGCTTTTGCTCGCTGGCGACCAAGACCATGTAGCGACTGATCATTTGGCCCAGCGTACATTTGGCCAGAAAGGTGTCGGCAAAATCGTGCAAGTGGGCGATTTTTTGGTTGGCTTCGTCCGCCAGTTGGTAAATGGGCAAAAAGCGCTCGTCGGCGTTAAAGCTGAAGTGCTGGCGGTGGTTGTTGGCAAAGTAATAGGTATTGCTTTCGTTGCTGACGATAAACAACTGCATAAAACACAGCAGCGCGTTGCTATAGCCGTTGCCGGGGTCGTTCTTGTACTCGACGATTTGCTCCATCGCCCGGCGAGGGCTGACCTGGAGGGTTTTAAGCTCAATCTGCACGACCGGCACGCCGTTGATCAGCAGAATCACGTCATAACGGTGGTGGCTGTTATCGGTGTTGATGCGCAGCTGGTTGACGATTTCAAAGTCGTTTTTGCACCAGTCTTTGATATTGACCAGGGTGTAATGTAAAGGGGTGCCGTCTTCACGTTGAAAGTAATTCCGTTCGCGCAGGGTTTTGGCGGCGGTAAACACGTCGGCGGTGACAAGTTCGTCGCGCAGGCGGGCGAATTCTGCATCGGTCAAATGAACACGGTTCAACGCCTCGAATTTTTGGCGGAAGTTTTGTTCTAGCGATTCGCGGTCGCGGATGTCGGGGCGCGGGTTGTATTTAAGATCGGTCAACTTGCCGATTAACCTTTGCTCGATTTGGTTCTCTTTTAGGGTCATTTGCAACTTTCAAAAAAACGTTATCAATGGATACGTCGTTATTGTACTCGATCTTAGAGTTCTACCTTTTAAGAGGGGGAGCGCAAAGGCGGTAGAACAATGACATTCAAGCAATCGCTTATCTATCTTTCTAGCGCTCAAAAAAATGGTCCGCCATAAGCGGACCATTTCGAAGCTTATTTCATAAAATATGAAATTTCGTACAAGAATTGTGAGATTTATTTCATGAAATAATGAGGCCTGACAGGCCGCCGGGGCGGCACTTTTGTCATGCAACCTTAAATAAAACGTCATCTAATTGTCACAAACTCGCTCTAAGCTGGCTCCGTCAACAGGGAAATAGGTATTGAACGGAAAATCGACGATTTTCAACCGCTGCGCGTTGATCGCGGTCGACACGCGCGGCAATGAGCGAGGGGCATGCCATGAAGCTGATTTACTCGATTCACAAATACGATGTGACGATGTTTACTTGGTTAAACAATGTCGCGATACACGCCAGTTTGGTGCGTTTGTGCCGGACTATTTCTCGAACCGCCGACGGTTTCTTGTATGTGCTGGTTGCCGCTTGGTTGTGCTGGGACCAGGGCGTTGACGACGTTTTGCTGCATGCCATGGTTCTGGCGTTTTTGATCGAAAGGCCGGTGTATTTGCTGCTGAAAAAAGGCTTCAAGCGCAATCGCCCACAACAAGTATTGCAGAATTTTTGCAGCGTGGTCAGGCCTGCCGACCAATTCAGCTTTCCGTCCGGGCACACCTCGGCGGCCTTCATGGTGGCCACCTTACTCGGCTACTTCCTGCCGGATTTATTGCCGGCGCTTTACCTGTGGGCGGCGCTGGTCGGGTTTTCCAGAGTCGTGTTGGGTGTGCATTTTCCCACCGACACGCTGATGGGCGTGGTGCTGGGCGTCGGTACCGCCATTTTTAGTCTCGATTATCTCTTATTATGAAAATATTTTATGGCGTGCAAGGCACGGGTAATGGCCACATCACCCGTGCTCGAGTCATGGCAAAAGAACTGTACGCGGCTGGTTTCGATGTGACTTTTCAATTCAGCGGTCGGCCGGCCGACAAGTACTTCGACATGGAAGTGTTCAACGGCTACCAAGTCAAGACCGGTTTGACCTTTAACACTCACAAGGGCCAGGTCAGTTATCTGAAAACCGCCTTGGAAGCCAGCCCGATTCGCTTTGTCAGAGACATCAATAACCTGGATTTGAGCGGCTACGATTTGGTGATCAGCGATTTCGAGCCCGTTACCGCCTGGGCCGCGAAAAGGCAAAAGAAAAAAGTGTTGGGCATCGGTCATCAATATGCATTCAAACACGGTATTCCGCGGGCCGGCGGCGACCCAATCGCCGAGCAAGTGATGAAATACTTTGCGCCGGCCGACATCGGTATTGGCTTGCACTGGCATCATTTCGGCCAGCCGATCTTGCCGCCGATTATCGAAACGCCCGAGTTTCCACAAAACAGCCGGGCCAATAAGATCATCGTCTATTTGCCGTTCGAGGACCCGCAAGCGGTGATCACGCTGTTGTGTCCGTTCGAAAACTTTGAGTTTCATGTTTACTCGCCGGAACCGGCGGTGTCGAAATATTCGCACATCGTTTGCAAGCCGCTGTCCAGAGAAGGTTTTCAAAAAGACTTGTACGATTGTGCCGGTATCATCAGCAATGCCGGTTTCGAGCTGGCCAGCGAGTCTTTGCAATTGGGCAAGAAGATTCTGGTCAAGCCGTTGCATTCGCAAATGGAGCAGATTTCCAACGCCGAAGCCTTAAAGCAGTTGGGTTACGGCCACACCATGTACGACCTGGAGGATGCGGTGATCGAAGATTGGCTACACAATCCGCACGCGGTGCATGTCACCTATCCCAATATCGCTAAAATCATCGTGCAATGGCTCAAGGACGGCATGCCGGCGATGGATGCCGAATTTGTCGAACAGGTTTGGGACACGGTTGAGGTGTTGCAGATCAAGCGCTAAGCCCGTCGCTGCTAGTCCTTATCCTCGTCGGGTATCAGTCCTTTCAATTGTTGCGACAACAGGGTTTGCGCACCGGTCGTGACGATTTCCTCGCCCGGTTGCAAGGCGTTTGCCACGAAATAGCCTTGGCTGTTGGCGGTATATTGGCTGAGCGGACGGCGGCTGAAATGTTCGGCATCCGTTTTGACGAATACAAAAGCCTGCCCCAAATGCCAGACCAGGGCAGATTGTGGAATGTTGACGCCGCTGCTGGCTTGGCCGCCTTCCGGGAGCCAGGCGGTGACATGAGCACCGAACGGCAAGCGACACGGCTCGCATTTGAAGAAATAGCGCGGGCCTTGCGACACCGGGTCGACTTGCGGTGCGGCGGAAATCAGCGTGGCGGGCAACGCGGCCTGCCGTTGGCCGCGCTCGTGGATATGAATAACGCTGACCGCCGGATCGAGCAGGTGATTGGCCGGCAGGGTGATTTGTAGCAATTGCGCGCGATGTTCCAGTAGTTGCGCGGCGTTTTTATTCTGAGCGCTGGTAAACCAGCTACTTAAGGTGTCTCCCCAAAGCAATCGGCTATTGGCGGCGATCAGTTGCTGCTGATAACTATTGGACGCCAGATTGGCTTTGTCCGCTTGCCAGACCGCCTGTTGTTCCTGCAGGCGGCGGGTGGAGACGATGTCTTGTTGATGCAGGTCGCGGGTGCGATTCAAGTTTTGCGCCGCCTCGCTATAACGGGCTTGGGCGCTGTCTTGTTGCGCGCTGGCAGCCAGGTATTGCTGGCGAATATTTAATAAGGGTTCCGGATTCAGCACTGTGCCGTAAGCGGTAAATTCCGGTGTTTGCTGGACGGCTATCAGCGACCGGGTTTGAATGCCGGCTAATTTCTGGCCGGCTTGGTCCAACTGCAAGATATTTGGGTCGTTGCTGACTGCGGCCGGCTTGGTTTGCTGGCGCGGCGCGGTATCGTCATCGTCCGCCGATACGGTGTTGGTAAGCAGAGTAGCGACGCCAAACAGGCAAATCAGGGGAAGTGCAATGCGCATGAATTCATCGAAGGTGGTTTAAAGACTGGCTCCGCCACACTGGCCGGATAGCGTCGGCTCATGTTCGGGTCGGCGGAGATTATAGAGTTTGGGCCGGCCGGGTTTGTAATTTTTTGTTGTGTTAAATAAATAGCCGGTTATCCTTTTCGATTACTGTTAAGGCTTGAGGGAAATGCAAATGAGTGAAACACCAGAAAATCTGAGATATGCCCAGACCCATGAATGGGCCAAGCTGGAAGACGGCAACCTCGTGCGGGTCGGGATTACCGACTTCGCGCAGTCCGAGCTGGGCGACATCGTTTTTATCGGTTTGCCCGATGTGGGCAGAGTAGTGAAGCAGGGCGAACAATTGGCGGTGGTGGAATCGGTCAAAACCGCGTCCGACCTGTTCAGTCCTGTCGGCGGCAGCGTGGTAGCCGTCAACGAGGCGGTTCAAGACGAACCGGAGCTGGTCAACGACGGTGCTTATCAAACCTGGCTGTTTGCCATCAAAGCGGATAATCCGGCCGAACTGGAACAACTGTTGGATGCAGAGGCATACAAGAATCTGATCGAGGAATAGGACCGGTCTATGGCAAATCAAAATGCAAAGGGATTTAAGCGGCTGATCAATGCCTGTTTTTTCTCGATTGCCGGCTTCAAGGCCACTTGGCAACATGAAGAGGCGTTTCGCCAGGAAGTAGCGCTGTTCGTGGTGACCACGCCGCTGGCGATCTGGCTGGGCCACACCGCTATCGAAAAAGCCTTGTTGATCGGCAGTGTAGTCTTGGTATTGCTGGTGGAGTTGTTGAATTCCGCAGTGGAAGCTGTGGTGGACCGCGTCGGTTTCGAGCATCACGAGTTATCCGGCCGAGCCAAGGACATCGGCTCGGCGGCGGTAATGCTGTCCTTGATTTGGGCGGGCGTGACCTGGGCGTTGATTTTGTTATAAGAAAAAGGCGAAAGACGAAAGGCCATATAGCTGTCGTCGTCTTTCGCTTTTCACTTTTCGCCTTGTGCCTGTTTCCAACATCCGTTACCTTAGCCTCCGCCGAAATTTTTTAACAAAAGGATAATAATGAGTGCATTGATCTGTGGCTCCATGGCCTATGACACCATCATGGTGTTTCACGATAAATTCAAACATCACATCTTGCCTGAGAAAGTGCATATTTTGAATGTCTCTTTCCTGGTGCCGGCCATGCGCCGCGAATACGGCGGTTGCGCCGGTAACATCGCTTACAATTTGAAGCTGTTGCAAGAAGAACCATCGATCATGGCCACAGTCGGCCACGATTTCGAACCTTATGCGCAATGGCTGAGCCAATGCGGCATCTCCAGCCGTTATATTCAAGTGTTGGACGATCATTACACCGGTCAGGCTTACATCACCACCGACGAAGACGACAACCAAATCACCGCTTTCCACCCCGGCGCGATGAGTTTTTCGCATCTCAATACGGTGCCGCTGGATGCTGGAATCAGCATCGGCATCGTCTCGCCGGACGGCAAGCAGGGCATGCAAGAACATGCGCAACAATTCGTCGAGCAAGGCATTCCGTTTATCTTCGATCCCGGCCAAGGCATGCCGATGTTCGACGGCGCGGAGTTGCTGGCATTCCTGGAGCAAGCGAATTACGCTACCTTCAACGACTATGAGTCGGAGTTGATGCAACAGCGCACCGGCTTGACTCTGGAACAAATCGCCGAAAAAGTCGACGCATTGATTATCACCATGGGCGCCAAAGGCTCCAAAATTTACACTCGCGGCGAATGCATCGAAATTCCATCGGCCACGCCTAAACAAGTGCTGGATCCGACCGGCTGCGGCGACGCTTATCGCGCCGGTTTGCTGTACGGTTTGATCAACGATTACGATTGGGATGTCACTGGTCGCATTGCTTCCTTGCTGGGCGCGATCAAAATCGAGCATAACGGTACCCAGAACCACACCTTTACGATGGCGGAATTCAAACAACGCTATCAGGACACGTTCGGTTCGACATTTTGAGTCTGAATAAAACCCAGGAACTGCTGGCCTTGATGGCTCGCTTGCGCGACCCTGAAAAGGGTTGCGCCTGGGACGTCAAGCAGGATTTTTACAGCCTGATTCCCTACACCATCGAAGAAGCTTACGAAGTCGCCGACGCCATCGAGCGTAACGACTTCGACGATTTACGCGGCGAGCTGGGTGATTTGCTGTTGCAAGTGGTGTTTCACTCGCGCATCGCCGAAGAACGCGGCTTGTTCGATTTCGAGCAGGTATCTGCGGCGATCGGCGAAAAGCTGGTCAGTCGGCATCCGCATGTGTTCGCCGATGCCAAATTCGACAGCGACGAACAACGCCAACAAGCCTGGGACGAAGCCAAAGCTCAGGAACGGCGTTTGAAAAAGCCTGTGCAGACTGAAAGCGTGCTGGACGGCGTTGCCCATAGTCTGCCGGCCTTGGTGCAGTGCGAGAAAATCCAGAATCGCGCCGCCAGCCATGGTTTCGACTGGCCGGAAGCCGAGCCGGTGTTCGACAAGGTCCGCGAAGAATTGCAGGAAGTCCACGAAGCCTGGCAGTCAGGCGACCAGCCGCATATTCAAGAAGAAATCGGCGATTTGCTGTTGGTGGTGGTCAATCTGGCCCGGCACCTTAAAGTCAATCCGGAAATAGCATTGCGCGAAGCCACCAAAAAATTCACCCGTCGCTTTAATTACATCGAAAAGCAAGTGGAAGCGTCCGGCCGGGTTTTACGCGATTGCGAGCTGGCGGAACTGGACGGCTTGTGGAACGAAGCCAAACGGCATTTGAAAAAGGCATAGAGCAATGGCGAACGTGCGCGGCTGCGAGTGCCGCTCAAAACTCATCCTTGGCCGTCTGAGCCTGCTGTTGAGCGTATGGATATATAGCGGTCAGGCGCCTGCCGAATTGCTGGGCAGAATCTCCGACGACACCGCGCCGGCCGCCAATCCCGCCGCACCGGCCCCGGCCAAACCCAACGATAGAAAGATCATCTATCGGGTGATTTGTTCGCCCGAAGAGCAAGACCTACCGGATTGCGACCGCCCGACGCTGGATGACGGCAACGAAGCTGCACCCGCCGCGACGTTGGCGGTGCCCGATTTTCCGCCGGAAAGCGAAGCGGCAGCCGACGAGTCGGACAAGGCGGCCGCAGTGAAGCAGCCGGTGCCGCAACAGCACAGCAGTCCACGAAAAAAATCCGCCACACATAAAAAGGCTGCGAAGAAGACATCCGCAAAAAAATCGGCCGCTAAAAAGCGCTCGCGCAAGTAGCGTCGGTTTGGTTTAGCGACTACAGTTAGTCTACCAAGTCGGCTCCGTCGGCCATCGATTTAGGCCGCTCGGGATGCTGCCAGATCGTTTTATCGTTTAGCGCGTTTTTGATACAGCCGTGGGAGTCCTCATGAATACCTCGTTCGCATTGTCCGACAACGAACTGCAAGCCATCGACGCCTATTGGCGGGCCTGCAATTATCTGGCGGCCGGCATGATTTATCTGCAGGACAACCCTCTGCTCAGGCAGCCGCTCGAGCCCAAGCATATCAAGCGCCGGCTACTGGGGCACTGGGGTTCCAGTCCCGGCTTGAGTTTTTGCTATATTCACCTGAACCGGCTGATCAATAAGTACGATCAAAATACCTTGTTCATTGCCGGCCCCGGCCACGGCGCGCCGGGCGTGCTGGCGCCGATCTATCTGGAAGGCACGTATAGCGAGATATATCCGAACAAAGGCGAGGATGAAGAAGGCTTACGCGAGTTCTTCAAGGAGTTCTCGTTTCCGGGCGGCATTGGCAGCCATTGCACGCCGGAGACGCCGGGCTCGATTCACGAAGGCGGCGAACTGGGCTATAGCATTTCTCATGCGTTCGGCGCGGCTTACGATAATCCGGATTTGCTGGTCGCGGCGGTGGTCGGCGACGGCGAGGCGGAAACCGCGGCGTTAGCGACGTCCTGGCATTCCAATAAGTTTTTAAATCCGCTCCGCGATGGCGCGGTGCTACCCATCCTGCATCTGAACGGTTACAAGATCAATAATCCAACCCTGCTGTCCCGGATCTCTCACGAAGAGTTGGAAGACCTGTTCAAGGGTTACGGCTGGACGCCTTATTTCGTCGAAGGCGACGAGCCGCTAACCATGCACCAGCTGATGGCGGAGACGCTGGAAACCTGTCTGACCGAAATTCGTCGCATCCAGCGCGACGCCCGTGCCAGCGGCACGGCAAGCAGGCCACGTTGGCCGATGATCGTGCTGCGTTCGCCCAAGGGCTGGACCGGTCCGAAAACTGTCGATAAGCACAAAGTCGAAGGTTTTTGGCGCGCTCATCAGGTGCCGCTCAGCGCAGTGCGCGACAATCCGGAGCATCTGCAACAACTGGAAGCCTGGCTGCGCAGTTATAAACCCGAGGAACTGTTCGATGCCGACGGCCGCTTGCGACCGGATTTGAAAGCCTTGGCGCCGAAAGGTAATCGGCGGATGAGTGCCAATCCGCATAGCAATGGCGGCGTCCTGCGTCGGGCCTTGCGAATGCCGGATTTTCGCGATTACGCAGTAGCTTTGCCCGGTCCCGGCAAGATCACAGCCGAAAATACCCGGCCGCTGGGCAAGTTTCTGCGCGACATCATGGCGGAAAATATGCACAATTTTCGGGTGTTCGGCCCGGACGAAAATTCATCCAACAAGCTGGATGCGATCTACGAAGTCAGCAAGAAAACCTGGCTGGCCGACACGCTGCCGGAAGATGCGGACGGCGGCGAGCTGGCCAGCGATGGCCGGGTGATGGAAATGCTGTCCGAACATACCTTGGAAGGTTGGCTGGAAGGTTATTTGCTGACCGGCCGCCACGGCTTTTTCTCGACCTACGAAGCCTTCGTGCACGTGATCGATTCGATGTTCAATCAGCACGCCAAATGGCTGGCGATGACTCAAGCCATTTCCTGGCGGGCGTCGGTATCGTCCTTGAATCTGTTGATTACATCCACGGTCTGGCGCCAGGATCACAACGGCTTTACCCATCAGGATCCCGGTTTTCTGGATGTGGTGGTCAACAAAAGCCCGAAAGTCACCCGGATTTATCTGCCGCCCGACGTCAACTGCCTGCTGTCGGTGGCGAATCATTGCCTGCAAAGCACCGATTACATCAACGTCATCGTCTGCGACAAGCAGAAGCATGTGCAGTATCTGGACATGGATGCGGCGATCAAGCATTGCACCAAGGGTATCGGTATCTGGGAGTGGGCCAGCAACGATGCCGGCGGCGAGCCGGACGTGGTGTTGGCCAGCGCCGGCGACATTCCCACCAAGGAAGCGCTGGCGGCGTTGATGCTGCTCAGGGAACACTTTCCGCAATTGAAAATTAGATTTGTGAATGTCGTGGACCTGTATCGGCTGACGCCGGCCAGTGAACATCCGCATGGCCTAAGCGACAGGGATTTTGACAGCCTGTTCACCATCGACAAGCCGGTGATCTTCAATTTCCACGGCTATCCTTGGCTGATTCACCGGCTGACTTATCGC
The DNA here is from genome assembly GCF_030490285.1 of Methylomonas montana. Lineage (NCBI taxonomy): Bacteria > Pseudomonadati > Pseudomonadota > Gammaproteobacteria > Methylococcales > Methylococcaceae > Methylomonas > Methylomonas montana. The sequence continues at coordinate 3,934,578 of NZ_CP129884.1, read as the reverse complement.
CGCACCAATCACAAGAATCTGCATGTGCGCGGTTACAAGGAGAAAGGCAGCATCAATACGCCGTTGGAGCTGGCGATTCAGAACGAAATCGACCGTTTCAGTCTGGCGATCGACGTGATAGACCGGATTCCGGCACTACGGGTGGCCGGCGCCCACGTCAAGGAAAAGCTGCGCGACCGGCAGATCGAATGCCGCAACTATGCCTATGAATATGGCGTGGACTTGCCCGAGGTTGATAACTGGCTGTGGCCTTTATAGGCCAATCGCTGGCCCGGCTCGGGCGCGATGGGTGGAGAAATCCGCTCCATGACGGCCGGAGCCTAATCATTATCAGAAACGATCGCATCGAGAGCCCAACGCATGAAATTAGAAACCCGATTCAGCAATGTGCAACTGCAACGCATCAATGTCCAGGCCATCCTTTATTTGTGTTCCTGCCCGTCGCAGGTTGGCGTGCAGATAGACAGCTTGCGTAAGCTGTTCGACTATCAAGCCAATTGTTCGGATCGTAGCCGTGGCGAGTTGCAAACCAAGGTGCACGAACGCATCGCCGCAGCCAGCCGACAAGCCCATCGGATCATGGAAGATTGTCTAAAGGATGTATTGGAGATGGAGGGTTGGGATCCCGAAACCCTGGAAATGCCGGCCGAACTGCGGACTTTGCTGGAACAGGAGATCGACGGCGAGTAAGGTTTTCAGGTTAGGTGTAACGTTTTCCGTTTCCTTTTTAGGGTTGGGTTATCCGGCCGAGTTTTCCATACACGTTTTTTTTTGGTAAATCGTGATGCCGACTCGGTCTATATGTTCGATCAAGCGGCGATTTTTTAACTCGTGGTAGTTTTGCAGGTCGACGAGATAGGGAATTTCAGTATCGTCAAGGTCCATCAATACTTCGGCGATGACGAAGCGGTTTAGACCAAAGCCGAACGCGACCAAATCGATATCGCTGTGGTCGCCGTGCGTGCCTTTTGCGCGTGAACCATAGAGTTTGACTTGTTCGATAGCCGGATATTTTGTAAATATTCGTTGCAGTATGGCTAGGGTGGGCGAGTCAAGCCCCTGATCGCGAATCAAGTTTGGATTTCCGTTAATAATGCCAAATACCATTCGTCCAGCATTGGTAAATACTGGTGCCGGATGGATTCAATCACCTCTTCAAATTTAGCAAAATCGTAGGTATGGCTCATTAAATTGCGGTCACCTATCATCTTTAACCAGGTTTCCGGTGTCTGAATGTATTTCGCGGCAAATGCTTGCCTGACCACGGCTTTTGGCGAAATCTGGTCCAGCACGATGCCATCGTTTTCCATTTTGTCTTTTAAGACTTTCCAGGCCAGTTCAAAGGTATATTCGAAACGCTGAATGATGCCTTCTTTTTCGAGTTGGCTGAGTTGGTTCGAATCCTTCTCCATCGCTTCGCGTAGCAATAGAAAAGCCCGCTGAAAGTTATTAAAGCGCTGCTGCCAGCGAATATCTTGACGGTTCATTGTCCGTACTTTTTTTCCATTTCCCGAGCCAAGGCGTCGGCTTCTTGATCCGACATGTTTTCCAGTTCTTGCAGCGTTTTGCCGGTGACTCGTTTCACTGCCGCGGCGCCTTGGCCTTGACTGAGCGCGCTGCGAGCCTCCTGAGCAACGCGATTGGCCTCCTCGGTAGTCTGTTTGATCTTGGCGTCGTATAAGCGATTCACTTCCGCATCCGATTTGCCGTTGGCCGCCGCGCCCAGGGTTTGGCGTTTGCTGTCCATGCTGGCCTTATTGGCTTTGGCTTCCGCCTCGCTACGTATTTTCTGCATCTCCCGTTGTTTTTCCTGCTCGACGCGCTGAGCCGCCGCGCGTTCGGCTTGTTCGCGCGCCTCCAGTTCAGGGTCCCAGTCGGCCCAGGCCGGCGCTGCGCCGATGGCGCTCAGAAAAATTAATATGAAAAAGCGTTTCATAAGTCGTGCTCCCGAAAGGTGATAGAGATTTGCCGGTCAGCCACTGTAGTCGCCGGCCCTAAAAACTGTCAATCGCAATCGAATAGCTTGTATTCAAAGCCTTGAGCTTGATGGCGGCTTTGGCTTCAGTATCTCCTTAAACAGTTTCCGCCGTTATTGGATGACAAGTTTGTGTCGTGTTTACGGCAAAGCATGGGCTTTTTTGTTGAGTTTGTTGCATAGCCGACAGCTATTTGCCGCTCGCTGCTTTTAATTGTCCCACTGATACAAAGGTTTTATCGCCATTCATTGGCCGGCATGGATGTTGCTCTGGCTTTGCGGGGCAGTATCGGCCAGTAAATGCCGCCGTTTGCTGTGCCGCTAAGAATAACAATCAAGCGCTTTCAAATAACCTGGTAATCCCGATGGGGGGCCGGTTTCCGGTTGAGCCGGTACAAAACGCGCTACGGAGCCAGGAGTTTCCATGATCGAAACCTTTTACGATGTGATGCGTCGGCAAGGCATCACCCGCCGCAGTTTTCTGAAGTTTTGCAGTTTGACCGCTGCCTCGCTGGGTTTGAGCCCGGCATTCGCGCCGAAAATCGCCCACGCGATGGAAACCAAACCGCGCATCCCGGTGTTGTGGTTGCACGGCCTGGAATGCACCTGCTGTTCGGAATCTTTCATCCGCTCCGGTCACCCCTTAGCGAAAGACGTGATCCTGTCGATGCTGTCTTTGGATTACGACGACACCATCATGGCTGCCGCCGGCCATAACGCCGAAGCCATCGTCACCGAGATCGTCGAAAAATATAAAGGCAATTACATCCTGGCCGTGGAAGGCAATCCGCCGCTGGCCGAAGACGGCATGTATTGCATCATCGGCGGCAAACCATTCGTAGAGCAACTGAAATACGCCGCGGAAAGCTGCAAAGCCATCATTTCCTGGGGCTCCTGTGCTTCCTGGGGGTGTGTGCAAGCCGCCAAACCCAATCCAACCCGCGCCACGCCGGTACACAAAGTCCCTGGTTTGGCCGACAAACCCATCATCAAAGTGCCCGGCTGTCCACCGATTGCGGAAGTGATGACGGCGGTGGTCGCGTATCTATTGACTTTCGACAAGCTGCCGACCCTGGACAAACAAGGCCGGCCGCAAATGTTCTATAGCCAGCGCATCCACGACAAATGCTATAGAAGGCCGCATTTCGACGCCGGACAGTTCGTCGAACAATGGGATGACGAGGCCGCCCGCCAAGGCCATTGCCTGTACAAAATGGGTTGCAAAGGGCCGACTACCTATAACGCTTGCTCCACGGTGAAATGGAACGAGGGCACCTCATTTCCGATTCAGTCCGGTCACGGCTGTATCGGTTGTTCCGAAGACGGTTTTTGGGATAAAGGCAGCTTTTACGATCGCCTCACCGGGATCAATCAATTCGGTATCGAAGCCAATGCCGATGTGGTCGGTGGCACGGCCGCCACGATTGTGGGTGCCGGAGTTGCCGCGCATGCCGGTTTGACGGCTTTGAATCGCGCCAAACAATCCGGGGATAAACAACCAGGAGCGCAGCAATAATGACAGTCAGAAACACCCCCAACGGTTTTAATTTAAACGACGCCGGCCGCCGCGTCGTGGTCGATCCCGTCACGCGCATCGAAGGCCACATGCGCTGTGAAGTCAATATCGACGACGACAACATCATCCGTAACGCCATCTCCAGCGGCACCATGTGGCGCGGACTGGAAGTGATTTTAAAAGGCCGCGACCCGCGCGATGCCTGGGCTTTCGTGCAACGCATCTGCGGCGTCTGCACCGGTACCCACGCGCTGACCTCGGTGCGGGCCGTCGAAGACGCCTTGAAAATCAAGATTCCAGAGAACGCCAACTCGATCCGCAACATCATGCAGCTCAGCTTGCAAGCTCACGATCACCTGGTGCATTTTTATCATTTGCATGCCTTGGATTGGGTCAATCCGGTCAACGCCTTGAAGGCCGAACCAGTGGCGACCTCTGCCTTGCAGCAACAGATTTCGCCCAGCAATCCCAAATCCTCGCCGGGCTATTTCCGCGATACCCAAAACCGCCTGAAAAAATTCGTCGAATCCGGCCAGCTCGGCCCGTTCAAGAACGGTTACTGGACTAATCCGGCCTATTTGCTGCCGCCGGAAGCCGATTTGCTGGCCGTGACCCATTATCTGGAAGCGCTGGATTTTCAAAAAGACATCATGAAAATTCGCACCATCTTCGGCGGCAAGGACCCGCATCCGAATTGGTTGGTCGGCGGCGTACCCTGCGCGATTAACATTGACGGCGTCGGCGCGGTTGGTGCGATCAATATGGAACGTTTGAACCTGGTGTCGTCCATCATCGACCGTACCATCACCTTTATCGATCAGGTCTACATTCCAGATTTACTCGCTATCGCCCAGTTCTACAAAGGCTGGCTGTATGGCGGCGGTTTGTCAGGCGCCAGCATGCTGTCTTATGGCGACATTCCGGACAAGGCCAACGATTATTCAGCGGCCAACTTATTGATGCCGCGCGGCGCGATCATCAACGGCGATCTGACTAAAGTCCACGAAGTCGATCTGACCGATCCCGAGCAGATCAAGGAATTCGTACCGCACTCCTGGTACAAGTATCCGGACGAAGCGCTTGGTTTGCATCCCTGGGACGGCATCACCGAACCGAACTATAAAATTGGCGCCAAAACCAAGGGCGACCGCACTAACATCCAAGAGCTGGACGAAAGCGCCAAATATTCCTGGATCAAAGCCCCACGCTGGCGCGGTCACGCGATGGAAGTGGGTCCGTTGGCGCGCTACGTGATCGGCTACGCGCAAGGCAACAAAGAAATTACCGAGCAGATCAATTTTGTCCTGAAAACCCTGGACGTGCCGGTCAGCGCTCTGTTCTCGACCTTGGGCCGCACAGCGGCGCGTGGTCTGGAAGCGCAATGGGCAGCCGGCAAGATGCGCTATTTCATGGACAAGATGATGGCCAATCTGAAAACCGGCGACTTGGCCACCGCCAACGTCGAGCGCTGGGATCCGGAAACCTGGCCGAGCAGCGTCAAAGGCGTCGGCTTCACCGAAGCGCCGCGCGGCGCCTTGGGCCATTGGCTTAAAATCGAAGACACCAAAATCGCCAACTATCAATGCGTGGTGCCGACCACCTGGAACGGTTCGCCGCGCGATGAGCAAGGCAATATCGGCGCGTTCGAGGCTTCGTTGATGAACACCAAAGTCGAGGTGCCGGACGAACCTGTGGAAATTTTGCGCACACTGCATAGTTTCGATCCGTGTCTGGCTTGCTCGACGCATGTGATGAGTCCGGACGGTACGGAATTGACACGGGTGAAAGTCCGATAACCATAAAAATGTAGGGCGGATAAGCATAGCGCATCCGCCTTTTTCAAATTCCATGGTGGATGCGTTTGCCATATCCACCCTACCGGGAGAGCTTATGAACAAAATATTGCCATCCACCGCTTTGTTACTGGTTTTCGGCCAAGCCGAAGCCCACAGCCACCCCGGCATCAATGCCTTGACACACAGCCTGGAACATATGCTGACCGCTTACTCGGCCTGGCTGCCGCATCTGTTTACAGCCGCTTTATCGATAGCGGCGGCAGCACTGCTGCGTAGCCTTTGGCTTCGCAGCAAAGCATCGGGCCGGAGACCGCAATGAGCGCACCACTCGCTCCGGTTTATGTTTACGAACTGCCGGTTCGACTCTGGCATGCTATCAATGCGCTGGCGATAACGGTGTTGGCGATCAGCGGTTATTTGATCGCCTCGCCGTTATCTTCGCCGATCGGCGAAGCCAGCGAGCATTTTCTGATGGGCTATATCCGCTTTGCGCATTTTGCCGCGGGCTATGTGTTGGCGATCGGTTTACTGGGGCGTTTGTACTGGGCCTATGCCGGTAACGAGCATGCCCGGCAAATCTTTCTACCGCCCTTGTTGCAAGCACATTTCTGGGATGGCGTGCGTCAGGAAATCCTCTGGTACACCTTTTTAGCCAAGGCGCCGCGCCATTACATCGGTCATAACCCGCTGGCGATCCTGGCGATGCATTTTGTGTTGGTGTGGGGCTCGTTGTTCATGATCTTCACCGGCTTTGCCTTGTACGGTGAAGGCGAAGGACAAGGCAGCTGGCAATATGCCTTGTTCAGCAGTTGGCTGCTGCCGCTGTTCGGTGACAGCCAAACCGTGCATACCTGGCACCATCTGGTGATGTGGTTCATCGTTTGCTTCGTGCTGATTCATATTTACGTCGCGGTGCGCGAAGACAAATTGTCCGGACAAAGCATGTTGTCCACGATAGCGACCGGCTGGCGCACCTTTAAGGACGACAAGCCGGTCGATGATGCGCATTGATGATATTAAAAAACCGGTAGGATGTGCTGAACGCAGTGAAGCGCATCGATCGCGAACGATGCGCCTCCTAGCGTCGGCACATCCTACATTAGTTGACTGGCGGTGATGGTGAGCGCATCGCCGCAAGTCCTTCTACTCGGCATCGGCAACCTATTGTGGGCCGATGAAGGTTTTGGCGTGCGGGTGATTGAGTATCTGCAAAAACACTATCGCTTTCCAGATAGCGTGCAGGTGGTGGATGGTGGTACGCAGGGCGTCTATCTGATCGAGCATGTCCAAGCAGCGGATGTGTTGGTGGTATTTGATGCGGTCGATTACGGCCTGCCGCCGGCAACCATGAAGCGGGTCGAAAACGACGAGGTGCCGAATTTCCTTGGCGCCAAGAAAATGAGCCTGCATCAGACCGGCTTTCAGGAAGTGTTGGCGCTGGCGCAAATGCTGGGTCAGTATCCCCAGCATTTACTGTTGATTGGCGTGCAGCCGGAAGAGCTGGAAGACTACGGCGGCAGCTTGCGGCCGGCCGTCAAAGCGCAAATTCAGTCGGCCATCGATATGGCCTTGGCCTATCTGCAAGATTTCGGTGTGGTTGGCGAATGCCTCGATACGCCAGCGGAACTGGTCGATCCTGCATTGAATATTCAGCGCTACGAGCAGGAGCGCCCAGCCGCTGATTTGGCTTGCCGCTTAGGTGACGAGCGCATCGTGTTATCCGCCGTATTCGAAGTGAAACCGCCGCCCGCTTCCGACCTGCCCAGTTTGCAAGTGGACGTCGATTACCGGGGCAAATACTGATGTGCATCGGCATCCCCATGCAAGTCATCGAGGCGCGCGGCGATTCGGCGCTGTGCGAATATCGCGGCCAACCGACGTTGATAGACATGATGTTGGTCGGCGAACAAGCTGCCGGCACCTGGCTATTGGTGTTTCTGGACGCGGCGCGGGAAGTCATCACGGCCGAAAAAGCCGCCCAAATCGCCGATGCGCTGGAAGCGATGCGTCTGGCCATGCAAGGCGAAACCAACTTCGATCATTTATTCGCCGATCTGGTCGACCGCGAACCCGAACTGCCGGAGTTTTTAAGAACATGAGTACCCCCTTGCTGGAACAACTGCAAACCCGCCACGGCCTGCCGCTGCTCGATGCAGACAGTTACGATCATTTCGTCTACGGCCACGAAACCGTGGTGCTGTTCTTCGCCAACGATCCGGTGATGTTTCCGGAGAGTCACGATGTGGCGGTGATTTTGCCGGAGTTATTAAAAGCCTTTGCCGGTCGTTTGCACGGTGCGGTGGTCGATAAATCCGTCGAACGGGAATTGCAGGCCAGATTTCGGTTCAGCAGCTGGCCGTCCCTGGTATTTTTGCGCGGCAGCGAGTATTTGGGCGTAATTACCGGGATTAAGGATTGGGCGGAATACGGCCAGGAATTTGCACGGATTTTAGCTGCCGAGCCAGGGCAGCCGCCGGGGTTTGATCTTGGGAAGGTTTGTGGCGTTGGACACGCGTCATTAAAAAAAATGTAGGTTGGGTTAGCTCAATAGAGCGTAACCCAACATTTCGAAGCGCAAAGCCTGTCTATGGCTAGAGTGCTTCGTGGTCGAGACTTAAATTCTCACCAGCTCTTTAACAATTTGGTGTCTCTATCGCGGCAGAAATGAGGTTGGACGTATACTATCCCCGTCGTGCCTGTACTGGCGTGACTGAGTTTTCTACTTAAAGGGGAGTATCGCTGATATGAATCTCACACAACTGGAAGCCGAAATTTTTTCCTTACCGCTTCAAGACCGGGCTGCTTTGGCACAGCGTTTGTTGTTGAGCCTCGAGGAAGTTTCCGAGTCGGAGTTCGAGCGGTTGTGGGGAGAGGAGTCGGTGCGTCGAGTGGCTGACTTTACCTCTGTCTACAACAAAACGATTGGACAAGAAGGCTTGCCTCTGGACGAATGGCGATCTTTTTAACATTGCTCGTTTTTATGTAAATAACTCGATGAGCTAAACATGCGTTTTGACTGGGACGAGCATAAGAACCAACTGCTCAAAAATACTCGTGGCGTATGCTTCGAGGATGTCTTGGTGGCGATTGGTGAAGAAAGATTGTTTGATGTATTGCCACATCATAATGTTGACAAATATCCGCATCAGAAAATTTTTATCGTTCGTATCAGAGATTACATCTATTACGTGCCATTCGTGGAAGACAACGAAACGATATTTCTGAAAAATATCATTCCAAGCCGTAAATATCACAAGCAATATTTTAAAGAGGCTCATCATGGCGACTGAACTATCGGTTGAAGAACAAGAGATTGTCGATTATGTCGAAGGCGACTCAGCCGTCAGTGTCGATAATTTGGATGGCGAAAAAAGCCGTTATAGCCAAATCGCCCGTGACCAAATAGGCAAAAAGAAAACGGTCAGTATTCGGTTGTTGGAAAGCGATCTCGAACGGTTAAAGGCGCAGTCGGTTAGTCAGGGATTGCCGTATCAGGTGTTGATTAGTTCGTTGATACATCAATATGCGAATGGGAAGATTAAGTTTGATGTTTGATGAGTGAGCTTTTTGTTCCCAACCTCCAGGTTGGGAACCTTGTCTTGGAAGCTCTAGCTTCCAATCTTGTCGAGTAAATGTGTCGCTGTCGCGACGGGTGTTTTAAAGTCGGGTCTCGGCCCGACAGCCGAGATACTTTCTTTTGCTTGGCCAAAAGAAAGTATCCAAAGAAAAGGCCACCCGGAATTCCGCCTTAATCCTGCGCTTTACGAAAACCATCCATGGTTTTCGCCCTTCGGGCCAGCCTATCGGCTGTTCAAATTTGCTCCAGGCAAATTTGTCGCTTTTACCGAGGGGTTTCGGAAGGGGCTTCCCAGCCCCTCCGAAAACGAGCGGCATCCCTGCCGCTCCCCTGCGGGCTAATCTCGCCAAAAGCTGCGATGCTCGGGGCGGAATAACGGGAATAATCCACTCCAACGGTTATTGTGTGTCGCAAAGCTTTTTTGGTAGGCTGGGTTGGAACGGTAGTGTAAACCCAACTTTGACCTATATTGCTTGGTTTCGGGCTCCCTTGCCCACGTACTTAGAACACTTCCAAGATTTAACCTATTAGGAAAAAATGTGAATTATCGTAACGACGCGAGAAAACACCTTGAGCGCTTTGAGCACGAATTTAGATCTGGAGATAAGGCGCGTTTGAAATATTCGGCCCTTGAATTGCGCATGGCTATGGAAGCGCTGACATATGATCGGGCCTTACTTTACATGGATGAGTTTCCAGCATCGGAATACAAAACATGGCAACCACGTAGGGTGATGTCAGTTTTACTTGAAATTGAGCCATTGGCAGATAAAGATTGTTCCGTGGCAATTAGTGTACAGGAAACTTATGGCACGCCGGCATCAATAATGTCGCCATTAGGATCGGAAAAAGTTTTCAATATGGCGACGTTACGTAAACACTATGATGCTTTGGGTAGTTACCTTCATGTCCAAACTATGAAACAAGCTATTGACGGTAAGTCAATTAATTACACCAGGATGGAGTCTCGCCTTGAAGACATTGCAAAGTTTGTAAAGGAGGTTCTTTCATCCCATATTTTTAACGTTACTATGGGTGTCTTCTCGAAATGCGAATGTATTCAATGTGGGAAAACAATTCGCAAACGTGTATCTGATAAACAACAAGTACAAGCTAAATGCGATGAGTGCAATGCTTCTTACACGGTTATTTCAAAAGAGTCTGGGAAAGTTGATTGGCGCCCAAGTAGGAGTGAAATTACATGTGCTAACTCTGATTGCAATGAAAGTGTGATTTTTTGGGAAACAGATATTGAAATCGGAAAGAGTTGGAATTGTCCAAGATGCGAAGGAGTAAATACCTTCGTATTGGGGATTTTTTATCAAACCCCAAATTCAAAATAAGTTTTGGGTAGCAATAGTTTTCCAGTTCAATTTTCCCGGGTGGGCACGAAAAGCATGTGCCCACCCTACTATTTTATAGATTCGTTTTAAATTTCGGGATGGTTTTTGTCCCGTTATTCAGCCCCGAGCATCGCAGCTTTTGGCGAGATTAGCCCGCAGGGGAGCGGCAAGGATGCCGCTCGTTTTCGGAGGGCCAGGGATGGCCCTTCCGAAAACCCTCGCCAAAAGCGAGGAGCGCAGGATTAAGGCGGAATACCGGGTGGCCTTTCTTTTGGTGACTTTTCTTTGGCCAAGCAAAGAAAAGTCACTCGGCTGTCGGGCCGAGACCCGACATCTAAAAACATCCTCGCGATAGCGACACCAAAAAAATAATCCAGTGCCGGATGCAGTTCGCTTAACCAGCCTACAACTTAATTCAACAAACAACCAAAAAATGACCAGCATATCTCTCCCAATTTTTGGCCAAGGCAGCCAACCCGCCGAGGAAGACGGCGTCGAACTCGACTATCTGGCGATGCCGGAAGAAATGACCACCTACCGGATGCCGATGATTTCGGTGGACTTGAATGCGGCCGATCTGGCGCAGGCCAAAACCGCGTTGCAGCAGCTTGAGCAGGATCTGGCGACGTACCCGGCAAACAGCCAAACCATCGATTTGATAAGCCTGGACCAAACCAATCGCCAGTTCGTCGACGAACTGCTCGGCGAGGGCGAGGTCAGCATGCTGTGTAATGGCGCGCAAACCTTGCGGATTCAGGAATCGGTGCTGGCCGGCGTCTGGCGTTCGCAATGTCTGAATGGGCAAAAACAGATCGTTACCGACATCCTGGAAGTCGGCATCATCCCGCAAGCCATCTTGCAAACCGCGTTTGCCGATGCCGCTAAACATATCGATACCGACATGAGCGTGTTGCCGGACGGGGTGATGAACGCGCCGCCGCTACTGGCCGAGTTGAATGCCAAGATCGCCGAGTATCAACCCGGCACTGAAGCGCACATCATCAACCTGAGTTTGTTGCCGCAAACCGAGCAGGATTTGGCGTTTCTGGAGCAACGCTTGGGCAAGGGCGCGGTGACCATTTTGTCGCGCGGTTATGGCAACTGCCGGATCGACGCTACCGCCACCCGCAACGTCTGGTGGGTGCGATATTTTAATTCGCAGGATACGCTGATCCTGAATACGCTGGAAGTCAGCGAGGTGCCGAATGTGGCCTGTGCGTCGGCGGAAGACATCGCCGACAGCCACCAGCGTTTGCAGGAAATTTTGCAGGTGTATCTGTGAGCGAAGGCTTCTTTGCCGGGGCTTTCGGTGGCGATGCCTCACGCTTGCCGGCCGAGTCCAGGCTGGAATGCAAGATTTGCTGGCATGTCTACGACCCGTCCGAGGGCGACACCGTCTGGCAAGTGCCGCCCGGTACGGCATTCGCGGATTTGCCCGAGCATTGGAGCTGCCCGCAATGCGGCGCGCCCAAGCAGGGTTTTTTGGTGCTGGACGACTAAACATGGCATGGCAGGACGGTGAGCAGATTCGGTGCGTGCTGGAGGCGGTGTTTAACGACATCCTGACCACGCGGATGCACGATATGCCGGTGTTGAATCCGGCATTGGTGGTGCGAGCCCTGGGGTTTAACCAATACAACGCAGATTGGGTGGGTGTGTTGATTACGCCTTGGTTTATGAATGTGTTGTTGCTGCCGGGAGTGGAAAGCAACTGGATTAGCCAGTCGCCCGGCAGCAAATTTGAACAGCCGTTCCCGTACGGCAGCTTCGAATTTACCGTCGCCGACGAAGCGCAACTGGGCCGGTACGCGCAGTGTTCGCTGTTTTCGCCGATGTTTCAGTTTGCCGATCAAGCGGTGGCAGTGGCTGCGGCGGAAAGCGCTTTGCAAGCCTTGTTGACTGGCCCGACGCCGCGAGCACTCAGTCGCCGCGATTTGTTGCGCGGCAATTTGGTAAGACCTTAAGTGACGCCGGCGGGCGAGATTCATATCGAACTGACGCATAGCGCCGGCAAGGTCGGTTCGGTGAAGATAGACTCGACCCGACCCGAAGCGGCACGGGTGTTGATCGGCAAAACGCCTGAGCAGTTGTTGAGCGTGGTGCCATTGTTGTTTTCTTTATGCGGCAACGCCCAGGCTTACGTCGCCTTGCTGGCCTGCCGTGCTGCCTTGCAGATGCCTGCCGAGACGGAAGCCGACGCCGCTAGGGAATGCTTGGTGCAACTGGAAACCGTGCGCGAACACGCCTGGCGGATATTGCTGGATTGGCCGATTTTGCTGGGTCAGCCTGCCGATAAGATCGCGCTTGCGGCGCTATTAAAATTGGATAGACAGTTCAGGTCGTGTTTATTTAAAGATGGCGAGGCCTTTAGGCTGGATAGCCAGTTGCGGATCGACGTACCGCATTTGCAGACTTTACTTGTCGAATTAACTGGCTTGATCGATCAAGCGATTTTCGCTGGCGGCTTGAGCCAATTTCTAACAATTGCCGATGAGGCCCAATTGCGCGATTGGCTGGCTGGCAACGTGGCCATGTCCGCTGAGTTATTAAGCAGCCTTTATCAACGAGACTGGCAAGCATTGGGCGCGAGTGACGTGGCTTGTTTGCCGACATTGGATCAAGCCGAGCTGCATCGCCAATTGCAAGAAAAGGATTTATCGGCGTTCTGCCGCGCGCCGCAGTGGCTGGGCCGCTGTTACGAATCGACGCCGCTGAGTCGCCAGCAAGCGCAGCCCTTGATTGCCGAGTTGCTCAGCCGTTACGGCAACGGTTTGTTGGTGCGGTTTGCAGCGGTTTTACTGGAAGTGGCGGCTGTCCCGCAAGGTTTAACGCCGTCAAGCGTTACGATGCCGGCGTCTGCCGCCGAAGGCATCGGCCTGGCGCAAGTTCAGGCCGCGCGCGGCTTGCTGATGCATCGCCTGGCCTTACGCAAGGGCCGGGTGTACGATTACCGCATCGTCGCGCCGACCGAATGGAATTTTCACCCCGATGGCGTGCTGGCCCAAGGTTTAAAGTCTTTGCGGGTCGCCGATGCGGATGGTTTGCGGCAGCAGGCGGAATGGTTGATCAACGCGGTCGATCCATGTGTGCAATACCGGCTGGTGTTAATGCCGGAAAACTGAAACAAACAGAGTATCGCCATGCACGAAATGTCGCTTTGCGAGAGCGTGTTACAGATCATCGAACAACAGGCCAAGGCTCAGCAGTTCGCCAGGGTCAAAACCGTGTGGCTGGAGATCGGCGCGTTGTCCGGCGTCGAGCCGGAGGCGATGCATTTTAGTTTTGAGGTGGTGATGCAAGGCTCCTTGGCCGAACAGGCCCGGCTGGAAATTATCGAAGTGCCGGGTGTGGCCTGGTGTATGCCTTGCGGCTGCGAGGTGTTGGTGCAACAGTTATACGACGAATGCCCGCACTGCGGCAGTCATCAATTACAGATCGTCGGCGGCGATCAAATGCGAATCAAAGAACTGGAGGTAGAGTAATGTGCGGCGTATGCGGCTGCGGCGAGGGCCAAATTCACTCGCACGACGAATTACACGATCACGAGCATGCCCATGATCACAACCATGACCATGGACATCAGCATCATCACGAACATACAGCCGAACACTCGCATGCGCCGGGCCTGACTCAGGCGCGGATGGTGCAAATCGAGCAGGACATTCTGGCCAAAAATAGTCGTTACGCCGAGGAAAATCGCCGCTATTTTAGTGAGCGCGGCATGCTGGCTTTGAACTTGGTCTCCAGCCCCGGTTCCGGTAAAACCACGCTGTTGACCGAAACCATTCTCCGTCTGAAAGACGAGTTGAGCATCGCGGTGATCGAAGGCGACCAACAAACCGCCCGCGATGCTGACCGCATTCGCGCCACCGGCGTGCCGGCCTTGCAAATTAACACTGGCAAGGGCTGCCATTTGGATGCTCATCGGGTCGGTCATGGCTTGGAAAGTCTGAATTTACCCGAGCACAGTTTGCTATTCATCGAAAACGTCGGCAATCTGGTTTGCCCGTCGGCTTTTGATTTGGGTGAGGCGCACAAGGTGGTGATCTTGTCGGTGACGGAAGGCGAAGATAAGCCGATCAAATACCCGGACATGTTCCATGCCGCCGATTTAATGATCCTGAACAAAACCGATTTGCTGCCGCATCTGGATTTCGACAGCGCGCAGAGCATTCAGTACGCGAAGCAGGTTAATCCGCGCATCAAGGTGTTGTCCTTATCGGCCAAGACCGGCGAGGGCATGGAAAATTGGTTGACCTGGTTGAAGGTGGAGTTGGAACTGCAGCAGATAGCTTATACTTGATTGGTCTTTGTCAAATAGCTTACTTAATAGATACTACGCAGTCCTTGCCATTGATTGGAGCAATAAAGCATGAATTTAGACCTGAAGGTGCATAAACTGATCGATCAATTGCCATGGCTACTTGCCAGTCGGCTAAAACAATATTTTCCGGTTCCTGTTGGTCATTACTTTGTGGTTAGCAAGACACCTTTAGTTGTTCTAATACCGGAAGATTTTTTCGATAATGAATCCCTCTGGATTCCTTTCTTTGACGTACTGAAAAGGCGTAGAGTCTATTTTTTGGGCCTTGTTAGAAGCGGTATCGAGTATTACGCTGATACATACAAGCAGCTGTTTTCACCGGTTTTGCTAAAACATTCGAAGATCTATCCAGAGCACCGGTTCATATTTCTAGCGAATAATGCCGCTCAGACTCAGATATACGACGACCTCGGCGTCGAATCGGTATTTGTAAACCAAAATTGTCTGGCTGATGAAACTCGCTTCAAAGTTGATGCCGATGTGGCTAAGCAATTCGATGCCATACATAATGCTGTTTCTGCTCCTTATAAAAGGCATGAGTTAACGCGACTGATCGAGCGCTTAGCTATCATTACTTACCTTTCGACTCAACATCTGGACTATTTTGAGGAGATCAAAGCGATTCTAGGGCATGCCAGTTGGCTCAATTTTCCACAGGAGAATGTCGAGATTTCTTCGTTTAGACAGATTCCTCGGGATGATGTCTGCGGCTACATCAACCAAGCTCGCGTCGGGCTATGCCTGTCTGAAACTGAAGGAGCTATGTTTGCATCTATCGAATATTTGCTGTCGGGCTTGCCTGTTGTTTCCACGCACAGTTATGGAGGTCGGGACGTATTCTTTGATGATGATTATGTTGCTATTGTCGAGGCTGATCCAGAAGCTGTGAACGAAGGGGTAAACCGTATGATTGAGCGCAATATAGATCCTTTGAAGATCCGGGAAGAGACATTGCGTAAGATGGAAGAACACCGCCAGCGCTTTGTCAATATGATAGTTGATATCTCCGCAAGAGAAGGTATAGAAGCAAATGCTCAGCATGTTTATGCCGAGACCTTTCCAAATCAGCTATATAAGCTACGGCCATTGCATAAAATCCTTGATTGTTTCTGATTCTATCTAATTGCTATTAGGCCATAATGAATGGGAGGTAGAGCAATGCATAAGGTTGTTGCCGAGGACATTCTCTGAAAACTATCCTGCACCACCGATGCGGGATCAGCATTAAAATAGTCCGTCGTAATAGTGATACCAATATTGAATAACCGCGGCAAAACGAAAAAACCAACATGTGCCTAGCCCTGCCTGCCCAAATTACTGATATTGATTTTGCTACGCAGATGGCGATCGCCAGTTTGGATGGCGTTAAAGTCGAAGTCTCGCTGGCATTGGTCGACGACGTGAAAGTTGGCGATTACGTGCTGGTGCATGTCGGCTACGCGCTGAATAAGATCGACGAGGAAGAGGCGTTGAAAACTTTGGCCTTGTTCGCGGAAGCCGGTCTGGCGGCGTCATGAAATACATCGACGAATTTCGCCAGCACGATTTGGCCAAGCAATTGGCGCAGGTTATTGCCCAAACCGTTAATCCCGAGCGGCATTATCGTCTGATGGAATTTTGCGGCGGCCATACCCATGCGATTTTTCGTTACGGCGTTCAGGATTTGATGCCGAGCAACGTCGAGTTCATTCACGGCCCCGGCTGCCCGGTGTGTGTGCTGCCGACCGGACGCATCGACAACGCGATTCAATTGGTGGATCAGCACAACGTAATCCTCTGCACTTATGCCGATCTGATGCGGGTGCCGGCCTCTCATCGTAACAGTCTGTTAAAAGCCAAGGCGGCCGGCGGCGATATTCGCATGGTTTATTCTACTCAGGATGTGTTGAAAATCGCCCGGGATAATCCGGACCGGCAAGTGGTGTTTTTCGCGATCGGTTTCGAGACCACCACACCGCCGACTGCTGTTGCCATTAAACAGGCGCAAACGGAAGGATTGATTAATTTCTCGGTATTCTGCAATCACGTGTTAACGCCG
Organism: Methylomonas montana; assembly: GCF_030490285.1. NCBI lineage: Bacteria > Pseudomonadati > Pseudomonadota > Gammaproteobacteria > Methylococcales > Methylococcaceae > Methylomonas > Methylomonas montana. Next base: position 3,918,009 of record NZ_CP129884.1, on the reverse strand, counting down.
TCAGCGATGCAGGCTATTTTGGATGCGCCGGAGCCGGTGGCTATCGATGCCTTTCTGGGGCCATCCCATGTGAGTAGCGTGATCGGTAGTAAGCCCTACGAAACTTTCTCAGAGCATTACGCAAAACCCATTGTCATCGCCGGTTTCGAGCCACTGGACGTGATGCAGTCGTCCTTGATGCTGATTCGGCAATTGAACGATGGCCGGCACGAGGTGGAAAACGAATATAGCCGGGCGGTGACGCGCGACGGCAATGTCAAAGCTCAAGCCTTGATGGACGAGGTGTTTGAACTGCGTCCGCAATTTGAATGGCGCGGTCTGGGTTTGATTTCGAATAGTGCGTTGAAGTTAAAAGCCGAATACGCCGAGTTCGACGCCGAACAGCGCTTCGAGATGCCGGCTATCGAAGCCAGTGACGTGAAAGGCTGTGAATGTCCTGCCATCCTGCGCGGCGCGAAAAAGCCGCAAGATTGCAAGTTGTTGGGCACCGTCTGCACCCCGGAAAACCCGATGGGCTCCTGTATGGTGTCGTCGGAGGGGGCTTGTGCCGCGTATTGGAGTTACGGACGGCTGCGATAAGGCTAGAGCATAAAAAGGTGGACACTGATGAAGTGTCCACCTGGATAACCCCAGGTTACTCTGGGGTGAGAGGGCAGGGCTTATTTATAGATTTCTGCAGCAGCGGCTTTCAATTTCGCGTCATTGCTTTGCATCGGTTTCATCATGTCGTTTTTAGACGCTTTAGCCCCGGCGACTAATTCGTCGGCGGTTTTGAATTTGGCTTTCAAAGCGTCAACAGCCGGAGCCACGGAGCCGTTATGGCAGCCTTTACAGGTATCTGCTTCGCCAGCCGCGGACAGGGAAGGGATCAATGCAACAGAAGCAATCGCCAGCAGTGCAAAAATTTTAGTTTTCATTGTAGGTTTCCTCGTGATTTTAATTATTTTACTTAGCGGTATAGCTTCAACACTTTTTCACAGAAGTATCATGCTCAAACCGATGGTGCGGATGGGTTTAATCATCGGCGGAAGTTTTCTATCACAGCCGGAAATTTGAAGCAAACATCTCCGATGCATTTAATTAGCGACGGTATTTTTGCGGAGAACGGTTTTGGCCTGATGTACATGTAAATTTAAGCTTTCCTGCCACTTGCATTCATTTCAATAACGAGACATAACCCGTGCCAGAGCGTTACGCAACCCCTTTAAATCTAAAAACCGGCCACGTCGATCTCAGCCACGGTGGTGGCGGCCGGGCGATGGCGCAGTTGATCGACGAATTGTTCATCAAGCATTTTGATAACGACTTGCTGTGCCAGCATAACGATCAAGCTTTATTCAATGTACCGGCCGGTCGGTTGGCGATCAGCACCGACGGTCATGTCATTTCGCCCTTGTTTTTTCCGGGCGGAGACATTGGCTCGCTTTCCGTGCATGGCACGCTGAACGACGTGGCGATGTCCGGCGCCAAGCCCTTGTATCTGGCGGCGGGATTTATCCTGGAAGAAGGTTTGCCACTGGCCGTTTTGGAAAAAATTGTGATCAGCATGGCTGCCGCCGCCAAGGCCGCCGGCACGCCGATTGTGACCGGCGATACCAAGGTGGTGGAGCGCGGTAAGGGAGACGGCGTATTCATTACCACCACCGGCGTCGGCGTGGTGCCGGACGGAGTCAATATCTCCGGCGACCGGGCCCGGCCGGGTTGCGCGATTTTAGTCAGCGGTTCGATAGGCGATCACGGTGTGGCGATCATGGCCAGTCGCGAGAATCTGCAATTTCAGACCAGCATCGTTTCCGATTCCGCAGCTCTGCACGGTTTGGTTGCCGAGCTAGTCGCGGTCGCGCCGTCGGCGTTGCGTTGTTTGCGCGACCCGACGCGCGGTGGGCTGGCGACCGCTTTGAACGAGTTAGCCAAGCAGTCCGGCGTCGGTATGGTGATAGACGAAGCCAAGATTCCGGTCAAGGCCGAAGTCAAAGCCGCCTGCGAAATCCTCGGGCTCGATCCTTTGTATGTCGCCAACGAAGGCAAATTGGTCTGCATCTGCGAGGCCGATGCCGCCGAGGCTTTGTTGGCGGCGATGCGCCAACATCCGCTGGGCCGAGACGCGGCTATCATCGGCAACGTCATAGCCGATCTACACGACTTCGTGCAAATGACCACGGCTTTCGGCGGGCGGCGTATTGTCGATTGGCCGGTCGGCGAGCAGTTGCCGCGCATCTGCTGATGCCCGGCAAGGCGATTCGAGTTCGCGGCGTGGTGCAGGGCGTCGGCTTTCGGCCGGCGATCTGGCATCTGGCGCGCCAACACCGCCTGACCGGCTCGGTATGGAATGATGGCGAAGGGGTGATGATTCGTGCGTTCGGCGAAGAGCAGGATCTAAATGTTTTTATCGAGCAAATACCTCTGCAGTTGCCGCCTCTAGCGCGCTTGGAAGGCTTGGAAATCGAAGAATTAGCCGGCGTCGCGCCCAGCGAATTTCAGATCGTCGCCAGTCGGAGCGATGGTATCGATACCCCAATAGCCGCCGATGCCGCCACCTGCCCGGAATGTCTGGCCGAAATAGCCGATCCCGATAATCGCCGTTACCGCTACCCGTTTACCAACTGTACCCATTGCGGCCCGCGTCTGTCCATTGTGCGCAGCGTGCCGTACGACCGTGGTCATACCAGCATGGCGGCGTTTGCAATGTGCCCGCAATGTAAGCAGGAATACGACGATCCTGCCGACAGGCGCTTTCACGCTCAGGCCAATTGTTGTCCTGTTTGTGGGCCGAAGTTATGGCTGGAAGCGCTTATCGTTCCCACGCAGAGCATGGGAGCCATGGACGATCCAATTAGCCAATCTGCCGAGATGCTTCGCCAAGGCTTTATAGTCGCCATCAAGGGTCTGGGCGGTTTTCATCTGGCTTGCGACGCGAGTAATGCCGAGGCCGTCGATATGCTCAGACAGCGCAAGCGTCGTTACGCCAAACCGCTTGCGTTGCTGGCAAGGGATGCATCTATGGTAAGCCGTTATGCGCTTATCAACTCTCAGGAACTGTCAGTCTTGCAGCATCACACCGCGCCTATCGTGCTGTTGCAAGCGCAAGGCGAATCGTTAGCGCCTGGTGTTGCACCGGATGACGACAAGCTGGGTTTCATGCTCCCGTATACGCCGCTCCACAGTTTGCTGATGCAGGAGCTGGATGCGCCTATCGTGTTGACCTCAGGCAATGTCAGCGACGAACCGCAATGCACCGATAACGCCGAGGTGCGGGAAAAACTGGCGGGCATTGCCGATTATTGGTTGCTGCACGACCGCGATATCGTCAATCGGCTGGACGATTCGGTAGTGCGATTGATGGACGGCAAGATGCGTATGCTGCGCCGCGCGCGCGGCTATAGCCCGGAGGCATTAAGATTGCCAAAGGGTTTTGAAGAATCCGGAAATACTTTGGCGATGGGCGGTGAATTAAAAAACAGTTTTTGCTTGCTGAAAAATGGCCAGGCCATTGTCAGCCAGCATATCGGCGATTTGGAAAGCGCCGCCGTGCAACAAGACTACCGGCAAGCCATCGATTTGTACCGAAAGCTTAACGACTTTTGTCCCGATCGGATTGTTGTCGACAAGCATCCTGGCTATCTGTCGACCCAATACGGCCATACTTTGGCGGCGACCGAAGTGGCCGAATTAGTCAGCGCCCAGCATCATCACGCTCATCTGGCGGCTTGTCTGGCGGAGCATGGCGTGGGGCTGGATGCACCGCCGGTATTGGCGGCGATCTTCGACGGCCTGGGGATGGGCGAGAACAGCGAATTATGGGGCGGCGAATTTTTGTTGGGTGATTACCGCGGTTACACCCGACTGGGACATTTTCAGCCCATCGCTTTGCCCGGCGGTACGCAGGCGATGCGCGAACCTTGGCGTAATACTTACGCGCAACTACGGTATTATTTCGATTGGCAAGCTTTACAGCGAGATTATGCGGACTTGGAAGTCATGCAGTGGTTGGCAGGCAAACCTTTGGCAACGCTGGACGCGATGATCGATAAGAAACTCAACTCGCCACTCGGCAGCTCCTGCGGGCGCTGGTTCGACGCATTTGCCGCCGCATTAGGTTTACATGCGGATCGGGTCGATTACGAAGGCCAAGCTGCGATTACGTTGGAAGTTTTGGCGACGCCGCTATTTGCCGAAGAACGGCCTTACCCGCAAGCCTGGTCTATCGACTCTAGCGGCGCTTTGGCGGTGTTAAGCTGGCAGGGCCTCTGGTTAGCGGTGCTGAATGATCTCAAATGCGGCACCGACAAAACTCGCATCGCCGCCCGCATTCACCACAGCTTGGCTGTCGCGACCGTCGATGTGATGAATGGCTTGAGTCGCCAAACCGGCGCGAATAGCATCGTCTTAAGCGGCGGCGTATTTCAAAACCGTTTGTTGTTGGAAGCGGTTAGCGATCAATTGCGCCAACACGATAAAACCGTATTGTCGCCGCAACATTATCCAATGAACGACGGCGGGTTGGCTCTGGGGCAGGCTGTAATTGCGGCGGCGCGGCATATTTAACCCATAAACAAGCACTTGCGTTATTTGGCTGGATCTAAACCTGCTTATCAAGCGCCACTTCAAACCTGCCATATCGCTGCAAAATCGCCGGCAACAGCAACAAGTTCAACACAGTCGAAGAGGCCAAACCGCCGATGATGATGGCAGCCATCGGTCCCATGATTTCCCGGCCCGGATTATCGCTGCCTATCGCAATCGGCAGCATGGCCAGCGCGGTAACTAGCGCGGTCATCAGGATGGCCGGCAGGCGTTCCTGGGCGCCGCGAATCAAGGTTTCAGTGGACCAATCCTGGCCTTCCAGTTCGATCAAATGCTGGTAATGTGAGATCAGCATGATGCAGTTGCGCACGGTGATGCCAAATAGCGTGATAAAGCCGACGAAGGAACCGACCGACAAGGTGGCGTCGGTGATGACTACCGCTGCCACCCCGCCCAGCAATGCAAACGGCAGGTTCAGCAAAGTCAGCAGCATATGTCGCAGGCTACCCAACGCGATGAATACAAAAATCAGCACGCCGGCACCGGCCAGTAAGGCGTGGATGATCAGCGTCTCACGGGCTTTGGCTTGTTCCAGCGCCGCGCCGATGAATTCCGGATAACTACCGTCGCGCCAGCTCATTTCGTTTTGTACCCGTTGTTTCAGTTCCGTCATGAACGCGTCCATATCGCGGTCTTCGACCTTGCAGGTGACGGTCTGGATGCGTTGCGCGCCTTGATGCAAGATGTTATAGCGGCCTTCGCCGTGGCGAATCTCGGCCACTTCGCCGAGCAGCACCCGCTGGCCTTCGCTATTTTTTAGCGGCAGCTGTGCTAAATAATCGGGTTGGCTGCGCCATTCCGGCGCCAATGCCACGGCAACATTGAAAATCCGGTTGCCTTGCAGACTTTTGCCAACGATGCGGCCCTCGTAAGCGGTTTGTAGTGCGGTCATCACTTGTGCTGGGCTGATGCCGCGAAACTTTAACTGCTCCAGGTTCAACTCGACTTGGAGTAAGGCCGTGGCTGGCGGCGAGCGCAGTTGCACATCTTCCGCGCCAGAGATGGTGTTGATCAGTGTTGCCAGTTGTTGGGCCTTGCGGTCCAGTTCGGCTAGATCGTTGCCGTAGATATTCACCACCACCGGCGAGGTGTAACCGGAAATGGTTTCGTCGACCCGCTCGGTCAAAAAGGTGTTGGCTTCGTAATTGATGCCGGGGAATTGCGCCAGTATCTCGCGCAGACTGTCCAACACTTGCTGCTGATCCTGTCCGGATAAGGGCTTTAGACGTACTTCGTATTCGCTGTAATGGCTGCCGTAGGTATCGGCGCCGCGTTCGGCGCGGCCGGCCCATTGCGACACCGATTCCACGCCGTCGATAGCCATGATCTGCCCGGTCAGCAGGCTACCGACGCGGATCGATTCCTGTAAGGAAGTACCTGGCACACTGGCGGTGTGGACGATGAAATGGCCCTCGCGCAGTTCCGGCAGAAACTTATGCTCCAAGCGCAGAAAGGCGGCGATGCCGATCAGGCAGGCAAGCACGCCCACTATCGCCACTGTTTTGAAATGCCTTATTGTCCAGAGCAATTGTCGGGCATACAGCGGTTTAAGCCGGCGTAACACGGGCGGATCGCTGTCGTCCGGTAGTTTGTTACGAAACAGCAAATGGCACAGCGCCGGCGTCAGCGTGAGTGCGACCAATAGCGACATTAAAATCGCTAGAATATAGGATACGCCCAGCGGCGCGAACAGCCGGCCGCTGACGCCGTCCAGCGTCAACAATGGCACAAACACCAAGGCAACGATGAAGCTGGCATAAACCACTGAACTGCGCACCTCCAGCGAAGCGTGATAAATCACGGTTTCTGCGCTATCCGGGAAAATTTTTAAGCGGTTTTCGCGCAGGCGTCTAAAGATGTTTTCGGTATCGATGATGGCGTCGTCCACCACCTCGCCCAGCGCAATCGCCAACCCGCCCAACACCATGATGTTCAGATTGACGCCGCATTCCAGCAGTACCAGCGCGGCGGTCAGCAGCGACAACGGAATCGCGGTGGCGGCAATAAAGGCGCTACGCAGATTGAATAAAAACACATACAGCACCGCCAGTACGAATAGGCCGCCGACCAGTAAATGTCCGGACAGATTATGCACGGAAGTTTCGATGTAATCGGCCGGCCGGAACAAATGTGAGTAGAAATCCACGGCCTGCTGGTTGAAGATGGGTTGGAACTCGTCCAGAACCGCTTCAACCTGCCGCGACACCGACAAGGTGTTGGCGCCGTACTGGCCGATCACCATCATCACGATGCCAGGCTTGCCCATAATCTGCGCCGCGCCGATGGGCGGTTCCGGCGCATAACCGATCTGTGCGACGTCAGCCAAGGTCACGTTCATGCCGTCCTGGCGTTTGACGATCAGTTGTTTGAACTGCTCGGGATTGGCCGGCTGGCCGCTGATTTGCAGCGTAAACCGCTGGTTAGCGTTTTCGATGAAACCGGCGCCGTTCATCTCCGCTGCGCCGGCCGCCGCGTTGACGATGTCGTCTATCGACAGATTAAAACGTTGTAAGGCTGCCGGTTGCAATTGCACCTGCAATTGCTGAATGTCGCCGCCGAACACATTGACGTCGGCCACGCCGGGCACAGCCAACAGACGCGGTACCAGCGTCCAGTCCACCAGGCTGCGCAGTTCCATCAATGTTTTGCTGTCCGAACTCAAGCCGATGGTTAACACCGTGGCCGAGGAGGATGACAAGGGCACAGCTACCGGCGTGCCCACGCCGGCCGGCAAGCGCTGGCCTAGGCTGTTTAAGCGTTCGCTGACTAATTGCCGGTTACGGTAGACATCGCTGTTTTCATTAAACGTAGCGGTGACGATGGACAAACCCTGGATTGACTGCGAGCGTAGGGTTTGCAAGCCAATCAAGCCGCTGATGGAGTTTTCGATTTGTTGAGTGACTAGCACTTCCACTTGTTCAGCGGCCAGGCCGGGCGCTTCGGTCTGGATGATGACTTGCTTGGGGGCGAATTCCGGAAAAATATCCAGGCCGGCGTTGGCTAGATGGTAAATCCCGTAAGCAAACAGCAGCAGCGCCAAGGCGACGACGATGCCGGAATAACGGATGGAAAAACGGACCAGAAGTGCGAGCATGAGCGACGAAGGGCGTTAAATAGCAGGCTATTGTGCCTTGTCAGCCGGATTTGGTCCATGCCCGCGGGGGTTGCCAGATTGCGGCAGGCCGGTGGGGGAGTGCTGTTGGTGCTGGCTAATTTAAATGATGATGGTCGGATAATATTCTGCCGTCGGTGTCGGGGATGGCTACAAAGTCATTTTTCTGCGGGATGCCGCGATGAAACCTAATAGAGCGGAACCCATTAAGGAAAATGCAGCAGGTATCGGCACTGGGGTTGTGGTCGCCAGTAGCTGAAATTGTCCGTCCCATGCCTCTGGGCCGGTGAAATTCAAGCGAAAGCGATGAAGGTTTGCAAACGCGGCTGGGTCAGTAAAATCGTTGAAGTTCACAAGGAAATCAGTGGTGGCACCAAAGATTTTTACGCCGGAACTTGAGGTGTCGTTAGCCACCATTTCTACATTGACGTTAAGATCGATTGCCAGCACTTTTAGCAAGATTGCGTTACCGTGGGTATTTAGGTTGATGGGATCGAAACTCCACAAGATGGAGGCGGTTCCCGCAGAGCCTGCAGCATTAGAGATTTTTAGTAAGCTTTCGCCGGAAACGATTTCTTCTTTGTTGGCAAAGCTATCGACAGTTGCTTCGGCGATAAAGGTTCTGGATGCGTTTGCCAGATCGGTGCCGGTAAGATTTGTCATCGTATTGGTGCTTGCTCCCGTGCTATCGCCTCGGTCGAATACGGTTTGACTGTGCGTGAAATTGTCTATCGTCAGGGGATTGGCTTGGCCTTGGCTGGATAAAGCTAAGGCTATGGTCAAAAGTATCAAGGAGAGGTATTTTTTCAAATATTGGGTTTGCATTTTGGCTGTCAGTGCGGTCAAAGTTGAAAATGGGAATAATCTGGGTGGATTCAAGCTACGCTATTTTTCTGCGCCCGACGCCGGCAATTCCTGCCACGCCAATCGCCAGTAAAGCAGTTACCGAAGGTTCTGGAACAGTTGCGCTACCCGCTGTCAGTGAACTAAAGCGAGCATCCCAGGCGGCTCGGGTTCCCCGTAGTTTAAGTTCCAGGCTATGCAATTGTTTAAAGGCTGATGGATCGGAGAATTGCATGAAGCTAACGATGTGCCGGCCCACGCCCCCCAAATTTTGAAAACTTAAGATTGAAGTACTGTTGGCAACCATTTCAACTTCGTAGTTGGCGTCGCTAAATTGGGTGGTAAGCAGTAGCACATCGGCGAACGTTGTGAAATCGATGGTATTGAAACTGTAAAAGATGCGCGCTGTACCAGTCGAATCGGTACTATTGCTGATACTCAATTTGCCCTTTTCAACCACAATTTCCGTAGTTGCCGTGCTGGAAGACGTGGTCGCTGTCAGTGTCCTATGTAGATTGCTCAAACTAGTGCCTGGCACGCTAAGCGGACCACTAAAGCTATTTGTTGCGTACTGAAATTTGGAAAAAGTGTCGATTAATACGGCCGATTCGGCGGATGGGGTAAACAAGGCTACAGCGAGGACTAATCCTGGTAAGTACAATTTTGGTATTACGGCGTTCACGTCGATTCCTTTTTGTCGGGGCTGAAAAAATAGATAACTCGCGCGCAACGTTTGCTGTTGCATAGCGCACGGCTTTATCTACGCAAAAATGGAACCAACTTTTTAAAGTAAATTTAATCAATAGCTTAGTTGTGAAGTGTCGAAGGTTTTGACGATGCTGCTGACAGTTCGGTCAGTGAGGCTGACAGCTTTGACAGCAATGAGGTTTTGAATTGTCATGGGGGCGCCTATAGGGAGTATTGTGATTGCCTACTGGCACACAAGCCCGTCGTCATGCTTTGCCGTTCTTTTAAAGTACGGTAGCATCGTGCTACCACCTCAACATGGAGTCCAGCTTATGGATAGTCAACACATCGATTTGCATCGCTCAGTTATTTCTTTGAGCTGCGCATTGGATTTGGTCGGTATCGACGAAGTCAAGCATGGCAAACGGGTGGCGATGATGGCATGGCATATCGCCGATAAACTCGGCTGGCCGGAGGCGGAGAGATTGAGCATTCTCTACGCAGGCATGTTGCACGATTGCGGGGTGGCCAAGATTCGCGAGCACCGGCAACTGACCGAATCGCTGGAATGGGATGGCGCCGAAGCGCATTGCCTGCGGGGCGCGGAATACTTGGAAGCATGTCCGCCGTTGGCTTATTTGGCAGACGAGATACGCTATCATCACACTCGCTGGGAAGAGTTGTTGTTATTGCCGCTGTCGCAGAGACTGCGGCTGCGCACCAATCTGTTGTTCCTGGCTGATCGCATTGATGTGTTGCAAGTACCCTATCTGAATAGCGAACAAATCCTGGTCGCCGCGCCACGAATCGTGGAGTGTTTACAAAGTTATTCCGGCTGTCTGTTTGCGCCGGAATTGTTGGCGGCATTTGCCGAGCTGGCGAGGAGTCAGGCATTTTGGTTGGCGATGGATCCGGATTATCTGGACGAGGATTTACGTGAACTTGGGCGAGACGTGGCGGAAGTGGAGCTGGGTTACGCCGCTCTGCGAGAAATGGCGCGGCTGTTTTCGAGGATTGTCGATGCCAAGAGTCCTTATACCGAACAACATTCGGAACGGGTTGCGCAAATCGCTCGGTGTTTGGCGGCGGATTTCGGCATTGCCGGTTCCGATCTGGATCAGGTAGAGATTGCCGGTTTGCTGCACGACATTGGCAAGCTGCGCGTCTCCGAGGATATTATCGATAAGCCCGGCAGCTTGACCTCCGATGAACGGGCCTGCATGCAGCGGCATAGTTACGATACTTTCCGGATTCTGCAGCGGGTGTTTGCCGATTCCAAAATACCTGAGTGGGCCGGCTTGCATCATGAAAATCTGCGCGGCGAAGGCTATCCGTTTAAGACGCTCGGCAAATCGCTGGAGCTGGAATGCCGGATTATCAGCGTCGCCGACATTTTTCAGGCCTTAGCGCAATCGCGGCCGTATCGTGAGGGCATGCACTTGGCCGATATTATCGATCATCTCCAGCAATTGGTGGAGGATGGCGTGTTAGACGGCGAGGTGGTTGCCAAGCTGGTTGCGAACGCGGACCGCTATTACGAATTGGCGCAGGGCTATTGCCCGATCGATTAAAACCTGTCTGTCGCTTCTTCCCGGTTGTTCCGCTTTAGCTGGCAGGGGATTGGCATGCTTAAATGAGGGTATAATGCCCGTCCGATTTATACCCGCCGTTCCCAATATCTCCATGTCCGAAGATTATTATTTCACTCCCGACCAGGCCGTCGAATCCTTAAAAGTACCGCCGCATTCCATCCAAGCCGAGCAATCGGTGTTGGGCGGTTTGTTGCTGGACAATCAAACTTGGGATTCTGTGGCCGACAAGGTGACCGAGAACGACTTTTATCGCCGGGATCATCGGCTGATTTTTCGTTCCATCGCCCAATTAGCCGAGAAGCAAGACCCCTTCGATGTGGTGACACTATCCGAGGTGTTGGAGACCACCGGCGAATTGCAGGACGTCGGTGGGCTGGCGTATTTGAGTATGCTGGCGCGGGATACGCCTAGCGCCGCTAATATCGTCGCTTATGCCAATATCGTCCGGGACCGTTCGGTGTTACGGCAATTAATTCACGTCGGTACCGAGATTTCCGATTCGGCGTTTACCACCGAGGGCCGGGAAACCGCCGATTTGCTCGAAAATGCCGAACGCAAGGTATTCGAAATCGCCGAGCAACGTCAACGCGGCCAAGGCGGGTTCCATTCGATCAAGTCCTTGCTGGCTAAGGCTGTCGATAAAATCGAAACCCTGTACGAACTCGACGGCGACATTACCGGGGCCAGCACCGGTTTTACCGATTTGGATGAAAAAACATCCGGCCTGCAACCGTCGGATTTGATCATCGTCGCCGGCCGGCCGTCGATGGGTAAAACCACTATCGCGATGAACATGGCCGAAAACGTGGCGCTGAAAAGCGGCATGCCGGTGGCGGTGTTCAGTATGGAGATGCCGGGCGAAGCGCTGGCGATGCGGATGATGTCTTCGCTAGGTCGTATCGATCAGCACAAAGTCCGGACCGGTAAGTTGGACGACGACGACTGGCCGCGGCTGACTTCGGCTATCAACTTGTTGGCCGAAACCAAAATGTTTATCGACGACACGCCGGCTTTGACGCCGACCGAGGTGCGCTCACGTGCCAGGCGCTTGACTCGCGAGCACGGTCAGCTGGGTTTGATCGTGCTGGATTATTTGCAGCTGATGCAATCGCCGTCCAGCGGTGAAAACAGGGTGCAGCAGATTTCCGATATTTCTCGGGGCTTAAAGGCGCTGGCCAAGGAACTGAACGTGCCGGTCATCGCGCTGTCGCAGTTGAACCGGAATCTGGAGCAGCGCCCCAATAAACGGCCGGTGATGTCGGACTTGCGCGAATCCGGAGCGATCGAGCAGGACGCTGACTTGATCATCTTTGTTTATCGCGACGAGGTCTACCACGAGGATAGTCCAGACAAGGGCATCGCCGAGGTGATCATCGGCAAGCAGCGGAATGGACCGTTGGGCACGGTGCGGCTGACCTTTCTGGGGCAATACACCCGTTTCGAAAATTTTGCCGGGGTCTATAACGGCCCCGATGATTACGAATGATGCCGGCGGCTTTTGTACGTCTGGATCTGGACGCGGTTCGCCACAATCTGGCGCAGGTGAAACGCTATGCGCCGGACAACAAAATCATGGCGGTGATCAAGGCCAATGCCTATGGACACGGTATGGACAGGGTCGCCGCGGCTTTGGATGAGGCGGATGGTTTTGCGGTGGCGCGGGTCGATGAAGGCGTGCGCTTGCGGCAGGCCGGATTCATGCAGCCGATCACGGTGCTGCAAGGTTTCGTCTGTGTCGATGAGTTGCTGCAATTGTTGAAATACCGCTTGGCGGCGGTGATCCACTCCCCGCAACAAATCGCCATTTTGCACCAGCAAGCCGGTGTCGAGGGTAAGCTTGCCGTATGGTTGAAAATGGATACCGGCATGAATCGCTTGGGTTTCAAGGGTGCCGATTTCAATGCCGCTTACCGGCAATTGCTCAGTTGTGCGCTGGTCGAGGAACCGATCAATCTGATTACCCATTTTGCCAATGCGGACGACTTGTTGGACGATAAAACCCGCCGGCAGATCGATTTGTTCAACGACGCGGTGAAAGACCATCCCGGCCAATGCAGCATCGCTAACTCGGCCGGTATCATCGGTTGGCCCAACGTCCGCTTCGGCTCTGCTCAGGACAGGGCCAGCGACTGGGTCAGGCCGGGCTTGATGCTGTATGGCTGTTCGCCGTTTGCCGGTAAGAGCGGTGTGGATTTCGGTTTAAAACCGGTGATGAGCCTGCACTCAAGGCTGATCGCGGTCAAGGACGTCGCCGCCGGCGAAACGGTGGGCTATAGCGGTACCTGGCGATGTCAGACGGCGACTCGCTTGGGAGTGGTTTCGATCGGTTACGGCGACGGTTATCATCGTCATACCAGGAGTGGCGCGCCGGTGCTGGTCAACGGCCAGCGCGTGCCGTTGATCGGCCGGGTGTCGATGGACATGATTACCGTCGATTTGAACAGCCTGCCGGATGCCCAACCCAGCGACCCAGTGACATTGTGGGGTGGCGGGTTGCCGGTGGAGGAGATCGCCCGTCATGCCGACACCATTCCGTATACCTTGTTGTGTGGGATTACGCAAAGGGTACAGGTCATCGAACAAGGCTTGGACGATCAGGCCGATCAAACCGTCACTTCGACCTCGTAGCCGGCAAATTTGCGGATATTGATTACGCCGTTGTCGAAGATCAAATACTGGCCCTTGATGCCTTCCAATACCCCGGAAACCAGCGGCTCTTTATCGAAATTGAAGGATTTGACCTTGCTGGGGTATTGCAGCACCGGATAGTCCAGCGTTAATGACTCGGCGTCGTCGAGCAATTGCGGCGGGCTGTCAGGAAATTGCTTTGCAATAGCGTGCAACTGATCCTGACATTGATTGAGCAATTGATCGCGGACGGCGACCAGATCCAATGGCACGGTGTTGTTTTTCAGCATTTGCTGCCAGCTGGTTTTATCGCTGACATGCTGTGCCAAAGTGACTTCTATCAAGCCCGACAGATGGCGGGAAGCGACTTTAAAAATCGGCAGTGCCTGCACCGCGCCTTGATCGATCCAGCGGGTCGGGGTTTGCGACTGGCGAGTGATGCCAACCTTGATGCCGGAAGAGTTGGCCAGATAAACGATATGCGGTTGGAAACAGAACTCCTCACCCCAACTCGGTTCGCGGCAGGTGCCGGCGGCGTAATGGCAGGTTTCCGGTTTCATGATGCACATATCGCACTGCGCCAGCTTGATGAAGCATGGGTAGCAGTAGCCTTGATTGAAGCTTTTGCTGCTCTTCTTGCCGCAATGTACGCAGAAAATCTGGCCGCTGTAGCGTAACGACAGCTTTTTTCCCAGCAAGGGATTGAGATCGATTTGTTGTTCGCCGACCGGCAAACGGTAAAGCACTGGACAGGCCAATGCGCTGGTCATTTTTTGCAGACTGCCTAACACCTTATTTAATCCCGATAGCCCGATAACGCCGGCTATAATGACAGCGTTTACCTGTTACTCAAAGAGGATTTGATGTCATTCATGCAAGTCGCCGCCGGCGAAAATATTCCGTTTGAAATTAATGTGGTGGTCGAGATACCGGCCTTCAGCGATCCGGTTAAATACGAAGTGGACAAACATACCGGTGCACTGACAGTGGATCGCTTCATGGGTACTGCGATGCAATATCCCTGCAACTACGGTTACATTCCACAAACGCTATCCGAGGACGGCGATCCGGTTGATGTAATGATCATCACGCCGGCGCCCTTGCTGAGCGGTTGCGTGATCAACTGCCGGCCGGTGGGGGTGTTGAAAATGATAGACGAGGCCGGTCCCGATCCGAAATTGCTGGCGGTGCCGATGCCGCGCCTGACGCCGTTCTACAATCATGTCACCGATTATCAGGATATGCAGCCGGATAAGCTGGCCAAGATCACTCACTTTTTTCAACATTACAAAGACTTGGAAGAGGGTAAATGGGTTAGCGTGGAAGGTTGGGGCGGTCTTGAGGAAGCCCGGCAGGAAATTATCGATAGTGTCGGCCGCTACAAAAGTTCACATAGTAGCCGCCGCTGATTTCAATCCGTGCCTGGCCTCCGTTTAACCGATCACTTGAGAGAGCTTGAGTTTTTTTGCCCGATACATGGCGCTATCCGCCCGGTTCAGTAAATCGATGCTGCTTTGTTCGTCGTGATGATAGATTGCGGCGCCAATGCTGGCAGTGATCGAGACGAGGGTGCCGTCCAACAGGCACGCTTCCGCCAAGCGTGATTGGATTTTCTCTATCACCGCTGCAACGCTACAATCGTCGTCGACTTCACCGAGTAGTATCAGAAACTCGTCGCCGCCGTAACGGCAAGCAGTGTCCCCATAGCGTAGGCAGGCAGATAAGCGCGCGGCCACCTCTCGCAGCAATTGATCTCCCGCCGTGTGCCCTAGGCTATCGTTCACGTTTTTGAATTCGTCCAGGTCGATGAATAACAAGGCCACCGGTTTTTGCTGGCGATCGGCTTGGGCCATGATCTGCTGTAGCCTATCCAGTAACAAAATTCGGTTGGGGAGTCCGGTCAGTTCGTCGTGATGGGCGCAATGCAAGGCTTGTCTATAGTTTTCGTTACTCTCCAGCAATTGCTGCTCCAGACTGGCATGCGATTGCCGTAGCGATTCGATTTGCCGCCGGGCACCAGCCAGTTGCTGCTGGCTGATGGTCAGGGCGCGCTGCAGAGCTGCAATTTCTTCACGAGATTGCTGCAATTGACAGCATTCGCTCTCGCATGGCGGTGTTTGCTCAAGCCAGCGTTGGGCGAGGAGAGGCGAGACAGCGGCGTTAATGCTCCGCTGGTAGTTGCTCATATTATTCATCAGAGCACCTCCTCAATAGTTAAATCGGCTGCTGTCGACCGGAATGCTACGGCAGGCTGGCGATTTGAGACACCGAGGCACATGTTCAAAGTGCCGGCGTCCGTTGTATCGGTGGGAGTCAATGCGGCGACGGCTAAGAGCAAATTATCAACTTTCATGGCAATAACCTTTTTGAATTGAGTGACTCGCAAACCCGTTATCGGCTGGCGGTTGCCTGGATAGCTTCAATTCCCATGCCAAGAGTTACCGGGCTGATGTAACTGTCAATAATGTCAGGGTGTTATTGCTGTTTTCGAGTGAGATGGCTGGTTTGCAGGCACCAACTGCAAGCGGAAGTCGGGACGATATGTCGTTAACGGTACGAAATATCGTATTTGCTAAACTGAGGTCGGTTTAGTCGACAGCGAGTTGGATCGAGCAGCCAATCTAACGAGGTTCGGTTCTCGGCAAACAGCGTCAAACTATAGCGGTCGAACTTGAGCTAAGCCAAGGATTCAAGCGGAGGCCGATCAGGTTTTTTGTTCGATGACCAGTTTTTTTTGCAATTCTTGCGGTGGTACCGGGTGAGTCGGTTTTTGGTACGAAGCCAGGATTTGCTTCACGTAATTACGGGTTTCCTGATAGGGCGGGATGCCTTGATAACGCTCCACAGCGCCTTCGCCGGCATTATAGGCGGCCAATACCAAATCGACTTTACCTTCGAAATGCCGCAGTAGCCAATGCAGATAAGCGGTACCGCCTTTGATGTTTTGAATCGGATTCCAGCTATCCTTGACGCCAAAGCGTTCGGCGGTTTCCGGGATCAATTGCATCAGGCCTTGGGCGTTTTTGCCCGAAAGGGCGCTGGGGTTGAAAGCTGATTCGGCTTGAATCACCGCCATGACCAGTTGCGGATCAATGCTGTAGATCGGCGCAATCTCCTTAACCCAGCTCTCGACCAGCTGGCGGTTAGGATTGGGGGCGGCCACTAGTTTAATCTCGGGTTCCGGTGCCGGCGCTTGGCAAGCGGGGTCGGCACTAGGCGTCATATCGCCAAAACGGGCCAGCATTTGTTGGGCATGGCTGTCGCCGCGTTCGGCCGCTTGTTTAAACCAGTGACTGGCCAGCGGAATACTGCGGCTAACGCCGCGGCCGTTGAAATACATAAAACCCATGCTGTAAGCCGATTCGGCGTCGCCTTGAAGAGCGGCCTTGCAATACATTTCGAAAGCTAGCCGATAATCCTGTTTGACGGTGCGGCCGTGTTCGAAATCGGAAGCAGTCTTGCGGATTTGTTCCAGATTAACTGGCGCAATGTCTTGGGCGCTAGCGATGTTGGTGGCGAGGCCTAAGCACAAGGCAAGTAGCAATTGGCATTTCAAGTTCATAAAATTCTCGTTCTGTATTGCTGACACTACGCTCTATTAAAACCTGGCCGGAATAGGATTAAACGAATAACCCCCAATCTTCCAGCTACCATATACATTGCACGAGCTTGATCGCCGTATTGGCCGAGATTCCATGCAATTGCGCTTCATCGCATCCCGATGGACGCTGGTCAAACCCTAAAATAGTTCAGCGGTTGGCAGACTTTAAGTTTGCATTATTAGAACCAGTTCAAGTTTTTCTGCACTATACCCACTTTCCAAAAATCTTAAATTGCCCTTATGGGCAGGTCGTGGTTTGGCGAATATAGCACAGGGTTTGATTGGACTGCGACAAAATGACGCTTTTCAGCGACGCGATTGCTGCCGTTTTTTATCAGGATTGCGATGTTGGCGACTGCTATTAATTGGAAATTGTTGGAGTGGAGCCGCGGTTGTTTTGAAGTTGGCTGCAGGACCGACAGCCGAGATTCTTTTGCTACGAAAAACGTTCCGGAATTTACGGTGGAATCGGATACATTATAGGACCGATAGCGTTGCAGCTTATCGTGTCGGTCACAGGCCGATTTCGGCGGCTCGCTTCGCCGAGCTTGCCGTCATGCCGGCCAGAATGACGGTGTCGGTACGTATTTTAAAAAGTCCCCAAAGCGGCAAAAATCTGCAAAAAATCTGACTTTTGAGTATGGTCAAGAAGAAATACGGCAAACACTGCCCCACCGATTTAAGCGCCGGAAAATGGAATTTGATTCAAGACCTATTGCCGGTAGCCTTGCCTGCCGACTCCTGCCGCTCCTAATTTTTTGCCGTATCAAACGGTATACGGTTATTTTCGGCGCTCGATTCAAGTCGGGACGCGGATGTGTTTTGACGGGGCACTAAGGGCTTGGGGCGGGCAAAAAAGCAGGACGTCATACCATCCCTGCGGGCGGGCAGTATTGATAGTCAAAGCGTCAAAACCACTGCCTTGGCGGATAGCAAAAGGGTATGTTGCGGCCAAATACAGGATCCCATATCCTTGCCGATGCTGGACCGCTGCTGGCGATCGTCGTAACCGCAGTGAATGTGCCGGAACGAGACGGAACCAAATTCACCGGCCGTTGCCAGAAACTGCTGCGCATTTTGGGCGATGGCTGCTGCCGTGGTAAATCGTTTACCGCTTGGATAGCGGAACATTTTCGTATTGTATGGGCGGTTTCCTTCGTTCCGAAATGCAAAGACCCTGAGTTGTTGCCGTCGCTGGGTTGAAGAATGTACTTTCTGCTTGGCTTTATCGTCATCGCCGTTTGCGCAAAAATTATGAAGTCATCAAGGAGTCGAGTCGGGCGTTTGCGCATATTGCCATGATTAATTTGATGCTGAAAATACTGACTGGCGAATGGCGCTCCTGCTAACTTTTGGGACAAGCACTTACAACGCAAAAAGCCGGGCCGATGTGTATGGTGCCGCCCCAAGGGGCGCATTTGTCGCGAACGATACGGTTCGCGTTGCCCCTCTCAGCCCTGACAGGTTTCGAATAACGAATATGGATTTTGGCGGGTTGAATCGAGAATGGCAGTTACCGGATTGTTGAATTGGGCAAAAGGATCAAGGGCCTTGAGGGATTTGGGTTTTCCCGGTCATTCCCAGGTAGAATTCTCCGTGGCGCAAAGCATCCGCCCAAACTCAGGCCGGCTGGCTACCGGATTTAGTCGACCATTGCCGGCATATACGAAAATCAAGCGGGCCGGCCTTGTGGGCTTGACCGTCCTGCTCGGAATATCTCCGGCTACGGCCGCCGAGCCGGTTCGGACGGTGCTGATCGTGTACGGCGAGAGCCGTTTATCGCCAGCGATCATGGTAGGGGATGAAAATATCAGGTCTGCCGCGCAGGGAGGTGGGCAGCCGGTCGACTTTCTGACCGAATTTCTCGACGTGGGCCGCTTTGCCGACGAAGGTTACGAAGCGCTGCTCACCGACTTTCTCCGAGGCAAATATCAAGGCAAGCACATCGATGTTGTGGTCGCTGGCGGACCCACGGCACTGAGATTTTTGCTCCGCCATCGCGAGCAATTTTTATCAGGCACTCCGGTGGTCCATGCAGCCGTCACATCGGCACAACTCAAAGCCTTGTCTCCCCCGCCCGACGTGGTCGGCGTGCCTATCGATCCAGATCCTCTGCCGACGCTCGAACTGGCGTTACGTTTACATCCTCAAGCACGGCGACTGGTGTTGGTCACCGGAACTTCCGCCTGGGACCTCGACGTGGAAAAACAATTGCGTCAGGCCACAGTCATGTTGCCCAGGCGGATTCAGGCGGACTTCTTAGCGAATCTGCCAATGACGGAGCTGCAGGAGAGGCTTAGTCTGCTGCGAAGCGATACACTGGTTTTTGTTGGCAGCTTTCAACGGGACGGGGCCGGGCAGTCGTTCGTCAACCGCGATGCGATTGTGCAGATCGCTTCGGCCTCGACCGTTCCGGTTTATGGTTCGTACAGTTCTTATGTCGGTGCCGGTATCGTCGGTGGCTACATGTGCACTTTTGAGGCAATGGGACGGCAAGCGGGCGAAATAGTCCAGCGCTTGCTGAATGGCGAGCCGGCATCGGCCCTTTTCTTGCCCGCCATACATCGAAGCGCCTTAATCTTCGACTGGCGGCAATTGCAACGCTTCGGCATCAATGAAAAAGCCCTTCCGCAAGGGAGCATCTTAGAGTATCGGCAGCCTTCTTTTTGGGAAACCTATTGCGGCCGCATTGTCACAGCGATAGTCGTGGTCTTGTTGCAGGCGCTGCTGATCGCCTTGCTGTTGCTGGAAAGGCGATTACGCCGGCAGACCTCGGCCGAGCTGTTGGACAGCGAAAAACGCATGAACCTGGCGGCCAATGCGGTGGGCGTGGGCATTTGGGCCTGGAACGTCGGCCGCGACGACATCTGGGCGACCCCTCAAGCCCGCAATCTTTACGGTATCGGCGAATTGGAATCTATCAATTTTGAGCGCTTCCTTAACACCCTCGATGTCTCCGACCGAGAGCAGGCTAAGAAAGCCGTGGCAGTTGCATTGGCCTCGAATGCTGGTTTCGAAACCCAATACCGGGTGAACCACCCTGATGGCAAGAATCGTTGGGTGTCGATGCAGGGCCAGGTGGAATCCGATGCGGCTGGGCAAGCCGTTTCCATCGTCGGTGTCTCCCATGACATCACCGCCCGCAAGTTAGCGGAACAGGCTGCTGAGCAACACCGCGACGAAATGGTGCGCATGGCTCGCGTGGGGCTGGTGGGGCAACTGTCCGGCTCCATTGCCCACGAGTTGAATCAACCCTTGTCCGCCATACTCGCCAATGCCCAAGCGGCGCAACGGCTGCTGGGCCGGGAAGCGGTCGATCAGCAGGAAATAAGAGACACTTTGCAGGACATCGTCGATGACGACCAGCGCGCCGTCGAGATTATTCAACGCCTGCGTTCATTATTTAATCGAGGTGAATCGCAACGCCAGCCGTTGCATCCGAATGAAGTCGTAAGAGACGCTCTGAAGTTGGCGCATAACGACATCGTCACCCATCAAGTTAGCCTTGAGGTGGAACTGGCAGACGAACTGCCGGTCGTGGCGGTGGATTGGGTGCAATTGCAGCAGGTTCTGCTGAATCTGATCGTCAATGCCTGCGAAGTCATGGTAGAGAATGAACCCGCCACGCGCAAACTCAAGGTTCGAACCTGGATAAACGAGGGAAGAGGCGTCATCATCGAAGTAACCGATACCGGTAAGGGCGTCCCTGCTGGTGTGGCGGCGCGTTTGTTCGAGTCTTTCTTCACTACCAAGACCAATGGTATGGGCATGGGGCTGGCCATCAGCCGATCCATCATTGATGCCCATGGCGGACGGCTTTCGTTGGTTAACAATTCGGAGCGAGGTGCGGCATTCCGCATCAGCTTGCCGGCTATGGAGGTGCCGGTCAATGACCATTAGAGAATTCACGATCTGCTTGATCGACGACGATCCGTCGGTACTCAAGGCGCTGGATAGGCTGCTGCGCTCCGCCGGCTATCGCGTCGAAGCATTTGCTTGTCCGGTAGCGTTTCTGAACGGCTACGATCCGAAGCAAGCCGGCTGCCTGTTGCTGGATCTGACGATGCCGGGCATGAGTGGCATGGAGGTGCAGCAGCGGCTTAACGAAGCAGGAGCGCATCTGCCCATCGTCTTTCTTACCGGCAAGGGTGACATTCCGACCGCCGTCCGCGCGCTCAAGGATGGCGCGGTGGATTTTCTGACCAAGCCGGTCTCCGACGAAGCGTTGTTTGCGGCGATACGCGAAGCCTTCGCCAAAAACGCCGCCAATCGCCTGTCCCGAGCAGAACTGACGCTGATCCAGCGCCGCCTCGCCTCGTTGACTCCAAGAGAACTTGAAGTGTTGAAGCATGTGGTGGCCGGTAGACTCAACAAGCAAATTGCCGGGGATCTAGGCACGGTGGAAAAAACCATCAAGGTACACCGTGCCCGTGTGATGCAAAAGATGCAGGCGAAATCGCTGGTTGAACTGGTTCGGCTGGCGGAGCGCGTCGGCGTCGTTTCGTAAGCGATCAGGCATATGAACGGCGAATGGCTCTCTATGTCTTTCTGGAATTGGTTTTGCTGTTAGCCCAAGGTCCAATAGCTGGCAATTTCTTCCTTTGATACCCTGCCATGGCATTGCTTGCATTAGCGACTACGGCATCAGATTCGGATGCCGTAGACCATAAAGTCTAACCATAATAATTAGGAAAAATTATGAATATTCTGTCTTCAAGGAACCACGGAAACACGCTAAGTGCGTCAAAGCCCCTCATCGTGGCGGGATGTTTGGCACTTGGTTTAATAGCTCAACCTGCGCAAGCGGCTTTGACCTTCAGCTTTAATTATCTGAATCCGGGCGAAGGCTTCGACGAACCGACTGTTGGTTTGGACAGAAAAGCGGCGCTAAATGAAGCAGCAGGCATGTTAGGCGCTTATTTCAGCAACTACACCGCAAACTTAACCTACGATGTTACTTCATATAGTATCGATAAAAACACCTTAGCCTCGGCGGGCAGCGGTCAATTCGTTGTTCCAGGTTCCTTTCAGGAAACCATAGTACAAACAAAAATTCTGACTAATGGCGCAACCGATGGCAACGGTGCCGATGCCGATGGCATCGTCGATTGGAATTTTTTCTATAACTGGGGGTTGAGTGATAATGTCGCGGCGGATGCGTATGATTTCAAAAAAGTCGCTATCCATGAATTATTACACTCGTTTGGCTTTGCCGGAAATATCAACGATGGTGGTGTTGATAATCAAGGTGCCGCACCAGGCAGCCAGGGTTCCTGGGCTACTTTCGACAATTTTTTAACCGATGCCTCGGGCAATCGACTGATCGGCACCGGCGGCGTTTTCGATAGCACCAAAGTTGCTGCATTGACAGGGGGTAGCGGCAGCGTATTGTTTAACGGCGCCAATGCGGTTGCCGCCAATGGCGGCCTGGGCGTTAACATATTTGCACCGACTACCTGGACGGGCGGTAGCAGCCTTTCGCATCTGGACGACGACACTACAGCATTTGCCGAGCTGATCATGGCATCAACCGTATCACCAGGATTAAAAACGCGCGAAATATCCGCCATAGAGCTTGGCATACTGAAAGACATCGGCTATACCCAAATCGTCGCGCCGGCCGCCGTTCCCGTACCTTCCGCGGTTTGGTTGATGCTCAGTGGCCTGATGGGGTTGTTGGGCGTCAATCGTAGACGCAGTGCAGTCTGATCGGTTTCGGCCATTTCTTAAGATGAGGTTCTTTCGGGAGCCTCATTTCCTCCAGCCCAGTCGGCCATGAAAATTCATAAATTGCCGCTTCCCGCTTTGCTGCTGTTAGGAGTGCTAGCCATGTCCAATCACGCAGAGGCGGTCGACGCAACACCAGTGCCTCCGGCGCAGTATCCGCTGGCCGAGGTTGAAATTTCTATTTTGCATCAAACCGGCCATGGCGTCCCGGGCGGTTACGAGATCGCCATTCACGGCGACGGCCATGGCTATCTGCAAAACGCCGGCGTAAATCCGGCAAAGACTGAATTGCAAATTTCAAACGATGCTTTGCTCGATTTGCTTAACGACTTTTACCGCATCCACTTTTTCGAATTAGCCGATAACTACCAGGTAAAAAAACAGGTGTTGCTACGCGACAATGCGCTAGTCGCCACCATGGCGATGAAAATGGCCGATGTCGGCAGCAAGAAGCTGTGCGTCCGGCTAGCCGATTATCGAAAGTGCGTGACCATCGTCAACAACCAGCCCGCAGAAGCCTCGCAACTGGCCGCCAAAATCGAAAAGCTGTTCATTCATTGACGACGGATTTTTACCCAAAACATCAATAATATCCTTCAAGAGGAATCCGTCCGGTTTTAATGCCGGGATGCATCGTGTTGGCGAAGGGGCCGGATTTTCTCTCGTCAAACTTCGTCGAAAGCTTCGGAGCGCAGGATCAAGGCGGCATCCGGGGCGCCTTTCTCTTGGAGGCTTTTCTTTGGCGACGCAAAAATAATTCGCCTGGAGCGAATTTGAACAGCCAAACGGGGGGGGGGGGGGGGGGGGGGGGGGAAAGCCAGGGGGGGTTTTCGTAACAAAGTATCTCGGCTGTCGGTCCGAGAATCGGCGTCAAAACAACATCACCGGTAAATTTCAATCCAAGCTTTTCGCTCGTCGATTAATGCCGATTCAATATTTTGTCGGTTTGTAACTAGAGCATTAATCGTAACGGTTTTGGATTGATTGCCGATTTTTAACCAAATTATTTTCGGCGGTTGTCCAAAAACATTCGATAGATCATAAAAATCGGCGTCTTTAGTAACAATCACAAAGTCGTTATCTTTGGCGTAGTTCCAGATAGTCCGATCATCAACGTTTTTTGTCTAAAAGGTAATTTGGGTACTGTCCGGAAAAGCGTCGCGCAAAAACGGCAGTACGCGATGCAATAGATTTTCATCCAGTAATAATTTCATTAAACAATGGCAGACAAGCTATGTCCACGATTAGCAGCAAACGCCAAACATGCTCGAATATCATCAGTTTCAAGCTCTGGATAATCTTCCAAAGTCTCGGCTTCCGTCATGCCGTCGGCCAACCATGCCAGCACGTCATAGACGGTAATTCGCAAGCCGTGTATGCAGGGCTTACCGCCGCGTTTGCCGGGTTCCAGGGTTATGATGTTGCGGTAGTCTATGGGCATGGTTTTGCTCCCTGCGGATGATTCTTGATAAAACTAATGTGAGCATGAAAAACCTGTGCCCGCCAAATTTACCCTTTCACCTTCTCAATCAACATCTTATTTACCTCTCCTGGATTGGCTTTGCCCTGGGTTTCCTTCATGACTTGGCCGACCAGCGCCATCAGCGCCTTGTCTTTGCCGGCCCGATATTGTTCAACCGGGCCAGGGTTGGCGGCAATCACTTTGTCGACGATGGCTTCGATGGCGCCGGTGTCGGTGATCTGCTTCAAGCCTTCCTGCTCGATGATTTCATCCGCAGTTGCGGTGCCGTTCCAGAGTTTGTCGAACACTTGTTTGGCGATCTTGCCGGAGATGGTATTGTCGGCGATGCGTTTCAGCAGGCCGGCCAAGCGTTCGGCGCTGACCGGGCAGTCGGTAATTTCCAGGCCCGCCTTGTTCAAGGCGCCCAGCACATCGCCGGTCATCCAGTTGCCGGCCTGCTTGGCTTCGCCACCGGAGGCCTTGACGACAGCTTCGTAAAAGTCGGCCAGTTCCCGTGACGAAGTCAGCGTCGCGGCGCTTTCCGCATCCAGCGCATATTGTTCGAGAAAGCGTTGTTTCTTGGCATCAGGCAATTCCGGCAATGTGGCGCGGATTTCGGTTTTCAAACTCTCTTCGATCAACACCGGCAACAGGTCGGGGTCGGGAAAATAACGGTAGTCGTTGGCTTCTTCCTTGCTGCGCATCGAGCGGGTTTCGTCCTTGTTGGCGTCGTACAAGCGGGTTTCCTGAACGACCTTGCCGCCGCCTTCGATGACGTCGATTTGGCGTTCAATTTCAAAATTGATGGCTTTTTCGACGAATCTGAACGAGTTGATGTTCTTGATTTCGGCGCGGGTGCCGAACTCGGCCTGGCCTTTGGGGCGCACCGAGACGTTGGCGTCGCAGCGGAACGAGCCTTCCTGCATGTTGCCGTCGCAGATTTCCAGGTAACGCACCAGTTCGTGCAATTTGCGCATGTAGGCCACGGCTTCCTTGGCAGAGCGCATGTCCGGTTCGGAGACGATTTCCAGTAGCGGCGTGCCCGCGCGGTTAAGATCGATGCCGGTCAGGCCGTGGAAGTCTTCGTGCAGCGATTTGCCGGCGTCTTCTTCCAGGTGGGCGCGGGTGATGCCGATGCGCTTGGTTTCGCCATCGACTTCGATGTCCAGATGGCCGTTGCCGACGATGGGTAGTTCGAATTGGCTGATCTGATAGCCTTTCGGCAGGTCGGGGTAGAAGTAATTTTTGCGGGCGAACACCGAGTGCGGGGCGATTTCGGCGTCGATGGCCAGGCCGAAAGTCACGGCCTTACGTACCGCATCCTTGTTCAGCACAGGCAATACGCCGGGCAGGCCCAGATCGACCGCGCAGGCTTGGGTGTTGGGTTCCGCGCCGTAAGCGGTGGCTGCGGCGGAAAAGATTTTGGATTTTGTCGAGAGTTGGGTATGGATTTCCAGGCCGATGACGGCTTCCCATTGTGAGTTCATTCGTGGTTCCTTTATAGCTTATTCGGCAAAAACGTCGTTCAGGTCGATTTGCAGTTCGGGGAATAAATACGGAGTGGCGGTTTCGTTGCCGGGATATAAGGCATGGAGCCGATATTTACCGCTGTCGTCGAGTACGAACTGTTGCACGATTTGTTCGTAAGGGTAAACCAGCCAATATTCGCTGACGCCGTTTTCTTGGTACAGATCGTATTTCAGACGCACTTCTTTTTTGCTGTTACCGGGCGACAGCACTTCAATGATCCAGTCCGGCGCACCGTCGCAGCCTTGTTCGGTGAGTTTGCTTTTATCGCAAATCACGCATAGATCGGGCTGCACGACGCTGAACACTTCCAAGTCGGACAGTTTGGATTTACGGCTGTCATAGAGTTTGACATCGAAAGGGGCAACAAACACTTGGCAGGTTTTACGCTTGAAATGATTGCCCAAGCTGAGCGACAGATTGAGTGAAATTCGCTGATGTTTCAGATTGGGCGCCGGCGACATCGCCATGATTTTGCCCTTGATCAGCTCGACGCTTTCCTCGAGCTGCCAGGTCAGATAATCGGCGTAGCTATAGGTGCCGTTCATATCCAGTTGCGACAATTCGGTGATCTTAGCCATGACTAATCTCCGTTATTCAAAACCCTTCGGCACTTGTCGATGCCAGTCGGTGACTTGCTGATAGCGATGGCCGACATTCAACAATTTGGCTTCGCTGAAATAGTTGCCGATCACATGCAATCCAACCGGTTTGCCGTCGATAAATCCGGCCGGAATCGACATCGCCGGCAGGCCGGCCAGGTTAATCGCGATGGTGTAAATGTCTTCCAGATACATTTGAATCGGATCATCGGTTTTTTCGCCGATACGGAACGCGGCGCTGGGCGTGACCGGTCCCATCAGCACGTCGACTTCGCTCAAAGCCCGTTTGAAGTCGTCGCTGATCAGGCGGCGCACTTGCTGGGCTTTTAAATAATAAGCATCGTAATAACCGGCCGACAATGCGTAGGTGCCCATCAGGATACGGCGTTTGACTTCGGCGCCGAAGGCTTCGCCGCGCGAGCGGGTATATAGATCGGTTAAGTCTTCAGGATTCTGGCAACGGTAACCGAAACGCACGCCGTCGTAACGCGACAGGTTGGACGAGCATTCGGCCGAGGCAATCACGTAATAAGCTGGAATCGCCAGTTCCAGATTCGGCATGTCCACTTCTTTGACTTCGGCGCCCAGCTTTTGGTATTCGGCAATCGCCGCTTGAATGGTTGCCGCCATCTGGCCGTCCAGCTCGGCGCTGAAAAACTGTTTCGGCAGCCCAATTTTCAAGCCTTGCAGGTCGTCGTTCAGACCGGCGCTGTAGTTCGGCACGGCTTGTTCGACGCTGGTGGAGTCCTTGGGATCGAAGCCGGCCATGGTTTGCATCAACAAGGCGGCGTCTTCGGCGCTGCGCGCCATCGGGCCGCCTTGGTCCAGGCTGGAGGCGTAGGCGATCATGCCGTAGCGCGACACCCGGCCATAAGTGGGTTTCAAACCGGTGATGCCGCACAGCGCCGCCGGTTGACGAATCGAGCCGCCGGTATCGGTGCCTGTGACTGCCGGCGCCAGTCGCGCAGCGACTGCTGCTGCCGAGCCGCCGGACGAGCCGCCGGGTACGCAGTCGGTCGCCCAGGGGTTACGCACCGGGCCGTAGAAGCTGTTCTCGTTGGAAGAACCCATCGCGAATTCGTCCATGTTCAACTTACCCAGCATCACTGCGCCGGCTTGATTGAAATGATCAACCACGGTGGCGTTGTAAGGGGCGATGAAATTGTCGAGCATTTTCGAGCCGCAACTGGTTTTGGTGCCCAGCGTGCAGAAAATGTCTTTTTGGGCGATGGGAATCCCTGCCAGTGGTCTGGCATTGCCGGCGGCAATGAGTTGATCGGCGGCCTGAGCTTGTTGCAAGGCGCTTTCTGCGCTGACGGTAATAAATGCGTTCAGGTTTTGATGCTGGCGGATGCGGGTCAAAAAATGTTGAGTCAGCTCCACGCTGGAAAATTGTTTGCTGCGCAGCCCGGCAGCCAGTTCTGCAAGAGTCTTGTTGTGCATAATCGTCCTTAATCGATGACTTTGGGAACCAGGTACAGTCCGGCTTCGGTTTGCGGGGCGATGGCTTGGAAGTGGTCGCGCTGGTCGGTCTCGGTGACGACATCTTCCCGTAAGCGCTGCATTTGATCCAGCGGGTGAGCCATGGGCGTCACTCCGTCGGTATTTAACTGTCCCATGTGCGTCATTAAGTTCAGTACGCCGGACAGGTCTTTTGCGTAGTGTTCGACATCTTGTTCAGCAATGCCCAGCCTTGCCAGGTGAGCGATTTTTTTAACGTCATTCGCCGTTAACGACATTCTTCTAACTCCAGGTTTTCTTAGTAAAACTATGATACTTTATATCTTGCTCAAATACCTGCTTGATTGTTAAAGTAGCAGGATTTTCCGTGTGCGCTTAGGGTACTGCTAAAAATGTTTAAAAGAATTCGTGGCCTTTTTTCCAATGATTTGTCGATCGATTTGGGTACGGCAAATACGCTAATTTATGTTCCAGGCCAAGGAATCGTACTCAACGAGCCTTCTGTGGTGGCCATCAAAGAAGACAAGATTCGTGGCCAAAAAACCATCGCTGCGATTGGTGCCGACGCCAAAAATATGCTGGGTCGTACGCCCGGCAACATCACAGCAATCCGGCCGTTGAAAGACGGGGTGATCGCCGATTTCGCGGTCACCGAGCGGATGCTGCGGTTTTTTATCAAGAAAGTACACGAAAACAAATTGCTGCGGCCTAGTCCGCGCATCCTGATCTGTGTGCCGTGCGGTTCTACCCAAGTGGAGCGGCGGGCGATTCGTGAGTCGGCGGCGATGGCTGGCGCCCGCGAAGTCTATCTGATCGAAGAACCGATGTCGGCAGCCGTCGGCGCAGGCTTGCCGGTCGATACCGCCCACGGCTCGATGGTGCTGGATATCGGCGGCGGTACTTCCGAGGTGGCTGTGATTTCCTTGAATGGTATCGTTTATTCGGCGTCGGTTAGAATCGGCGGAGATCGCTTCGACGACGCCATCATCAGCTATGTGCGCCGCAACTATGGCACCTTGATCGGCGAAGCGACAGCCGAAAAAATCAAACACCAAATTGGTGCTGCCTATCCGGGCAGCGAAGTGCGGGAAATGCAGGTTACCGGTCGTAATCTGGCGGAAGGCGTGCCGCGCAGCTTTACGCTGAACAGCAACGAGATTCTGGAAGCCTTGCAGGAGCCTCTGTCCGGCATAGTCAGCGCCGTGAAAGTCGCTCTGGAGCAAACACCGCCTGAGCTGGGTGCGGATGTGGCCAGTCGCGGTATCGTGCTGACCGGCGGCGGTGCCTTGTTGAAAGACATCGACCGTTTGATTTCCGAAGAAACCGGTTTGCCGGTGTACATTGCCGACGATCCTTTGACCTGTGTGGCTAGGGGCGGCGGCATGGTGCTGGAAATGCTCGATGCCAAAGGTGCATCGGCGTTCTCTTTGGAATAAGCGCTGCTCGATAAGAAATTCTGGAAGGCGGCTTTAACCACTTTGACGGGGTTAAAGCCGCCTTTTCTATGAAATTTATACCGCTCGGCATCTCTATATTCACGCGGGCGGAGGTCGATTGTTCTTTCTGTCACGTCGATAGGCGTCGGGCGTGTTCGAGCTTGTCGCGTCTTGATTGTTAGAGGTTTGCCATAAAACTCTTATTTGCCAAAGGCCCTTCGCTTAATACCCGTTTACTGGTGGCATTGCTGGTATCCATCTCTTTGCTGGTTATCGACTATCGTAGCGAACGATTAGATCGACTGCGGTCCTTTTTATCGGTATTCACCTATCCGCTACAGTCACTTGCCAGCCTGCCGGTCGATTTTTATCAATCGGTTTCCGGAACGATCATTTCTTTCGTCGAATTGCAAAAAGAAAACCACCGGCTGAAAGAATTGCAGTTCGTCAACGATGCCAAATTGCTGAAATTGGCGGCTTTGGAAAAGGAAAACACCCGTCTGCGGATGTTGCTGGAAAACTCGTTTCAGCTTGGCGAACAAGTGTTGGTGGCCGACCTGGTTTCGGTGAAACTGGCGCCTTACGAGCACACGGTAGTGGTTAATAAGGGTTCTCGCTTCGGCGTACACGCCGAACAGCCGGTGCTGGATGCCAACGGCATCGTCGGCCAAGTGATTCGCGCCTTGCCGTCCAGTTCCGAAGTGATGCTGATCACCGATCCCGATCATGCCATTCCGGTGCAGGTTAACCGTAACGGCCTGCGTACCATCGCTTTCGGCACCGGCCAGCCCAATCGCCTGCATCTACCCTTTTTGGCCAATAATGCTGATATCGTACCGGGCGATTTGCTGGTCACGTCCGGTTTGGGCGGGGTATTTCCAGCCGGCTATCCGGTGGCTGTGGTCGATAAGTTCGAGGCCCGGCCTGATAAATCTTTTGCCAATATTTACGCCACCCCCAAAGCTGAACTGGATAAGAGCCGCGAATTTTTGATCGTTTGGAGCCATTCGACGCCGGTCTTACTGGGCGAGCCGGGTAAGCCAGCGGAGCCGGAAGCCAAGGAAGCAGGGCATGTCGCGCCTTGATTTAATGGCGACTTCTTATTTCATCATTACCGTGGCGGCTGCTATGGTGTTGCGGGTGATGTCGCTGTTTCCCAGCATGGATATGTTTAATCCCGACTGGATCGTTTTGGTGTTGATCTATTGGTCGATCGCCTTGCCGGAACGCTTTGGCGTGTTTAGCGCCTGGATGATAGGGTTGCTGACCGATGTGTTGACCGGCCGCTTGTTGGGCCAATATGCCTTGATTTACGCGCTGATTTGCTATTTCAGTGTCAACGAACATCGACGTTTGCGGCAGTTTCCAATGCTGCAGCAATGTTTGTTTGTGTTTTTTTGTTTGCTGGGTTCGCAGAGTATCATTTTCGGTACGGAAAGCATGCAAGCTGGTAACCGGCTAACGTTATCGTTCTGGTATCCGGTGCTGTCGGGGGCTTTGGTGTGGCCGCTGGTGTTTGTGGTGTTGCGGTATATCCGAGTCATGGCGCGCATCGTTTGACGAGGCATGGATAGAAAATTCGCCATCAAGGATCCGCTAGCCGAGAGCCGCTTATTCTTAAGCCGTATCGTCACGGCTTTCATATTGATCCTGTTTTTGATCGCTGGTCTGGTCGTGCGGTTGGTTTATTTACAGGTGGTCGGCCACGAACACTACGCGACATTATCGAAAGACAACCGCATCAAAATTTCGCCATTGCCGCCGACGCGCGGTGTTATTTACGATCGCAAAGGGCGGATGCTGGCCGAAAACGTGCCGACTTACAGCCTGGAGTTGATCCCCGAGCAAATCGAGAATCTCGACAACACGCTGGCCAGATTGCAGAAGCTGCTGGATATTTCCGATGAAAAAATCGATTTGTTTCAAAAGCAGCGCAAGCGCAACAAGTCATTCACCAGCACACCGTTGCTACAGAACCTCAGCGACGAAGATGTTGCCAAATTTGCGGTGGTCAGACCTTATTTTCCCGGCGTCGATGTCTATGCGCGTTTGGTTCGGCATTATCCTTACGGCGATCTGGCTTCGCATGTGGTCGGTTATGTGGGCAGGATCAACGAGCAAGAATTGAAAACCCTGCCGGTCGCCAAATATCGCGGCACCAACCACATCGGCAAAACCGGCATCGAAAAAACCTATGAAGAGCATTTGCTGGGCACTGCCGGTTACGAGGAAATAGAAACCAATGCCCAGGCCAGGGCAGTGAATACGGTGGCCACCGTGGAACCCGTAGCGGGTTCCAATATCTATTTGACCCTGGATATCGATCTGCAAAAAATCGCTTACGATGCCTTGTCAGAATATAACGGCGCGGCGGTGGCGATTGAAATCAAAACCGGTGGTGTGCTGGTGTTTGCCAGCCGGCCCGGGTTCGACCCCAATCCTTTTGTTTCCGGTATTTCCGGCAAGGATTACAAGGCACTACAGGATTCGCCGGACCAGCCTTTATACAACCGTGCGCTACGCGGTCAGTATCCACCGGGTTCAACGGCCAAGCCGTTTCTGGCGTTGGCTGGTCTGGAATATGGTGTGACCGATTTTAGTCATCGCCTGTTCTGTCCCGGCTATTACAAGCTGCCCAATGTCGATCACAAGTATCGTGACTGGAAGAAGTGGGGGCATGGCATGGTCGATATGAATGACGCTATTACCCAGTCTTGCGACGTGTATTTCTACGATCTGGCACTGGCCTTGGGTATCGATAAAATGCATGATTTCATGGATAAATTTAGCTTCGGCAGGAAAACCGGGATCGATATGGTCGGCGAAGTGGACGGCTTGATGCCATCCAAGGAGTGGAAACGTCATTATCGCAATCAGGCATGGTTTCCCGGCGAAACCTTGATCACCGGGATTGGCCAGGGTTATACCCAGGCTACGCCGTTGCAACTCGCTCACGCGACTGCCACGTTAGCCAACTATGGCAAGGTCATCACGCCGCATCTGGTGCATAGCATTATCAGCGCCGATTATGCCGATTTAATCGGCGGCAAGGCCGATGCCATTATTCCGCTGAAAAAACAGAACGTCGATAATATTATTAAAGGCATGACCAACGTGGTGCATGGTGCGCGCGGGACTGCCGGCCGGCTGGCCAAGGCCATTACCTATCAAATTGCCGGTAAGACCGGTACCGCTCAGGTATTTACCATCAAACAGGAAGAGAAATACAACGAGGACGCCATTGATTTCAAAATGCGCGATCATGCCTTGTTCATCGCCTTCGCGCCGGTGCATGACCCGCAAATTGCGGTGGCGATCATCGCTGAACATGGCGGTCACGGTGGTTCGGTGGCGGCGCCGATTGCCGGTGAAATTATCGATGCCTATCTGAATCAGAAAAAGGATGGCCAGCCATGAGAAGTGAAATGCGCAACGAACAGTTCCAGGCGCCGTCGCTGCTCGGGAATTTGCTCAGAAAGCTGCATATCGATATTCCGTTGTTTATTGGACTGCTGTTAATCTGCGCGGCCAGTTTCGTCATTTTATATAGCGCCGGCGGCCAGGAGATTCCGTTATTGATTCGGCACGCGACTCGGATGGGTTTCGCGCTGTTGTTGATGATTGTGTTGGCACATGTCAATCCGCGCCGCTTTCAAAGTTTTTCGGTGGCCTTGTTCACGGTGTGCGTACTGTTGCTGGTGGCGGTGGCGGTGATGGGGCAAATCAGTATGGGCGCCCAGCGTTGGTTAGATTTGGGTCTTTTTCGTTTTCAGCCTTCGGAGTTTACCAAGATCAGCGCGCCGATGATGGTGGCTTGGTATTTATCCGAACATGCTTTGCCGCCCAAACCCAAGCAAGTGCTGGGGGCCGGCATACTGCTCATCTTGCCGGTGCTGCTGATCGCCAAGCAACCGGATCTGGGGACATCTCTGCTGGTAGCGAGTTCCGGTGCGGCTGTATTGTTTTTTGCCGGTTTGTCGTGGTGGTTCATGCTCGGTTGCCTGGTGTTATTGTCATCCTTGACGCCGGTGCTATGGCATTTCATGCGCGAATATCAACGTAGCCGGGTGTTGACCTTCATGAACCCGGAAGCGGATCCGATGGGGGCCGGCTACCACATCATCCAGTCAAAAATCGCGATCGGCTCCGGCGGCATCAACGGTAAGGGCTGGCTGGGCAGCAGTCAGGCGGAACTGGATTTTCTGCCGGAAAGCTCCACCGATTTTATCTTCGCGGTATTTGCAGAAGAATTCGGTTTGTTCGGCTGCGTTGGGTTATTGCTGTTGTATTTGCTGATTATCAGCCGCTGTTTTTATATCGCCGTGCAGGCTCAGGATACCTACTGCCGATTGTTGGCCGGCAGCTTGGCCTTTACCTTCTTTGTGTATGTGTTCGTCAATATCGGTATGGTGATCGGCGTATTGCCGGTGGTGGGTGTGCCGCTGCCGCTGATCAGTTACGGCGGAACCTCGATGGTGACGTTGATGGCGGGCTTTGGTATTTTGATGTCCATCCATACTCACCGTAAATTATTACCCGTTTAAGTCGCGCTTATGAAAATTAAAAAAAGTTTATCCCTATTGACGCTGATCGCCGCTGGTTTGCTGCGTTTTGAACCGGTGCAGGCCGAAGTCGCCGAGACCGACAGTTTTAAGCAATTTATCGGTAATATGGTCAAGCAGCAGCATTTCAATGAAGTTGAATTGAGGAAGTTGTTCAAAGTGGTGCAGATTCAGCAGCCGATTCTGGATGCGATGTCCAAACCGGCCGAAGGCAAGCCCTGGTTTCAGTACCGCGAGATATTTATGACCGAAGCCCGTATCGCCGGCGGCGTGCAGTTCTGGAAGGATAACGAAGCAGCGTTAAAGGCGGTGGAAAGTCAATACGGCGTGCCGGCGGAAATCATCATCGCCATCATCGGCGTGGAAACTAAATATGGCGCATTTACCGGCAAATACAGGGTAATCGATGCGCTGGCAACCTTGGCTTTCGCCTATCCGCCACGCAGCGAATTTTTCCTGAAAGAATTGGAACAGTTTTTGTTGCTGGCTCGGGAAGAGCGTATCGACCCGCTGCAGCCTATGGGGTCTTATGCCGGCGCGATGGGTTTGCCGCAATTCATGCCGAGCAGTTTTCGCGGCTATGCCAAGGATTTGGATATGGACGGCAAACGCAACATATGGACCAATAGCGCCGATGCGATCGCCAGCGTCGCTAATTATTTCGTACGCAACCAGTGGCGGGCCGGTGCACCTATAGCCTATCCGGTTAGCGCCCGTGGCGAAGCGTACCGGCAAGCGCTTGGCAAAGGCGTCAAACCCGATGTCAGCGTCGGCGAGTTGCGCCGCATGGCGGTGGATATACCGGCGCAATTGGCCGCCAGCGAAATGGTCAAACTACTGGCTTACCAGCAACAAGAGGGTGAGGATTTATGGTTGGGGCTGCACAATTTCTATGTCATTACCCGCTATAACCACAGTCCACTATATGCGATGGCGGTTTACCAACTCAGTCAAGCCATTGCCGCCCGTAAAGGCTGATTGATTGGTTTGCTGGTGCCGAATCTAATTGCGGGTCGTCAGATGCTATCGGCCGCCATTTGCTTCATCAGCGAGGGCTTTTTCTGAAAAGCGGGTTAATGGGACAAGAGGGGGATTTCGCCCCCCATCTCCTTTTGTTCAGTCGA
This sequence comes from Methylomonas montana, assembly GCF_030490285.1. Taxonomy (NCBI): domain Bacteria; kingdom Pseudomonadati; phylum Pseudomonadota; class Gammaproteobacteria; order Methylococcales; family Methylococcaceae; genus Methylomonas; species Methylomonas montana. The sequence goes on along the minus strand of NZ_CP129884.1, from coordinate 3,883,061 downwards.
TAGCCGCTCTGCTAGGCAATATAATTAAACAAAGACAGGTTTTGTACTTTGCTGAAAGCCTGTTGGGCGGCTTGTAACGCCACTTGCTGCAAATTGAAGTTGCTAACGGCCTCGGCATAATCCAGATCGCCGATTTCGGAAACCATGGATTTATAGTCGATGATGTAGTCCTCGTTGAGGCTTTCCTGTATATCCAAGGTGTTCAAGCGAGAACCGACCGACGCCTGGGTTTTACTCAACAGATTCAAGGTGTTGTCCAAGTCGGTCATTGAGGCGTTTTTAGGGGCATTCGCTTTCAAATCGGTTGATAATTGTGTGATTGCCTGAAATACATTGGTAATGCTGCCGGCAACCGGCGATGCAACGGCTGCGCCAAATACCTCGTCCCCCTTGTCGCCGTCGGCCATGGTCCGCGCCGGTCCGATGGAGAGGCTGCGTTGCTTATCGCCTTGATAAGCGTAACTGCTGTCAAACGGCTGTTGATCGCTGGCATAACCGGAAAAAATATATTCGCCATTCGGATTCTGGGTGTTGGCGATGGTCAGTAGCTGTTCTTTCAATTGATCGATCTGGCCGGCAATTTGCTGTCTGTTGGTGCCTTGGTTGATATCGTTGAAACCCTGCAATGCCAAATCGCGAATCTGCATGATGACCTCAATACTCGCATCGAGGCCACTGTTTTCCTGGTCCAGCCGTTGCCGGACCGTGCTGATATTGTCCTGATATTGCTGGTAAACCTTGATGCGCTGGTTAAAGTCGATCAAACTGGCGGCAGCTTGTGGATTTTCCGACGGCGTCAGATATTTTTTTCCGGACGCCATTTTTAACTGGGTGTCGGTCAGCTTACTTTGCTGCTTGAGCATTTGGGTGACGCTCACTTGATGTTGCCATGTGGTCGAAATACGCATACTGCCTCCTAACGGATCGCTCCAATCAGCGCGTCGAACAGGGTATTGGCTACAGAAACCGCCTTTGCCGCCGCCTGATACGAGTTTTGGAATTTGATTAAATTGGCTGCCTCTTCGTCAAGATTCACGCCCGATAAATTTTCCTTGGCGGTGGTTGCATTCTCCAGCAACACGTCGTGCGCGGAACGACTGACCAAGGCCGTATTCGTCTTTCCGCCAACCTCTGTCACCAATTGTCCGTAAACTTGAGTAAACGTTATTTTGCCGTTTTGCATCAGGGTTGCGGTTTCCAATTTCGCCAAGTCAAGAGCGTTACGATTGTCGCCGGTTAGCCCGCTAGCGGTAGCGGCCGCGATGTCCCGCGAGCTGTTAATGTCCGAGCTACGTTCCAGGCTACGAGCAGCATTCATAGATGGACTGACCTCGAATTGATCACCAGCGTTCAAACTGCCGCCAGAAAAATTGATGTCGAATCCAAAAGCCTGCGTGGCGGTCTGTAAAGCGGCCAGCGATCCATAAGAGTTACTGCTGTTATCGCTCAAATTAGTGAGGTCAAAGCCTCCCGCAGTGACATTAATCCGATAAGAGGTGCCTAGGCTTGCCGACGAAGTCGGTGCCACGAAAGTCGCGCTCGCCACTAAGGTAGCGTCCGTGGTTTTTCCCAATACTTGCACCGTCGGTGTTCCCAAGTCAAAAAAGTTCAGGCCGGTATCGCCATCCAGATCGTAACCGTTTTGGTGGACATTATTGAATTCGGTGGCCAGGCCGAGCGCCAATAACCCCAATTGGCGTTGCGCGGGGTAGAGGACTTCGTCGCGAAAGCGCAGATTGCCGCTGAGTTGGCCGCCAGAAAGCATATCGGTAATATCCGAGCCATTCAAGGTAATCTGCATGTGAGTCGGGTCGGAGGCGTTTCCGACCAAGGACAAGCTCGACGCAGTAGGCCCCAGGACCAAAGGTTGGCCTTGGCCGATGAACACGCTGACCGAGCCGTCGCTTTGGCTTACCACGGAAGTATCGATTTTTTCGGAGACTTTTCTGAGCAACTCATCGCGCTGGTCAAGCAGGTCGTTCGGCATTTGTTGGCCATTAGCGCGGCCAATATAATCGACGATTTGCACATTGAGTTTGGCAATGGCGGCGGCATAATTATTTAGATCGCCAACACCAGTCTCCAGATTGCTGTCGACCTGTTGCTCGATCTCATCCAGTCGGGCACCCATCGTGTTGAAGTGGTTGGTCAAACCATCGGCTTCGCTGATCAAAACGTTTCTGATCGGAGCTGAACTCGGATCGTTGGCGACGTCGTTGACTGCGTTAAAAAACGATTTCATAGATGACGATAAGCCCGTAGCCTCATCGGCGAGCAATTTGTCGATTTGCGACGCCAGCGAGTGATAGCTATCCACCTCGGAAAACGCCGAAGTACTGGCGCGAACCTGGCTGGTGATGAATTGATCGTAACTGCGGGTGATATTCACCACATTAACACCGGTGCCTAGATAACCGCCGCTGGTATATTGCTCGGGACGGGTGGCCAGCTCGGTTCTTTGCCGGCTATAACCTTCGGTGTTGACGTTGGCGATGTTATTACTGGTGGTTTCCAGGGAGCGCTGAAAAGCCGCCAATCCGGATAATGCGGTATTTAGAATGCCGATTGACATATTTCCCCCTACCCAGCGCTAGCCAATGGTTGGTCGGCGATTTGGCTATGATAAATGCTCATGATTTTTTCCGCGTATCTCGGATCCGTGGCATAACCGGCTTCTTGTAATTCTCGCATATACTGTCTAGCATTGCCGGCCTTTTTAAGCGCCTCGCTATAGCGAGGATTGGATTTAATAAAATTCACGTAATCGTCAAAGCTGTCTTTATAAGAATCGTAAGCGCGGAAACCGGCCATTTCTTTTTTGGCCACGCCGCCATCGAACTCCAGCGTCATTGTTTTGGCTTGTTTGCCTTGCCAGGATCTGTCGGCCTTGATGTTGAACAGGTTGAAACTGTTTTCGCCTTGGCCGTTTTTAATCACCGATTGCCCCCAGCCAGTTTCCAGCGCGGCTTGCGCCAGCAACAGATTGGCATCGACGCCCAATGCCCGCGCCGCTTGTTGGGCATGTGGCCATAACTGATTCACGAACGCCTGCTTCGATGTTAGCGGCTGATCTCCGTCGTTCTGTAGTGTATCGTCCAGAGTTTGCCATTGGCCGGCCGCGATTTGCTGGCTGCGTTCCAAGCGTGCCAAACTGCGTTCCAGGCTGCTCAGTCCCGAGGCGTCCAGCGGTTTTTGCTCGGCAGTATCGGCGGTCGCCGTTTGCGGTTTGGCGACGCCCGTGCCGATTTTGGCGCCGCTGCCGGCGGCTCGATTCAGGTAATCGTCGATCGCCAGTTCATCGTCTTTTAAGTCTTCGCGGTTTCGTTTAGGCGATAACTGTTTGGCAATCAGATCAGCAAAGCCAATGCCGGGTTTACCGGCCAGATGCACGGCCATTTGCTGGTCGTACATATCTTGAAAAAACTGGCCTTGCTGACTGTCCAGGATACCATCGGCCAATTTGGCCTGACGCATGTTTTTCATCACCATGTTTAAAAACACCGATTCGAACTGCTTAGCGACTTCCTTGATCGCCTCGGGCGATTGTTCGCGGGCGCTTTGCTTCAGTTTCGCCAAACCGCTGAAATCGGTGTAAATGTTGGCAGTATCGGTATTTAACATGGGAATCTCCTATCGGGTTCAAATTTGAACCTTGCTATATCACGATCAACTCGGCTCGCAGCGAGCCCGCGGATTTCAATGCTTCCAGTATCGCCACTAGGTCGCTGGGTGCGGCGCCGACGCTGTTTACGGCCTGCACGATTTCATCTAAGGAAATGCCGGGGTTGAAGACAAACATATGGTTCTTTTCTTCTTTTATAGTCACGTCGGATTGCGGCGTAACTACCGTGTTGCCGTCGGATAGTGGGTTGGGTTGGCTGACCTGCGGATTCTCGTTGATGGTCACCGTCAGGCTGCCGTGAGATACCGCCGCAGGTTGCACTCTCACCTTACTATTGATGATTACAGTGCCGGTGCGCGAGTTGATGATCACTTTGGCGGGCGCATCGTCTGGTGTCACCTCAATGTTTTCCAGTATCGCCGCGAAGCTGACTTTCTGATTGACATCGGCGGGCGCTCTGACACTGACCGAAGTGGCATCGATGGCGGATGCGGTGCCGGCGCCAAGCGCTTTGTCGATCGATTCCACCATGCGGTTGGCGGTGGTGAAATCGGCGGTATTCAGATTAAAGATTAGTTCATTGCCTTGTTCGAACGGCGTGGATACGGTTTGCTCGACGCTGGCGCCATTCGGGATGCGACCCACCAGCGGATTGTTGACGGTGATTTTTGAGCCGTCTTGGCCGCCTGCGCTCAAGCCGCCTACCACCAGATTGCCTTGCGCCACCGCATAGACCTTACCGTCGGCACCGCGTAACGGACTCATCAGCAGCGAGCCGCCGCGCAGGCTTTTAGCGTCACCGACCGACGATACGGTAACGTCAATTTTTTGACCTGGTTTGGCAAATGCCGGTAAATCGGCGTGAACACTGACGGCGGCGATATTTTTCGATTTAGGGTCGACGCCGGGCGGCAGGGTTAAACCGCTCTTGCCCATCAAGTTACGCAAGGTTTGGCCGGTAAAAATAGTTTTGTCGCCGGATTTATCCAAGCCAACCACCAGACCATAGCCCACCAGTTGGTTGCTGCGCACACCATTGATCGAGGCGATGTCTTTAATCCGCTCGGCGTGTGCCGGCAAGCTAGCCAGCAATAGTAATGCGATTAGTAACTTGTTCATGAGCTGTTCCTCTGTCTATCGCAAATCAGAATGGGAAAAACGGGCTTAGCAAAATCCGTCCCAGCCAGCCCACTTTGCTGGGATCATGTACGCCTCCCTCGCCAGTATACATAATGGTTGCATCGGCCAATTTAGAAGAAGGAAGGCTGTTGTTGGTGTCAATGTCAAAGGGTCTGACGATGCCCGAGACCCTGACATATTCGTCGCCGTCGTTTAAGGTCACCCGTTTTTCGCCGCGCACTTTTAAGTTGCCATTGGGCAATAGCTCGACGACGGTGACGCTGATGTCGCCCTTCAAACTGTTGCTTTGTTGCGCGTCGCCTTGGCCTTTAAAGGTTCTATTGGCCTGCATCGAGGTTTCCAGGTCATGACCCAGTACCGCGCTGCTGGCCATGCCGAACAGGGTAGGGGCAGTCACCGAGACATTGGTGTCCTTGGTTTCGCTGGCATTGGCTTTTTTCAGGGCCGTGGTGGCTTCCAGCAGTTTGATAGTCAAAATATCGCCCACTCGCCTAGCGGCGTAATCCTCGAACAGACGCATGTCGTAACCGGCCTGAAAAATCGCGCCGTTATGGCTGGTCGGTGGCCGCAGGTCCGCAGGCTGAACCGGGGCGAAGTCTGGGTCGCGCTTCGGCAATGTTTCGCAGCCGAACAAGGAGCCGGCTAACAAGCCGATCAATAGGATTTTATTCATGATCCACCCCCTATAATTGTTGTGTGGCGAACGACAGCATTTCGTCCGTCGTCGAAATCGCCTTGGAGTTCATTTCGTAAGCGCGCTGGGTTTCAATCATGTTGACTAACTCTTCGACCACATTGACGTTGGAAGTTTCCAAGGAGCCTTGGAAGGTCACGCCCAGTTCGTTGTCGCCGGGGTTGCCGATCACCGGCGCGCCGCTGGCAACCGTTTGCCGGAACATGTTTTCGCCTATCGGTTCCAGGCCGGCCGGATTGATGAAGTCCGCCAACTGAATTTGGCCGATTTGCACCGCGGCCGGGCTGCCGGGCTGCTGTACGCTGATGGTGCCGTCACGGCCTATGGTCAGGCTGGTGGTGTCTTGCGGCACGGATACGGCCGGTTCCAGCGGTAAGCCGCCCGAGGTGACCACCTGGCCATTAGAATCCAGCTTGAAAGAACCATCGCGGGTATAGGTGATGTCGCCGTTGGGCATCAGAATCTGCATGAAGCCGCGGCCACTAATTGCCACATCCAGCGAGTTTTCGGTTTGCTGGATATTGCCTTGGGTGTGCAGCTTTTCGGTGGCAACGGTTCTAACCCCGGTACCTAGTTGCAAACCGGTGGGCAATTGGGTGTTCTGGGTGGATTGGGCGCCGGCCTGACGGATGTTTTGATAGATCAGGTCTTCGAAAATCGGCCGGCCTTTTTTAAAGCCGGTGGTGTTGACGTTGGCCAGGTTATTGGAAATAACCGCCATTCGAGTTTGTTGGGCATCGAGACCGGATTTGGCCACCCATAATGCGCGCTCTGTCATAAAGCCTCCTGACTGACATTTTTTTGTCTTGTCAGGATTAATGCAGGTTTTATGCCATTTGCATTAATTTGGTAGCGGAGCCGGCCACGTTGTCGATGTTCTTCATCACTTTCGATTGCAGCTCGAAATTTCTGGACAGTTCTATCATCTCCACCATTGCCGACAAGGCGTTGACGTTGCTGGATTCCAGCGAGCCTTGAATCAGATTGATGTTGGCGTCGGCCTGAATCGGCGGGCCGCCGGCCTGTTTGAGGTGCATCAGGCCGTCCTCGCGTTTTTCTAGCGCGTCGTTACCGGGGTTGACCAGTTTGATTCGGTCCACCAGTGCGGTGACCGTGGCGTTAGAGCCCTGCGGGATAATGCTGATGGTGCCGTCGCGGCCGATCTCTACTTTCTGTGCCGGCGGAATCGCGATGGGGGCGCCGGTTTCGCCGATCACTTGCTGGCCGGCGCCATTTTCCAATAGACCGTCGGGGGTAATACGCAAGTCGCCGGCCCGAGTATAAGCCTCGCTGCCGTCGCCAGCTCTTACCGCGATCCAGCCCTCGCCATTGATGGCGATATCCAGGTCGCGTCCGGTGGTTTGCAAGCCGCCGGACGACAGATCGCTGCCTGGCCGTTCGGTCATCGAATAGACTCGCGTCGGATAACCGGGACCGAAGGCCGGCATGGCCCGAAACTGCTCGAAATCGGATTTGAAGCCAGTGGTTTGGGTGTTGGCCAAATTATTGGCGTTAGCCGTTTGCGCCAGCAAAGTCTGCTTGGCGCCGTTCATGGCAATGTATAGGCTACGGTCCATAATGTGTCTCCATTAGCATCAATCTAGCATCTATCGGATGTTGAGGATGGTTTGCATGATGGTATTTTCGGTGGTGATCGTTTGAGCGTTGGCTTGGTAGTGTTGCTGGGCCACGATCAGATTGACCAATTGCGCGGATAAGTCAACGTTGGAACTTTCCAGCGCGCCGGACTGAATGCCACCAAAGTTGTTGGAACCGGCTTCACCGCGGATCGGTTCGCCGGAACTGGCGCTTTGTCCCCAGGTGGTATCGCCCAGTTTGGCGAGACCGTTGGTATTCGGGAAGCGAGTCAGGGCGACCTTGCCGACGGTTTGCGAGCCGCCGTTACTGAAGCGGGCAAAGATTACACCTTCGTCATCGATATCGATTCCGGTCAAGCGTCCGGCGGGCAAGCCGTTTTGAGTCATTGCGTTGACGCTGAATTTTTGTTGGACCTGGGTGGAGCCGGTGTAGTCCATTGAGGTAATGGTAATCGGCGCGGCGCCAGTTGCCGGCAGAATGGTATAACTGCTCAGCGCAAACGGATTGGTTGGAGCGGTCAATTTACCGCCGGAATCGAAAGTCATCGTGCCCGAACCGTCGGCGTTGCCGCCCGCTACGTTGACCAATGTTTTGGTATCGGGGGTCGCAGGTTCGCTCATATAGTGATAAACGTTCCAGGTGTTGGCGGCGGATTTGCGAAAATACGTGGTCAGAATATGCGGTGAACCCAGAGAGTCGTAAGTCGTTACGGAGGTTTGACTGTTATAACTATTGCTGTTGGTTGGATCGAAAACAGTCGCGGCTGGTATCACCGTGTCATTGGCATTGACGTTGACGGTAATCTCGACGCTGTCGGTTGCCGATGGCAATCCAGTCAAGGTGTTGATTTGCACGGGCTGGGTGACGCCGACGCTAAACCCGTCGCTAACGGCGGTGCCGTTTGGTCTGTAGACTAGTAACGCCGCCCCCTGGTTATTCACCATGTAACCATCCTTGTCCAGTTTAAATTCGCCCGCGCGGGTGTATGACAAGTCGTTGACTTCACTAGGGCTTTTGGCTAGTGTAAAAAAGCCTTCGCCGCTGATGGCCAGGTCGAGATTGTTATCGGTGAACGATAAATTCCCTTGGTTGAATTGTTGGGCGACATTGGCGACTCGGACGCCAGCACCCGGTGTTGTATTGCTGACACCGCCGAGACTGGTGGCATAGACATCAGCGAATTCGGAGCGTGAGCGCTTAAAACCAGTAGTATTGGCGTTGGCGATATTGTTGCCGGTTACCGCCAGATTGTTGGATGCGGCATTCAAGCCGCTAAGTGCTGTTGTAAAAGGCATGACGCTCTCCTAACTATAAAATTTGCTTGATTTCGTTGAATTTCACCGAGCCGACACCGACTAGATTGATTTGCAATCCGGTGCTGCCGCTGCCCATGGTCACGCTTTGCACCCGAGATTTGATATTGGTGGCGAGATTGGTGTTTTTCCCGTCTAGCCACGCGCTAGCCTCGACTTTATAAATCCCAGGATTGGCAAATTGACCATCGTTATCCATGCCGTCCCATTGGAAAGCGGTTGTGCCCGAGGCTTGGGTACCCAAGTCAATATCTCGAATGGTTTCTCCGGTTTCGGAATCGATGATTTTGACGCTGACATTGGGTGAACTACCGGGCAAATCAAAGTCGCCCGACACGCTGCCGCCGGCGGACAATAGTGCTTCTTGGCTGGGAGCCGACACGTCGTGTCCCACCAGTCCGGCCGCTTGCAGCGCCTGAGCGGAACTGATCGAAGTGGCAAAATCCTTGAACGAAGCCTGTAAATCCTGGATGCCGGAGACGGTACTGAATTGCGCCATTTGGCCAAGAAATTCGCCGTTTTCCATCGGTTTCATCGGATCCTGGTGGGTCAACTGGGTGGTCAGCAGTTTTAAGAACTGATCTTGCTCCAATGTTTGTTTTTGGCCGGTTTTCGAGGTGCTGGAACTGGTGGTGGCCAAGCCCAGCTTGTTAAAAGTGTCTATTGCGCTGGCGCTCATACGTTAGCCTCAACTTCCCATTTTTAGGGTTTGCAGGATCAGGTTTTTGGCGGTGTTCAACACCTCCACATTGTTTTCATAGGAACGGGTGGCCGACATCATATTGGCCATTTCTTCCACGGTGTTGACGTTGGGTTTGTAGATATAGCCGGTGGCGTCGGCCAGTGGATGACTAGGCGCATATTCCATTACCGGCGGCGCCTGACTTTCGACGACGCCCAGCACATTGACGCCGCTGGCGGCGTTGTTTTTGTCCATGATGTTTTTCAGCTCGGCGGCAAACACTGGTTGACGGGATTTGTAGACCTGGCCGATGCTGCTGCTGACGCTGTTGGCGTTGGAAATATTGCTCGCTACCAGATTTAGTCTCAGGGTTTGTGCGTTCATGCCGCTACCGGCGACATCGAAGATTCGGAATGTGGACATGATTATTCCCCTCTGATGGCTGACATCAGCCCGGAAAACTTGCCGTTGATAAATTGCAAACTGGCTTGGTATTGCACGGCGTTCTCGGCGTACTTGGCTTGCTCGATATGGGTTTCGACGGTGTTGCCGTCTAGCGAAGCCTGCTGTGGATTGCGATAGAGCAGGTCGGCGCCGAGCACGCTGTTTGGGTTGGCTAAGTGCCCTTGCTGGCTACGGTTGATTTCTGAACTCTTGCCGGCCAGGGTTTGCTGGAATACGGTTTTGAAGTCCAGATCGCGGGCTTTGTAGTCGGGGGTGTCGGCGTTGGCCAGATTGGAAGCCAGGATTTCGCCGCGTTTTTCTCGCAACGCTAAAGCCTGCGGATGTATGCCCAAGGCATTGTCGAAATTGATTGCCATATTTGCCACCTCATGTGTTTTTTAAACATAAAAAGCAGTAAACATGCCATAAAAAAAATCTACTTTAATTTCACAGGCATGGATAATTTTGAGGAAGGGGCTGGCGTCAAAAAATTGCGGTTGAGGCGGGGCGGCAAAAAACTGCCGCTTAATAATATCGTCAATAAATCGACGGAGGTATTAACCGATTTTTCTGAAGTAGCTGGTTAGGCCGGAGCGGACCAGCTCGAAGGCGTGTATGCCGGCCGGCATGGCTTCGGTGCTGCTGAGGAATAAATAACCGCCTGGCTCCAGGCTGTCGGCCATTCGGGTCAAGATGTCGCGTTTGACCTGGTCGGAAAAATAGATCAGTACGTTGCGGCAAAAGATGATGTCGAAACGTCCCAGTGCTGTAAAAGACTTGAGTAGATTGAATTGCTGAAAGCGGACTTGTTGGCTGACTTCGGGGTTGAGCGTGTAGCCATCGTAGCTTTTGTGGAAGTAGCGGGCCTTAGTGATTTCATCGACGCCTCTGGCCAATGCGGCTTCCGAATACACCGCTTTCTTGGCCTCTTCCAATATCGCTTCGGAAATGTCGGTGCCGATAATTTGCAGTGATCTGTTTTTTGCACTGGCTTTAAGGGCGTCCAGGCCGCAGATGCTGATCGAATAAGGTTCTTGGCCGGATGAGCAGGCCGCCGACCAAACCCGGATGCTGCCGTTTTTTTGCTTGAGTAGCTCAGGGAGTACTTTGTCCCTAATTTCGGCAAACTGGCGTTCATCACGAAACCAGAAAGTTTCGTTGGTGGTCATCGCGTCGATAACCGCGCTTTTTAATTTCTGCGAAGAAAATGCGCTGGATTGCAAGACTTTGGTGAGATCAGTGAAGCTCGATAATTCAAATTTACCCAGCAAAGGTAGTAATCTGCTTTTCACCAGATACTGTTTGTTTTCGCCTAGTGCGATACCGCAGCTTTGATTGAGGAATTGCTGAATGGCCTGATATTCCTCGGCGGAAATGTCGATATTTTTGCCGATGCTGTTGCCGGAGTCAGCTGATTTGAACATGTTTAGATTAAGCGATGGAGCGGGAGATGAGGTTTTTTTTGTCAGTTGCGCGCGGCATGATAAAGCTTGAGTTGTTGCTGAATAGAATGCATTAAGGAATCGGGATCGAACTTAGCCAAAAATTCGTTGGCGCCGACTTTTTGAACCATCGCGGTGTTAAATACGCCGCTCAACGAGGTGTGCAGAATCAGGTAGACCTGTTTCATGTTTGGGTCGGCCTTGATTTTGGTGGCCAGGGTATAGCCATCCATGCGCGGCATTTCCACGTCGGAAATGATCATTGAATAACGATCCTGAATATTGATGCCTTCGGCGACCAGCGTGTTCAAATGATCCCAGGCTTCCTGGCCATCTTTGAGCAGTGTGCATTCTATGCCAATTTGTTGGCAGACTCTTTTCACCTGATTTCTGGCGACCGAGGAATCGTCGACCACCAGGATATGATCGTTTTTGCCGCTCACATCGGCGTCGATGGCGTCTGCGGAGGCGTCTTCGCGGCCGCCGATGACTTCTTTCATGACCTTTTCGACATCGATCACTTCGATCAACTCGCCCTCAATTTCGGTAACGGCGGTCAGATAGCTTTCTTTACCGGCACCGCTGGGGGGGGCTTTAACTTGTTCCCAGCCGATGTTGATGATCCGGTCTACCGAGCCGACCAGAAAGCCTTGAATCGAGCGATTGTACTCGGTGACGATCACGTAACAGCCGGTGTCGCGCGCTAAGGGTCGCATGCCGATAGCCATGGACAAATCCAATACCGGAATGGTTTTACCGCGCAGGTGAGCGACTCCGCAAATCACCGAGTGGGAATTGGGAATTTGGGTTAAAGGTGGGCATTGAATGACTTCTTGGACTTTAAAAACGTTAATTCCAAAACGCTGTTTGCTGACCAGTTTAAACAACAGTAATTCGAATCTATTGTGACCTGCCAGTTTGGTGCGCTGATCGACTCCCTCTAACACTCCGGCCATAAAACCCCCTGAAATACGCTGATCGCAATTATAGCGACTTTGCTTTGTTTTACTTTAGAAAATTATTGGTATGTTTTGTGCTCAAGCTATGGTGTGAGTCAAAAAAATGGCGACTAATATGAAGAACATTAAATTTCTGTTCATTTTGCAGCTGGCTTCCGAAATGGTGTGCGCGGCACCGATGCAATCGGTGCCGTCGATTCAGAATTCGGTTAACCAATATGTAAATGCAAGCCTTGAGCCAGGGGGCAAGTATGAAATCGGCGGAGTGCAAATCGATCCGCATCTGCAACTACCGCAGTGCGAGCAAGCTTTGCAGGTCTTTGGCCAATCCGGCGACATTAAACCCGGCCGGAATACGGTTGGGGTGCGATGCCATGGCGAGAAAGGGTGGACGATTTATAGCACGGTGTCTGTGAAGGCCTTTAAAGATGTGTTGGTATTGAAAAAGTCCCTGAATCGTAACGATATTATTCGTGCGGAGTATCTCGGTGTTGAGGCTCGCGACACCGGCTTATTGCAACAAGGTTATTTGGTCGAGCCGGAAGATATCGTTAATAAGCAGGCTGTCCGCAACATTCCTGCCGGCAGTGTACTTAATAGACAGCATTATGCCGATTTGACGCTGGTGAAAAGAGGTGAGCGGGTAACGATTCAATCGGCCAAGGCCGGTATGTTGATCAGCGCGATCGGTACCGCGATGGCGGATGGTGCCAAGGGCCAGAAAATCAATGTGAAAAATATGTCGTCGCAACGGGTGATACAGGCGACTGTCGTCGATGCCGGTCAGGTTTCGGTTTATTTTTAATCGACTATTAAAGGAATTTATGATGATGCCGCTAAATGCTTCAGATAAAACTCATTTAGGAATTTCGTCATGGCTATCGAATCCATCACCGGTAACCCTGTTGGTGCTCCGCTGCCGGCAAAATCAGCGGTTAAAGACTCGGTCGGACTTAAAGAGAAGCTTGCAAATGGGCTCTCTGCGGACACAGTCGAGATCACCGCGGCCGCGCAGGATATTAAGTCGGCTACCGCCGCAAGCGCTGCTGCTTCCGTGGTGAACGAGGATCGTGTTGCAGCTATAAAAGCGGCATTGCAGGAAGGCAGCTATCAGGTCAATGCCGAGAGCGTTGCCGGGAAAATATTGCAATTCGAAAAACAGTTAACTAATAGCTCATGACGCCATGATAGAGAAAACCTATTTAATCACCGAAAAATTATTGAACAACGGTTTAAACGTCACGCAGAATTTGCTTGAGTTGTTAAATGCCGAATCCGATAAACTAAAACAAACAGTCGATCCGGACGTTATTTCGGCGATTGCCGCCAATAAAAAAGATCTGGTTGTTCAACTTGAGCAATTCACCAAGCAACTGGGTCAGGTGCTTGCCACCGAGCAGTTGGCGATCGGTAACGACGGCATCAAAACTTATCTTATCAAAGCCAAAGAGACGGGCATCGATATATCCGAGACCTGGAATTGCTGGCATCGTATCTCCAAGCTTGCCGAAAAATGCCGGGCCGTTAACGAACAAAACGGCGCTAGCATTGCGTTGCTGAGTCGGCATACTCAGCGATCGCTGCAAATTCTTAGAGGCAAATCGCCATTAGCAGCGACGTATGGGCCTGACGGCGTCACCCGAAACGAGCTGTTTTCGCACACATTAATTTCAGTGTAGACTGCTCGCCTAAATCAATAGATAGGCCGCTTCGCATGCTGGGAAAACTTAAGCATTTATTTTCAAAACCGATTGAGTCGGCGCCTGTTTCCAGCGAAGACGATCTGTTAACTTTTGAAAATCCTAACTTTCTTACCGATCAAGAAAAAATCGCCAAGTTACTTTGCGAAATCGAAAATAGTTCACCCTTGTGTAGTGTTCAGGTCGACGGTTCGGCTGAGGATTTCAGCTCGTCGATACTTGGGGTTAAGTTGGATAAAAATTCCATTATTCTCGATGAGCTAATGCCCAAACACGGTAACGACCTTTTGTTGCACAGCAGATCGCTAAAACTCTCTACCTTTCATAAAGGTATACATTTATCGTTCAATCTGACGGATATTGAAATCGGTCATTCCCGCGGTATCAACTATTACAAGGCACCATTGCCGGAGCGCATTTTTTATCCACAGCGCAGGCGTTCGCCGCGGTTGGAAATCAGTTCTATCGATATTCCGTTTGGCGGTGTCGTACAGCGCACGGGTATATCAATCGGCGGTTATCTTTTTGATTTGTCGAGAGGCGGGGCCGGTATCAGTGTGCCGATTAACAGAGCCAGGGTACAGCGCGGCGACAGGATTAAAAATTGCCAAATCAATTTTGAAAATTATGTAATGGACTTCGATTTGTCGGTACGTTTTGTCAAGTCAGCCTCGGCGGGCTCATCGAAAGTTCAAATTGGCGGGCTTTTCGAAAATCTATCCTCAAAAAGCCAATCAAAGCTGTCTTATTTTATTACCTCGCTGGAGCGGGTTGAGATCAGAAAACAGAAAGCCTAGTCTCTCGCTATGGTAGAATTGCCGCCCAACGTCCCGGTAGCTCAGTAGGATAGAGCGGTCCCCTCCTAAGGGACAGGTCGTACGTTCGAATCGTATCCGGGACGCCATAGAAAAACGTCAAAAACACTTTGTGTTCAACAGGTTATATCACCATTCGGTGAGCCTTCATCATAGCGCTACTTTTCGCGCGCTGACCTGAAAAATCCCTGCTACATCAGGCTTTCAGCGGCAAGCTTTAAGGTAGGGGACTTCTGACGTTTAAGTTGACCTGATCGAACGATTTGGACTAGATTAGTCGCAATACGCCGCCATCCTCAGGGCGCTACCCTACCATGCAAACCTTTACCGCCAACGAAGCCAAAACCCGTTTTGGCGAATTTCTCGACATCGCCCAGCGCGAACCGGTACGAGTGACACGCCATGATCGCGTGGTCGGCGTGATGGTCAGTGCTGAAGATTACGAAGCCATGCGAACCTTTTACGCCGACCGCCTGAGCAAAACCATGGACGAAACCGCCGATGCAGTCGAGAAAGCCGGCATGACACCGGAAATCCTCGAGCAGTTGCTGGCGGATGAAAGCTGAAAACTTAGGACTCCTCGCTGTCGTCGACACCAACGTCTGGATCAGCGGTTTCCTGAGCAATGCCGGCGCACCGGCGTTGTTGACCCGGCAGGTGGTCAGGCATGGTCGGCCGGTTTTCACGTTAGCTACTTTGCCGAATTGCAGGAACGCTTATGGCGCCCCAAATTCGATCGGTACTTGAACCTGGAACACCGCAAGCAATTGTTACGCGATGTCGACACTGCCGCCTTTTTGGGGCACGGTGTCAGCGGAAATCGAGCAACAAACCTTTTCGCGCGACCCATACGACGATAAATTCATCCGCGCGGCACTGGTTGCCAACACACCTTGGCTAGTTTTACCGGCGATCAGGATTTGTTGGTGCTGGCAAACGATTTACAACCCTTGGGCGTACACATTCTGTCGCCCGCTGATGCGTTGCAGTCGCCGAGTTTTCAAGCCACCCACTAGTAAAATAAGCGCGCTCAACGACGCTGATACTTTCAATTAAACGGAGTTAATAAATGTCTACCCAGCGTTACTCAGTCACCCCGCACCCGATTGAAACACTGCTAACCTGGGTAAAGTCTGGCGAGATTGCCATCCCCGAAATTCAGCGGCCGTTTGTTTGGGAAGCGACCAAGGTACGTAACTTACTGGATTCGCTATACCAAGGTTATCCTGTAGGGTATTTGATTGCATGGCGCAATCCGAATGTCAAACTGAAGGACGGTACGACCTCGACCGGCAAACGCATTTTGATCGACGGTCAACAACGGGTCACCGCGTTGATGGCGTCTTTGCTGGGTGTGGAAGTATTGAACGAAGATTATGAGACGGTGCAGATTCGCATTGCCTTCAATCCGCAGGAAGAAACCTTTGAAGTGGCTAACCCGGCTATCCGTAAAAATGTGGCTTGGATACCGGACGTGGCGTGCGTGTTCAACCCTGCCACCAGTGTTTTTCAGCTAGTCAGCGATTACTGTAGGACCAACCAAGACTGTACACAAGACAAGATATTCAAAATCATTGAAAAGCTGCGCGGGATCGTCCATAACCATGTCGGGATCATAGAACTGGCTGAAGATTTAGACATTGAGACCGTGACGGAGATTTTTATTCGGGTCAATTCTGCGGGGTCGCCACTGTCGCAAGCCGACTTTGCCATGTCGAAAATCGCGGTGAATGAAACCTATGGTGGCAATCTGTTGCGTAAGGCCATCGATTATTTTTGTCACCTTGCTATTGCGCCTGAGTTCATCAGCAAAATTAAGAAGAATGACACGGCTTTTGTCGGTTCAGAGTTTTTCGACAAGATGAAATGGATCGCCGACGTTAACGACGACATTTACGATCCGACCTATACCGACATGCTGCGCGTGGCATTCACATCGGAGTTTGGCCGGGGTAAGTTGCAGGACTTAGTGGCGTTGCTTTCAGGCAGAAACTTTGAAACCAAGCAATTTGAAGACGCTATCGCCGAAGCATCATTTGGTCGTTTGAAGAACGGGATTTTTGCATTCATTAACAAGACTCATTTTGACCGTATCACGATGATTCTGCGTTTCGCCGGTTTCGTCACCAGTGGTTTGATCGGTGGCCGCAACGTGGTCAATTTTGCCTATATCGTCTATCTACGTGGTCGAGCGGAAAATGTGCCTGCGGCTGACTTGGAACGTATTGTTCGACGCTGGTTTGTCATGTCGATGCTGCGCGGTCGTTACAGCGGGTCACCGGAGTCAACGTTCGATTTCGACATTCGGCAGATTAGCAGCCGTGGCTTGGTGAGCTACATCGAATCGGTGATACCGAACGAATTGCCCGACAGTTTCTGGACTGGCATGTTGCCGCAGTTTATGGATACGTCGTCGATCAACAGCCCGTACTTTTTGTGCTATCAAGCGGCTCAAGTCAAGCTGGGCGATAAAGGCTTTTTGTCCCGAGATATTACAGTTACCGATTTACTGTTAAACCGTGCCGATGTGCATCATGTTTATCCGCGCAAATTTCTGAAGGATGAAAAGGGTCTGTCGCGCGGCACCTATAACCAAATTGCGAACTATGTGATCGCTCAGAGCGAGATCAACATTGCGATTGGCGCAAAATCGCCCACAGTCTATTTTGCTGAGTTGAAAGCGCAATGCGAGGGAGGCGCAAAGAAGTACGGCGGCATCACTAACCGCGACGAACTCATTGCAAATTTGGCGACGAATTGTATTCCTGCTTCCATGTTGGACGGTGAGATCAAAGAATTCAGCGAGTTTTTGGAAGAGCGCCGTAAGTTGATGGCGTTAAAAATCAAAATCTGGTTCTCGGCTCTATAAATGAACGAAGCCGAAACCCGACTCTTCCGGCCCTGAAAGTGGCTGGCTGGGGCGTGGTGGAAGGTAGTCGCTACCTGACACACTAGGCAGGCTGGAAGGCCACGGTAAACGAGGCAAGGCGCTGTCTGCCGACTATATGTTGGAGCATCGCAACCTCAAACTGGCGGTGGTCGAAGCCAAAGCCTGGGACAAGCCGCTAACAGGAAGGTGTGGCATAACTCTTTGCGGGTAGGCTTTGTCAGGTTATTCAATCTAAAATTACAAGTAAATTAAGCCCGGAAACAAGCTCGAAAGGGTAGCTTGTTTGCCGCAATAGAGCGGACGAACCTTGAAATACCCCGGTTGAATTTGGCATGCGCGCCATTCGCCGACAAGCAGCCAATAAAGGTTTTCAATCCTGTTTTTCTTCTTGCGCTTCTTCGGTTCCAGGGCTTTCAGTGCTAGCTTCCTTGTAATCGTTTTCATGAAGCTCACACTTCCCTTCGAGTAAATCAATAGCGCCTTCCCAACAAGATGCTTTTACATAAGCCTTGGCATACCAACGAAAGGCTACTCCCGAACAATCTTCATATTCAATTTTGACAGGAACATTAATGTCGTCGTCATAAATTCTTTTAACTTTACAAAGGTTTACTGGCTCAGACCACGCCGCATTTGATGTGAGATATAACAACGCTAAAATAGAAATTCTTTTTGGAAAGGTCATTTTTTATATCCGCAAATTGTAAAGAGTAGATTGAATGGTCGAATTTACCATCTTGGTTGTCAAAATTTACATCTATTTTTTAACACAAAATGCGGGTAATCGGCCTAGGCTAATCGTCAAATTCTATGGGTTATAGATATTGCTTTTGCCTCTTATTAGCTACACCGCGTTTTGTTTCGACCGTCCCGGTGGTTTGTAAAAACTTGGGCGGGCTTTTTTCGCCGCTACGCTGGTAATCCGTAGCTAGGTTTACCAAGGTATCCGCACTAGGCACCCCTAATGTCTCGATCATCGCAGTGTAAGTCAATTCGAACAAGCGCTTTAAAGCGATTTGCCAGGTGCTGTCGGTTAATGCATATAACGCGTCGCTGAATTGCATGAAGCGCGCAAATGGCCGGTCGGCAAGAATAAGCGGTAGCGTTGCGGCAAAACGTCCGGAGTTACCGATTAAGTCCCAAAATCGAGCAAAGCGGTTGATGCGTTGCAGGTCGGCAAAACCTAGATCGCGGGTATGGAGAATCGTATACGGCGGGTTGGGGTCGTAACGTAATTGGTAGTCTTGATTATGGCGATTGATAGGCGCGCCGCGCAGGCGTTTCAATATGCCGACTTGAATTTCCTGCGGATTTAATGCGATCAGTTGATCGAAGCTGGCGCCGAAACCACCTAATGTATCGCCAGGCAGGCCGGCAATTAGGTCGGCATGGATATGAGCATTTGAATGTTGGCGTAGCCAGCTTAAATTGGCTTGGGTTTTTTGGTTGTCTTGCTTACGGTTGATTAATTGTTGAATGGCCGGATCGAACGTTTGCACGCCGACTTCAAATTGCAGTACGCCGGGCGGGAATTGCTTGATCGCCTGTTTCAGACGCTCGGGAAGATTGTCTGGAATCACCTCAAAATGCAGATATAAATCGTCGCTTAGGTGCGCCAGGAAAAACTCCAAAATTGCCACGCTGCTATCGACTTTAAGATTAAAGGTGCGGTCGATGAATTTGAAGTGCCGCGCACCGCGTTGGTAAAGGGTCTCCATTTCCCGCAAAAATGTGTCCAATGCAAACGGCTTGGCGGTGGTATCCAGCGACGACAGGCAAAATTCGCATTTAAACGGACAGCCGCGCGACGCTTCGACATAGATAATCCGCTGGCGAATATCGGTGTCGGTGTAGTGCGGATAGGGGGATGCCAAGGTCGCCAACGGCGCGGTTTCACCCGTCACGATTTTTTGTTCCGGTTTGACGCCGGCCAGCAATTGTTTGCATAAACCAGGAAAGCTTATTTCGCCGTTGCCAGTAATGATGAAGTCCGCGAGGTCGGCGACAGCCGGTAAATCCGGCGGGTGGCTGACTTCCGGTCCGCCTAACACCAAAACGATTTCCGGCGCGACTTGTTTCAGGATAGAAACGATGGCGGTAATCTCGGCAACATTCCAGATATAAACGCCAAAGCCGATAATCCGGGCTTGCTGTTGCAACAGTTTCTCGACTATCTCGATCGGCCGTTGTTGGATGCCGAATTCTAGCAATTCCGTATCGGCTTGCAGATTGCCCATATTGGCATACAGATAACGCAAGCCAAAAGCGCTGTGAATATAACGGGCGTTGAGCGTGGTGATAACGATACTGGCCATGCCGGTGGGATAGAGTTGGGGCTTGAGTAGAATGAGCTCAGCATAACACCGATTTTATTCGGGGCGGAATGTGGCGGCTTATCCTAATGGCTGATTGACCGTGGTGGTGGCGATGTTGGCCGAGTCGATAGATTATCGATTTTAGGCCTTGAAAAGCGGTTCGGTAGCGGCAATCATGGCTGGTGTTGTCGCAGGCGCATACCCGACTAAGGCGTTACGGGTAAAATAGTGTCTACAGACAATTGTTTTTCAAAACTAAGCCGAACCAACCAAATAACGAATGAAGAAATTACTGAACCAAAGCTTTTTAACCAATTTCATCTCTTTGCTGATCATCGCCGCCGGCTATCTCAGTCCGATCTATGCCGAAACGCTGAAAGCCATCGGCTTTTTTGCTTTTTCCGGGGCGATTACCAATTGGCTGGCGATCCATATGTTGTTCGAGAAAGTGCCGTTTCTGTATGGTTCCGGGATTATTCCGGCTCGCTTCGAAGAGTTTAAAGCCTCGATCAAAGCCTTGATGATGCAGCAGTTTTTTACCGTGGAAAATATCGAGCAATTCATCGAAAGGGAAGAGCAGCAAGGCGGTAGGGTGCTGAATCTGCAACCCTTGTTGAATGCGGTCGATTACGACAAGGTCTACGAAGGTCTGGTGGCGTCTATCATGGCCTCGTCGTTTGGCGGTATGTTGCTGATGATGGGTGGCGAGGAAGCCTTGCTGCCGTTGAAACAACCATTCACCGAGAAAATGCAGCACACCTTGTTGGAGATGGTGGAATCGGAGCGATTCAAGCATGCTTTGCAACAAGGTTTGAATGCGCACAAGATCGGCGAGGACTTGACCGGCAAAATTGAAATGGTGATCGATAGACGCCTGAGCGAACTGACGCCGCAAATGGTCAAGGAAATGGTGCAGGCTATCATCAAACAGCATCTTGGCTGGCTGGTGGTTTGGGGCGGCGTGTTCGGTGGAATACTGGGCGCGATGTTTGGGTTTGCTTGATGGAGCGCCAATGAGCAGCATCGAACTGGCCTATGAGAGTTTCGGCGAACCAGGCGACACGCCTCTGCTGATCGTGCATGGTTTTTTAGCCGCTTCGCGGAATTGGCGGAGCGTGGCTAAACAGTTGGCCGAGCACCATCATGTCTATGTGCTGGATATGCGCAATCACGGCAATTCGCCGCACGCCGAAGTGCTGGATTATCCGAGTATGGCCGCCGATTTGTGGGCGTTTTTGGAAAATCACCGGATTGCCTCCGCGCATTTGTTGGGTCACAGCATGGGCGGTAAGGCGGCGATGTGGTTTGCGCTGCAATATCCTGAGCGAGTTGCTAATTTGATTGTCGCCGACATCGCGCCGGTCAGTTATCAGCATAGTTTCGACGATCTGGTTGCGGCGCTGAGCAGTCTGCCGGTGGATAGCATCGGCAACCGCAAGCAGGCAGAGGAGGCGTTGGCTGAATCGATACCGGACCTGGCTTATCGGCAGTTTTTGTTGCAAAACCTGTTGTTGAAGGATGGCACTTATTATTGGCGGATCAATTTGGACATCATTCAAAAAAATGCCCATCACATCGTTGGGTTTCCCGATACCGGCGAAGCCCGCTTCGCCAAGCCGGCCTTGTTCATCGGCGGCGGCAATTCCAAATATCTGGACGAAGAAGCGATTTATACGGTGTTTCCGCAAGCGCGGATCGTGGAAATTCCGGATACCAGTCACTGGTTGTACGTGGAAGCGCCAGACGCATTTTGCCGCTTGGTCAACGACTGGATTGGCGGCGGAGCGTCGTTAACTGTTTGATATAGGCAGGTTTAGAACCTTGGTACACTAGCTAATAATCGCCGTAACGATAAGCTTGTTCCCGCAATACAGCTAGATTTGCGCGGAGCAGCAGTACCATGACAGACAAATTACCCCGACAAACCCAAGGTCCTCGACGAGCTCGATTGGCTCTGTCCTTGGGCGACTTATTACTTGCCGAGCCGGAAACAGGGCTTAGCGATTACTTGTGCCTATCGCTGAGCAATCGCGACAGCCATACTAAAATCAGCATTACCACGACCGGGGCTGAACCGGTCACTTATTCGGCTTTTATCCAGGCGAATGCCGCGCTGGATTGGCTGTCCGTGATGTTTGTCGCTCAGCCGCCAAGGCTGGGCGAGGTAAGCGACCATCGATCAGTGCCTGATAAAAGAAAAGCTTGTGTTAGAATCGCGCGGCTTGCACCGTTTTGGCCGGGGCGTTGGTCGAGAGGCCCGCAACGCCGGCGTTGAAACGCGGCGATAGCTGATGGTTAGCACACTGAGCCGTCACTTTTTATTAACTTTATATTCGAAATGCTCATGAACAAACCCAAAAAAGTCGCAATCCTCACGGCCGGCGGTTTGGCGCCTTGCCTGAACTCCGCAATCGGCAGCCTGATTGAACGCTACACAGAAATTGATCCTAGCATCGAAATTATTTGTTATCGCGGCGGCTACAAAGGTCTGCTGCTTGGCGACTCCTATGCCGTGACCGCCGAAGTGCGTCAAAAAGCCGGTTTGCTGCAACGCTTCGGCGGTTCCGTGATCGGCAACAGCCGCGTCAAACTGACCAATGTTAAAGACTGCGTGAAACGCGGCCTGGTCAAAGAAGGCGAAGACCCGCAAAAAGTCGCGGCTGACCAATTGATTAAAGACGGCGTCGACATTCTGCATACCATCGGCGGCGACGATACCAACACCGCAGCGGCCGATTTGGCAGCCTTCCTGGCGAAAAACAACTACGGCCTGACCGTGATCGGCTTACCGAAAACCGTCGATAACGATGTATTCCCGATCAAACAATCGCTGGGTGCCTGGACTGCCGCAGAACAAGGTGCCAAATACTTCTTGAACGTGGTTGCGGAAAACAATTCCAACCCGCGCATGCTGATCGTCCACGAAGTGATGGGTCGTAACTGCGGCTGGCTAACTGCCGCGACCGCGCAGGAATACCGCAAACTGCTGGATAAAGCCGAGTGGTTGCCTGAACTGGGTCTGAGCCGTGAGTCTTATGACGTGCATGCGGTATTCGTACCCGAAATGGCGATCGATCTGGAAGCCGAAGCAGCTCGTTTGCGCGCGGTGATGGATAAAGTCGATTGCGTCAACATCTTCGTTTCCGAAGGCGCCGGCGTGGAAGCCATTGTCGAAGAACTGCAAGCCAAGGGCCAGGAAGTGCCGCGCGACGCGTTCGGCCATATCAAGCTGGATGCGGTCAATCCCGGCAAATGGTTCGGCGAACAATTCGCGCAAATGATAGGTGCGGAAAAAACGCTGGTGCAAAAATCCGGCTATTTCGCCCGTGCTTCAGCAGCCAACATCGACGACATGCGTTTGATCAAATCCTGCGCCGACTTGGCGGTCGAGTGTGCATTGCGCCGCGAATCCGGTCTGATCGGTCACGACGAAGACCAAGGCAACGTGTTGCGCGCGATCGAATTCCCACGCATCAAAGGCGGCAAACCGTTCAATATCGACACTGACTGGTTCACTAAAACACTGTCCGAAATCGGCCAGAAAAAAGGCGGCAAAGTCGAAGTCAGCCACTAATTAGTAGCAAGCTTGACGCTAGGGGCGGATTTATCCGCCCCTTTTTGTTTGGGTGGTTGAGATCGCCCAAACAGTTCCAGCATTACAGTCCCAATTCGCTCAAACCCGGATGCTCGTCCGGTCGTCGGCCCAAAGGCCAATGAAATGAGCGCTCGCTTTCCTTGATCGGCAAATCGTTAATGCTGGCAAAGCGGCGTTGCATCAGTCCAAATTCGTTAAATTCCCAATTTTCGTTGCCGTAACTGCGAAACCAGTTGCCGGCATCGTCATGCCACTCGTAGGCAAAGCGCACGGCGATGCGGTTATCGGTAAAAGTCCATAATTCCTTGATCAGCCGATAATCCAGTTCCTTGGCCCACTTGCGCTGCAAGAATTCGCGGATTTGTTCGCGACCGGCCGGAAATTCGGCGCGGTTGCGCCATTGGCTATGTTCGGTATACACCTGTACCACGCGGTCCGGATCTCGGCTGTTCCAGGCATCTTCGGCCATGCGCACTTTTAATGCGGCAGTGTCGGCGGTAAAGGGCGGTAGTGGGGGCTTGGTTTCCATAGTGGCGTTCCGGGTTGATGTTGATAAGGATGTAGACAGATTTGTCTACTGGTGGCGATGGTAGCAATAGTGGACAGACTTGTCTACAATGGATTGATGATTTCTACTTCTCCTGCAACCCTTGATCTCCCGGCCCGGGAGAGAATTCTGCTGACCGCTCATGACCTGTTTTATCGGGACGGGATCCGAGCTACCGGTATCGATAAGGTGATTGCCGAAGCCGGTGTCACCAAGGTCACTTTTTATCGGCATTTCCCCAGCAAAAACGATTTGATCCGGGCTTTTCTGGATTATCGACACCAACGCTGGATGTCTTGGTTCACCGATTCGCTACAACGTCACGGCGGTCGTGCGGGTGGCGGTTTGTTGCCGCTGGTGGCGACGATGGCAGAATGGTTTTGCAACCCGATTTATCGCGGCTGTGCCTTTATCAATACTGTCGCGGAATTGGGCGGGGCTTTGCCGGATGTGGTGGCGATTTGCCGTAGCCACAAGCAGGACATGGCGCGGGCGATTGCCGAGTTATTGCCGGACGGCCTGGCGCGTTGGCAATTAGCTAATGCGGCGGCGATGGCGATTGATGGCGCAATTGTTAAGGCGCAACTGGAATCGCAAGGCACGGCGGCCGAACAATCCCTGCAAGGCCTGGAAACGTTGTTGAAGGCACTGGATGCGGCGTCGGGCTTACCGGCGCCGACTCCAAAGTCGGACGAGTAGCTTTTCCAGGCCGATGGTCGCATAAATCACTACGCTCACCGCCAGAATCAATAGCCATTCGTCACAGCCGATCGCCGCACTACCGAACAAGGCTTGCATCGGCGGCCAGTAGGTAAACAGCAGTTGCAGCAGCGTCATCAATATCACGCCGAAAATCAGCCACGGATTGGAAAATAAGCCGACGTGAAACATCGAGTACTGCAAGGAGCGGCAGTTGAACAGGTAAAACAATTCGCCGAATACGAACACGTTGACGGACACGGTCCTCGCTACCGCCAGTGGTTCGTTATGAGACAACTCCCATTCGAACAAGCCAAAGGCCCCCGTCAAGAGCAGGAAACCGACCAGGCAAATGCGAAACATCAGATGTTTGGTCAAGATCGGCTGCTTCGGACTGCGGGGTTTGCGGCGCATCAAGCCCGGTTCCTTGGGCTCGAAAGCCAACATCAGGCCTAATAAGACCGCAGTGGTCATGTTGATCCACAGGATTTGCAAGGGGGTGATCGGCAGTGCGACATTGGCAAATACAGCGGCCGTGATCAACAGACCCTCGCCAAGATTGGTGGGCAAGGTCCAGGCGATAAATTTCACCAGATTGTCGAACACCCCCCGGCCTTCTTCCACGGCGGCTTCGATGGTGGCGAAATGATCGTCGGTAAGCACCATCGCTGCGGCTTCCTTGGCCACTTCGGTGCCACCCATCCCCATCGCGATGCCGATGTCGGCTTGCCGAAGTGCGGGGGCGTCGTTGACGCCATCACCGGTCATTGCCACCACATGGCCGTTGGCTTGCAGGGCTCGCACCAATTGCAGTTTTTGTTCCGGCGCGATGCGGGCGTATACGTCACAGTTTTGCACCAATTCCCGATAGTCCGCTTCTTCCATGGCTTGCAATTCGGCGCCGCTGACGACTCGTTCTGTATGGCGCATGCTCAGTTGTTTAGCGATGGCCAGCGCGGTGACAGGGTGGTCGCCGGTGATCATCTTCACGGCGATGCCGGCCCGGTAACAGGCCGCAATCGCTTTGGCAGCCTCGGGGCGCGGCGGATCCATCATGGCTTGCAAACCCAGGAAGGTCAGGCCGCTACGCACTTCGTGATGCTCGATGGCGTCGTCGTCATGTTCGGTACGGGCGAAAGCCAATACCCGGAGACCTTGGCCGGCAAACGCTTCGGCTTGTTGGAGCAGCCGATTTTTATCAAGAGGTACGGCTTGCATGTCTGCGGAGAAGGCATTGTCGCAGCGCTCCAGTAGACTTTCCAAGGAACCTTTCAAATAAATATGCCGGGCATCCTCAGTCAGATTGTGGTGCAGGGTTGCCATGAATTGATATTCGGATTCGAAGGGAATCGCGTCCAATCGGGGATGATCGTCGCTGACACTGGCGTGATGCAGACCCGCTTTGTGGGCGGCAACCAGCAGGGCAGCTTCGGTCGGGTCGCCTTCGATACGCCAGTTGTCGACATCGGCGATTAATCTGGCGTCGTTACAAAGCAGGCCGGCTTTTAGACATTCCAGCAGCGCCGGCTTTTGTTCGGGGTTTAGCGATCGATGATTACTGCGAAAATCGCCATCTGGCGTGTAGCCGCTGCCGCTTACCTCGAAATCTTCGCCGCCGGCATAGACGAATTGTACTGTCATCTGATTTTGAGTCAGCGTACCGGTTTTGTCGGAACAGATGACCGTGGTGCTGCCCAAGGTTTCCACGGCTGGCAGTTTGCGGATGATGGCGTTGCGTTTAGCCATCCGCGATACGCCGATAGCCAGCGTAATGGTTAATGCCGCCGGCAGACCTTCCGGAATCGCCCCGACTGCCAAGGCCACCGAGGCCATGAACATATCCAGCATGGTTTCGCCTCGCCAGACGCCGACCGCAAAAGTCAGCAAGGCAAAGCCAATGATGACCCACAGCAGCAATTGGCTGAACTGGCTCATTTTTCTCGTTAGCGGCGTTTCTAACGGTTCGGCACTGGCAATTAAGCGATTAATGCGGCCAATTTCGGTGTGATCGCCGGTTGTGACTACCACCGCCAGCGCGCTGCCATAGCTGACCAGCGTTGACGAATAAGCCATATTGCAGCGGTCGGCCAGCAAGGTTGATAGGGGCAGGGTTTGCGCCTGTTTTTCCGCTGGCACCGATTCGCCAGTCAGCGCGGATTCGTCGATTTTCAGTTCTCGGCATTGTAGTAATCTGAGATCGGCCGGTACCTTGTCGCCGGATTGTAGAAAAACCAGGTCTCCGGGTACGAGTTCTTCGGCGGCAAGGCTACGACGTTGGCCGTCGCGCAGGACGTTGGTGCTGATATTGAGGGTTTGTGCCAGGGCATTGATGGCTTTCAGCGCGTTGGCTTCCTGAATAAAGCCGATTGCCGCATTGATGATCACCACGCCAAAGATGACGCTGCTGTCGGTCCATTCTTCTAAAAATGCAGTGGTGGCCGCTGATAGCAGCAAGATGTAAATCAGCGGCTGATTAAATTGCGCTAGCAATAACAGTAACGGACCTTTTCCGCGCGGCGCGGTTAAGCGATTACGGCCGGCTGTGGCCATGCGCTGCCGGGCTTCGTCAGAATTTAAACCTAGCCCGAGCTTAACGTTCAATCGTTCTAATACTGTTTCCGGGGCTTGGCTGTGCCAGTCGGTTTGCTGTTTGTTGTCCATATTCGTAGATCGGTGCATAAAACAGTTTGGGTCCATTAAATGCTAGCAAGTTCGCCAACGTTAATGCTACGGGTTGACAGGCATGATTTTATGCTTGTTCCCTATAAGGTATGGGGTTATAGTCAGTACCCGAGGCCTCAGGCCTTATTCTAAATTAAAATAAAAACAAATAGTTGGAGGTAATTATGGGTGGAGTTGTTGAATTAGTGTTGTTGATGCTGATTATTGCCATTTTTGCTTTTGCACCGCTGGGGTATTTCATTTATATGTATACGATGAAGAGCGGTGAGCCGTTTGGCGATACCGAGCCACACGGTGATAGCGAATCGGCGTTGCTAACGTCGGTCGGCAAGGTGATCAATCTCGTTAAAGGTAAAATCGGCAAAAGTTAAAGATTTGCCGATCAGTAATAAAAAGCCGGATTTATCCGGCTTTTTCATGAGGATATTACCTTTGGCAGTCGCCGCACGTCGGGCAACTTGGGTTTTTATTCAAGCGCATGCTGTGCCATTCCATGCTAAGCCCATCTAAAAGCAGCAAACGGCCTGTTAGCGTTTTGCCCGCGTCTGTAATCAATTTTATCGTTTCCAAGGCTTGAATGCTGCCGACGATACCGGTAATCGGCGCAATGACGCCGTTACGGGCGCAATTTTGCAATTCCTCGCCGTCACTTTGATAGAGGCAATTGTAACAGGGACTGTTATTACGGCCTGGGGTGAATACACTGACCTGGCCTTCGAAGCGGATTGCCGCGCCGGAAACTAGCGGGGTTTGCCGGGCAACGCAAGCTTGGTTGACGGCAAAACGGGTAGCGAAATTATCGCTGCAATCCAGTACCACGTCGGCTTTCATCACTTCTTCAAGCAGTTTTTGACCGGATAAGCGTTGCTTATGGGCAATTATGTTGATTTCCGGATTGATTTTTTCCAGGGTCTGTTGGGTTGAAATAACTTTATCCAGCCCTATATCGCAAGTGTTGTGAGCAATCTGGCGTTGCAAGTTGGTTAGATCGACCTGGTCGTCGTCGTAAATAGTCATTTGACCGACGCCGGCCGCAGCCAGATACATCGAGGCTGGTGACCCGAGACCGCCGACGCCGACAATCAATACTTTGGCATCGAGCAATTTTTGCTGACCGGCAATATCGATTTGCGGCAGCATGATTTGGCGGCTGTAACGGAGTAATTGGTGATCGTTCATAGTTTGGGTTGGGTTCGCTAAGGCGCAGATGATGCCAAAGAGCTTGACAGAGTGCAAAAGCTGGATATTATTAGCACTCGTTGCTAGAGAGTGCTAATAAACTTGAGGCCGTTTAAAAGCTCGCTTCTTCTGCAAGGACGTAGTCGTTTTTTAAACAGCTTTATTAAGTTTTAACCTTTAACTTTATCTACATTGAGGAGACATTGATGAAAATTCGTCCGTTACATGACCGTATCGTCGTTAAACGTGTTGAGGAAGAAACCAAAACCGCAGGCGGCATCGTATTGCCCGGTTCAGCTGCGGAAAAACCTAGCGAAGGCGAAGTTTTAGCGGTAGGTTCAGGTAAACCGTTAGACAACGGCCAAGTACGTGCCCTGGAAGTCAAAGTCGGCGACAGAGTTTTGTTCGGCAAATATTCAGGCACCGAAGTTAAAGTCGATGGCGAGCAATATATCGTCATGCGCGAAGAAGACATCATGGGCATTTTGGGTTAATCCAATCTAATCCAATTCAATCTTTTTCAACTTAAACTAATCTCAGGAATAAGAAATGGCAGCAAAAGACGTAAAATTCGGCGGCGACGCTCGTGCATTAATGGTGGCGGGTGTCAACATTCTGGCTAACGCAGTGAAAGTCACCTTGGGCCCTAAAGGCCGTAACGCCGTGCTGGACAAAAGCTTCGGCGCGCCAACCATCACCAAAGACGGTGTATCGGTTGCCAAAGAAATCGAATTGAAAGACAAATTCGAAAACATGGGTGCGCAAATGGTCAAAGAAGTCGCGTCAAAAACTTCCGACGTGGCTGGCGACGGTACCACCACTGCGACCGTACTGGCACAAGCCATCGTTAACGAAGGCTTGAAATCAGTCGCGGCGGGCATGAACCCGATGGACCTGAAACGCGGCATCGATCTGGCTGTTTCCTCAGCAGTTGCCGCTATCGAAAAAGCTTCGACACCTTGCACTGACACTCATGCAATTGCGCAAGTCGGCACCATCTCTGCCAACTCAGACGAATCCGTTGGCGCGATTATCGCCGAAGCGATGGAAAAAGTCGGTAAGGAAGGCGTTATTACCGTTGAAGAAGGCACTGGCCTGAACAACGAACTGGACGTGGTTGAAGGCATGCAATTCGACCGTGGCTATTTGTCACCTTACTTCATCAATAAACAAGAAAACATGAGTGTAGAGTTGGACGATCCGTTCGTTCTGCTCTATGACAAAAAAATCTCCAACATCCGTGAAATGTTGCCGATTCTGGAAGGCGTGGCTAAATCAGGCCGCTCTTTGCTGATTATCGCTGAAGACGTTGAAGGCGAAGCATTGGCGACTCTGGTCGTCAACAATATGCGCGGGATCGTTAAAGTCGCGGCTGTCAAAGCGCCTGGTTTCGGCGATCGTCGTAAAGCCATGCTGGAAGACATCGCGGTCCTGACCGGTGGTGTGGTTATCGCTGAAGAAGTGGGGCTGTCTCTGGAAAAAGCCGACATCAGCCAGTTGGGTACCGCAAAACGCGTCCAAATCAACAAAGAAAACACCACTATCATCGACGGTGCTGGCGACGAAGGCCAAATCAAGGGTCGTGTCGCGCAAATCCGTGCTCAAGCCGACGAAGCAACCTCCGATTACGACCGCGAAAAACTGCAGGAACGTCTGGCCAAACTGGCTGGCGGTGTAGCGGTCATCAAAGTTGGGGCTGCGACCGAAGTGGAAATGAAAGAGAAGAAAGCACGCGTAGAAGACGCTCTGCATTCGACTCGCGCCGCGGTTGAAGAAGGCGTTGTGGCCGGTGGCGGTACCGCGCTGATCCGTGCGCTGTCTGCTCTGGAAGGCTTGAAAGGCATCAACCACGACCAAGACGTGGGTATCAGCATCCTGCGCCGTGCAATGGAAGAGCCTTTGCGTCAAATCGTTGCCAACGCAGGCGACGAAGCTTCCGTGGTCCTGAACGAGGTCAAAAAAGGCACCGGTAACTTTGGTTACAACGCGGCAACCGGCGAATACGGCGACATGATTGCGATGGGTATTCTGGATCCTGCCAAAGTAACCCGTTCGGCGCTGCAAAACGCGGCATCGGTTGCCGGCCTGATGATCACTACCGAAGTGATGATCGCCGACGCGCCAGCCGACAACAAAGCCCCTGCGATGCCTGACATGGGCGGCATGGGCGGCATGGGCGGCATGATGTAATCGCCGTTCGGCTCTCGGCCTGAAAGCCCCGGCTACCGCAAGGTGCCGGGGTTTTTTTATTGCCGGGATTCTACAAATCGGAAAGTGTTTCGGCGTTAGCTAAATTACAGTAGATTAAGCCTTGCGGAAATTATTCGATAACAAACATTCGCCGGGTAACTGCCACTTAAATGGGCGGAAATTTAAAACATGACAAACGATTTTGCGATTCTGATTGCCGATGATAATGAAATCAATCTTTGGTTGTTGCGAGAACAATTGGAGCATTGGGCGATGGATATTACTTTGGCACAAGACGGCAGGGAGGCCTGGCAACTGTTACAGCAATATAGCTATGCTCTGGTATTTTTGGATGTGAACATGCCGTTTTTAAACGGCTTCGAGGTGGTCGAAAAATTGCGAACTACGGACGGTCTCAATCGGCAAACGCCGGTCATTGCGGTAACGGCCCACGCCCAAAGCCAGCAACGACAGCAAGCGGTGGATGCCGGATTCAACGAGTATTTAGTTAAGCCGATCCGGTTAAACCAGTTACAGCAGATAGTGACACGTTGGCGGCAAGGTGACGATAATAACGCCAATTACTACGCCGTGCAGATATTGCGCAAAACGCAGGATAATAGTCAGCTCAGCCAAACATTATTGAGCAAGCTATTTGCGGAGTTGCCCACGCATATGCTTGACATCGAGCGGTCCTTACAAAATATGGCGATTCAGCAAGCTTGGGAGCTTGTTCACAAATTGCATGGCACCTTCTGTTTCTACGATTTTGCCGATTGCTTGGGGGTTGTTGAAAGTTTGGAACAAGCGCTGTTGCACAATGAGGAGGCACAAGCGAACCAGCAATTTAGCTTATTAAAGGTCAAACTGGATTGGTTGCTGGACAATCAGGGCGTTATTTTACGGAACGTGATGTCGAATGAGGGCGGTAGTGACTAGATAAAGCCCGGTAAGTGCCGGGCTCTTTCCTTGATCGTTGATTATTTCAGTTCGTCCAGCAATGCCTGTGCGGCTTGTTGCTGCTGTTTAGAGCCTTTGGCGAGTACGTCTTCAGCAATCGATCTCGCGGCTTCGGTATCGCCCATGTCGATATAAGCTTTTGCTAGGTCGATTTTGGTTTCGAACTCGTCCATATCGGTCAGATCGGAAACACCCAAGTCAAGAGTATTCTCGCTACTAGCGCTGATTACCGGTGTGTCGAAGTCGAAATTGAAATTGAATTCGTCATTCGCTTCACCCGCTGAGAGAGATTTATCGGTGGTTTTAGTCGTATTTGAGGTAAGGCTATCGAAATCGGAAAAATCGAAGGTCTCAAGTTTCAATTCAGATTCAAGATTAAGCGCCGAGTCGTTTTGCTGTTCTTTAGCTAATGTTGGTGCGGTGGCTTCGGTATCGAAGTTAAAATCGAAGCTTTCGATGTCGGCCGGGGCATTTATTCCAGCTGTAACGGGTTTTTCGCTATCTGGAGCAGGTTCCGCTTTGATGCTGTCGAAATCGGAAAAATCAAACGTTTCTAACTCCGGTTGCGATGGAATATCGGTTTGAGTTTGATCTTCCGAGACCGAGCTGGTGGTATCAATGTCAAAGTTGAAGTCGAAGGACTCGATAGCCGAATCAGGAGTATCAGCCGAGCTGGGAGCGACGCCACTGAGTTCGATGGGTTCTTCAAACGAAATTTGCTGGTTGAAATCGATACTTTCCAACTTTGTTTCGGCTTGCTTGGTTTGTTCTTGCTGTTTGGAACTACCGCCGAAGTCTCCTAAATCGAAATCCAATCCGCCGTCGTCGAGTGCGGAATCCTGGGCCATGTCCAAATTCAGATCGAAAAGGTCGTCATCCAACCGGGCAAAATCGTCGTCTTCCAGTTCGGCTGTCTTGGGGGCGGCAGTTGCCGCCAAAACTGAGCTGGTTGCGGTATCGACTTTACCGGTGTGTACAGGCGTTGCCGAACCACCACCGAATAGTGGCGAGTCCGGAATGATCTCCTTGGCCATATCCGTAATTTTCTTCCAGAACGGCTTGTCGGTCTGTTTGCCGGCATCGGCTAATTCTTGCGCATAGCTGGAGAAGCCATCTTTGTTTTCGCTGGCGTAGAAAATCTCCAGTAATTTTAGTTTGCATTCGTCGCGATTTGGCTGTTCGGCTATTGCATGGCGGATCAACTCTTCTGCTTGTTGGTAGCGGCCATAAGCCAGATAAACGTCGGCTTCCGAGATGGGATCGACTTCGTTTTGATCGGTATCGAACGCATCGAAATCGCTGGGCGTGAAATCGCTGATGAACGAGCTTTCGCCAACGGTGCCAACATCGTATTCGTCCGGATTATTGATGTCCATGATCGGCACAGACAAGCTGCTTTCCGAGTCTGGCAGGCGAATTTGGCTGGCTGATGCGAACATGCTTTCGGTATTGGTGCGCTCGTCGATTTTGCGCTTACGCCATAACAACCAACCCAATACACCCAGTATGCCGGCACCCAGACCACCGCTTATTAGGTAATACGAGTCGGATGAAAATAGTCCTTCATCTTGGGCTACGACCGGTGCTGGTGTAGGCGCAACCCTGGGCGTAGGTGCGGGCTGCGGCGCTGGTTGAGGCGTGGGTGCGGGCAGTGGCGTGACAACGGCTTCGCTAGCCGGTGGCTGGGCCGTGGTAGCCGGTGGTGGCGCTGGTTGTTCAGCGACAACTGGCGCTTGTGGCGCCAGTTGGTTTGGTTCGGTCGGTGCGGTTGTTTGAGCTTGTTTGCCTTGCAGCGAGGCTAGCTGTTGATCTTTCAAGGCCAGCAATTGCTGCATCATGCCTAACTGCTGCTCGAGTTTTTCGATGCGGGCTTGCATTTCCAAATCCTTGCCGTCGCCAGCCTGATTGGCAGTGCCATCGGCAGCGGCGCCCGTCGTTGGCGCAGTAGCTGGTTCGGATTTGGTTTGGCCGGTAATAACGGCATTGGCGGCGATTTTCGATTCGGTGGGCGCCACTAGTTCCAACGGTTTGCTGGTCGCTTCGGTTTGGCTTGTCTCCGGTTTAGCCGGTTTGCGCTCGACTTTCTGTTCGTTGCGCGCTTGTTTTGATGATGGATGCAGAATTGCATCCGATTCGGGAATCTTTAATGTAACGCCCTCTTTCAAGGCGTTCATGTTGCCGTTACTAAATGCGCCTGGATTGGCTTTGTATAGCGCATTGATCATGCGTTGGGTTGGAATGTTTTTTTCTTGTCCCAACTGAGTGGCGATGCCCCATAGCGTATCGGATTTTTGGACGGGACCAAATTCACCGCTAGTCGGTGTTTGTGGGGTGATGCCGTCTGCAGGTGCGGCGCGGACAGCCCGTTTTGGCACCGGTCGAGATTTCCTGACGGGGCGCTCTAGTTGTTCTATGGGTTCGGCACTGTAGCGACTCGTTTCGGTGACGGGAATGATCGGTTGGTTGTATGCGGTTGGCGGATCGATCAATAACGTGAACTCGCGCACCATACTGCCTTGTGGCCAACTGACTTCCAATAGAAAATCCAGAAAAGGTTCGGTCAAGGCTTCGCGCGAGGATACTTTGACGATAATGGAACCGTTTGCTTGGATGACTGGCTCAAGCTTGATTTTGGATAGGAAGTAATTCCAAACAACGCCGGCTTGATCGAATTTTTCCGGTGGCGCCAGTTTTACGGAGACATCGGCCGGATTTTCGCCGGCCGCAACGCTCAGTCTGATTTCGGCATTGAGGTTTTGATTCAGAGTGGAATGCAACTCAATTTCGCCAATACCTAACGGTTGGGCACTGACTGGCGTCAATAGCGATACAACCGCTAAAGCTTTAGTTAAATTGCTCACATTGCTTTCCTTCACTTGTAATACCTCGGCACTTACTGACCCACTATAAAACACAGACCTAAGCGTAGACTAGATGTAGTTTTTTACCAGCACTTCGGCTATTTGCACACTGTTAAGCGCTGCACCTTTTCTGACATTATCGCTGACTACCCATAGGTCGATGCCGGTTGGATGGGAAATATCCTCACGGATTCGGCCAACAAACACATCGTCGTTGCCAGATGATTCAGTCACAGCTGTTGGATAGCCGCCGTCTGTACGCGCATCAAGTAACGTAATTCCAGGCGCCGCGGCTAACAGTTCGCGGACACGTTCGGCGGAAATTTTCTGCTTGGTTTCAATATGCACTGCTTCCGAGTGCCCGAAAAATACCGGTACCCGCACTGCGGTCGGATTAACTTGAATATCGGCGTCGCCAAGAATTTTTCGCGTTTCCCAGACCATTTTCATTTCTTCCTTAGTGTAACCGTTGTCCATGAATACATCGATTTGCGGCAACACGTTGAAAGCAATTTGTTTCGGATATACGCTAGGCGCAATCGGTTTGGCGTTGAGTAGATTGGCGGTTTGTGTCGCCAACTCTTCGATCGCTTCCTTGCCGGTGCCGGAAACGGCCTGGTAGGTAGCGACATTGATGCGGCTGATACCGACGGCGTCGTAAATGGGCTTCAGTGCCACCAACATTTGAATGGTCGAACAATTGGGATTGGCGATGATGCCGCGATTTTTGTATTCGGCGACTTTTTCCGGATTGACTTCCGGTACCACCAGCGGAATGTCGTCGTCGTAACGAAACTGCGAGGTGTTGTCGATCACGACGCAACCGGCCGCGGCGGCTTTGGGCGCGTATTCAGCCGACACCGAAGCACCTGGTGAAAACAGGCCGATCTGCACTTTCGAAAAATCGAAGTTTGCCAGATCTTCCACCACCAGCGAACCACCTTTAAATGGGATACGTTTGCCGGCCGAGCGCTCGCTGGCCAGTGCATAGACTTTGCCGACCGGAAAATTGCGCTGCTCCAGGATTTCGATCATGGTTTCGCCTACCGCACCGGTGGCGCCGACTACTGCTACATCATAAGTTTTCGACATATTGATTATCCTTTTAAGGCGTTGAGTACGGCATCGCCCATGCCGGAAGTACTGACTTTGATCATGCCTTCCGAGTAAATGTCCGCGGTTCTGACTTTGCTGTCCAGTGCGGTATTCACCGCGCGCTCTATGCGCTCGGCGGCGTCAGCTTGATTAAAGGTGTAACGCAGCATCATCGCGACCGACAAAATCGTCGCCAATGGATTGGCAATGCCTTGCCCGGCAATGTCCGGTGCCGAACCGTGAATCGGTTCGTACATACCCTTGGCGTTGGCGTCTAATGAAGCCGACGGCAACATGCCGATCGAGCCGGTCAGCATCGCCGCGATGTCGGACAAAATATCGCCGAACATATTGCTGGTGACGATCACATCGAATTGTTTTGGTGCCCGCACCAGTTGCATCGCGGCGTTGTCGACATACATATGCGTGAGTTGCACGTCCGGATACTCTTTACCCACTTCGGTCATCACGCTACGCCACAACTCGGTCACTTCCAGCACGTTGGCTTTATCCACCGAACACAGCTTTTTATGACGTTTTTGCGCGATCTTGAAAGCGGAATGACCGATGCGGCGAATTTCAGACTCGCTGTAAATCTTGGTGTTGATACCCACTTTCTCGCCGTTTTCGGCAACGTGCACACCGCGTGGCTGGCCGAAATAAATGCCGCCGGTCAGTTCGCGGACGATCATCAGGTCCAGACCCGACACCACTTCCGGTTTCAAGGTCGAGGCATCGACCAGTTGCGGATATAAAATCGCCGGACGCAGATTGGAGAACAGATTCAGTTCGGAACGAATGCCCAATAAACCGCGCTCTGGACGTATCGCATGGGCCAGCGGTTCCCATTTCGGGCCGCCGACCGCGCCCAGCAACACTGCGTCGGCGTTTTTGCACAGATTCAGTGTTGTTTGCGGCAGCGGCGTGCCGAAAGCGTCGTAAGCCGCGCCACCGATCAGGGCGTTTTCGAATACCAGGCCCAGATCCATGTCGGTATTCAGGAAGCTCAGAACCTTGATCGCTTCGGCAACAATTTCCGGTCCGATGCCATCTCCGGCCAGAACTGCAATTTTTTTGGGCATTTTTTTACCTTTCAATGGAGCTTACGCGTCTTTGAACAACCACGGGGCGCGTTTGGCGCGCTCGGCTTCATAGGTTTTAATTTTGTCGGCGTGTTGCAGCGTCAAGGCGATGTCGTCCAGACCGTTCAATAACCGATGCTTGCGTGTTGGGTCAATTTTGAAATTAATAAAAATACCACTGGGCTTCTTAATTGTTTGCTCTTCAAGGTCAATTGTTAATTGATACCCTTCTGTTAATCCATTAAATAGGCTATTGACGTCGTTAGTTGGCAAAATAATGGGCAAGATGCCGTTCTTGAAGCAGTTGTTAAAGAAAATGTCGGCAAAGCTAGGCGCGATAATCGCCCTGAACCCGTAATCTTCCAATGCCCAAGGCGCATGCTCGCGCGAGGAGCCGCAGCCGAAGTTTTCGCGGGTCAGCAGGATTTGTGCGCCTTGATATTTGGCCTGGTTCAGCACGAAGTCTTTATTCAACGGCCGGTTGGTGCAATCCATTTCCGGTTCGCCTCTGTCCAGATAACGCCACTCGTCGAACAGATAGGGGCCGAAGCCGGCGCGGCGGATGGACTTTAAAAACTGCTTGGGGATGATCGCATCGGTATCGATATTGGCTCTGTCCAAGGGCGCAACCAGTGCTGTCAAAGTAGTAAAAGCCCTCATGCCTCACCTCCGTGTGCGACACCCTGACGGGTCGCCGATGGCGATGCAAAAATCCTATCCTGTATTTTTGTCATGATTATGCCTCCTCAGCAATGTTGACAAAATGGCCGGCAATCGCTGCCGCGGCCGCCATGGCCGGGCTGACCAAGTGGGTGCGGCCGCCGTAGCCTTGTCGGCCTTCAAAGTTACGATTCGAGGTCGAAGCGCAATGCTCGCCGGCTTCCAAACGGTCGGCGTTCATTGCCAGACACATCGAGCAACCGGGATCGCGCCATTCGAAATCGGCGGCAGTGAAGATTTTATCCAGGCCTTCCGCTTCAGCTTGTTGCTTGATCAAGCCTGAGCCGGGCACGATCAGCACCTGTTTTACAGAGGCAGCTTTTTTACGGCCTTTAATAACGGCGGCTGCGGCGCGCAAGTCTTCGATGCGCGAGTTGGTGCAAGAACCGATAAAGACTTTATCCAACTTGATGTCGGTGATTTTCTGGCCGGCTTGCAAACCCATGTATTGCAAAGCCCGCTCGATGCCTTGGCGTTTAGTTGGGTCTGCTTCCTGCGCAGGATCGGGTACGTTGGCATCGACTGCCACCACCATTTCCGGTGAAGTGCCCCAGCT
This sequence comes from Methylomonas montana, assembly GCF_030490285.1. Lineage (NCBI taxonomy): Bacteria > Pseudomonadati > Pseudomonadota > Gammaproteobacteria > Methylococcales > Methylococcaceae > Methylomonas > Methylomonas montana. Next base: position 3,845,280 of record NZ_CP129884.1, on the reverse strand, counting down.
GACTTGCGGTTTTATCCCGGCAGCATCTATCTGGATGACTTGGTCGAATAAATCGCCGCTGTAGCTGTCGGAGCGCAGATTTTGCCAATAGCGCACCGCCATGTTCCAGTCGTCGCCTTTGGGTGCATAGGGGCGGCCTTGGTAATAATCGATGGTAATGTCGTCGACCGCAATCAAGCCGGCACGGGCGCCCGCTTCGATCGCCATGTTGCAGACCGTCATCCGGCCTTCCATAGACAGCGACCAAATCGCATCGCCCCCGAATTCGATGGTGTAACCGGTGCCGCCGGCGGTGCCGATTTGGCCGATGATCGCCAGCACAATGTCTTTAGCTGTAACGCCCGGACCGGCTTTGCCGTTGACTTTGATCAGCATGTTTTTGGCTTTTTTCTGTACCAGACATTGGGTCGCCAGCGCATGTTCGACTTCCGAGGTGCCGATACCAAACGCCAGAGCCGCCGAAGCACCATGAGTGGAGGTATGCGAGTCGCCGCAGACGATGGTCATGCCGGGCAGGGTGGCGCCCTGTTCCGGGCCGATCACATGCACAATGCCTTGGCGAATGTCGGCCATGTCGAATTCGGTAATGCCGAATTCTTTACAGTTGCTTTCCAGCGTTTCGACTTGCAACCGTGAGACCGGATCGGCAATGCCTTTATCGCGATCGGTGGTCGGCACGTTGTGGTCCGCGACTGCCAGGTTTCTGGCGATGCGCCAAGGTTGGCGGCCGGACAGGCGCAAGCCGTCGAAAGCTTGCGGTGACGTCACTTCGTGCAGCAGTTGCCGATCGATGTAGATCAGGCACGAGCCGTCGTCTTCGGTGTGGACGACGTGGTCGTCCCAGAGTTTGTCGTATAAGGTTTTACCAGCCATCTAAGTTTCCGATAAAGAAGTTAACAATAATGCTCAGCCCAAAATGGCGAGTAGTTTGTTGGTAATGTCGCTGACCGAGCCAACGCCGGCGATCGAAGCGAATTTAGCGTTTTGATTGGGCGCGGCATAAAAGCCGACCAGCGGTTTGGTTTGTTCGTGATAGACGCTCAAGCGCTTACGGACCGTTTCTTCCTGGTCGTCGTCGCGTTGGATCAAAGGCTCGCCGGTAACATCGTCCAATCCTTCCTGTTTAGGCGGATTAAAAACCACGTGATAGGTACGGCCGGATACCATGTGTACGCGTCTGCCGCTCATGCGTTTGATGATTTCCTCGTCGTCCACGGCGATTTCAATTACATGGTCCAGTTCCACGCCCATGTTCGCCAGGCCTTCAGCCTGAGCGATAGTGCGCGGGAAGCCGTCCAGCAAGAAACCATTTTTGCAATCGTCCTGGGCGATACGTTCTTTAATCAGTCCCAGAATGATCTCGTCGGACACCAGTCCGCCGGCATCCATGACTTTCTTGGCTTCGATACCCAGCGGGGTGCCTTCGCGGACGGCGGCGCGCAGCATGTCACCGGTGGAAATTTGCGGAATCGCAAATTTTTCCGTGATGAACTGGGCTTGGGTGCCTTTGCCCGAGCCGGGGCTGCCTAACAGGATAATGCGCATATCAATCACTCCAGAGTATGAATCAGGCTGGTTGCCTTAATATATAAAGAGAGCCGGCTCAAGCGCATCGGTTCGTGAGCCTGGCGGAAAAATCCGGCATTTTATCGCACTTGCCATGCGAATGCCGCCAAATCTTGTCGAGCCAGCGGCTTGGGCGGTTGCAAGCCTAGCTGGCGATGTTTGCTTGGATGTGCGCGCTGATCAACGCAAACTCCGCCAAGCTGACCGATTCGGCGCGCAGATTGGCGTCGATTCCCAGGTCGATGATCTGCTGCTCGGCTATGAAATTTTTCAGTGAATTGCGGATGGTCTTGCGGCGCTGCGAAAAAGCCTGGGTAACCAATTGACTAAAGCTTTTCATGTCCGGAATGTTGACCGGCGGCTGTGCATGCGGGGTCAGCCGGACGATGGCCGACATCACTTGCGGGATGGGATCGAAACTTTCCGGCGGCACGTCGAACAGTAATTCGGTTTCGCAGTAATACTGCATCATCACGCTGAGTCGGCCATATTTCTTGTTGCCCGGTTCGGCGCAAATCCGGTCCACCACTTCTTTTTGCAACATGAAATGCATGTCCTCGACGCAATCGGTGGTTTCCAGCAGATGAAACATCAGCGGCGTGGAAATGTTGTAAGGCAAATTACCGATGATGCGCAGCTTTTCGCCAGCTTGCGCCAGCGCGGCAAAATCGAAATTTAATGCATCGGCACTATGCACGGTTAAGTTGCTGCGGTCGGCAAACTGTTTTTGCAGGCGACTGACCAAATCTCTATCCAGCTCGACTACATCGAGTTTAGCGCCGGACTCTAGCAGAGGCAGGGTTAGTGCGCCCAGACCAGGGCCGATTTCTACCCAATGTTCGCCAGCCACCGGATGGGCATGAGCCAGAATGTTGTATATGATGCTGTGATCGTGCAGAAAATTCTGGCCGAAGCGTTTGCGGGCGGTGTGGGTCATGTATTAATTTTTTTAGTGAGGAATCATATCCAGCGCAGTCTGCAACGCAAACTGCAAACTACCGAGATTGGCTTTGCTGGTGCCGGCCAGTTCCAGCGCGGTGCCGTGGTCTACCGAAGTGCGGATAATCGGCAGGCCGAGGGTAATGTTGACGGCTTGGCCGAAGCCTTTGTATTTCAATACCGGCAGGCCTTGGTCGTGATACATCGCTAACACGGCGTCGGCGGTTTCCAGGTATTTGGGTGTGAACAGTGTGTCAGCGGGGAGCGGGCCGTAGAGATTGATGCCTTCACAGCGCAAGCGTTCGAGGGTCGGCACGATGATCTCGATTTCTTCGCGCCCCAGATGGCCGCTTTCGCCAGCGTGAGGATTTAGGCCGCAGACCAGTATTTTGGGTTTGTCTATCGCAAAGCGCAATTTTAGGTCGCGGTCCAGTAAACGGATGATTGTCGTCAGCGAATCCGAGGTGATCGAGGCGCTGACCTGGGATAACGGTAGATGCGTCGTGGCCAAGGCAACGCGTAAACCCGGGGTCGCCAGCATCATGACCGGCGTGCCGCCAGTCAGCTCGGCGATAAATTCGGTATGGCCGCTGAATGGCATGCCGGCATCGTTGATGACGCCTTTGTGTACTGGTCCGGTAACCATCGCTGCGAATGTGCCGCTCATGCAGCCCAATGTCGCTTGGCGGATAGTTTCCAATACATAGCGGCTGTTGGCTGGGTCAAGTCGGCCGCAGGCAGCAGTGCTGCTTAAGCTGATCGGTAGTATAGTAATCGTGCCGGCCTGATGTTTTCTCGCGAGTTGGTTTAGGTCGAAAGGTCGAATTTCCAGCGGCAAACCCAATGTTTCGGCGCGTTGCTTTAGCATGGCTGGATCGGCAACGGCGATCAATTCGCAGGCATGTTCCTGCTGCGCCAGTTGCACGCATAAGTCCGGGCCGATGCCGGCGGGTTCGCCTGGTGTTAATGCTATTCTTGGTATGGACATGGCTAATCGACCCTCAAAAACATAATCAAAACAGCATTAATCCGGCCGCGTGTAGCCGGCGTGGCGCCGATAGCGTTGAGAAAGTCAGACAGGATTGTGTTCCTGACAGATTTGTTCGCTATCGTCGTTGCTGAGCTTTTCCTGGGTGAGCTGGCAGAAAAATCCGCCGTCCTTTTCGCTGAAATTACGGCAGGTTTTGCAGACGCCGAACGATTGTGATTGGTTGGCTTTTTGCAACGCGGTCAGCGCTTGCTGAAACACGTTGGCATCGGATGGCGGAGAATCGCTGCTTCGCAGGATTGCGGTGGCACCATGGAATAGGTCGGACGGACGAGCTTGCTGCAATATCGCCGCACCATCCGGCAACAACTGCAAATGCACGACGCGTTTGTCGTTGGTATCCGGGGTTTTGCCGATATAGCCCTTTTTCTCCAGAATAATCAGCGATTGCGACACCGTGCCGCGGGTCATACCCAGATAATTGGCTACCGCGGCCGGCGTGTTGCTATATTTGTTACAGCGCGATAAGTAATTGAGCACTTGAAAGTGCACCGGTTGCAAACCCAGTTCGGTGCATTTTTTCCGTTCTTCCGAACGGATTAGCGTAGTCATGCACTCAATAAGTTCATATATATCAGTTTGTTGCATAAATTGCATTCTCTTCGTGACCCACAAGGTTGACAAGGCGAGGTTTCAAGGAGTAAATTGATAGCGAATCGAAACTTTACTTTATAACATCGGCCTGGAGTCAACAAGCTGTTATTTTACCATGCTAAATCGGGTGGCTGTTCGTCCCGGTCTTTTATGGTTTAATGCACCAAGTTGGCTCTTTTTTTTAACTTGCGGGTGGCAGGAATTTTAAATGAAAAATACTATAAAAATGCTGAATAAATCCCTACTGGCGAGTTCTATCGCCATGCTGTTGTCATCCGGAGTGGCAATGGCAAAATCCGACGATTTCCATAAGTTGTATCAAGACAATTGCGCCAGCTGCCACGGTTCCGATCACGGCGGTTATCTGGCGCCGGCGCTCAACTCTGCTACATTGAAAGGCCGTAGCCCGACCGCATTGCGCACCATCGTGATGGCCGGCAGCTTCGATACCTTGATGCCTCCATTTTACGGCAAGCTGAGCGACGACGAAATTCGCGGCGTGATCAAACATCTGCAAGAAACGCCAAAACAACCCAATCCGGCCTGGACTATCGACGACATGAAAAAGTCGTTGAAAGTCTATGTCAAAGACGAAAGCACGCTGCCCAGCAAGCCTACCTTCCAAATCGACGACAAATTCGAAAATTTGATCGGCGTGGCGGCACGCGGCAAATACGGCCGTGGCGAAGGCTCTAAAGCCATCTTCATCAACAGCACCACGCATCAAAAAGTCGGCGAAGTACCGACAGGCACGGCGGCGCACATCATCGATTTCAACCCGGCCAATCCGCGTTGGGCCTATGTAAAAACCGACACCGCCGAGATTTTCAAGGTTGATTTGTATTCCATGCAAGCGGTGCGCAGCATCAAAACCGGCTGGAACGGCCCCGGCATGGGTGTGTCCCGTGACGGCAAATACATCATGGCCGGTTCCTTCGTGCCTCATAACGCGGTGATTCTGGATGCCGACACGCTGGAGCCGTTGAAAACCTTCGAACTGGAAGGCACCGATCCGGATGGTAAACATGTTTCATCCGACTCCGGCATGATCATTGGCACGCCGTATGCGGACATCTTTGCAATCGCATTGGAAAACGCCGGCCAGGTTTGGGTGATTGATCTGAACAAAGAAGGTTTCCCTGTCACCCGGATCGAGAACGTCGGTCGGCATTTGCATGACGCTTTCCTGACCCATGGCGGCAAAAAATTGATGATTGCTTCTTACGACGACAGCATCGTCGCGGCCATCGACCTGGAAAAACGCGAAATCATCAAAAAACTGGAAGCCGGCTGTGTGCCGCACGTTGGCGGCGGTTCGGCAGTGAAAGTTGACGGCCGTACCTTGGGCTTCGGCACCAACTTCGGCGATTGCGACAAAACCGTGGTCAGCGTTTGGGACCTGGATAAAATGGAAGTCGTCAAACAAGTACCGGTTTCCGGCGGCACCGAATCGCCGGCCGCACATGCCAACGCGCCTTATGTCGCGGTTGACATCATCAGCAAGGACAGACGCGCCCGCACTGTACAATTGATCGACAAGAAAACCCTGGAAGTGGTGAGAACCCTGGATGTTGGCGGTCATGCCTACTTCCCCGAGTACAGTGCCGACGGCAAGTTCCTGTATATCAGCGCCGGCTATAACGGCGACGAAGTGGTGGTTTACGATTCCAACACCCTGCAAAAAGTCGCTTCCGTGCCGATGGAAAGTCCCGCTGGTATCTTCTCGCGCGGCCGGGTCAAATACATGACTCGCGGCTTGTCGCCTGACGAAATGGAGCAATCAAAATGAAGATGACTCCTTTTATCGTGACGCTGTTGGCGGGGCTGTTCACCGCCGGTAGCGTTCAGGCGACTAGTCTGTATGTCGGTCAATACAAGGCAGGCGCGGTATGCGCGCAATGTCACGGTATCCGGATGCCCAGCGCCGATGCGCCTTTCCCCCCCTTGGGCGGCCGCGATCCCGAGTATTTGAAAACCGCGATCAAGCAGTACCGCGACAAGACTCGGAAATCCGACATCATGAACGCGATTGCCGGTTCGCTGACCGATGCCGAAATCAACGACATCGCCGCGTATTACGGCAGCGTTAAACCTTAATAATGGGCTATCGCTGGCTGTTGCTCGGCTTGCTTTCTACCGGCGCCTTTGCGGACCAACCCAATCCGCAAAGGCAGCAGGAATTGCTGAATATGCTCAAGCATGACTGCGGCTCCTGCCACGGCCTGCCGCCGAAAGGCGGTTTGGGGCCGTCGCTGATGCCGGAAGCATTGGCCGATAAAAGCGATGCGTTGTTGCTCGATGCTATCCAAAACGGCCGAGCCGGCACCGCTATGCCGCCCTGGAAGACTTTTTTGAGTGTCGATGAAACTGGCTGGTTGATTCAGCAACTAAGAAAGCGTTGAGAGTTGTTTTGGTAATCGCTGGGCTTAGCCGCTTAATGGGCTTTACTTCTTGAATGATCGTCGCTAATTAACACGCGCCCTATGAAACTTTCTTATTCCCGGTATCTCCTGATTTTCCTGTTGTCGTCTGCGTTACCCAGTCATGCGGAACTTAGAGCTACCGGCGATCTCGGCGTAGTGATCGAACGCGAAACCGGCAGTATACAGATCGTCAATACCACGAAACCGGCGTCACTGAGCCGTATCGAAGGTTTGGGCGATTTATCCCACGCCTCGGTAGTCTTCTCCCGCGACCAGCGCTACGCCTATGTGTTCGGCCGCGACGGCGGTTTGACCAAGATCGATTTACTCCAAGATAAAATCGATAAACGCATCATCCAGGCTGGCAACAGCATCGGCGGGGCGATTTCTCAGGATGGCAAAGTTATTGCTGTTTCCAATTACACGCCCGGCGGGGTGAAGCTGTTCGACGCCGTGACGCTGGAACAACTGGCCGAAATCCCCGCCGGTTACGGCGAAGACAACAAATTATCCAAAGTGGTGGGTTTGGTCGATGCACCGGGCCAACGCTTCGTTTGCAGTTTGTTCGAAGCTAACGAAATTTGGTTGATCGACGCCAAGAATCCGCGTCAGCCCATCGTCAAGAAATTTAAAGACATCGGCAAGCAGCCTTACGATGCCTTGCTGACGCCGGACGGCCATTTCTACGCTGCCGGTTTGTTCGGCGAAAAAGGCTTGTCTTTGCTGGATTTGTGGCAGCCGGAGAAGGGTGTCGAACATATCCTGGAAGACTACGGCAAGGATGACGAGCAAATGCCGGTCTACAAAATGCCGCATCTGGAAGGCTGGACCGTAGCCGGCGATTGGCTGTTGGTGCCGGCTGTCGGTTTGCATGAAGTCTTGGTGATCGATACCCGCGAATGGGAGTTGGTCAAACGGATTCCGGTGGCCGGCCAGCCGGTGTTTGTCACCTCGCGGCCGGACGGGCGGCAGGTCTGGGTGAATTTTGCTTTCCCGGATAATCATACTGTGCAAGTCATCGACTTGAAAGACTTTAACATCGTCAAAACCCTGCAACCCGGTAAAGCCGTGCTGCACATGGAATTCAGTCCGCGCGGCGAAGCGGTGTGGCTGGCGGTGCGCGACGAGGACAGGGTGATGGTCTACGACACCGAGACCTTCGTCGAGACCGCTCGCCTACCGGCGCAAAAGCCCAGCGGCATATTCTTCAGCGACCGCGCGAACAGGATAGGCTGGTAACATGCTGGCACCCTTGCACAAACGCCTGCTCAACGACTATCAGCAGGATTTTCCGCTGAGTCCGACCCCTTACCGCGACATCGCCGAGCAACTCGGCGTCAGCGAGGAGGAAGTGTTGGATGCCTTTTATGAGCTGTCCGAGCAGCAAATGATCAGCCGCATCGGTCCGGTCATCGCGCCCAACAGCATAGGTAGCAGCGCGCTGGTGGCAATGGCGGTGCCGGAAGCTGATTTGGCGCGGGTTGCCGAACTGGTCAACGCTTATCCGGAAGTCAATCATAACTATGAGCGCGAGAACCGTTTCAATCTGTGGTTTGTGGCGGTGGCCGACGATGAAGGCCATCTGTACAGCGTGATTGCCGACATCGAAGCCAAGACCGGTTACAAAACCATGTTATTGCCGATGCTGGCCGATTATTTCATCAATTTGGGTTTTGAATTGAATCTGCATGATTGACGCCATCGATTATCAATTAATAGCCGCCGTGCAGGCTGGTTTGCCTATCGCCGCCCGGCCTTATGAGGTAATCGGGGAAAAATTGGCGATTGCCGAGCAAGAAGTCATCGAACGTCTGGCAAGGCTTAAATCCCAAGGTCTGATCAAGCGCTGGGGCGTGGTGGTCAAACACCGAGCGCTCGGCTATCAAGCCAACGCGATGATCGTGATGAATGTGCCTGACGAACGCGTCGGCGAAATCGGGGCACTGATCAGCCTACAGCCATGCGTGAATCTCTGCTATCAACGGCCACGCCAGGGCGAGGTCTGGCCTTACAGCCTGTATTGCATGATTCACGGCAAGAGCCGGGAAGTCGTGCTGGAGCAATGGGCCGAATTGCGTCATGCCTGCCAGTTGACCGATTATGCGTATGAAGTCTTGTTTAGCCGCCGCTGTTTCAAACAGCGGGGGGCGATTTATGCGCGCAACACAGCGGTCCGCGAGAAGAGTAGGGCTGAGCATCGTCAACATTCACCCGTCGAGTTTCAAAACCAGTCAGGATTCGGGTTGCCCGCCGTTTGAAACATGGATGACATCGACAAAACCATCATCAATTGCCTGCAACAAGGCTTCCCGATCTGCGCGTCGCCGTATCGGCAAGTCGCCGAACAACTGGGCATCACGGAAACTGATTTGCTGAATCGATTGCAAGCAATGCTGGCTGACGGCGTGTTGTCCCGCTTTGGGCCGATGTATCACGCCGAGCAGATGGGCGGTGCCTTGACGCTGGCCGCGCTGAAAGCACCGGGGGCGCGTTTCGACGAAGTCGCCGAAATCGTCAACGCCTTCCCGGAAGTTGCCCACAATTACGCCCGCAATCATGCGTTGAACATGTGGTTCGTACTAGCCACCGAGAAGCCGGAACAGGTGCAAAACGTGATCGCCGAGATCGAAAAAAAAACCGGTTTGATCGTCTACAACATGCCGAAAATCAGCGAATATTACGTTGGTTTGCAGCTGGAGGCCTGATGCTGCTGGATGCTGCTGATAGGCAAATCATTCAGGTGACCCAGGCTGGCTTGCCATTGGTCGCGGAGCCTTACCAAGCCGTCGCCGAGCAACTGGGTTTGACCGCCCAGGAAGTGATGCTGCGCATGGTGGGCATGCAGCAGGCCGGCGTCATCCGCCGCATCGCCGCGGTGCCCAATCATTACAAGCTGGGCTACCGCTATAACGGCATGACGGTCTGGGATGTCGACGATGACCATGTCGACGCGCTGGGACAGCGCGTCGCAGAACTACCTTTCGTCAGCCATTGCTATCAACGGCCACGCTATCTGCCGGAGTGGCCTTACAATTTGTTTGCGATGGTGCATGGCAAGACTGAACAGGACGCTGAGCGGCAAATTGCCGTGATCGCCGATTTGCTGGGCGAGGACGCGCGCCGGCATACGGTGCTGTACAGTAGTAAAATTCTGAAAAAAACCGGTCTAAGGATCGCGGGGTAGAGATGTTTAGACTAAGCCAATATATGCGCGAGCTGTTGCATCCCACTCCAATAAAACCCGCGCGCAAACCGTCCGGGCCGGTGGTGATCTGGAATTTGATTCGCCGTTGCAACCTGACCTGCAAGCATTGCTACACCACCTCCGCCGACATCAACTTTCCGGGCGAATTGTCCACGCCGGAAATTTATACGGTGATGGATGATCTTAAGGCTTTCAAAGTGCCGGTGTTGATCCTGTCGGGCGGCGAGCCGTTGCTGCATCCCGACATTTTTCCGATCTCACAACGGGCCCGCGACATGGGCTTTTACGTGGCGCTGTCCAGTAATGGCACGCTGATCAACCAAAGCAATATCGAGCAGATTGCCGCGATTGACTATCAATATATCGGCGTCAGCCTGGACGGCATGCGCGAGGCGCACGACAAGTTTCGGCAGAAACAAGGTTCGTTCGACGCATCGCTGGCCGGCATCAGATTATGTCGCGACCATGGTATCAAGGCCGGCGTGCGATTTACCTTGACGCAGGATAATGCCCACGATTTCGGGGCGATGCTCCAATTGATGGACAACGAAGATATCGACAAATTCTATCTGTCGCATCTGAATTACGGCGGCCGTGGTAACAGAAACCGTAAGGACGATGCCGAGTTTCAATTGACCCGGCAGGTGATGGATAAATTATTTGAAAAATCCTTGAGCTGGGAGCAGCAAGGTCTGCATCGGGAAGTGGTGACCGGCAACAACGACGCCGACGCGGTGTATTTTCTGCATTGGATTAAACGTCGCTTCCCCGAGCAAGCAGAACATATCCAGGCCAAATTAGAGCAATGGGGCGGCAACGCCTCCGGCGTCAACGTTGCCAATATAGACAACCTCGGTAACGTCCACCCCGATACCTTCTGGTGGCATTACGGTTTGGGCAATGTCCGCAAACGGCCGTTTTCCGAGATTTGGCAGGATGTGTCCGATCCGTTGATGGCCGGTTTGAAAGCTTCGCCCCGGCCCTTGCGGGGGCGTTGCGGTACTTGCCATTATCAAAGTATTTGCAACGGCAACACCCGCGTCCGCGCTCAGCAAATGACCGGCGATTTCTGGGCCGAGGATCCTGGTTGCTATTTGGGCGACGAGGAGATTGCCGCATAGAGCGGATTTTCTGGAGGCCCGTCTAAAGGACTCCAGGCGATCCGCTATTTGCAAAGTTATCCACCGCATACACGGCGAAAAGACCGTGTGTACCCATTTTCGGATAGCGGTAAATCGGCAATGGGCGATTTGCGCCTACGCTGTCTGATCAATAATGCTGTATTTCTTCCGCATGGCTTTCACGATCAAATCCAGTAACAGTTCGAATATTTCCTGTTCCACCCATTCCGGCACATAAGGAATATCGAGCCTGTTGTTCAGGCGAGTGCCCAGTACCAATTTCAGCGCTTCCGCGTCTTTTTCGGAAATGCCGGCGCTGGCATTTTTAACCAGGCCATATAATTCGTTGGGCAGGCTTTGATACAACATCCGGTCGAATTGCTTAACGGTCTTGACGAAAATGACCTGTTCGGTGCCTTCCGGGATAAACGGGATATCGATCTTTTTGTTCAATTTGCTCGCTAAAGCCTCGACTTCTTCATCGGATAGCATTTCTATCTGGCTATCCATGTCGCGCCTAATGATTTCGCGTTGTTCCTCGGTCAATACAATTGCAGTCATTTTATGTCTCCTGTTGTCTGTGAAAATTTGCCCTATAGTTTTTACCAACTTGCGCCAGCGCCCGTTGCTGCCACCGAGAGTAGCCGGTAACTTTAAGTCGTGTCAATCGTAAAAGGGCATACAGGGCAAATGGCGCGATATGAAGCGATGCCGGTCACACTGGTTTAAGTCGGTTCCAGAGTATCCTGTCCATGGAGGATCGAATGGCGCTGGCGTCCGGTTACGCCTTGGTATATGTCGGCGGCGGAGGGCGGCCGCCTTGGGTTTTTGATCGCAAACAGTCCTTCGTCGAAACATCGGGTGAGATGACAATGGGTATGTTTACTTTTGCCGCATCAGGGAGTTTGGTACGCTCCACAGCAATCTAGCCGTGGGAACATCGGAAAAGTCGACATCCAGGCGGGTAAGGGAGGCTTTTTTGACGATAATATTATAGGGAGCGGTGGCTAATACGCGGGCGATGATCTCGGAAAAATCCGGTTCGTGGCCTACCAGCCAAACGTCGTCCAGACCTTGTTCGACTAGCTTGCTTAGTTCGGAAAGCAGGGTTGACACCGATGTGTCGCTGCCCAACCAATCCACTATTTGCGGCGCAGGGCAACCGGGTAATCGCTCGTTCAGGATCGTTGCGGTTTGTTGCGCGCGTAGTAGCGGGCTGGAATAAATCGTCCCCGGAATCAACTGATTGGCCTGGCAAAAGGCGGCTAACCGTTTCACTTGCTTTTCGCCCTTGTCGATTAACGAGCGGTCGGCATCGGTTTTGGATAGGCTGCCTTCTTCGGCGGTAGCGTGTCTCAGGAAGGTAATAAGCATGATAAGCCTCCTAATGGACTGATCGGGGAAGGGGTTTTAAGGTGTCGATTATCCTTGATTCTAGTATGAGGCGACGAAGTTGGTAGATTATTCTCGACGGCTATTCTTGTCGGCCTAAGAGTTGGGGTTTAGTTGGAAGTGTTCCGAGTGGAAGTGGACATGCGATAATTCTTGACTGAATTACTGGGTATAGTCATAATCTCTCCATTTTCAATTGCTTATAGAGTTTTATATGGCCGATCCTATTGTGTTTACCGATAGTGCCGCGCAAAAAGTTGCGGGTTTGATTCAAGAAGAAGGTAACGATAATCTTAAACTTAGAGTCTATATCAGCGGTGGTGGCTGTTCAGGGTTTCAATACGGTTTTACCTTTGACGAAGAAGTGAACGACGACGATACTCAAATCGTTAAGGATGGCGTGACGGTGTTGATCGATTCGATGAGCATCCAGTATTTGAGTGGCGCCGAAATCGATTACAAGGAAGATTTAACCGGCGCGCAATTCGTGATTCGCAATCCTAACGCTACTACGACCTGCGGTTGCGGCTCGTCGTTCTCTGCTTAAATCGTTTTGCCCGGATAAATTCCACCTAAAACCACGGGCGTATTGGCGCCCGTGACGCTACACAAATTACCCGGCTTGTTGTTGAGTGTTTGCCGCGCCAGCCAGGCAAACGCAATCGCTTCGACATGATCGGGGTCGATTCCTTGTTCGGCTGTCGACATAACCGGCATTTTCAGATTTTCCCGCAAAAGACTCATCAATCGGCTGTTATGCGCGCCGCCCCCGCAGATTAGCGTTTGTAAGGTATTGGGGGCGTATTGACGAATCGCGTCTGCAATGGTGTCGGCAGTGAGCTGACAGAGTGTGGCTTGAATGTCTTCGGGTTTAAGATCGTTGAATAAGCTAAGTTTTTGTTGCAGCCAAGCGGATGAAAAATACTCCTTGCCGGTACTTTTCGGTGGCGTTAAGCGAAAATAGGCATCGTCTTTTAAGGCGCCGAGTAAAGTCGGGAGGCGGCGGCCGCTTGCCGCCCAGTCGCCGTTCCGGTCGTAAGCTTGCTTGCAATGCTGCTGGCACCACCAGTCCATTAAGCCGTTGCCGGGGCCAGTGTCGAAGCCGATGACTGGTTTGTCGTCCAATATCGTGATGTTGGCGATACCGCCGATATTGACGATTGTCCTGGTTTGCGATGGGTCGGCAAAGATGGCTTGATGAAAAGCCGGTACTAATGGCGCGCCTTGGCCGCCGACGGCGATGTCGCGGCGGCGGAAATCGGCGACAGTGGTGATGCCGGTCATTTCGGCGATGCGATTTGGATCGCCGATTTGCAGGGAAAAGCCACTGGCTGTTTCCGGCGCGTGATAGACGGTCTGACCGTGGCTGCCGATGGCTTGGATTGCCGAAGTCGGAATTTGAGCGTCATCGAGTAACTTTAAGGTAGCTTCGGCAAATAGCTGGCCAAGTCGGCTGTCCAGCGTGCCGTAATCCTTTAACAGAATCGGTTGATCTGCTTGGCTGATATTATGGATTTGTTGCCTAAGTTCGGTGGGAAAAGCTTGATAGTGGAAGCCGACCAGACGAATTTTGCCGTGGCTAAAATCGACGAGGCCAGCGTCGATACCATCGACGCTGGTCCCTGACATTAGGCCTATATAAAGCTCGGACACGACTTTAGTTTTGGGCAACCAACGCTTCGCCCTTGGCTTGTTTGAGCTGCACCATCAAAGGCTGAGTTTGTGCCTTGAATTTGGCCAACAAAGCTTTGTCCATCGGCATGGAACGCGGTATTTTGGCGGTAACCGGGTTGACGTGCTCACCGCCGATTCTGAATTCATAATGCAGATGCGGGCCGGTCGCCAGGCCGGTTTTGCCGACATAGCCGATCACGTCGCCTTGTTTAATGGCGCTGCCGAGTTTTTGACCGGATTTGAAGCCGGACAAGTGGGCGTAAAGGGTAGAGTATTTTTGACCGTGTTCGATTTCCACGACATTGCCGTAACCGTTTTTCACGCCGCGAAACACAATTTTACCGTCGCCGGTCGTTTTAACCGGCGTGCCGATAGCAGCCGAATAATCGACGCCTTTGTGAGCGCGGATGGTATTCAGAATCGGATGTTTGCGATGTAAATCAAAATGCGAGCTGATTTTGGCGAAGTCCATCGGCGTTTGCAGGAAGGCTTTGCGCAGGCCGTTGCCGTCTGGGGTGTAATAGCCGGTGTTACCTTGATTGTCCTCAAAGCGCACGGCGGTATAGGTTTTGCCTTGGTTGACGAATTCGACCGAGAGGATTTCGCCGGTGTCGAATTCTCTGCCGTCGACGAACAGTTTTTCGTAGACGACAGTGAATTGATCGCCGTCTCTCAAATTAAGTGCAAAGTCGATATCCCAGGCAAAGATGTCGGCCAGTTTCAGGATCAATTTTTCCGGCAGGCCAGCTTCCTTGCCATCTTCGAACAGTGAAGAATCGATAGAGCCTTTGGCGTTGGCAATTTGGTAATCGACTTTTTTACTGAGTAGTTCTACGTCGAAATCGTCGTCGTGCCGCGTAGCAATCAATGTTTCGAACGGATTTTTGCTGTAAGTCAGCTGTTCCAGTTCGCCCGAAGCGTTGAGCGTAGCGACGACGTCCTGGCCTGGTTCGACGTCGGCGAATTGTTTGCCGGTAGCGTTGGCGTGGACGATTTTATGCAAATCTTCCCGGCTCAGATTTAGTGCGGAAAAAATGCTGGAGAGGTTCTCGCCGGATTTGACGGTGTGTTCCAGTTCCTCGGTTATATCGAGGTGTTGTACTTCGGGCGGTTCTACGTATTTGGTGTATTGATTGATCTTGGATGAGATCAGTCTGTCTTGTTCCAAAATC
Organism: Methylomonas montana; assembly: GCF_030490285.1. NCBI lineage: Bacteria > Pseudomonadati > Pseudomonadota > Gammaproteobacteria > Methylococcales > Methylococcaceae > Methylomonas > Methylomonas montana. The sequence continues at coordinate 3,830,146 of NZ_CP129884.1, read as the reverse complement.
CTTGCATCTTCAAAACCATTATGCGGTATCAATCCGTAACTTGCGCTGGCGGCAACAACGGTGTAGGTGCCTAACAGCACCGACTTGAGTATTCTGTTCTTCACAGTAATCACATTTCATTGTTTGTCGAGCATGCCATTGTAGGCAATTTTTGCGGATAAGGCTAACAAAAGGGCATATTTTATCCTTCCGTACAATTGCATCACTTATAATGCGCGCCCAAAACTTAAGGCTATTAGGAGATTAACTTGTTGCAAGAAACCTTGGCTCAGTTGCGTTATGGCGCTGATGAAATTTTGCTGGAATCGGATTTGATTAAAAAGTTGGAAGAAAATCGGCCGTTGACGATCAAGGCTGGATTTGATCCCACCGCGCCGGATTTGCATCTAGGGCATACGGTACTGATTAATAAGTTAAAGCAATTCCAGGATGCCGGACACAATGTGCAATTCCTGATCGGCGATTTCACGGCGATGATTGGTGATCCCACCGGTAAGAATGTGACGCGCAAACCTTTAAGCCGTGAAGAGGTGGCGGAAAATGCCAAAACCTATCAGGCGCAGGTGTTCAAGATTCTCGATCCCGATAAAACCGAGATTAAATTTAATTCCAGTTGGATGGGCGTCATGACGAGCGCCGAATTGATTCAGTTGGCGGCGAGAAATACCGTGGCAAGAATGTTGGAGCGTGACGACTTCAGTAAACGCTACAAGGGCGGTCAGCCTATCGCGATTCACGAATTCCTGTACCCATTAATACAAGGCTATGACTCGGTTGTGATGAAAGCCGATGTCGAGTTGGGCGGTACCGATCAAAAATTCAATTTATTGATGGGTAGGCAGTTGCAGGAAGTTTATGGGCAAAAACCGCAAGTCGTTTTGACGATGCCTATTTTGGAAGGTCTTGACGGTGTGCAGAAGATGTCCAAATCGCTGAACAACTATATAGGTATTGCCGATTTGCCTGATGACATGTTTGGCAAGATTATGTCGATTTCCGACGAGTTGATGTGGCGGTATTTCAAGCTATTGAGCTTTAAGTCAATGACTGAGATAGAGAATTGGCGGATTGCTTGCGAGAGTGGCGAAAATCCGAGAAATTACAAAGTGGCGCTCGCTCAGGAAGTCGTGGCCAGATTCCACGGTCTTGAGGTGGCTAAATCGGCATTAGAGAATTTTGAAGCACGCTTTCAGCGCGGAGCGCTGCCGGATGAAATGGAAGATGTTCAAATAAATGTCGGAAGCGAAGGTATGCCTATTGCCAACCTGTTAAAGAGTGCGGGTCTGGTCGAAAGCACATCCGAGGCGCTGCGGTTGATTAAGCAGGGCGCGGTAAAGATCGATAGTGAAAAGTTGGAGAATCAGAAGGCTATCATTTCAGCGCCAAGCAAGCATGTTTATCAAGTAGGCAAGCGCAAGTTCGCGCGGATAGAATTAATGCTTGACTTGGTGTGAGTGGGATGTATAATGAGCGGCTCTTCACTGCTCAGGCAGGTTGGTTTTGACGGTGAAGCGGTCGACTGGGTTCGGCGGGTTGGTGGCGGTTAGGTTGCTGTTATTTTTTTTGTATTTCGGTTTTTTTGAAATGACTTAAAAATAAATTTGACAAACACTGAAAACGCTGTAGAATATGTCGGCTCAACAGGGCGAAATGCCCTGGCTCTTTAACAAACTAAATCGAAATAATTTGTGTGGGTATGTGTGATGGCTATGTTCTGTATAGAAATAGTCGACACAGAAAACCACGTCAATTCGCAAGAAAAGATGTTCTGTAGTCGAGCCAAGATTGGTTACTAATCTTATTTAGTAACAAGTTAAAATTAAACTGAAGAGTTTGATCATGGCTCAGATTGAACGCTGGCGGTATGCTTAACACATGCAAGTCGAACGGTAGCAGGCCTTCGGGCGCTGACGAGTGGCGGACGGGTGAGTAATGCATAGGAATCTGCCTATTAGTGGGGGACAACGTGGGGAAACTCACGCTAATACCGCATACGCCCTACGGGGGAAAGCGGGGGCTCTTCGGACCTCGCGCTAATAGATGAGCCTATGTTGGATTAGCTAGTTGGTAGGGTAAAGGCCTACCAAGGCGACGATCCATAGCTGGTCTGAGAGGATGATCAGCCACACTGGGACTGAGACACGGCCCAGACTCCTACGGGAGGCAGCAGTGGGGAATATTGGACAATGGGCGAAAGCCTGATCCAGCAATACCGCGTGTGTGAAGAAGGCCTGAGGGTTGTAAAGCACTTTCAATAGGAAGGAATACCTATCGGCTAATACCCGGTAGACTGACATTACCTATACAAGAAGCACCGGCTAACTCCGTGCCAGCAGCCGCGGTAATACGGAGGGTGCAAGCGTTAATCGGAATTACTGGGCGTAAAGCGTGCGTAGGCGGTGATTTAAGTCAGATGTGAAAGCCCTGGGCTTAACCTGGGAACTGCATTTGATACTGGGTCACTAGAGTTTAGTAGAGGAGAGTGGAATTTCAGGTGTAGCGGTGAAATGCGTAGAGATCTGAAGGAACACCAGTGGCGAAGGCGGCTCTCTGGACTAAAACTGACGCTGAGGTACGAAAGCGTGGGTAGCAAACAGGATTAGATACCCTGGTAGTCCACGCCGTAAACGATGTCAACTAACTGTTGGGTTCTTAAAGAACTTAGTAGTGGAGCTAACGTATTAAGTTGACCGCCTGGGGAGTACGGCCGCAAGGCTAAAACTCAAATGAATTGACGGGGGCCCGCACAAGCGGTGGAGCATGTGGTTTAATTCGATGCAACGCGAAGAACCTTACCTACCCTTGACATCCAGAGAATCTGTTAGAGATAGCGGAGTGCCTTCGGGAACTCTGAGACAGGTGCTGCATGGCTGTCGTCAGCTCGTGTTGTGAAATGTTGGGTTAAGTCCCGTAACGAGCGCAACCCTTATCCTTAGTTGCCAGCGCGTAATGGCGGGAACTCTAGGGAGACTGCCGGTGATAAACCGGAGGAAGGTGGGGACGACGTCAAGTCATCATGGCCCTTATGGGTAGGGCTACACACGTGCTACAATGGCCGGTACAGAGGGCTGCGAACTCGCGAGAGTAAGCTAATCCCAGAAAGCCGGTCCCAGTCCGGATCGTAGTCTGCAACTCGACTGCGTGAAGTCGGAATCGCTAGTAATCGCGGATCAGAATGCCGCGGTGAATACGTTCCCGGGCCTTGTACACACCGCCCGTCACACCATGGGAGTGGGTTGCAAAAGAAGTAGGTAGTTTAACCTTCGGGAGGGCGCTTACCACTTTGTGATTCATGACTGGGGTGAAGTCGTAACAAGGTAGCCCTAGGGGAACCTGGGGCTGGATCACCTCCTTACAAAGACAGAGCAACTGTCATACGTACTCACAACAAATTATTTCGATTGAAAGACGCACCTGGGTCTGTAGCTCAGTTGGTTAGAGCGCACCCCTGATAAGGGTGAGGTCGGAGGTTCAACTCCTCCCAGACCCACCAACTAACGAAAAAAGGCGAAAGTCTTTAGTCTATTCGGGGCCATAGCTCAGCTGGGAGAGCGCCTGCCTTGCACGCAGGAGGTCGGGAGTTCGATCCTCCCTGGCTCCACCATCAAGCCAACATCGGTTGAGCGGTGAGTGTGAAAAGTGTCGTCGATGAGAGGTGTCAGAACATCAGCGCTATAGGGTTTTATCTTTAAGGTAAAGATAAAGACTTTATAGCATTGGTATTCGTACCAATAGCTCTTTAACAATATGGAAATCTGTAACTATAGTAACGATCAGCAATGATCGAAACTGAAACGAGTTGCGGTTTATAACGCGTCATTATCGAAAGATAAAGACAAGAAGTAAACGGCATGTCGTTCTCAAGCAGAAAAAATCAGCGAAAATGTCAGCTGACAAATAACTTAAATAGAAAGCCTAGTAAAGCTCAGGATTAACCTCCAAGGCCGAGTGAAAGCAGACGTATTCGGGTTATATGGTCAAGTGAATAAGCGCATACGGTGAATGCCTAGGCAGTAAGAGGCGATGAAAGACGTGGTAGCCTGCGATAAGCTTCGGGGAGGCGGCAAACAGCCTTTGATCCGGAGATCTCTGAATGGGGAAACCCGGCCAACATAAGTTGGTCATCTTTGAGTGAATACATAGCTCACTGAAGCGAACCCGGAGAACTGAAACATCTAAGTACCCGGAGGAAAAGAAATCAACCGAGATTCCCTAAGTAGTGGCGAGCGAACGGGGACTAGCCCTTAAGCTAGAATTAGGTTAGTGGAACGGTCTGGAAAGTCCGGCGATACAGGGTGATAGCCCCGTACACGAAAACCTGTTTTTAGTGAAATCGAGTAGGTCGGAGCACGTGAAACTTTGACTGAATATGGGGGGACCATCCTCCAAGGCTAAATACTCCTTACTGACCGATAGTGAACTAGTACCGTGAGGGAAAGGCGAAAAGAACCGCGGAGAGCGGAGTGAAATAGAACCTGAAACCGTATGCGTACAAGCAGTGGGAGCCCCTTCGTGGGGTGACTGCGTACCTTTTGTATAATGGGTCAGCGACTTACATTTTGTGGCAAGCTTAACCGAATAGGGGAGGCGTAGCGAAAGCGAGTCTTAATAGGGCGTTTAGTCGCAAGGTGTAGACCCGAAACCGGGCGATCTATCCATGGCCAGGCTGAAGGTTGGGTAATACTAACTGGAGGGCCGAACCCACGTCTGTTGAAAAAGACGGGGATGAGCTGTGGATCGGAGTGAAAGGCTAATCAAGCTCGGAGATAGCTGGTTCTCCTCGAAAGCTATTTAGGTAGCGCCTCGTGTATCACTGCTGGGGGTAGAGCACTGTTTCGGCTAGGGGGTCATCCCGACTTACCAACCCGATGCAAACTCCGAATACCAGCAAGTGCCAGCACGGGAGACACACGGCGGGTGATAAGGTCCGTCGTGAAAAGGGAAACAGCCCAGACCGTCAGCTAAGGTCCCCAAATCTATGCTCAGTGGGAAACGATGTGGAAAGGCACAGACAGCCAGGAGGTTGGCTTAGAAGCAGCCATCCTTTAAAGAAAGCGTAATAGCTCACTGGTCGAGTCGGTCTGCGCGGAAGATTTACCGGGGCTAAGCATAGTACCGAAGCTACGGATTTACACGTAAGTGTGAGTGGTAGAGGAGCGTTCCGTACGCCTGCGAAGGTGCATTGAGAAGTGTGCTGGAGGTATCGGAAGTGCGAATGCTGACATAAGTAACGATAAAGGGGGTGAAAAACCCCCTCGCCGAAAACCCAAGGTTTCCTGCGCAACGTTAATCGACGCAGGGTTAGTCGGCACCTAAGGCGAGGCTGAAAAGCGTAGTCGATGGAAAACAGGTTAATATTCCTGTACCAGTAGTAACTGCGATGGGGTGACGGAGAAGGCTATATCAGCGGTCGGTTGGAAGTGGCCGTTTAAGCAGGTAGGCATGCATCTTAGGCAAATCCGGGGTGCTCTATGCCGAGACGTGATGACGAGCGGTTCGAAAGAACAGCGAAGTGATAGATGCCCTGCTTCCAGGAAAAACCTCTAAGCTTCAGGTTACTAGTGGCCGTACCCTAAACCGACACAGGTGGGTGGGATGAAAATTCTAAGGCGCTTGAGAGAACCCAGGTGAAGGAACTAGGCAAAATGATACCGTAACTTCGGGAGAAGGTATGCCCTCATGTCGTGAAGAGACTTGCTCTTGGAGCGAAAGAGGGTTGCAAAAAATCGGTGGCTGCGACTGTTTAGCAAAAACATAGCACTCTGCAAACACGAAAGTGGACGTATAGGGTGTGACGCCTGCCCGGTGCTGGAAGGTTAATTGATGGGGTTATCTTCGGAGAAGCTCTTGATCGAAGCCCCAGTAAACGGCGGCCGTAACTATAACGGTCCTAAGGTAGCGAAATTCCTTGTCGGGTAAGTTCCGACCTGCACGAATGGCGTAACGATGGCCACACTGTCTCCACCTGGGACTCAGTGAAATTGAAATCGCTGTGAAGATGCAGTGTACCCGCGGCTAGACGGAAAGACCCCGTGCACCTTTACTATAGCTTGACACTGGACTTTGAACCTACTTGTGTAGGATAGGTGGGAGGCTTTGAAGCGGGAACGCCAGTTCTCGTGGAGCCAACCTTGAAATACCACCCTGGTATGTTTGGAGTTCTAACCTCGACCCGTTATCCGGGTTAGGGACAGTGTCTGGTGGGTAGTTTGACTGGGGCGGTCTCCTCCTAAAGAGTAACGGAGGAGCACGAAGGTACCCTCAGCCTGGTCGGAAATCAGGCAATGAGTGCAAAGGCATAAGGGTGCTTGACTGCGAGACGGACAAGTCGAGCAGGTACGAAAGTAGGTCTTAGTGATCCGGTGGTTCTGTATGGAAGGGCCATCGCTCAACGGATAAAAGGTACGCCGGGGATAACAGGCTGATACCGCCCAAGAGTTCATATCGACGGCGGTGTTTGGCACCTCGATGTCGGCTCATCACATCCTGGGGCTGAAGCAGGTCCCAAGGGTATGGCTGTTCGCCATTTAAAGTGGTACGCGAGCTGGGTTCAGAACGTCGTGAGACAGTTCGGTCCCTATCTGCCGTGGGCGTTTGAGATTTGAGGGAAGCTGCTTCTAGTACGAGAGGACCGAAGTGGACGAACCTCTGGTGTTCCGGTTGTCATGCCAATGGCATTGCCGGGTAGCCACGTTCGGACAGGATAACCGCTGAAAGCATCTAAGCGGGAAGCCCCTCCCAAGATGAGATCTCACTGGGACTATAAGTCCCCTGAAGGGCCGTCGGAGACTACGACGTTGATAGGCACGGTGTGGAAGCGCAGTAATGTGTGAAGCTAACGTGTACTAATTGCCCGTGAGGCTTGACCATATAACACCCAATGCGTTTGGGTAGCAGTTGACCAGCTGATAAGCAACTGAGAACGACAAACTCGATACAGATTTCCATGAAAGACAGGTCAAAGGCAAAAGCCGCAGCGAACACCCCTCAAAAGTGAACGTGCGCGCGAAAAGCCTAAAGGCACAAAGCCCAATGAGGCTAAACCTAACCTGTTGCATGACGGTTGGATAACCATCCAGCCCAACCAGTTTGCTTGGTGAACATAGCGAGCGTGAACCACCCGATCCCATCCCGAACTCGGAAGTGAAACCGCTTAGCGCCGATGATAGTGTGGCAGGTTGCCATGTGAAAGTAGGTCATCGCCAAGCTCTTAACACTAAAGCCCAGCTAGTGATAGCTGGGCTTTTTTTGTTGTTTAAACTATTGCACTGTTGCTAAGATTCAAGCCAGCAAATAGCGATTGCTAGTAAGCATTTAATTTTATATAAGGGAAACTCCATGAGCGTTGTCGAAAGAATTCAAAATCAGTTAGCAGGTCATGCCGTTGTGTTATACATGAAAGGTACACCCGATTTCCCGCAGTGCGGTTTTTCCAGTCGAGTCGTTCAGGCGTTGGAGGCTTGTAACGCTGATTATGCACACGTTAATATTTTCGAGGATCCAGAGTTGCGGGAAGCTTTGAAAGTCTACTCCAACTGGCCAACATATCCACAATTGTATGTTAAAGGAGAATTAATCGGTGGTTGCGATATTGTTATCGATTTGTACAACAAGGGTGAATTAACAGCTATGCTGGCTGCTATAGGAGCGGTTCATTAAGCTCTTTCTACTGGTTGGTAGATTTTTGTGCGTGAAGGTGTGATTTATTTTCTGTGGCGCTATCTCACGCCGATGTCAGATTGATTAGGGGAATCTCCAAATCAAACCTTGTCGATTTCTAAGCAAGCTGGGGCCAATACAGCGGTTACGGAAGTATGCTGGGAGGGTTGCGTGGCAAAGGAAGCGTAAAAAAGGGTCTAATGCCATCTCGTCGACGCGAGATGGCAAAAGAGGTCATCCACAATTCAAGTCAACCGGTATCCGGTTGGCCGTACGGTATCCAAGTCAAATCGGTGCGCCAGTTTTGTTCGCCGAGAACACCGCAATCGTCAATGGGATCCGTCTGGCGCAGACCTATGCGTGGATTTGCTTGAACGACTTTCCTAGCGAAAATCGATTTTGCTCTAAAAACCGGCCGATCTTTGGCGCACAAAAACCAGTTTATTCAGAACGAACAAAATTCGATAAATGGGTTTATATTAGGAGTTTAGAGGATTCGAATTACTTCAAGGACTTCCCTGAATAAAAACGGTAGAAGTTTTTTGGGGGAATTTATTGGGGTGAACGATGGGGCTCGAACCCACGACAACCGGAATCACAATCCGGGACTCTACCAACTGAGCTACGCTCACCATAATGATGAATTTTTGCGATGGCACGCTTGGCAGGACTCGAACCTGCGACCCTCGGCTTAGAAGGCCGATGCTCTATCCAGCTGAGCTACAAGCGCAAATCTTGGTCGGGGTAGAGAGATTCGAACTCCCGACATTCTGCTCCCAAAGCAGACGCGCTACCAGACTGCGCTATACCCCGAATTGACCTTCTTATTATCCTGGGAAGCTGATGCTGTCCAGAAAGATGACTATAATAGAGAGTTTTGTTTTTTATGTCAACTGATTTTTTATTTTACGGTAAAAAATTATTTGGCGGCGTTTGCTGTGGAGTGGAAATGGCAGTTAAAACTAGAGCTAAGCTTATATAAACGTTAACGAAATTAATATTTATATAACAGTTAAGCTCTTAATCTATCACGCACTCCAGTCCATCGACTTTTTGAAATCCACGCGGTAATGCCGTTCCCCGATTGGCTCGGTTGCCGGTATATTGGGCGATGTCCATCGCTTTCAGTGTGACGAAGCGTTTGCCGGACAGAATTTTCAGCTCGCTACCCGCTGTCAACGCTGTAACCGCTACTACCGCATCTTTGCCGGATGCAATGTCTCCGCTCGGAATCTGGATTAGCTTGTTGCCCTTGCCTTTTGCCAATTCCGGTAAATCCTGGGCAGGGAAGATCAGCAAGCGGCCTTGCAAGGTCGCCACCGCCAGCAAATCGTCGGCATTTGGAATCGGCGCCGGCGTCATTACTTTCGAGCCTGTCGGCAGACTCAGCACGGCCTTACCGGCCTTGTTCTTACTGATGAGTTCCTTCAACTGAACCCGAAACCCGTAACCAGCATTACTGCTCATCAACAACCAGTCATCCGGCTGACCGCTGAACACGTCGGTAAACAGGCTGCCCGGCGGTGGATTCAGGCGACCGGTCAAAGGCTCTCCCTGGCTGCGCGCCGACGGCAGGTCGTGAGTGGTGATGGTGTAGATCCGGCCGCTGGAATCCAGCACATAGGCCGGCTGGGTAGTGCGGCCCTTGGCGGAGGACAGATAGGCGTCGCCGGCTCGATAGCTGAGACTTTCCACCTCGATGTCATAACCCTTGGCTGCACGTATCCAACCTTTTTGCGACAGGATGATGGTCACCGGTTCGTTGGCGATCAGCTCGGTGGTGTCCAGGGCTTGTGCAGCCTCGCGGGCGACGATGGGCGAGCGGCGGTTATCGCCGTATTTTTCCGCATCGCGCTCAATTTCCTTACGGATCAGGCGATTCAGCAAACGCTCCGAGCCCAGGGTTTTTTCCAGCGCCTGGCGTTCCTGTTCCAGTTCGTCTTGTTCGCCACGAATTTTCATTTCTTCGAGTTTCGCCAGATGGCGCAATTTCAGCTCCAGAATCGCCTCGGCTTGCAAGTCGCTCAGGCCGAAACGTTCCATCAACACTGGCTTGGGATGGTCTTCGCCGCGGATGATCGCGATCACTTCGTCGATGTTCAGATAGGCGATCAGCAAGCCTTCTAAAATATGCAAACGCGCCAGCACCTTATCCAGCCGATATTGCAAACGGCGGCGCACGGTTTCGGTCCGGAAGCTGATCCATTCGGTCAGAATTTGTCTCAGGTTCTTGACCTGCGGCTTGCCGTTCAAACCGATCATGTTCATATTGACCCGGTAATTTTTCTCCAGGTCGGTGGTAGCGAACAGATGCGACATTACCGCATCGACATCGATGCGTTTGGTTTTGGGAATGATCAACAGCCGGGTCGGATTTTCGTGGTCGGATTCGTCGCGCAAATCTTCGATCATCGGCAATTTCTTCGCCAGCATCTGCGCGGCGATCTGTTCCAGCAGTTTGGCGCCGGATACTTGATGCGGCAGTGCGGTGATGACGATGTTGCCATCCTCTAGCTCGTATTTGGCACGCATCTTCACCGAGCCGTTGCCGGTGGTATACAGTTTTTGAATGTCGGCTGCGGCCGTGACGATCTCGGCGTCGGTCGGATAATCCGGGCCTTTGATATGCTCAAGCAAGCCTTCCAGCCGCGTTTCCGGTTCGTCCAGCAATTGCAGGCAGGCACCCGCGACCTCGCGCAGATTGTGCGGCGGAATATCGGTAGCCATGCCCACCGCAATACCCATCGTGCCGTTCAGCAATACATTCGGCAACCGCGCAGGCAACAGGCTAGGTTCTTTCAAGGTGCCGTCGAAGTTGTCAGTCCAATCCACCGTGCCCTGGCCCAACTCGCTGAGCAGGGTTTGGGCATAGGCTGTCAGCCGCGATTCAGTGTAACGCATCGCCGCGAAAGATTTCGGATCGTCCGGCGAGCCCCAGTTGCCCTGGCCGTCTATCAATGGGTAACGATAGGAAAAGTCTTGCGCCATCAATACCATGGCTTCGTAGCAGGCCGAGTCGCCGTGCGGATGGTATTTACCCAGCACGTCACCGACGGTGCGCGCGGATTTTTTGTATTTGGCCAGCGCGGTCAGCCCCAGTTCCGACATCGCATAAACGATGCGGCGCTGCACCGGTTTCAGACCGTCGCCGATATGCGGCAAGGCACGGTCCAAAATCACGTACATGGAATAATCCAGGTAGGCTTTTTCAGTGAAATCCTTTAAAGGCAGTTGTTCGAAGTTTTCCTGTACACCCATTTTATTGCTGATGATCCTGTTTGGTTAGCCGTCGAGTCGTGACGTATTCGAGGGGCGCTAAAATACCACAACACCACGCTATTGCTCAGTAAAAACCTAGCTTCCCTGATGGCAACGTCTACGCTGGCGACGACTTGCCAAGCCGCGCATGACCAATACCTAACTACTTTTTGGCGCTGCACAGTCATGTTTGGCATCGTCCAGCCAATATCCCTTTCCATCAGCACATAGTTTTGGCCTCTACCGGCGACGCAAGATGTTCCTGGAGCCGTTACTCGCGCTCAATCAAGTCAATGGCGAGCTCTAACGGATTAAGTGATATGCCTCGATATTTTTGAGTTAAATAACGTTGCGAACCAATTTTATGCCGATGAGACAGCAAACATAAAACAATCATTTCAATATGTTATGAGTTTGGCATCAGAGTTGCTCAGCTCGAACTGCTATGCATTTTGGGGGATTGGTTACTTCATAGGGTCGTCATCCAGCGATACATAACGCCTGCCTGGGGGTTAACAAGGCGACGAGGACGCTAAAAACGGAATATGGCTTTAAAAGTAACCAATGGCTAGCAGGGAATAGAAACACTGTTTATTAGCGAAATGGTTTTAAAAAACAAGCGTGTAAAAGCCAAACCTGCCGTGAGGCAGGGACGGAAAGCCATGGGTCTTGCGGATTCAAAACGGTAAGACAGCCGGGCTGCCACCTTATTCATTAATGTAAGGGGATTGATAAATGAAAGTGATTAAATATGGACGATGGATGTTGGCGGTGGTGTTACCGTTGGTTGCTGGAGCGGGTAACGCAGCGACTTCAATGACTGATGGTAAATTCACGTACGATGCACCCGGCGTCGGCGAGCCAAGCTGGCCGTTATTCTTGGATACCAACGAGACTATCAAAATAAGTAAAAAAGGCTCGGGCTCCAATACTTATTGGCAGCTGATTGGGAGCGGCTCAAGTGCTTCATTCTGGGGCAGCCTGACCAATCATGTCAATTTGGGCAAAGAGAGCGTGAAATATCAGGCAAACTTCAACTCTGCCGGTGAACTGATCACTTCGATAGGCACTACAACGCTAAAAAACTATTTGGAAATCAAAGGGACATTACCAGCTGGCTCAATTGGCGAAACGTCGTGGAATGATCTACCTTATCAAACCTTGCTGAAAGCCGACCTGCTGGATGCAAACCCCGCTAACGGCTCACCGAATTTGATCGGCACCTATGGAGGTGTCGCCCTGGGCTTCAACACCAAGTTTACTGGTGGCTGGGCGCCGAGCATCCCCGGATTGACGGGCGGATCGACCGGTGAAAACTTGTGGCTGGCAGGCGTGAGTTCCGATTTCTTAAAGCTGGTCAAAGCCCTCGACGGCGATGGCAGCAACGGCACGCTGAGTTCATTGATCGGTTCGTCAAAAACCATCAATTATGTTTCATCAGTGGCTGCGGTCCCCGTACCTGGCGCCGTTTGGCTGTTCGGAACCGGCCTGATGACTTTATTGGTCAGCCGCAGAAAAAATGCCGGCTGCAGCCTCGCTGTCTAACAAATCAGAAATCGCCTGATGCCACGTTAACGGGAATGACGGTAACGTGGCCTTTCGGCAAAGCAGATGGCTTTTAGTTTAGGCCATTATCATAAGTTACTGCGCGCGGTCATCATGATCATCGGCACGCGTGCATTGTTGCTGCTGACTGCCGTGGTCGGCATTGACCGACGCTTCACGTGCGGCGACGCCGGTGTCGGTGAAGTCGGTAAACAAGCCGTCGACACCCAGATCAAAGTAATAAGTCATTTCCTGCTTGGGGTCGGTGAAGCCGTAACCGCTGGCATCGTTACGAAAAGTCCAGGTATGAACCAACAAACCTTTGTCGTGCGCTAGTTCCACGACGCCGGTACTGCCGTCGACGCGGCGGTCGTTGATGGTGATTTTGCCGTCGCCGTTGCGGTCTATGCCGTCGGCTACGGTTTTAAGCAGATAAGGTTTCCAGGGGCCGATAGCGTCGGCATAGGATTTGACGAAATCCAGACCGTCATTGCTCAGCAAATCGGCGAAGGTGCGCGGATCGCCTTTCACGACGAAGTCGTAGGGTTGTTTGTACGGTGGCACTAACGAGATCGAACCGTCGGCGTTGACATCGTCGGCATCAATCAATTGCACTAGTTTGATGTCGGTGTAGTGACTCAGGTATTGCAGGTTGCCGACTTCGAAAGACTGGATGAATACCGGCGCGCAGGCGCTGTTGCCGTATGCTTGATGCAATTTTTTCAGTAGCTTGTTTTCAAAGAGGTTCGCACCGAACAAAGGTTTTTGGTTGGCGCCAATCAACGTGGCGTGATAGGTGGAGTGTTTGATTTCGGGATAGATGCCTATGGGGCGGCCAGTTACTTTGCTTTGGCTTTTAGCTAACGCGATCACTTCGTTGAGCGTAGGGATTTGGTATAGGCCGTTGTATTGCTGATCGCGGTCGGCGCGGGCTTGCACGGCGCGCAGGGTTTTGATTTCTTTCAGCGTGAAATCGCTGGCGAACCAGTCGTTGTATTCGACACCATCCACCAGGCGCTTGGCTTTGCGGTCGGCGAATTCCGGATGGCTGGCGACGTTGGTGGTGGCGCCTATCATCGGCTCGTGGCGGGCGATCATATGGCCGTCCTTGGTCAATACCAGGTCGGGCTCGATGAAGTCGGCGCCCATTTCGATCGCCAAGGCATAGCCTTCCAGGGTGTGTTCCGGACGATAACCAGCTGCGCCGCGATGGCCGATGACGAGAGGACTCATGTCGTGATGCTCGTGGTGTTCGCTATGCGGCCGCGCGTTGGCGCTGCCTTGAGCGGTCAGTATAGCCAACATGGCGACTGTCAACATGGTGGGTTTGTGGCAAGGTTTTAACATGGAGAGTATTCCTATCATTTTGAGGTTGCGTTACTTGGCGAGAAAGAATGCCGGGCTGGCCGAAGTTTACCCGGCAGCCTGCTTTAGTCGCGGTCGTGCTCGTGTTCGTGTTCCGCTTCGGCCGGCAGCGTTTTGCTGAACACCACGGCGCCATCGATGTCTTTCAAGTCCACCGTCATCGCTCGGCTTTTCTTGTCGATATTGACTTCGCCGAAGAACTGCAATCCGGCGTAAGGCGATAGATTGACTTGGCCAGCCGGCGGCGCTTTATAAAACGCCACTTGCGGACCGAAAGTGCCGTCGGTGCTGTTTGGGCCGAAGGAACCTGCGTTCAACGGGCCGGCGACGAATTCCCAAAACGGTGCAAAGTCCTTGGACGCGGCTTTCGTCGGATCGTAATAATGCGCCGCCGCGTAATGCACGTCGGCGGTCAGCCAGACGATGTTGTGGATTTGCTCGTGCTTGATGAATTTCAGCAACCTAGCCATCTCCAGTTCGCGGCCGGCGGCCGGGCCGTCGTTGCCGTTGGCAACCGCTTCCCAGCGCGCTTGGCCTTGAGCATTGTTGCCGTCGCCGATATTCAAACCAATCGGCATGTCCGCTGAGATGACTTTCCAGGTGGCTTTGGAATGTTTCAGTTCGTCTTGCAACCAAGCCAGTTGTTCTGCGCCGAGGAAGGCGGTTTCGGCGCTTTCCTGGGTTTGCAGGTTAGCGGTGTTGGGGCCGCGATAGCTGCGCATATCGATCACAAACACATCCAGCAGCTTGCCATAGGAGATTTTCCGGTAGACGCGTTCGGATTCTTCGGCATCGTGGCGGCGTAGCGGCGCGTATTCGTGGAAGGCTTGCGTGGCGCGGGCAATCAGCGTCGGCACATTTTTTTCGGTGTAACGGGGATCGTTGCTCAGGTCTTTGGAATCCGACCAGTTGTTGACCACTTCATGGTCGTCCCATTGCCAGATTTGCGGGACTTCGGCATTGAAGCGGCGCAGATTTTCGTCCAGTAAATTGTATTTGTAGCGGCCGCGGAATTCGGCCAGGGTTTCCGCGACTTTACTCACTTCCGGCGTCACCAGGTTAGTCCAGACCTGGCCGTTCTCGGCAAGCTTGCTGTCCGGAATCGGACCGTCCGAATAGACGTTGTCGCCGCTTTGAATGAAGAACTGCGGTTGCACTTGGCGCATGGTTTCGTAGATTTTCATGCCGCCGAAGCTTACGTTGATACCCCAGCCTTGGCCGGCGGTGTCGCCGCCCCAGACGAAGCGGATATCGTCGCGCTTGCCGATGGTATGGAAGTGGCCTGCAACAGGCTCACTTTTACCGCGCGCGTTTGTTAAATCTTCAAACCAGACTTTAACGTAGACATCCTGGCCTTCGGGCAGGCCGGTCAAATCTTGACGCGCGGTAAAGTCGGTTTCCGCCAGTGCATAAGCTCCGCGGATCGTCACGGCATCGGCGAATTGCGGGTTATAGGCGTATTCCACCATCATTCGCGCCGGGCGGTCGGCGCGGCTCCAGATCATTGCCCGTCCCGGTGCCAAGTCGCCGATCTGGATGCCTTGTTCCATTTGCGGAATGTCGCCGCTTTCGGCGTGGACCGCCGGGGCAAGGATCAATAATCCGGCGATGGCCAATGTCAGATTGATCGGCTTGATAAAGGAATGAGAGTTTTTCATTGCACGGTGCATGGATATGACTCCTGGGCTATTTTGTTGAGGCCCCGATTAAAGCAGCGGCAAATGACAAAATGATTAAGGGTGGCGGAGTAAAGTTCTAAGTTGAGACGGGTGTTAAGCGGAGGTATCGACAGTTCCCGTTTGTTAGGATCAAAAATGAGCTGGAAACTAGGTTTTGTGATGAGATTCGCATTTTAGGCACGGTTGTTGCTAAACAACATTTTGTCTTTAGCTTTTTATTTCAATTAGTTACGATTGGTCTATTATTGATGTTCCCCTATAGCTTGGTATTTGCATGATCGATGCATTATCAATGGTAGCCCTGCTCGACAACGGCGGGCTTAAGCAGACTATTTGGATGCTTGTCCAGCGCCCGGTTGCAGGTCTCCAAGCCTGACCGGTGCAGCCGCGCTAGGTGTGGGGCACCGAGTTGTCGCATTAAAACAATAACAATAGAAAGCAAGAGGTAGGAAACATGATAAAACCCGGAAACTCGAGGCGAGGCCTTAAATCCAAGCAGCCATATCGTTTGTTGACGATACCGGTATCCCATATTTGCGAACTGGTGCGCTGGATGTTGGATCGCGGCGGTGTGCCGTATTGCGAACAATACAATGGCCCGGTCATACATTTATTGACCTTCAAACTGGCTGGCGCCAGCGCCTCGGCAATGCCGGCGCTGGTCACTAGCGAAGCGACCTTATCCAGTTTGCGGGCGTCGTTGGAGTACATCGACGCCCGCTTGCCTGCCGAGCTGCGCTTGTATCCCGACGATGCGGATGGCCGGGCAAAGACCGATCGATTGTTAGAGTTGCTGCTGGATAAATTCAGTTTGGCGACCCGCAATTACGGTTATTCGATGCTGTTACCTCACAAGGATCTGTTGTTGCCGGTCTGGAGCCGGCGAGTACCGGGCTGGCAAAAACTGATCCTGGATAAAGCCTATCCCTGGATCAGCCAAACCATGCAAAAAAACTTGCCAGCCGATCCGGGCCAGGCCGAGCCCAGTAAAAGGCAGATCGAAGCGATATTCGCCGAGATCGACGCATTGCTGGCGGACGGCAGAGCTTATCTGCTGGGCGATAAGCCCAGCATCGCCGATTATTGCCTGGCGGCCCTGTCAGCGCCGGTGGTCCTGCCGGCGCAATACGGCGGCGATCAGTTGCCCTTCGATGCATTGCCGCAAGCCTATAAAGACTTCTCCGCGCAGCTGCGCAACACAGCGACCGGCGCCTTGGCGCTGAAAATGTACCGAGAGCACAGACCGGCACCGCAAGCGGCACTCGACCATCACCCCACCTCCACCACGCCGCAAAATATCGTCAGTTACTATCTGGCGCGCGGCGTTGCAATGTTGACCGGTGCCGCGGTGCAGCGAGTGTTGTTCGGATTGCTGCGTAAACATAAGCCGGTGTTGGTGCTCGGTAAACGGGCCTTGGTGACCCGCGACAGCGATGTGCGCGAGACGCTGGCGCGCGATACCGAATTTACCATTGCCGAAATCAACGCGCCCAACATGCAGCGCCTGAACGGGCCGTTCTTCCTGGGGATGGATCGCTCGGAAACCTATAGCAAAGAACAGGGCGCGTTGCGGCGGGTGATCAAGCCTGGCGAGGATCAGCTGATCCGCCGCATTGCGCGCCAGCATTGCGAAGATATGATTCAGGCGGCCTTACCGGTAGGTAGGATCGATATGGTGTCGCAATTGGCCCGCCCGGTGGCGCGGCGCTTCATCCGCGATTACCTCGGCGTACCGGGGCCGGACGAAGTGACGATGATGCGCTGGATGCGTTCCTTGTTTCACGATCTGTTTTTGAACCTGAGCAACGACCGCAGCATACAAATCACCGCCGAGCAATCGTTCCGCGAGCTGGGGCCTTATCTATTGAACCTGATCGCCGAGCGCCGACAACGCATCCAACAAGGCGAAGCGTTCGAGGATTTTCTGTCGCGGCTGATCAAGATGGGACTGGACGGCGAGCACGATCTGGATGACGATGGTATCCGCCGCAACATCTCCGGCTTGATCGTCGGTGCGCTGGATACCACCTCGATGTCCAGCACGCTGATCGTCGAATTGCTGCTCGACAGGCCCGAGGTGTTGCAACGCGCCAGGAAGTTGGTCGACGACGAGGAACAGTTGCTGCAACTGTGTTTCGATGTGTTTCGCTTCAACACGATGGCGGCGGCGATGCGCCGGCATTGCAAAAACGGCGCCGAGATTGCCGGCGTATCTATTCCCCAAGGCTGCGAAGTGTTTGCATTCACCGCATCGGCGATGTTTGACGAAAGCGCTTGGCCCGATCCGCTCAGCGTGCGTACCGATAGATCGCTGGACCGTTATCTGCATTTTGGCGACGGCATGCATCGCTGCTTTGGCGAATATATCAATCGGATTCAAATTCCGATGATAGTAGGCAGTTTGCTGCGCTTGAATAATTTAAGAAAAACCAGCGGCATTCTGTATGACGGACCGTTTCCCGATCAGTTTGTACTGAGTTTCGATCGGTAAATCCTTCATTGGCACGATAATAATTTCAAGAGGACGCGTGTATGCAACAAAATCCCATGACTGTGATCACGGAAATATTGCCGGATCAGCAGAAAAAACTGCAAGACTATCTGGCGCCGATAGGCACGGATATCAAAAACAATCCGGTGATTAAATTCGCCAATTACCAACAACTGCACTATTGCACTTTTTTCGTCATCCCAGGTTCGCATCCGTCCGAGGTCGAAACCGGCGAGCCGGCCTTGCTGGCGTTCGAGGCCAATATTGACGGCGACGTCAAGCAATTTATCAAGGACTTGATCGCCGGCAATCCGGAGTTCGTCGATACCGTGTACAGCTGTTGCAAGGGCTATCCGGGCAATAACGCCGGTCAATTGGCCGACTATCTGCTAAGTAACGATTACGGCGCCAATGCCTTTTACGTGGCGCATCCGGGCCAGACCCGCAACGGCATCTACGAACAGCAGCAAATCCGCCAACGCGTCGAAGACTATATCGATGCCCATCGGGATGCACTGTCGGCCAAGCAGCCGGCGGCGATTCACGCCGATATCGTCAAACACTTGGGTAGCATCAATAAGCCTACACCGCAACCGTTTTTGAACAGCGCCGGCCAGATGATTTTCAACGGCTTGCTGGCAGTGTTGGGCATTTTATTGCTGGGCGGTTTTTTCGGCTTGTTTGGGCCGTTAGTGGAATTTCTGGCGGTGATCGTGTTGATCGTCGGCGTCGCGTTCGCGGTGGTGTTGCGCTGGCACGAGATGCGCGACAAACAGGACGACAAGCCCTGGGTGGTATACGAGCAGATGAAAGCCATTCAACGGGTCGAGGACCGGCAGTTACAAAACCATCTGACCAGCGTCATCGAGATCAAGCCGGGCTGGTTCAGGCTGACCACGTTGAAAGTAGTGCTGGCCGGTATCAATCTGGTGGCCAAGCTGGTGGCGACCAAGGGCGATCTGAGTGGTATCGTCACCATCCATTTCGCGCGCTGGGTGATCCTGCCCGGCAACAAGCGTTTGCTGTTCATGAGCAATTACGACGGCAGCTGGGAAAACTACCTGGGCGAGTTTATCGATCATGCCAGCGTCGGCTTGACGGCGGTGTGGAGCAATACCCAGTTGGGCACCGATCGCGGCTTCCCGGATACCCAATGGCTGGCCTTGCGCGGCGGCTCCCGCGACGAACAACGTTTTAAAAATTTCGCCAGAAACAGCCAATTGGCCGAACTGGTCTGGTATAGCGCTTATACCGACTTGTCGGTCAAAAATATCGCCAATAATCGGGCGATTCACGAAGGCTTATTTTCCACTTCCAATCTGGCTGCATGGCTGAAATGCTTATAAAAGGGTTCTCACAATGACCACCATAGAAAAATTAGAAGACGTTCAAGGTATCGTGTTTAGCGGCTACAACAAGTACATGGCCAGTTGTAGTTATTATCTGTTGAAAATCGACGATGCCGCCAAGACCAAACCCTGGCTAAAAAACCTGGTCGAACAAAACCAGATCAGCCACGGCGCGGATAAACCCACCGAGGAAACCGAAAACCGCCTGAACCTGGCGATCAGTTATTCCGGTTTCGAAAAACTGCAACTGGATCAAGGCAGTTTGGACAGTTTTGAGCTGTCATTCCGGGAAGGCATGCATTCCGAACATCGTTCCGCGTTACTTGGCGACCGCGGCATCAACGATCCGAGCAAGTGGGACTGGGGCAACGAAGCCAGCTTGGTGGACGTGTTATTCATCCTGTTTTCCAAGGATGACGCCATTCACAACGCCAGCCGCAAATATCATGAAAAAGCCTTTAAAGGCGCCGGTTTAAGCGTGGTGCAGCGTTTGGAAGCCGGCGAGAAAAAGCAAAACGAGCAAGGTTTCTCGGTGGAGCATTTCGGCTTTGCCGACGGCATTTCCGACCCGATAGTGGATGGCTTTCCAACCACCATCGGTGCCGGCGAAATCGCCACCGGCGAATTTTTGCTGGGTTATCCGAATCAATACGATGGCAAGCTCACCAAACTGCCGCGGCTGGGCGCGGCCGGCGAAGCCTTCGGCAAGAACGGCACTTATCTGGTGTTGCGCCAGTTGAAACAGGATGTCGGCGCCTTCTGGAAATTCATGGAAGAAGAGGCCGCTCGTCAGGGCATCACCGCCGACTATCTGGCGTCCAAATTTGTTGGCCGCTGGAAAAGCGGCGCGGTGGTTGAGCCGCATCAGCATACCGATCCGAATAAAGTCGACAACAGCTTCAACTTTACCAAAGACCCGAACGGTGTCGGCTGTCCGTTGGGCTCGCACATTCGCCGCGCCAACCCGCGGGCGGTAGGTTTGGGCGCTACCGAAGCAGAATCGCTGAAAGTCGCCAACCGCCATCGCATCCTGCGCCGCGGCCGCAGCTACGGCACTTTTTTGGACAACCCGGCGCAAGACGACGGCAAGGATCGCGGCCTGGTGTTCATCTGCCTGAACGCCAATATCGAGCGCCAGTTCGAATTTGTGCAACATACCTGGATCAATAACGTTAAATTTGCCGGCTTGTACGACGAAGACGACCCGTTGATTGGCAGCGGCGTAGCGGAGAACCGCAATTTCACGATTCAGGATGAACCATTACGGCGGCGGGTTTGCGGGTTTCAGCAGTTTGTCACGACTCGGGGCGGGAGTTATTTCTTTTTGCCGAGTTTGAGTGCGCTGGGGTTGTTGGGGAGTTCTTGATTGGATATTTCGATATAGGCGTTTCCGGCAGGACAGGATTGTCGGAGTTGGAATCGCTATCGCGATAGGTGTTTTTAATGTCGGTTTCACGAAAAACATCTTTGTTTTTCGCCCTAACGGGTAAATGCAAATCGGCTATCCTGCCGATTTGTCGGACCGACAACCGCGATACTTTCGCTACGAAAACCATCCCTGGTCTTCGCCCGGCGGGCCAGCCTATCGGCTATTCAAATTCGCTCCAGGCGAATTTGTGCTTGTCCAAAGAAAAGTATCCAAAAGAAAAGACACCCGGATGCCGCTTATATCCTGCGCGCCGAAGCTTTCGCCGGGGATTGACGAAAGGGGCTTCCTGCCCCTTCGTCAATGTGCGGCATCCCTGCCGCACCCCTTCGGGCTGTTCCCGCCAAAAGCTCCAGTGCTCGGCGCGGCATGCGGGAGCGCCCCCATTTCTAACAATTCGTAGGTTGGGCTGAATGCAATGAAGCCCAACAACCGCAAACAAACATGCGCTATCGAAGATCAAAAGCCACGGGTGCAAGCTATTTCTTTACGGTCAATCTTGCAAACCGACAATCCGATTGTTTAGTACGCCATATCGAAACGCTACGCGAAATCACCCGAACCGTAAAAAACAGCCATCCTTTTGCGATTGAGGCCATGGTTGTACTACCCGACCACATTCATGCCATCTGGCGATTGCCCGAAAACGACGCTGATTACCCGGTACGCTGGTCATTGATTAAAGCCGGTTTTTCTCGTCAATTGGAAAAAGCCGAATTTATACGCCCCAGCCGACAGAGCAAACGCGAACGAGGTATTTGGCAGCGTCGCTATTGGGAACATCAAATCAAAGACGATCTCGATTTTGAAAGACATGTGGATTATATTCACTATAACCCGGTCAAACATGGTTATGCGAAACAACCAATTGATTGGCCGTTTTCAAGCGTCCATCGCTACGTGCGAACAGGCGTTTTGTCGGCGCATTGGGGTGCTGATCTAATATTGGAGGAAATTATCTGTGGTGAGCGCTAATTCGATTTGTTGGGCTTCATTTCATTCAGCCCAACCTACGAGCTTTTTCAAACATCCATCGCGATAGCGATACCTCAATTGATCAAGTCCCTACCCAAATGCCGCCTTTAAAATTAATGAAAAATTTAATCATCAACAACGCATGTCCAACGCGTAAAGCTGATAAGCTCAAGACTTTGCTTAGCCCAGTAAACACTGGAATCGCCTTTATCCCGGCTGGATAAACCAACAAGCAATGCCAAGTGGCTTACGAAACGCCATGCCTGCAAATCCGGATTTCTTTGAGGAAAAATCATGCGACCCACTAACCACACGTCTTATGCCGCCGTCCCATTTCTGATCTTTGGCATTATTTTGCTCTTCGCGTTTTTCTTGAAGTATTTTGAACCCATGCTGCCGGAGGTGTTGCAGCACTGGGCAGAACATTTGTCGATTGCGATGATTGTGGCGGTGGTGATTGGCTTGACCTATGAATATACCTCGCACTTGTTTCGCGAAGAGATATTGAAGAATTTGCTGCATGAGAGCCAGGAGCAGGTTTACCAGGCGCTCAAAGCCTACAGCGTCCTGACGCCGGTCGAAGTGTTCCGATTGTTGAAGGAGATCGCCAGCCAGATTAATCAGACGCCAACCCTGCTTTATCCGGCGAGGCCGGAATGCAACGAGTATACCTTTACCGAAAGCATGGATTTTTTCGACACCCTGGTCAATATGCGCCCTAAGGAGATCATCAAAATTCTGAATACCTGGATAGAACCGAAAAGCCATCCCAATCTGAAATATCTGGCTAGCGATTTTGTCGGCAAGTATCAGCTGACGGACGTGGCCGATGAGTTGCGGCGCCAGGCGGAACCGGTGTTGCAGATGGGTAACTTGACGGAAGAAGACAGAGGTTGGGTATTAAATTATCTCTGGGCCTATTCCCGTTGCGAGACACCTATCTATAAAACCTTGGGCGAAGTGATGCGCACCACGTCCGATCATGAAATTGAAAAGTGGATACTTTTTCTGCCAGTACAAATGCCGTCCATCGAACTGGCCATGATGATCAACGACTATCTGGAGCGGGAAGCCCCCATTGCCGACGACAATTTGTTGCTGGTGATTCAGGCGGTTGCCGCTTTACATCGCGCGCAAATGACGGACGGCGTGGCCTTGTTAAAGAAATTTCCAAACCGTTTTGGCCCTCACCACCAGGAGGACGTCGAGCGAATTTGGCGGAATTACGCCCTGGTACCGGAAGAATTGAAAGGCATTTTCTTGCCGGCCTGATCAGGCCGCCATTGATTGCCGGAAGAAGCCCACACAGAAAGCGTTAGCAATAGCGTCGCAGCCTTTCATGCTCGGCGAGTCATGCCAAATTAGCATGGCTCGGCATGGCTAGTCCGCTTGTTCGGCGATACCAGCCATCCCCACATACCCCGGCAAAGCTTGCATCCGCTTCGTCCACTCTCGAATGGCCGGGAAATCGGCTAGGTCTATACCGGCTTCCGGCGCCAGTGCTATATAGGAGTAGCAGGCAATATCCGCTATCGTCGGTTGGTCGCCGATCAGCCAAGGGTTAGCCGACAACTGCTGCTCCAGCACCGCAAGACCCTGCTTGCCATGTGCCTGGCATTGTTCAATATCCCAGGGACGCTTGAATTTTAAGGCTGCCCTGGCTCGGGCCAGGCCGTAGAGCAACTCGTTTTGGGACACGCTCAGCCATTGCATCACCGCCGCCATCGGTTTGGGCGCCAATGGCAACCAATGTTCGTCGCCGTATTGGCGAGCTAGATACACCAAAATAGCCGAGGAATCCCAAATCAGCGCGCCATTGTCTTCCAGTACCGGTATCTGGCCGCGCGGATTCAGCTGTAGAAAAGCCGCCGATTTGTGTTGTCCCTGCCAGAGGTCGACCGGTATCTTTTCGTATTTTAAGCCTAGCAAGGCGCACAACAGTCTGATTTTGTAGCAATTACCGGATAACTCCATGTCATATAGTTTCATTACATTCGCCTGTATAGGGTGTGAGGGGGTGAAAAATTTATTTGGAAATAGTCGCCGGCATTCGACGCCGAGCCGGAAATCATGCAAACTGCGACTCATCCGATCACACACTGCCGTCCCGGCGAGGAGTCAACAAACATGAACATCGAACCGTGCACCTACGTCATCTTCGGTGCTACCGGTAATCTGGCGCGGCTAAAGCTTATGCCGGGGTTTTACCATCTGGAACTGGAAAAAAAATTGCCGGAAGGCACCCGTATCCTGGCTATCGGCCGGCGTCCCTGGGATCGCGCCACTTGGTTGGCGGAAGTAAAAACCATGCTACAGGAACAAGCCAAAGGCCAATTGGATGAGGCGGTGTTCGCCCGCTTCAGCGAACGCCTGGATTATCATCGAGGCGATCTCGACCAGCCGGAATGTTATCAGACACTAGCGACGTTGGTAAGCGGCAATCCGCGATTTTCTCGTAACATGGCGTTTTATCTGGCGATAGGCCCAGGCGATTTCGGCAACGTCATCGAAGCCTTGAGCGCAGTGAATTTGTTGAACGAAGAGTATGGCTGGCGGCGGGTCGTCATCGAAAAACCCTTCGGCTACGATCTGGAAAGCGCTCAAGCCCTGCAAAAACGCCTGAACCGCTATCTAAGCGAAGACCAGATTTACCGGATCGACCATTATCTGGGTAAAGGCATGGTGCAGAACGTGCTGGTGTTCCGCTTCGCCAACGTGATGCTGGAACCGTTATGGAACCGCAATTACATCGACCATATTCAGATCACCCATGCCGAAGAATTGGGTATCGGCAGCCGCGGCGAATATTACGACAGCGCCGGCGCTTTGCGCGACATGCTGCAAAGCCATCTGCTGCAATTGCTGACCTTGGTGGCGATGGAGCCGCCGGTGTCGATGGATGCCGAGTCGTTGCGCGACGAGAAAGTCAAAGTGCTGAAATCGATCCGGCCGATTCCCAAATCGGCGGTGCATGCCCATGCCTTTCGCGGTCAGTATGCCAAGGGCAGCATCGGCGAACACAAAGTCAGCGGTTATCTGGAAGAAGCCAATATCCCGGCCGACAGCAGCACCGAGACTTATGCGGCGATGAAACTGATGATCGACAACTGGCGCTGGCGTGGCGTGCCGTTTTACTTGCGTACCGGCAAGCGCATGGCCAAAGGCCAATCCTCGATTTCCATTTGTTTCCGGCATCCGCCTTTGCAGTTTTTCCGCGACACCCATGTGCAATGCATGACGCCAAACTGGGTGCTGCTGGGGATACAACCCGACGAATGTATCCGCATCGAAATGACCGTGAAGGAAGCCGGCCTGGAAATGCGTACCCGCACCACCAGTCTGGACGCCAGTTTCCGCAATCCCGACGAACGCCGGGTCGATGCCTACGAGGATTTATTGCTGGACGTGATGAAGGGTGATCGGTCCTTGTTTCTACGCTTCGACGAAGTGGAATACGCCTGGCGTATCGTTGATCCTATTCTGCAAAACTGGGCGATCGAGCGTGATTACATCGCCACCTATCCGGCAGGGTCCTGGGGGCCGGAAGAAAGCAATCGTTTGTTTGAAAAAGAAGGGCAGTATTGGCGCAATTCCTTGATGCCGGAGTGCCAGCCTTAAAGCAAAGGCTATGTCCGAACTAGGGTCGAAGGCATTCGACCCTAGCGATTTGTGGGTTTATTGCTTGGGATAAACCTGCACCCATTCGATGCGCGGGCCGTTCATTTCCTTGACGACGATTTCAAAATCGTTGAAAACAATCTTTTCCCCAGTGTCGGGAATGTCGCGCAGTTGGGCCAGAATCATGCCGCCCACCGAATCGACGTCGTCCAGATCCAGCTCTTCGTTTTCCACATCGATACCCAGAATCCGTTCCAGCGAGAATATCGGCAGGCTGCCTTTGCCCAGCAGACTGCCGTCGTCCTGGCGGGTCCAGTCGCTTTCGGTCTTGCGAAATTCGTCGCGAATCTCGCCGACCATCGCCGACAGCAAATTATCCAGCGTGATGAAACCGTGCGGTTTGTGGCCGCGCTGGCCGATCACCGCGAAATGCGGCGAGCCTTGGGTAAAACGCCTAAATAATTCCAGGGCCGGCATGTGCGCCGAAATATGTTGAATCGGCCGCAAATAGGGTTCCAAATCGTCGATCTGTTGGCCGTGTTGTTGGGCCAGAAACAAATCTTTCAAATGAATGACACCCAGTACATCGACGCCGTTGCTGTCGAAATAAGGGTAACGGCTGAAACAGCTGCCATAAACGGTATCCAGCATTTCCTGTCGCGACTGGCCGCGGTAGAGCGCGGTGATTTCGTGTATCGGCCGCATCAGATCGGAGACTTCCAGCTTGCCGAAATCCAGTGCTTTGGCCAATACATTGCATTCGTCGTTGGTCAGGTTTTCGCCGGCCCGGCTGGAGCGCAGGATCAGCTTTAGTTCGTCATTGGAATAGTGGCTGTCGTGGTTGTGGCTCGAGCTGAGTCCGGCGATGCGCAATACCAAATTGGCGCTGCCGTTCAGCAGCCAGATGGCCGGATACATCAGCCAGTACAGTGCGTACAAGGGTCCGGCGCTCCACAGACCGATGCCTTCCGGATTGCGGATCGCCAACGATTTGGGCGCTTGCTCGCCGACTACGATATGCAAAAACGAGATCGTGCAAAAGGCGAAAGCAAAAGAGACGTTATGGATTATTTCCGGGGAGGTGACGTCGATTTTGGCGAATAGCGGCAACAGCAGGTCGGCAAAAGCCGGTTCGCCGATCCAGCCCAATCCCAGCGAGGCCAGCGTGATACCGAGTTGGCAAGCCGACAAATAGGCGTCGAGTTGTCTGTGCACTTTGGCAAGTATCCTCCCACGCCAGCCCTCAGTTTGTTCGATGGTCTTGAGGCGGGTCTGTCGCAATTTCACCAGGCTGAACTCGACGGCCACAAAAAAGCCGTTCAAAAATACCAG
This sequence comes from Methylomonas montana, assembly GCF_030490285.1. Classification (NCBI taxonomy): domain Bacteria; kingdom Pseudomonadati; phylum Pseudomonadota; class Gammaproteobacteria; order Methylococcales; family Methylococcaceae; genus Methylomonas; species Methylomonas montana. The sequence continues at coordinate 3,803,449 of NZ_CP129884.1, read as the reverse complement.
CAACAAGGCGCAGGCAACCAGAACAAGATTACTCATAGATAAAGCAGGGGTAACAACGGAATCGCTATTATACCGAGAATCAAGCAGTTTGCTTGCGGCATGATAAGTAGATATTAGCTCAGTAAATTGACCCGCACATCGACCACCATGCGCGGCGTGGCTTGGCGGGGACCGATAAAGCTGCCGGACACGGGCGGTATCGATTCCGGATCGCGGGCCACCGCGACGGCGATGTGGCGGTGGCTGGTGATTTCACCGGTGGTGGGATCGAAGCCCTGCCAGCCGCAGCCGGGCAAATAAACTTCAGCCCAGGCGTGGGTCGATGCATTGCCGGCTTCTGTGGCCGGCGCGTGCAGATAGCCGCTGACGAAGCGGCTGGCCAGGCCCAGGCAACGGCAGGCTTCGATGAATAAGGTGGCATAGTCTCGGCACGAGCCGCTGCCGAGACGAAGGGTTTGGGCGGGCGATTGCACGCCGGCTTCCTCGCGCATCCGGTAGCAAAACCGGTCATGGATGGTGTGATTCAGTTTGGATTGCAAACTGAATGTTTCCATGCCGCCGCCTAGACCGATGTCTTGCAACCATTGCTGAACGGCTGCTTGATCGTCGGCAAACACCGGTTGTTGAAACGCGGCCAGGTCGATACGTTCGCTGGTTTTATAAGCAAAAGGGTAAGTCAACGCATAATCGGCCACACAAAAATTCAGCGGCGCCTCTTCGTAGTGCTGAATGATCACATCGCTGGTAATGCTCAATTTGTCGGCCGGCTCTAAAAAGTCGACCAGCGCCAGCGAATTATCGAATATGTCCCGATACCACTTGATGCTATAAACCGGGCTGATCTCAAGCCGCGACGATTCTATTCGCACATCGTGGCCCTCGCGCGGGCGCAACAGCAGGCGATGCTGATTCAGTATCACCGGACCGGTAAACCAATATTCGGTCAGATGTCGTATCCGTAAACGCTGCATGGCTTTAATTCGGCAGGTTCTCTAACAGCTGGACGCCGGCTTGCATCTGCGTCGGATACAACGCCGGGCCGAACTGGGTGAAGATCGCCACGTCGGCGGCATCGTGTCCGTAAGCGACGATCACCCGTCCGCCGCGCGGCTCGGCTTGGGTGGGATCGAATGTATACCAGCGTCCGCCGACATAGGCTTCAAACCAGGCATGAAAATCCATCGGCTGTAGGCCGTACAAATAGCCCACCACCATGCGGGCCGGAATGCAGAGCGCCCGGCACAGTGCGATACCCAGATGCGCCAATTCGCGGCAAACGCCTTCGCCGGCCAGATTGACTTCCACTGCCGACATCTGAAAGTGCGGGGAATCGGGATTGAAGCGGATATAGTCGCGTATCCATTGGTTCAGTCTGGCGACCTGATCGTAGCCTGGCCTCTCCTCGGCGACGATTTCCCTAGCCAGATCGATGAAGCGGTCGGATTCGCAATAGCGGGTCGGCAGCAGATAAGTCAGTACCGTTTCCGGCAAATTCTGTACCTCGGTAAACGGCGCGCCGGGACAGGTGTCGATATGTTCGGTGGTGTGAATATCGGCGCTGGTATGCACGGAAAACTCGCCGGGCGGCGCGATCAACCGTTGACAGAGGTTGCCGTAGTAGTCGGTATATTCGAAAACCGGCACCGTCGGCTTCAAGGTGTAAGACTCGCGGGCCACCCATTGATTGGCGCCGTTACGCGGCCGCAACATCAGGATAAACGGGGTATCGACGCTGACGTCGAAGTTGATTTCGCAGCTAGTTTGCAGCCACATGTTGGTTATCCTTTTTTGATTACCGAGAAATGTCAGCCATATTTTAGCAGCTGTCGGCAGGCGGTAATTTTACTCTGGAATGACGGTTACGGATGGCTCTCCGTCAACGGCGATTACCTGTCGGCGTTGACGCGCCGACGCAATCATTATACGGGCCTATCGAGCTTCGTGGTTTCCTGGAAATGGAATAAATCCGCAATGCTTGGATATAACAGGCACCTATCCCTGACCATTGTCTTGGAAAACTATGTTATCTGGCATTTCGATAATCAGGGATTTAACTCGCTTTGTCACAAAATTCACGTTTTCCGACCGTGCTGAGCCATGCCGACCAGTCAAAAGCCAAGGATGAACGACATTGGTCTGCTTATTGCTTTGGTTTGCTAGATCACTTGCTGCGGCATGGCCGCAATCGGAATAAGGCCGGTCATGCCAAGTACTAGCAAGTATTTGAACGACTACTCCCTTCAATCCGGAGTAATCCACAAAATTCAACAGCGTTATTTTAAATGCTTGGCATGATCAGGATGCCTTCGCTCAAGGAGAGGAGCGGCGTCGTAGGGATGACGACATTTAGCCACATCCGCCGTGAGACGGAGTCGGAAAGCCACGGGTCTTGGAACGAGACAGCCGGGTTACCTTCAAGTGACAGGCCTGAGAGTACTGTTTGCCGGAATTGCGAAAACCACTGCAGCGGTCGGCCAAGGCCTTGAAGATTAACTGCAACCGTAAATCGCTTTTTAAGGATAAATAATGAAACAGAGAAAAAACCATCGCTCGAAATTGGCTAATGCCGGGGTATTGGCATTTGTGGTATTCAGCGGATTATTGGCACCCGCGTCGGCCAGTGCGGCCTTGGTTAGCGGCAATGCCCGCATCAGTATCGACAATAGCGCTTTTAGCGCGGCGGCCGGCTGGATTGTGGATCGTTATTTCGACGCCAGCTATAACACCACCGCCATCAATGCAAATACGGCCGGCGGTAGCGGTTCGACCTCGAATATGCAGTTTTCAGTTAACAGTGTCGATACCACGGTTTTTTACGGAAATCCGCCCAATCGTTATCTGGAAGCCACCACGACGGATACCGGTAATACCGCAGCGGGTCAGATTGGCTTGAGTGGCGCTTTAAGGCTGGCTGTGCCGGGTAATCCGGGGGCAGGGGTTTTGATGCCTTATGACTTTACCTTGGAAAAAATCGGCAGCATCTGGAATTTGGTTTCGCATGACTTGTTCTTTAAAGGGACGACTTTTCTACAGTTAAGCAATGCCAGCGAATCGGTCAACGCTAACGGCGAACTGACATTGAGCGGCGACTTGATCTTAGGCGGCGGCGTGGGACCTACTACTTATCCGAACGCATTTGGCCTGACCTGGAGTTCGTTCCTGGGGGTAAGCGGCGCCGGACAGACCGCTGTTGTCGGTAGCCTGAGCCTGACGCCGGCTGCGGTACCGCTACCGAGCGCAGTGTGGTTGTTCGGCAGCTCGCTGTTGGGCTTGATTGGCTACAAACGCCGTCAGTTGCATTGCGTGAGCGCTTAGATCATTGTCCTGCCAGATGCAGCCGTATGCGCTGCATCTGGCTTCCCCACCTGTTTGCAATGTCGTCGTGGGGCATTCCGTCAGGAGCGAACCACGGTATTTGTTCGACGGCTATTCAAGCCGGCCAACGAAGATGCAATACCGGGCTGATCGCCGCTCAAATCCATAGACCCTGGACGTAAATCCAGCGAGAGAAAATAATGAAAAAGTATCACTACCCTGTTATTCGCGGCATGCTGGTTGGCGTGGCCGTATATGGTGCATTCGCTTTCGGCAATGCGGAAGCGGCCACGGTAAGCGGTGGCGCCATGACGCTAAATCTGGATCGGGACGCGCTGATTGCCGGGGTGATTAAAGATAATTACCCCGACGCGCCGACCGAGACATTTTCTATCTGTTGCCGGCCTTCTCTTTACCTGGAAGAGTATTTCGATGCCTCGGCGGCATCGAAAACGTCTAGCCAGCTTCGAGATGAAAATACACCGGATCTTTACGACAGCGTGTCGGATGAAATTTCCGCCCTTGGTCGGCAATTTCAGGTCAACGCCTCGTCCCTGCCGGTCAATCCGTTAGGTAGGCAAAACAAAGCCACCACCTTTTCATTCGATCCCGCCAATTTAAGCGGCACGGCGACCGGGCAGATCGGATTGGGCGGCGTGATGCGTTTTCGGGTCGATGTCGACCCGCCGAATAACCGCGTACTGTTTGGCGATCTGGATCTGGAGTATATCCCGGCGTTGGCAAATGCTGTCACCGGGCAATCCGGTTGGATTTTGATGAACAACATCGGCTTTCGGATCGGCGGGTTTGATTTGTTCGATGTCAGCACCCAATTGAGCGGCAACACATTGAGTTTGAGCGGGATTCTGGGTCTGGGCAATGGCTTCGATCATCTCGGCGGCATCCGCGATACCCGAGTCGGCACCTTTAGCTTTCAAACCACTGTCGTCCCGTTACCGGCTGCCTTTTGGTTGTTTGCGAGCGGGATAGCGGGGCTGGGGTTCTCGACTTATCGTAAACGTTGGTCCTGAGCCGTACGGCGAATGGAAAAACTATGGAAGCGCTGAACAAATAGTCATCTTTTTGTAGTGCTAATACTCGTCATGTCCCAGATTGCATCGGGACATGACGTCAATTTTAATTAGCCATCGATAACGTCGTCGTCGGCGCTTTCTAACGCTACCGGTTTGGCCTTGAACACTTCGGCAACCAGCTCCAACTGGGCGCTGAAATGCGGCAACGACGGAATCTTCCAGCCTTTACCGATGACGCGGGCCAGCAGGTTGTTCAGCCAGGGTTTGTTCGAGCTGGCATGATGGATGATGAAGCGGTAACCCTCGCCGTCATTGAACACGGCAAAATCTTCCAGGCTCAATTCAATCGGTACTTCCTCGCCATAAAGCAAGGTCTGCGCATAGATTTTTCGGGCATCAATGTCGAAATTGAAAGCCTGCAATTCGGCAACCCCTTTGAGTATCTTGTTGGCTACCCAAATGATCAGTGCGTTGGGTGTCAACTTGATAACGATTTTGACCAAACTGGATTTAAAACTCATGGCTCCCCCTGTTTTTATTGTTTTATGGTCAGTTGTAGGCCGGAATCAGCATAAGTGTTTTCGGCAAGTTTGCTACTCCCGGTCGCCCAGCTTAGGTAAGCGCTCGGCCAATCCCATTGCATGTCGGGTCAGCAATTGTTTGGCAAACGGTAGGTGGTCCAGCAGGGTCAGGCCGGCGTTACGCACGGCTGCCAACGGCAGATTGCCGTTGGAGAACAGCTTTACCACGCTGTTGGTAAAACCTATGGTTTTGCCATGATCTTGTTGGCGTTGCCGGCTGTAGTTTTTCAGCAGGCGGGCATCGCCCAAATCGCCGTTTTGCTGTTGTTGGTCGATCAACATTTCTGCCAGCAAAGCCACATCGCGAATGCCTAAGTTAAAGCCTTGGCCAGCGACTGGATGCAATTGATGCACGGCGTTGCCGATGATCACGGTGCGGCCGGAAACCATGCTTTCGGCACGGATCAGGCTTAACGGAAAAGCCCGGCGCGGCGCGGCGAGTTTCAGTTCGCCCAAACGGTAACCGAAACAGTTCTGCAGCTCGGCGAGAAACTCGCGGTCGTTGACGTTAATCAGTGTCTCGGCTTGCTCGTGGCTGCGGGTCCAGACCACCGCCGATTGTTTGCCGGCCACCGGCAGCAAGGCCAGCGGGCCGAATTCGGTGAAGCGTTCGAAGGCAGTGTTGCGGTGCGGCAGCGCCGATTGCACCGTGGTGACCAGTGCGGTCTGTCCGTATTCGGTAACTTGTTGCGGAATTTCCAGCAGCTTGCGTACCGTGGAGTTGCCACCGTCGGCGCCGACCAGCAGTTGCGCGCTGACATTTAACGAGCTGCCGTCGTGCTGTTTCAGACTGACATTGACCGCGTCACGGCCGGACATCAAGCCGGCGACTCTGGTTTGGTACAGGCAAACCGTGTCGGTTTTTTCGACCAGATCGGCCATGTGCTGTTCGATGTCGCGGGCGACGATCACGTAACCCAGCGCTTCGACGCCTTGATCTTCCGCCGCCAGCCGGGTCTTGCCGAAGTGGCCGCGGTCCGAGACGTGAATATGTTTGATGGCGGTGGCTTTGTCGGCGACGCCGCGCCAGGCGCCCAATGCATTCAGCAGTTCCACGGTGCCGGCCGCCAAGGCCAGTGCGCGGTCGCCGGCCGGCGAATGGCGCAGTTGTTCACGGCTATTGGCTTCGACCAACGCAATCTTCAAGCCGCTATTTTTCAGCGCCAGGGCCAGACAGTTACCGGCCAGGCCGGCGCCGACGATGATCAGGTCGAAATCGGTTTGCATTGCTTAGCCCGCCATCAGCGCTTCGATGTCGGCAACTGCTTTGGGGACGCCGTGAGTGAGAATCTCATGGCCGTCTTTAGTCACCAACACATCGTCTTCGATACGAATACCGATGCCGCGCCATTGCTTGTCCACCGTTTCGCAGTCGGCCGGCACGTACAGGCCTGGTTCCACGGTTAAGACCATGCCCGGTTCCAGCAGGCGCCATTCGTCCTTGATCTTGTAATCGCCGACGTCGTGCACGTCCATGCCCAGCCAGTGGCCGATGCGGTGCATGTAAAACTGTTTGTATTTTTCGTCCTTGATCAGTTTTTTGGGTTTGCCTTTTAACAGACCCAGTTCGATCAGGCCCCTAGTGAGCGTTTCCACCGAAGCGTCGTGAGCCTTGTTCCAAGGGTTACCGGGTTTGATCTCGGCCAGCGCGGCGGCTTGGGCATCCAACACCAATTGATAGAGCTTTTTTTGCGGTTCGCTAAATTTGCCGGATACCGGAAAGGTGCGGGTAATGTCGGCGGCGTAATGGTCGCACTCGACGCCGGCGTCGATCAGAAGTAGATCGCCTTTGTTGAGTTTGTCCTTGTTGTCGACGTAATGCAGCACGCAGGCGTTTTTACCGCCGGCGACGATGGATGGATAAGCCACCGCGCGCAGGCCGTCTTGAATGAATTCGTGGATCAGCTCGGCTTCGATTTGATATTCGTACACACCGGGTTTGCAGGCTTGCATGGCGCGGATATGAGCCTTGGCGGACACTGCGCCGGCGCGGCGCATCAATTTCAGTTCTTCCGGGCTTTTGAATAAGCGCATTTCGTGGAGGATGTGTTCCAGCGACACCAGTTCGCCGGGCGCGCTGACGCCGCTGCGCGATTGCTTGCGAATGTGATTGATCCATTCCAGCAGTTTGTGGTCCAGATCGCTGTCCTTGCCCATCGGGTAGAACACCTTGCCCTTGTTTTCCAGCATGCCGGGCAGGATGTCGTCCAGATCGTCGATCGGAAAAGAGTCGTCGGCTTCGTAATGCTTGGTGGCACCTTCCAGGCCGGCGTGAGCGCCTTCCCACAAGGCTTTTTTCTCGTCGAATTCGCGGCAGAACAGGATGTATTCGCCTTGTTCGCGGCCGGGGATGAATACGGCCATCGATTCGGCTTCGTTAAAGCCGGTCAGATAGTAAAAATCGCTATCCTGGCGGAATGGATAATGGACGTCGCGGTTGCGGGTGCGTTGTGAAGCGCTGGCGATAATGGCGATATTGCCCTTGCCGATTTGCTTCATCAGGCTGGCTCGGCGTTTTTTGAATTCGCTTTGTTTCATGGTCGATTTTTGGCGTTAGTGGCTTTGCGACGATTGGCTGAGTTCGGCAAACTGATCGCGGACGGTAAAAACCGCGGCACGCACGTATTCGCGAATTTCGATCAGCGCGCTTTCATCGTCTTCGCCGGCGACGTCGGTGTCGATTTTGGTCAGTTCTATGATATCGCGCATCACTTCGGCGGTATCCCCCGGCCAGTCGGCACCGGTTTGCGCGTAACCGACGCCGAACAGAAAACCCTGGCACCAGCTACGCAGAGCTTCCACTTGCTCTTCCAAGGGTTCGTCGTCCTCGGGCATCAGTAAGTCGAAGGCAAATTCGTCGTTCTGATTTTCCAGTAATTGCCGGGTTTTTTCGAACACACCATGCAATAAGGCTTTGTCCTCGTCGATTAACTGCTGTTCGTCTGCGAATAACTCGCGCAGCCAGTTTTCGGCATCGGCCCGGATTTCGACACACAGTATGCCGGTGGCAATGCCATGCGCTTCCGCCGCACCGATGTCGGTATCCTGTTGCTCCAAAATGGCATTAACCGAGCGATAGGTCATTTGATCTGTGTTCCTATTAAAGCTGTTTAATAACATGGCTTATGCTAACATTCTTCGCCATCCACGATGATTATAACGTCATATCGGCCCATACTCCTGCTATGTCTGAAACAGAAAAAGACCCGTCAACCGAACTCGAAGCGTTGGAAGCTAAACTGGATGTGCTGATCACGCAGTTCAATCAAGTCAAAAACGAGAATAAGTCATTGAAAGTCAAGCAAGATGCTCTGGTCAAGGAAAAAGCTAAGCTGTTGGAGAAGACCACGCTGGCTAAGGCGCGGGTCGAGGCGATGATCGCCCGATTGAAAGCCATGGAGCATGATTCGTGAGAAAAACCGTACAACCTGTCTCGCTGAATATTCTCGACAAGGAATACAAAATCGCCTGTGCCGCAGACGAAAAAGAGGCTTTAATCAATTCGGCCCGCGAGTTGGATAAGCAAATGCGCAAGATTCGCGACACCGGTAAAGTCAGCAGTACCGACCGCATCGCGGTATTGGCGGCGCTGAACTTGGCGCATGATTCAGTCACGACGAATAAAGACGACAGCGTCGATATTGGCGCGCGTTTGGCGCAATTGCGCAGCAAGATAGAAAACGTTTTAGAAAATTCGTAAATCTGTATAGAATGCTCGCCCTATCTCCTGCGGCGTTCGAGCAGTACTGGGTGTTTCCTGAACCTGTTTTTACCCCGGAAACTTTTTGCCATTCATGGTGCGCATGCCTGTTTATTCAGGAAGCCTGATTGACTGGATTTGGTTTCCACTTGAACCTTCGGTTCAAGGACGAAAGTATCAGACGGCGCAGGCGGGAGATCTCTTCTTTTTCCCTTTCTTTGTTCACGACTTGATTTGCAGTGTTCCCCCTTCTGCTGCGCAGAGTTTGCTGACGATTTTGATTAATTGGGTGTTTTTTGTGTCACTGGCGCGACGGGTGTTTTAGCATGTTCGTATCCGGTAGTGTCGGGCTGGATACTTTCGGATGCCTATGAACTCCCTCGGTACATTGCGCGTTTTGTCCTATAGTGCTCGGAGTGCGCCATACACGGGAACTTGTTCCATGAGTCACAAGACTTATCTGCGCAAGCGATACGCGCCGACTGGTTTCGGCGTGGATGCGGCATAATACGATTATCGCCTTTGACCCCCTAAGGATTACACTTGATGGCTCTTTAGCCAGAGCCCCAAACCCTCACAAATACTTTGGAAAAATGACTATCGAATCCCTGATTAACTTTGTAATTCAGCTTCTCGGTGCCGTGGCCGTATCATTTTTGGCCTACCGCTCCTTTCAGAAACGCCGGATTCAGCTCGGTGCGGAACCTACTCTGCCGCAGTATTTTATCCGACGCAGCACTTACTGGACCGGGATTGCCCTTTATTGCACGTTAATGGCAGCCTTATTCTGCTTGCTGACCTGGCAGTGGTTACCGTTGGAGCCGCTGGTAACGCTGATCGTCAGCCATCTGCGCGCCGGCGAGTTGGTGAATCTGCTCTACGGCTTGGACGGCAATAAACTGTTGCCGTTGATCGCCGCCGGCATCATGTTGTTTTTCGTCGCCTGGGAAAGTCCATTTAATCCGTTGCTGATTTTACGGGACAGCATTCACGACGCTTTTGCGATTCCGACCAAAGCCGTCGAAGTTTACAACGCGCTGATCAAATCCCGGCTATCGGCGGCGGACGACAACATAAAAGCCAAAATTGCCGATCGCCTATTGGTGCAAAGCATCGACGCCGGCGATTTCGATAAATCAGGTGCCACGGTCGAATACAAATGGGCCCATAACAGCCTGCTGTTCGATCAGATTCAGCACTACGCCGACCAATCCTCGTATCGGCGCCTGTTCAGTGAGCCGTCGCTGAAATGGGGCGAAATCTGTATTTCCTATAATGCGATGTCGGAAAAAGTGAATATTTGGAAAGAAGCCGAGCCGCATTACACCAAGACCGTTAATTTGTTAAAAGACTTGGACCGCCTGACCGGTCTGCTCTGCCGATTGCTGGCGGCGGCGGTGGTGTTCGGCAGCCCCAGCGAGAACGATATGTGGACGACCGTGAAGAAACTCGGTGGCAATGTCCATGAAGCGCGCTTGAAGCATACCTATAAATACGTGCTGATATTTGCGGCCGCCACGGCGTTCGGCGTGATTTTGGGCCGCGAAGTGTCGGTGGCGCTGCACAATGTATTCCTGTTTCCGGATAAGCCGCTGCCGCACTTTAGCTATACGACCTTGCGCTGGATAGCTTATTCGATCGTGATTTACGTGTTGCCGATTTCGCTGGTCTTCGTGTTGCGGAGTATTGCCTTCAGGCACCAACAGGAACCAGCCGAACACTATTACGGTTTCTACATGGCAATCATGTTCGTCGGCTTCGTGGTCAGTACCACGATATCGACATTCATCCTGGAACTGACCTTTTATCACCGGGATGACTTCAATTTCCTGGAGAGTTTCTTCGACCATGCCCGCTGGGGCATTATGCCGGCTCTGATCAGCGGTTTCGTGGCCTACCGGATGGACGCGCCGGCCAGCGAAGCGGAGGCCTTGAGCAAAACCATCATTTCCGCCGCGTTGCGTTTTCTGGCCTGGGGCGGGATCGCGGTGATTTTCATGTTGTACGCGACCGACGATTTAGCGATCGAGAAGCTGAATCTGCGGTTTACACTGGTTGGGACGGCGTTTTTTGTTACCGGGTTGCTGGGGGCTGCGGCTCGGTTTAAGACGGCTAGTGATTAGTTTGGATTTGTCGGGTGGGCGCGAGATTGAAGTTTATGTGTCGCTGGCGCGACGGCTGGTTTTGAAGTCGGGTCTCGGCCCGACAGCCGAGATACTTTCTTTTGCTCCGCCAAAAGAAAGTATCCAAAGAAAAGGCGGCCCGGATGCCGCTTTGATCCTGCGCTCCGAAGCTTTTATCGAGGGTCGGCAGAAGGGGCTTCCCAGCCCCTCCGCCGACGCACCGCATCCCTGCGGTGCCCCTTCGGGCTGATCTCGATAAAAGCTCCGGTGCTCGGCGCGGCAAACGGGAATAAACCCGTCGTGAGATAGAAAGTTGTTAGATAGCTTTTGATGTTGGATGTGGATGAATTTGTAGGATGCTACCGACGTTAGTAGACGCATCTTCGCGATCCGTTCCTCCTATGTGCTCAGCATATTTTACGAAATTATTTATTTTTTGGATTTCACAGAATAATCATGAACAGACTGTTAATAGCGTGCTCAATATTTCTCGTAGGTTGCTCAAACATTACACGTACTGTTGAAACGCGATTTGAGCCAATACGAACAGAGCCATCGGCCCAATATTTTAAATACACGTCGATTGCCGCTGCTGACTATCCAATCGATTCTCAGGAGGCAGAGCGGACAAGGATTGTCTGGCTTGAGCGCTGGTTGCAAGACAACGGGTATAGTCCAAAACACTATGAAATAATTTCACGAGTACCGGTATTAAAAAACAAGGGTTTACTTGGTGATTTGTATGACATTTTTTACGAAATAAAAGTGCCAAAATAGGTTTTAGTCGGCAAACCCAATATTGGTTGGTGGTAATAGGATAAGTTTGTAATAAATTGAAAATATATGTCTCCAGAATCGGTTTTTAGTCTGCTCGTTGGAATTCCTATCGGCCTTATCAGCGGTCTTTATACGGGCTTAATTGTTACTCGATATGCTCGTTTTGCAGAATTACGAAATGAAGCGCTAAGAATTATTCGCGCAATTGATTACATTGAAGAAGGACCTCTTGTTAAGATTTCAAATAACGAAGATGTTCCAAAATTAATAAATGTCGCCAGTGATTTGCTTTTTTTAAAACATAAAAAAGCTGGTGAACAAGTTTGTCAATTACTCAAGAATATTTCGGATAAAACAAATGATGCAAAGCTAGGGAAAATTAGTGTTGTTGAGTTTGGTGAGCAACATTCTAAATGGCAAAAAACTGCTCGAGAATTGCCGGGGAACAAAATAGTTTTGTGGGCATTGTGGGGCAATCTTTAATTTAGCCAATGGTTTTGGTCCCGTATGCCGCGCCGAGCACCGAAGTTTTTGGCGTGATTAGCCCGATAGGGGAGCGGCAGGGATGCCGCTCGTTTTCGTCGGGGCTGGGAAGCCCCTTACGAAAACCCATGCCAAAAGCTTTGGAGCGCAGGATCAAAGCGGCATCCGGGTGTCGTTTCTTTTGGATACTTTTCTTTGGACAAGCAAAGAAAAGTATCTCGCTTGTCGGTGCGAGAACCGATATTAAACTGGCTTCGCGATAGCGAAACTTAAATAATTAACAAACTTTTTGCTGGGTTTTGCGTTGCTACATAAAGTCTACAACCTAAAGTAGTTATATATCAAAGTCTGAAAAAATTTATGAAAGGAAAACCAGATAATCATATAGTTGCGTGGTTGTATGTTTTTGTGGCAATAATAGCTATAGTGGTTTTTGGGTGTTATTTGTTTTATTTTAATGATCGTGTATCTGAAAAACCAGATGTTTGGGGGGATTTTGGTAGTTACTTTGGCGGGATTCTTAGTCCGGTTGTTGCGGGCGTTACATTTTACTTAATTACTAAGTCTTACGAAGAGCAAAGAAATCAAACTAGGTTGGCTGCATTAACTTCATTAATTAATGTAAATTTAATGAATATAAGTTTTCTGCAAGCGGAATACGATATGTTATTGAAAGAGTTTAATGCGTCAGCCACTGATAAAAAGCTTTCCCAGAGACTTTTCTTTCTTAATGAATGTTCAGGGTTAGGCGGATTGTTGCCAGATGACCCAGAGTTTGAGCAGAAATTGTACGAAGCTGGTTTTCGGAATTGTGAGTATGATTCTTTACTCAAGGGTGTTGGTGACGAGATGGGTGACGAGTTTGTATTAATATATCACCGAATTATTGAGATAAAAAGATCGATCTCTGAATATCAACTCGACAATCAACAATTAAAGGATAAAGTAAATAAATATTGTAATTAGTCGGTAGCTGGGTAGGGTGGGCACGATTTAGTGCCCACGCGGGATGAAAGCCAATGGTGGGCAAAGTTGCCTACCATACACGGGATGGTTTTTCTTCCCGTATGCCGCGCCGAGCACCGGAGCTTTTGAACGGATCAGCCCGCAGGGGTGCGGCATGGATGCCGCACGTTGACGAAGGGGCAGGGAGCCCCTTTCGGCAGCCCCGTTCAAAAGCTTCGGAGCGCAGGGAATAAGCGGCATCCGGGTGTCTTTTCTTTTGGATACTTTTCTTTGGACAAGCAAAGAAAAGTATCGCGGTTGTCGGTCCGCGAACCGACATTAAAACAACCGTCGCGTTAGCGACACGTCAGACACAAAAGTCATCACCGCGTGGGCACAAAAACCGTGCCCACCCTACATCTAACAAGACTCAGACGTTATACGGCGTCGCAATCCAATCCCTCAGCACCGCCTCATCCCGCTCAGGCAAATAAGCAAAATCCCCCGAGATGTCCTTGTAGACCGCGTCGGCGCTGTGAGTAGAAACCAGCTTACCTTTGACCATGTAGAAAAACCAGGCGAACGGGTAGCCAGCCTGGCGGTCGAAACGGCTCAATACGTTGCTCAGAGCGCTGCCTTTCTTGCTGGCGAAATCTTCCAGATGCGGCAGGTTGTTTTTGTGGGTGTTGATGATTTCGACATTGACGATCTGTTCGCCGAAACGGCCGGTATGGCGGTAGGGGCGGATGATCCAATCGTCGCACATCCGGCTTTTCTGGCCGGCGCTGCTGCGGTTCCAGTCGTCCATGAAGCGTTGCGCCGGATGTTCGCCGGGATGGCGTTCGTTGATGACTTCCATGAACAATCTGACGTCGGTTTTACGGCGGTAGGTATAGCGGGAATGGCCAAAGCCGAAGCTCTCGATGCAGAAGGGCTGCAGCGGGTCGATGAACTCTTCCAGATCGTCGGGCGGATTGTTTTCGTCGACCAGCATCCGGTCCGAGACTTCGTGGGTTTTATCGATTTCGATCAGGGTGAAATCTTCGGCTTTGTCACCGGTTTGCACGACAAAATACAGGGTCTTGCCGGTCTGTTTGGTGGCAATCAGCTTTTGTTCCAGCGTGTAGTCGATCAGGGTTTGCAGATTTTGGCCGCACTCCAGATAGGTGCGTTCCACCCATTCGATCAAATCGTTGGCGATCCGTTTGCCGGCCATATCCACCACGCCGCCCAACCGATACCACTCGTCGCCGGTCGAGGCCAGATGGATGGGATAGTCGGGGATCAGCGCCTGCAATTTGCTCAGCAGCAAATCGTCGGTTTGGCCGGGGATGATTTTTTTACAGCAGTCGGTAATGTCTTGTCCGGCAAGATTGAGTCGTGCTTCAGTCATGATCGGCTTGGGGAGTAGAGGTTGAATTGAGGCGTTGCTGCACCAGTTCGCGGACATCGGGCTCGGGATCGTCGGCTAGCACGGCTAAGTTGGCCGGATCGACCTTTAACGCCGCCGTGTAGCGCACGACCCAATCGCTGTCGCCGAGCAGCATGGTAGCATCTTCCGGCGACATGCGTTCCGCGACAATACGGCGCACGTCGGGCGAGGCGTCGTTGGCCATCAGGCCCAGACTTACTTCCGGTAGTCGCTCGGCGACGCGTTTGCGTACTTGTTGGTCGCCATCCTTGATGAAGCGGAACAGCCGGCCGGGTGGCAGACGTTTGGCGACCATCAAACGGACGATGTAGTCGTGGTCGGCGGCCAGCATTTCCAGATGGTCCAGATCGATCCGATCCGCGACTGTCATTCGCACTTCGCGATCGGGATCGTTGATCAAGGCTTGCAGTTGCAGGGCCGGTAGCCGAAAAGCCACGGCACGGCGTACCACTTCATCCTCGTCGCTGATCAATGCCGTTAAGGCTTTTAGCGGCGCGTAGCGTACCGCGATCGCCCGACGCTCCCAGAACGGATCTTGCAGAAAATGGATGGCGTAGGCCGGGTTGACCCGAAAGAAACGGTCTATTTGCCGGCCGCTGTTGACGAATACGCAGGTATCGCCCGGCATGCAACGTCCCATCAGCAGGGTTTTGCCGCGGAACGGGCACAGGCCACAGTCCCCGACTGGCAGGGTAACGGATTTATCTTGGTCGGCCACGTAATAGCCTTAGTCGCTTATAATTTCCGCAATGACGATGCCGGTGGCGTGCTCGTAATTACGCGTCAGGCATAAACAGTGTTCGCGGCCATCGACCAGATACAGATTGAACCCGGAGCCTTCCACTAGCGGTTCGTGATTGGGAATGTCGTCTTCCATGCAATAGGTGAAATGGATACCGGGGTATTCGCCGCGTAGCGAGCCAACCACGGTCTCGTTCAAGGATTGGCCGTTGATTTTGTCGGCTATGGTTTGCAATTGGTCTGGACTGATCATCGTTAGGATTCCTGTTCGAAACAAACACGTTGTACGGGCTGGATGCCCATCGATTTGGCTAGCCACGGCGGTGGGGCATGCGCGAGAACGGTTTGCAGCTGATTGATGATTTGGGTTATGGCTTCGCCCTGATCGGCTTTGATCGGATGAATGCCGTATTTGATAATCTTCGCCGCCGCCGGTCCGCCGATAGAGGCGATGTACAGCACCTGGCAATCGGCGATCAGTTGGGCGCGGTAGACATTCTTGTCGGGATGCTTACGTTGCGCATCGGTGTCGATACTGCGCACATCGATTAAACGGGCATGCTCGGCAGCTACCTGATAAATCAAAAATTGCCGGCAGGAGCCGAAATGACCGCTAATCTGCTGCGGATCGTCGCTACCGATAGCGACATTGATAGCGCTAGGCCTTGCCGTTGCCGGTTGCTTATCAGCCGTTGTTTGGCTGTCGTTAGCGTCTTTCAGTATGCGCAGCGATGCGCGGATGCTGTCGATGTCGGCGACGATGCCGAAATTGTTTAAAGCTTGTTGAAACTGCGCTTCGCCGAGCCCGGCTAAACTGCGTTGATTCAAGGCTTGGTCGGTACAGGCACGCAGTACCGAGATAAACAGCTTGGGTGGCGTATCGGGCAGGGCGCGAGCCGCTAGCCCGATACGCAATGCCAGCTCCCGGGTTAAGGTCGACTGGCTCATCGGCTTACGCCACTAAAGGCAGAATGCAGTTGTCGATTGGACAAACCTTGACGCATTGCGGTTCGTCGTAATCGCCATTGCATTCCGTGCAGGTCTTTTTGTTGATTTCAAATACGATGGCGCCTTCCTTGATGGAGTCTGTTGGGCAGACAGGTAGGCAATCGCCGCAGGAGATGCATTCTTCAGCAACAATATATAAAGTCATAACTACCTCATTCCGATAAACGTTTTGCTTGCAAGGTCATCGGGATTTTAGGGGGAGTATCCATAGGTTCAAAGTAATATTTTGAACCGTCGCCCAAGACGACTTCGCCGCCCCATCTATCGGGGCTATCGAATTCCAAGGATTCGATGGTTTCTTCCAGGTCTTTTTTTGCGATGTAGAACAGCAATTTGCCGTCTTCGCGTTTCCTGAGCATGACGCTAGGCATTGGGATTCTCCAGACAAGAGTAGGTCGGGTTAGGCGTTAGCCGTAACCCGACACGAGGGCTTTGATTTCTTGGGTTGCCGCTTTGCGTTTATGCGCAGCGGCTAACCCTGGCTACGTTAACGAATCAAATCGTAGTTGTAGTCGGTGGTTCCCATACCTTTGGTTTCTTTATCCAGCTGTTCCAACAAGGCGTTGACGATGGTGGTCAGCATATACATACCGCCTTCGTAACCCAGCGTCGTCATCCGGTGCAGATGGTGACGATCGAAGATTGGGAAACCGATACGGATCAATGGCACCTCGAACTCTTCACCTTTGTAAACGGTGTCGCGTTGGATGAATTTGCCGTAGGAGTTACCGATCATGAAGTCCGGTTTGTTGGTGAACATCAAGGAACGGAAGTGCCACAAATCCTTGCCGATATGCACGGTAGCGGTTTGGCCGTAAGGTGAGGCTTTCAACACTTCTTCAACTGCTTTTTTGTAACGTTTGTTCGCGTGGTTGACTAACACATCGGTCACTTCGGCGCCCATTTCCAGCAGGAATTTGGTCATGCCCAGTGCAAAGTCCGCGTCGCCGTACAAAGCAAACTTTTTACCATGTAGCCAAGCGTGCGAGTCGGTCATCATGTCAACATAGCGGCCGCGTTCGACTTCCAGCGATTTTGGGATCGGTTTGCCGGTCAGTTCGGAGATTTTCATCAGGAATTGGTCGGTCCATTCCAGGCCCATCGGAATGTTCAGCTTAGGAACATCTTGTTTCCAGGTGGTTTCGACGAATTTTTTGGTTTTTTCCAATTGCCAAGGTTGCAGCAACACGGTAGTGATCGCGTTCGGCGCATCCTTAACTTCATCGATAGTGGTACCGCCGGCATACATGTTGAAGTGACCGTCGGCTGGGGTATCCAGCACTTCGGTTGGATCGCTCAACAAGGTGTGATCGACACCCATTTCGTTCATCATCCGGTGGATGACGCGGAAGTTGCCCAGATAGGTTTCGAAGCCAGGCACCAAATTGATTTTGCCGTTGGAGCCTACTTCTTTGCCTTCCATGTAGTTCAGCGTGAAGTAACGGGCGATACCTTCGAACATATTGTCCCAACCGGTGGTATGGCTACCGACGAAGCTAGGAGTATGGGCGAACGGTACTGGATAGTCTTGATCAACGTGACCTTCTTTTTTAGCGTTGTTGATGAACGCATTCAAGTCGTCACCGATAACTTCCGCCATACAGGTGGTCGATACCGCGATCATGGTGGGTTTGTACAAGGCTTTGGCGTTTTCCAAGCCGGCAAACATGTTTTTCTGACCGCCGAATACCGCCGCGTCTTCAGTCATCGAGTCGGAAACGCAAGAGATAGGCTCTTTGAAATGACGGTTGAAGTAAGTACGGAAGTAAGCGACGCAACCTTGCGAACCGTGCACATAAGGCATGGTTTTTTCGAAGCCCAGTGCGCAAAGTACCGCGCCCAGAGGTTGGCACGCTTTCGCCGGGTTAACGGTGATCGCTTCGCGGTTAAAGTTCAACTCTTGATATTCCTTGGTGGTAGTCCATTGGAATACTTCGTCGATGGTATCTTGCGGGTGACGCTCTTCGTATTGTTCGCGTTTGTTGGCAAGACTTTCCTTATATTCGTCGTTTCTGAATAAAGGATAACTGGGTTCTATTTTATCGACATTTTGGCTCATGATAATCTCCTAACGCGCCACTAATCTGTGGTCCGGCGTTGATTGGATTTTGCCGGGAATGAAATCCCGACCGACATTTTGGCACCTGGTAGGGTGGGCATAAGCCCACCTTTCCGGGAATTAAGGTGGGCAATGCCCACCTTACGGATTACGCAACCGCTTTAACGGGTTCGCTCTCGGTGGCCTCGGTTTTCCAAGGTGCTTTAAAGCTTTTCCAGCAAGGATTGTTGATAGTCATGTCCATATCGCGGGCGAAGATGGCGAAGCCGTCGTAGCCGTGATAAGGGCCTGAGTAATCCCATGAGTGCATTTGGCGGAAAGGCACACCCATTTTTTGGAAAATGTATTTTTCTTTGATGCCGGAGCCGACCAAGTCAGGTTGGACTTTTTTGACGAATTCTTCGAATTCGTAACCGGTGACATCGTCGTACAACAAGGTGGCATTGCCCATTTCCTTGATGGTACGGTCGTAGTCGTCGTTGTGACCGAACTCGTAACCGGTACCGACCACTTCCATGCCCAAGTCTTCATAAGCGCCGATCACGTGACGAGGGCGCAAGCCGCCGATGTACAGCATGACTTTTTTGCCTTCCAGACGTGGTTTGTATTTGGCAATTACCGCATTGTATTCGGACTCGTAGCGTGCAATTACGCGTTCCGCGCCTTCTTTGATGGTGTCATCGAAGTGCGAAGCGATTCTGCGCAGCGACTCGGCGATTTTGGTCGGGCCGAAGAAGTTGTACTCGATCCAAGGGATGTTGTACTTTTCTTCCATGTGCCGAGCGATGTAGTTCATCGAGCGGTAGCAGTGAATCAGGTTCAGTTTCACTTTCGGGGTTTTTTCGATCTCGGCAATGGTTCCGTCGCCGGACCATTGTGCGACGACACGCAGCCCCATTTCTTCCAACAAAGTCCGTGATGCCCAAGCATCGCCGCCGATGTTGTAGTCGCCGATCACCGCGACATCGTAAGGTGTGGTAGGCCAGCTATCGTCGCCGTCGCGAGCTTCCAGTACCCAGTCGCGAATCGCGTCGTTGGCGATATGGTGACCCAGGGATTGAGAAACACCGCGGAAACCTTCGCAACGTACTGGCACGATGGTTTTGCCGTGTTCTTTGTTTTTAACTTTGGAAACCGCTTCGATGTCGTCGCCGATCAGACCGATCGGGCACTCGGATTGAATCGAGATACCTTTGTTCAATGGGAACAACAATTCGATTTCGTCGATACATTTAGCCAGTTTTTTGTCGCCGCCGAACACGATGTCTTTTTCGGTAAAGTCCGAAGTAAAGTTCATCGTACCGAAGGTGTTGACACCGGTAGTACCTACGTAATAGTTACGGCGTCCGGCGCGGGAATATTGTCCGCAACCAACCGGGCCGTGTGAAATATGGATCATGTCCTTGATAGGACCCCAAACCACCCCTTTGGAGCCGGCATAAGCGCAACCACGAATGGTCATGACGCCTGGCAGGGATTTACGGTTGGAAGTGATACATTTGTTGGATTTTTCCAAGCTTTGATCGTTGATGGCCAAGTGTTTGGCGCGATCGGCTTTGGCTTTTTCGGGATAGACTTCCAGCACTTCTTGAATAAGCGCTTCGGTCTCTTCTCTTGTCATGGCTGCCATGAGTTTATCCTCCTTGTAGTCGTGGGTAATCCCCCACAGACCTGTTAGGAACAATGCGAAATAGGTTGGGCCGGCATAGCCTGCCCAACCTACGTTTTGATTAAGCTGTGGCTTCTGCTGCCGCGGTTACACCGACGACGCTTTCATCCACTTCTTCCATGACGCCAAATTCCATCAACAGGTCTTCCAGTTCGTCCATAGTGATTGGAGTTGGGATGACCAGGTTGGTATTGACGACGATTTTGTTAGCCAAGTCGCGGTATTCTTGCGCTTGTTTGGCTTCTGGTTCGTACTCGATAACAGTCATACGACGGATTTCAGCGCGTTGTACAACGTTGTCGCGTGGTACGAAATGGATCATGTGAGTGCCCATTTTTCTGGCCAACTCCATAATCAGTTCGTCTTCACGAGCTGTTTGACGTGAGTTGCAGATCAAACCGGCCAAACGCACGCCGCCTGAGTTAGCGTATTTCACGATACCTTTAGCGATGTTGTTGGCAGCGTACATAGCCATCATCTCGCCTGAGCAAACGATGTAAATTTCTTGCGCTTTGTTTTCACGAATTGGCATCGCGAAACCGCCGCATACAACGTCACCCAATACATCGTAGAAAACGAAGTCGAGATCGTCGGAATAAGCACCTTCCTCTTCCAGGAAGTTGATAGCGGTGATAACACCACGGCCGGCGCAACCTACGCCTGGCTCTGGACCGCCGGACTCAACGCATTTAATGTCGCGGTAGCCGACTTTCAATACATCTTCCAGTTCCAAGTCTTCCACGCTGCCAGCGTCAGCTGCCATTTGCATGATAGAGTTTTGAGCTTTTGCATGCAGGATCAAACGAGTAGAATCGGCTTTAGGGTCGCAGCCGACGATCATTACTTTTTTGCCAAGCTCAGCCAAGCCAGCAACCAGGTTTTGCGTGGTGGTAGATTTACCAATACCACCTTTACCGTAAATAGCACATTGACGTAATTTCGCCATGATCTTCTCCTCTTGAGTAGGTGTTGTTAATAACAACCTGATAAGAGCAATGGCCGTGCCAAATATTTATTTATTAATAAGACACTGATATATAAGGGTTTATTTTGGATGAATAAGGCGATTAGTATGGTGGCATACCTAACATTTTATGTAGGCGCTGTCGTTTTACTCACAGCGGGTGTGGGTTTTGTGCGGTAACTGGTTCAGAAGGTAGGAAAGGCATCACGAGATTTGGGCATTTTGACACCTAAGTTTGGTCGCGGCGAATCCCCAAAATTTCGATAAAAAGAAGATAATGTGTATAGGGGGAGTGTTAGTGCTCTGATAATGCATCGAGACGAGCGATCAATGACTGCAAACCTGAGCGCACTTGCTCACCGATATATTGCAGCCATGCTGATTTGTCGCCGCCGTGACGCGTTATTTCCAAAGTCTCGAAATAGTGCGGCCGACTTTGTAGAGCGCCGGGGATAGTTAACAGTGGATAACCTTCTGTCAATAACACCAGATTCATCGCCTGTCTCGCACAAGCACCGTTAAAACTGCCGAATGGCTGTAAAGTCAACAGTCTGAAATGGGTCTCGGCTGCGAACACTAATGGATGTTTGAACGGGCCGTTCAAGCGTAAATCGTGCAAGGTATCGACAAGCAATGCTGGTAGCTCATTGGTAGAAAGGTCAGGAGTATCCGCAGAGTTGGTATGAGTTGAATTACGAAAACGACCGGCGCCTTGTCTATCGATGCCTCTTGCCAAGATTGCGTGAGTTTCCATGAGTAACCCCATGCTCAGCAGCGCCTGATCACTAGCCTGTTCACGAATAAATTGCAGTGCCTCAAAAAAGTTGAGTGTTGCAAGGCTTTCGACCATTGGAATATCAGGTGGCATTAATCCGTTTAGTATCAAAATTTCGGTTTGTCCAAGTGTCAGGTTGCCGCCTTCCAATTTGTTATTTTGCCAACTGGATTCTATGTCCAACATCCTATTCAAGGCGCCATCCAAATGGTGTTGTTGTAATTCAATCTGACTTTTTAGCAGATCGATTTCGGCAAGCAAAAGATCGAGGTCATTATTCATTAACATGGACGAGTATTATTTAGCAGATGTAGCGTTGCTAGTGCGTTCTGAATCGAGCAAACCATAAAACGATGTTGTCTAGGCCGCAACCCGATTAGATTGAACTGTCACGATAGCGATACAACTGGCCTATTTGATATTCCGAACCAAAAAATCTTTTTGGCCACAGGACTTGGCGGCACTTTTTACCACATCCACTCCGCAATCGGCCGCCGCGCCGCGCTTATCCAGACAGACGAATATTTCCTTGAAAAACCGCCCGGCACCGGTGCAGAACGGGGCAATGGCTTGTTCTTTTAGCCAGGGGTTGGTCTCGACGAAGGCTTGTTTCAATCCGTCTGCTGTGGTCCTGAAAGGTTTTTGCGGGCGTTGGTAGGCTGTCGGGATGGCGACTTTGCCTTTCAGCATTTGCGAGAATTGAAAATAGCCGGTTTGAGTGAGACCGGAACAGGTGCCGTGCTTTTCCCATTCGTGCTTGAACAGAAATTGGGACGGATAGAGGTCCGGAAAAGCCTGGGCTTGACTCGGCGTATAGGCTTCTTTAGTGCAAAAACTGGGATAACCGACTTTGTATTGCGGCCACAGGCCATGCAGCACCAAACCCAGTTTCTTGCCGCACTGTTCGTCTCGCGGTTGTTCCTCGCAATAAGTCGGTGACCAGGACAAGGTCAGCAGATAATTGTCGAACTTGCCGGGTTTGCCGTTAGCGGCCGCGCCGGTCGTGAAACATGCCAAAAATAGCAGTAACCATGCCTTCATATAATGCTCCAGGCTTTAGAGAGGGTAGGGACGAATTCACTCGCCCAGAAACCGGCCTGACGGTGCCAACTACTTTGACCCGTACTGACCGGTACCAGTATTACAGCATAAACTGTCCCCAAATCCGCTCGACTTCGCTCCGCAGTTCCCTAAATTCGTCGGCGTGAGCGGTAGCACTGAGGCCTTGCAGAACCTGATGATGGCCGTAATCGCGGTAGGCGCAATAGGCTTTTTTCAATAAGGCCGCATCGTCGGCCGACATGAAGCCGTGTTGCTGCAAGCCTGCCAGCAATCTGACGTTATCGGTATAAGTGGCCAGGTCCGGATGCTCTGCGGTGGCGGCCAATACGCCGAACTGAACGATAAACTCGATGTCGGCGATGCCGCCGGCGCTTTGTTTCAGGTCGAACACGTCGGGGGTTTTCGGCGCTAAATTTTCCCGCATCTTTTCGCGCATTTCTCGCACCTGGGTTTTTAATTCTGTGCGGTCTCTCGGCAGCGCCAGAATCCGGCCGCGTATCGCTTCGTAACTATGTTTTAAGGTTTCGTCGCCGGCCACGAAACGGCCGCGCACCAGGGCTTGATGCTCCCAGGTCCAGGCTTCGTTTTTCAAATAGGCTTCGTAATGATCGATATGCGTGACCAACAAGCCGGAATCGCCGTTGGGGCGTAATCGCAAGTCGGCTTCGTACAGTACACCGGATAGCATTTTGGTATCCAGAATATGCCGAATTTTTTGGCCGAGGCGCAGATAAAACTGGCCGCAGTTGATCGGTTTGTCGCCGTCGGTTTGGGCATCGCCGTCGGCGCATGCGTACAAAAACACCAGATCCAGATCGGAGCCGTAGCCCAATTCGATGCCGCCGAATTTACCGAAGGCAACGATAGCGAAATTTTGCGGCCGGTCGCCGGTGCCGGGCGGATGGCCGTGTTTGCCGGTCAACATTTGCCAGGCGCGTTCCAGCACTTGTTCAAGGATCGCTTCGGCGGTCCAGGTCAGGTAATCGCTGACGATCATCACCGGTATCGCGCTCATGATGTCGGCTGCGGCGACCCGCAACACGTTCAGGTGTTTGAACTGGCGCAAGGCGATCATCAATTGTTCGCTGTCCTGCGGATCGACCTTGGTCAACGCCCGCTGCAAGTCTTCGCGTAGGGCTTGTTTTTGCAAGGGGTCATACAAGGAGCGGGTATCGAGTAATTCGTCGAACAGGATGGGATATAGCGATAGATATTCGCAAATCCAGGGGCTAGCCGCCGCCAGTTTGATCAGCTGGTTCAGCGCGTCGGGATTTTCCGCCAGCAAGGCCAGATAGACATTGCGGCCGGCCACCGCTTCGAACAGTTCCAGAATGCGCAACAGTGTGACGTCGGCATTTTCCATGTTCGGTACTTGCTCGATCAGTTGCGGCATCAGGCGATCCAAGACCCCGGCGCCCTTGCTGGTCATGCGCTTGACGGCGTAGGACTCCTTGAATTCGACGATGGCTTTTTGCATGGCGACCGCGTCGGCGAAACCGTAGTCGACCAAGGCTTCCAGCGCCTGTTCGTCGTCGGCGTCGCCGGCCCAGATCAAGCGGGCGCTTTGCTGTTTATTATCTTGTTCACTCAGCGAAAACACTTGATCGAAAATCTCATGTACCGAGGCCCTGACCTCGTCCAGTTCGTGTTTGAAATCGGTCCAGTCCTCGAAATCCAGCGAATAAGCCAGAATCCGTTGTACCAAGGGATTGCCGGGCAGGTCGTGAGTTTGCTTGTCCTGATATTGCTGGATGTGGTTTTCCACTCGGCGCAGGAAACGGTAGGCGAATTTCAGGGTCGCCACATCGTCGACACTCATCAGTTCCAATTCTTGCAACACGCCTAGGATGATCTGGATTTCCCGCTGCTGCAAGGCCACTTCCTGGCCGCCGCGGATCAATTGAAAGGCTTGGCCGATAAATTCCACCTCGCGGATGCCGCCCGGACCGAGTTTGACGTTGTCCATCCGGTCTTTGCGTTTCAATTCCTGGGCGATTTGGAATTTCAAGGAGCGCAGTTCCTCGAAGGCGCCGTAATCCAGGTAGCGGCGGTACACGAAAGGTTTGATCAACGCGGCCAACTGCTTGCCGGTCTCGAAGTCGCCGGCGACCTGGCGGGCCTTGATCATCGCATAACGTTCCCATTCCCTGGCTTGAGTCAGATAATAATTTTCCATGCCGTCGAAACTCATGATCAACGGCCCGCTGTCGCCGAATGGCCTGAGGCGTACGTCGGTGCGGAACACGAAGCCGTCCACGGTGATTTCGTCCAGCATTTTCACCAATGAACGGCAGATGCGCGTGAAGAATTCGGCGTAGCTGATTTCTTTTTTTTCTTTCAGTACGCCGTCCTCGGCATAAGCGAAGATCAGGTCGATGTCGGAGGAGTAATTCAGTTCCCAGGCACCCAGCTTGCCCATGCCCAGTACCACGATGTTAAACGGCGTGCCGTCGGTCAGCGTCGGCGTGCCCCAGCGTTGGCAAGCCTGTCGGTATAAAAAATCCAACGCGGTTTGAATGCAAGCCTCGGCCAACGCGGTTAAGTCGGCCAAGGTTTCGTCCAGATTGGACCAGCCGGCCAGATCGCGCCAGGCGATACGCACCATTTCCCGGCGGCGGAACCCGCGCAACTGCTTGGACAAGGCCGGTTCGCCGTCGTTGGCGATTTGTTGCAGCGCGGCGGCATAATCGCCACGGCGCAATGGGGCGAATAGATCAGTCGAGGTCACCAGGCCGGGGACCAGTTCCGGGTCTCGCAGCCAACTTTCGCGAACGAACTGGCTGCATGTGCACACCTTGAGGGTCGATTTGGAAACCGCTTCGTTTTCGAAAACCGTTCGTTGTTCCGGGGTGAGCTTTTCGGCGATCTGCGCGCAAAAATCGGCGGCGATGCCTCGTAGATCATCCGGTAAATGCACTGTTTGCAGGGACAACGAATCGAGATGTGGCATAGGCGGTATCCTGGAAGGTAACAGATAGATTCAGCATGATACCTAAACTCCGCGGGCAGTCAGTTAAAAAATATCCGCGTTGCTGTAGGGTACAATTGATTTGATCGATGCGTCTCGGGTCTGTTTCACGATGGGTGTGATTCAAGACGTGAGCCGGGTATAAGGTTTACAAATTCAGTTTTCGACAGAGCAGGGAGAAGAGCGTGAAAATTACCATTATATTGGCAACATTATTTGTCTTGAGCGCTTGTGCCGGTTCGACGTCGGAGCCTGCGCTGATCAAAGGCGGCCGTAGCGAGACGGGCCGGCCGGCGCTGCACGCGGTGCGCGACAATCAGTTGCGGACACTGATGGACCGGATGGACAGCTTGATGCAGGAACGCTTCATGACCGAGCTTCAACTGGATGTCGAGCGGCGTAAATATTCCCGGCAAATTGCCGAAACCGCCGGAAGTATGGAGTCGACGGTCGATGCGATTATCGCCAGTATGCCTGGCTTACAATTGAGTGCCACCGAGAAAACTACTTTTCAGGCCCTGGCCGGCAAACTGCGCGAAGAAATTCAACAGTTGCAGCTGCAAGCCCAGCAAAATCAGATCGACGCAATTGCCACTAGCGTGCATGAGATCAATACCACCTGCACATCCTGTCATGCGCTGTTTAGAAAGCTGGGAGACTAATTGATGAAGCTGGTGCATAAATTGTCGATGATACTATTGTGGCTGGGATGGTTGATGGCTGGCCCGGTGCTGGCCGACGAGGAAACCAAAGCCTTGCTGAAAGCGCTGAGCCAGCAAATCAGCGAGTTGAAACAGCATGCCGAGCGTTCGGATGCTCGGGTAGCGCAACTGGAAAATGAGCTTCGCCAATATCGGGCCGAGCCGCAGTTGGCCGTGAAGCCTGCCACGGAAGGATCGGCGGGCAGCATTGGTCAAGCCGCTGGGCCGGTGGCGCAGACAGTGGCTAGCGCGCCGGCCGTTGTCAGCGACAAAGCCAAGGACAAACCGGCGGTAACGGTGGGCGATGTGAAAGGTACGTTCAAGATTCCCGGCACCGACACCTCGATCGGCCTGGGCGGTTTCGTGAAAATGGATGCGATGTTTAGCAGTGTCAGCGCCGGTCGCGATAAGCTGGGTGACCAGCAGATGCTGTACTCGCAGATACCCGTTGGCGCGGCTGGCGAGCGTGCTCAAACCACGTTCCATGCCAAAGAAAGCCGGCTATGGCTCAAATCGTTTACGCCTAGTGGCTGGGGCGACATCAACACCTATGTGGAGTTCGATTTTTTCGGCGATGCGGCGACGTACACCTATACGCCTAGGTTGCGCCACGCTTACGGTTCAATCGGCAATTTCCTGGCAGGACAAACCTATACGACGTTTCTTAACGTAGCGGCGATACCGGATCATCTGGATATTGGTGGCTCGGCCGGCGGGCTTACTACCTTGCGGCAGCCATTGGTTCGTTGGACTCAGCCTTTTTCCTGGGCTGGCACGCCGATGGAATGGCAGTTGGCGGTGGAATCGCCGCGTAGCCGGTTGTGGGTGAATAATCAGCTTGAACCGACCACAGGCAATAGAGCGGGCAGTCTGGACCCCAACGCCGATAGTTACTTCATGAACCCTAGCGCGGATCGTTATCCGGATATGCTGGTGCGCATTAATTTCAATCCTGATTGGGGCAATCTGTCCGTGGCGGCGATGGGGCGGCAAATCCGCTACAGCAAGCCCAACGGCTTCGAACAAGCCGGCTGGGGCGGTTCCGCTAATCTGGCCGGTAAAATCAATACCTTTGGATTGGATAATGTGCGATTCATGATGCACTACGGCAACGGGCACGGCCGTTATATCTCCACCACCAATACCTTCAGCGACGCATCGCTGGATGCCAATGGACATCTGGATTTGACGGTCGCCTATGGGGCGATGGTGTCTTATCAACACTGGTGGAACAAGCAGTGGCGTTCCAGTTTGACCTACGGTTTTTCCCAGGCGGATCAACCAGACTATGTCAATCGGGTTTTGAACAGGCAGGTGCAGTCCTTGCACGCCAACTTGTTATGGAGCCCGGTGAGTCAGGCCATGCTGGGCGTCGAATATGCCTATGGTAATCGGGAATTGATCGACGGCCGCGAAGGTGACGTGCAGCGCGTGCAGTTTTCCGCTAAGTACAGTTTTTAGAGCTGCAAAATCAAGCCTGTCTGCCGGCTTAGCGGACAGGCCTTCGTGTTAGCCGTTGAGAAGTGGCGATTGCAATATCACCGCGGCGCTTATCATCGCCGCCGCGCTGAGGATTGCTAACAGGGTACGGGCGTTATTTCTGTGCAATTGCTTGCGTAACTGGATCATCTCGCGCTGATGGTGCTGTATCTGTTGCTGCATATGCGCGGCGCTTTGTACGGCCTGCAATACCAGCGCTGGGAATTCCGGCAACTGCTCGGCGATTTCGGGGAATTTACCCAGCAGTTCCTTGATTTTGGCCGATGGCCCCAGTCGCTGTTTGAACCAGTTTTCCAGGAACGGTTTGGCGGTTTGCCACAAATCCAGATCCGGATAAAGCTGGCGGCCCAGGCCTTCGATGTTCAGCAGGGTTTTTTGCAGCAACACCAACTGCGGTTGCACGACCATGTCGAAACGACGGGCGGTCTGGAACAGTCTTAGCAGCAGCAGGCCAAAGGAAATATCTTTCAACGGCTTTTCGAAAATCGGCTCGCAAACGCTACGGATCGCCGCTTCGAATTCTTCTACCCGCGTCGTACTCGGCACCCAGCCGGATTCGATATGCATTTGGGCGACGCGGCGGTAATCGTGGTTAAAAAACGCCAGAAAGTTTTCGGCCAGATAACGCTGGTCCGAATTGGACAGGCTGCCGACGATGCCGAAATCCACCGCCAGGTATTTGTCCGGCAATTGCACAAAAATATTGCCGGGATGCATGTCGGCATGGAAAAAATTGTCACGGAATACCTGGGTAAAGAAAATCTCCACACCGCGCTCCGCGAGCTTTTTGAAATCGGCATTGCCTTTGCGCAAGGCCTCGATATCGCCGACGGGAATGCCGTAAATGCGTTCCATCACCAACACTTTGCGGCGGGTTAGCGGCCAGTGGATTTCCGGGATGTAGAGCATCTCGGAATTCTTGAAATTAGCGCGGATTGCGCTGGCGTTGGAGGCTTCCCGCACCAGATCCAGTTCGTCGAGGATGGTTTTCTCGAATTCGGCGACGATTTCCATCGCCCGCAGCCGGCGGGCATCGCTCCAGAAGCGCTCGGCCAGACGCGCCAGTTCGTAAAGCAAGCCGACATCGGAATG
This sequence comes from Methylomonas montana, assembly GCF_030490285.1. NCBI lineage: Bacteria > Pseudomonadati > Pseudomonadota > Gammaproteobacteria > Methylococcales > Methylococcaceae > Methylomonas > Methylomonas montana. The sequence goes on along the minus strand of NZ_CP129884.1, from coordinate 3,774,520 downwards.
GATTTTGTCTTCGATGTCCGGACGTAATACTTTAACGATGACTTTTTCACCGCTGTTCAACGTCGCGGTATGTACTTGCGCGACCGATGCCGAGGCCAGCGGTTGCGGATCGAATTCGGCAAAAGCTTCTTCTATCGATTGACCCAGCTGTTGTTCGATGATCTTGCGGGCGGTTTCGGCGGGAAACGGCGGCACTTTGTCTTGCAGCTTGACCAGTTCTTCGGCGATGTCTTCCGGCAGCAAGTCCTTGCGCGTCGATAAGGTTTGGCCGAACTTCACATAAATCGGCCCCAGGTCTTCCAGGGTTTTGCGGATACGCACGCCGCGCGGTTCACGGGCTTTGCTAGTCCAATAATTCGGCGAAAAGAAGGCGATATAACGAATCGGCCGCAATAAATGGGTTTTTAACACGATCTCGTCCAGGCCGTGGAACATCATCACCCAGTTGATGTGGATGAGGCGCATCAGAATTTTCGGGCGAATCACGGGTTTTGTCCTTTTATTGAGGCTCGGATGTGTGGTTGATCGAGGCTTCCAGGCGGTCGAGGCGGGCGCTGAGCCGGTCGCAATCGCTACGGCAGGTATCGATTTGCCGAAAAAACGCTTCGGCTTCTGGTTTGGCTGGCAGCTCGCGGGTTTCTTCCTGCAGAAATTCTTCCAGGTTCATCCGGAAGGTGGTCAGACTATGTTGAGTCCAGTCGCGGCTGCCGCGAAACAGTTTGCCCAGGCGCTGGGCAAAGGCGTCGCCGGTATAACGGGCAATTTTGCCTTCCAGGTTGATATCCAACTTTTCGAACAGGCGTTGCAGGCTGCGGGCCAATTGGCTGTCGCCGTCGATGCGCACTTCGCCCTTGAACAGCGAGCGCATCGGCGTGGCGCTGAGGCCCATCAAGCCCAAGGCCGACAGCGAGCCGCTCAACGTGGCATCGACCGTGCCGGAGTAGCTTTCCAGAATCTGGATGCCTTGCGTGCTTGGGCAGAGATAGAGGCTGCTATCGAAAGAGGAAATGTGTACGGCGATGACCCTACCGGCCATTGGAGTCAGGTATTGTTCGATATGATCGTCCAGCGTCAGATACCGATTCAACGCGGTTTCGAGGGTGGCGATAAATAATGATTTAACGGTGCCCGACATCACTGTACCTGTTGTTGCAGAAACTCTTGCATGTCTTCGTTATTGACGCGTTGGTACAAGTCGCTGACTGCCACGGTTAGGTCTATTGATTCCAGGGTAAGGCTGTCGCCGAGGAAGTAGTGTTCCGACAGCCAGTGAGTCGAGCGGCGTAAGATTTCGACATCGACAAAATCCTGTTCGATCAGCAAATATTCTTGCAGGCTGGGCAAGGCTTTATAGGCCGCCAGTTTGGTGGATTTATCCATACGCCGGGTGGCTTTGGATAACACTTCGACGATAATGGTAGGTTTTTCGGTGTAGTACTCGTCGCCGTTTTCATCGGCGCAGACCACCATCACGTCGGGATAAAAAAAATTAGTCGCAGCCTTGATTTTTAAATCGGAGGAAAAGGTGGCGCAGGGGCCGTCTTGCAAATGATTGCCGAATATTCGCACGGTATTGCTGACCAATAAATTATGGTTACGGCTGGCGCCGGCCATGGCATAGGCTTCACCGTCGATCAATTCGTGCTTGATATCGCTAACCATTTCGCCCGCCAAATATTCGGTTTCGCTGATGTAATGCTGAGACTGTTTCAGAGCCATGGGCTATCCTCCGTTTTCAGGTCGGCGAGCAGGAGGCTTAAAATTTATAACCTCGGTGCACGGCAACGATGCCTTGGGTCATGTTGAAATACTCGCAACGTTCCAGACCGGCATTTTCCATCATTTGTTTCAGTTCATCCTGCTTGGGATGCATGCGGATCGATTCGGCCAGATAGCGGTAGCTGTCTTCGTCCTTGGCGACGATGGCGCCGATTTTGGGCAGCAGATTGAACGAGTAAAAGTCGTAGACTTTTTCGGTGATCGGATCGGTCGGGTGGGAAAATTCCAGCACGATGACCCGGCCGCCGGGTTTCAATACCCGGTACATGGAGCGCAAGGCCGCGTCCTTGTCGGTGACGTTGCGCAGACCAAAGCCTATCGTTACGCAATCGAAAGTGTTATCGGCGAACGGCAGGCATTCGGCATTGACCTGGGCGTAGCGGATATTGCCGCTCAAGCCGTGATCGATCAGACGGTCGCGGCCGGTGCGCAGCATGGCGGCGTTGATGTCGGCCAGTACCACTTGGCCGGTCTTGCCGACGCGTTTTTCGTAAAGCATGGTCAAATCGCCAGTGCCGCCGGCCAGGTCCAATACGCTATCGCCTTCACGGACGTTGGCCAATTGCACGGCCACCCGTTTCCAGATTCGGTGGATGCCGAGCGACATCAAGTCGTTCATGATGTCGTATTGGCTGGCAACCGAGTCGAACACGCCGCGTACCAGCGCGACCTTTTCTTGTTTGGGAACCTGTTTGAAGCCGAAATGGGTGGTATTGTCGTTTGTCATGATGTGCATTAATTGTGTAAGGGCGAGCGGCGCGCGATGCCGGCGGCTTTCAGTTCTTCGAGGTAATTCGACCACAGCAGCGGGAAATCCGCACCCAGTTTGTACAGCAAGTCCCAGCTGTAAATGCCGGTGTCGTGACCGTCGCTGAACACCAGTTTGATGGCGTAATTGCCCACCGGCTGGACGTCGGTAATCGTCACATCTTCCTTGCCGATTTGCAGGGTTTCCTGGCCGGGGCCGTGGCCGACCGCTTCCGCCGACTGAGTAAATACCCGCAGATATTCGCTGGGTAGCTCGTAAATGCTCTCGTCGTCGAAATGGATTTCCAATATCGCCGATACCTTGTGCAGCTTGATTTCGGTCGGGACTCGATGAGTGGGGGTGATGTTGACTCTCATGGCTTACAGGATGTAGCGGCTAAGGTCTTCGTCGTCGGCCAGTTCCATCAGATGCGCGTCGACATAAGCGGCGTCGATGTTGATGGACTTTTCGACCAGGTCCGGGGCGTCGAAGGAAATATCCTCCAGCAACTTTTCCAGGATGGTGTGCAACCGGCGGGCACCGATGTTTTCGGTTTTTTCGTTGACCTGCCAGCCCAGTTCGGCGATGCGCTTGATACCGTCGGCGCTGAATTGCACCTCGACGCCTTCGGTTTTCAGCAAAGCCTGATATTGTTCGGTCAGCGAAGCGTCAGGTTCGGTCAGAATCCGTACGAAATCGTCCGCGCTCAAGGCATTCAGTTCCACCCGAATCGGGAAGCGTCCCTGTAGCTCGGGAATCAAATCCGACGGTTTGGTCAGATGGAAGGCGCCGGAGGCGATGAACAGGATATGATCGGTCTTGATCGCGCCATACTTGGTGGTGACGGTGCTGCCTTCTACCAACGGCAGCAGATCGCGCTGCACGCCTTCGCGGGAGACTTCGCCGCCGCCCATTTCCGAGCGCTTGCAGATCTTGTCGATCTCGTCCAGGAAGACGATGCCGTGCTGTTCCACGGCTTCCAGCGCCGATTGTTTGATTTCGTCTTCGTTGACCAGTTTGCCGGCCTCTTCTTCCTGCAACAGTTTCAACGCGTCCTTGATCTTCAGTTTGCGGGATTTGGTGCGGCCGCTGCCCAGGTTTTGAAACATACCTTGCAACTGGCTGGTCATTTCTTCCATGCCCGGCGGCGCCATGATTTCCACGCCCACCGCCGGTGCGGCGACGTCGATCTGAATTTCCTTGTCGTCCAGATCGCCTTCGCGCAGTTTTTTACGCATTTTCTGACGGGTGGGCGATTCGGATTCGGACAACATGCCGCCTTCCGCAGCCGGTAACAGAATATCCAGCACTTTTTCCTCGGCGGCATCGGCTGCGCGGTTTTGTACGCGCTCCATCGCCGACACGCGGGTCATCTTCACCGCGCTGTCGATCAAGTCGCGAATAATCGACTCGACGTCGCGACCGACATAACCCACTTCGGTGAATTTGGTGGCTTCGATTTTGATGAACGGCGCATTGGCCAAGCGGGCCAGGCGGCGGGCGATTTCGGTTTTGCCGACGCCGGTGGGGCCTATCATCAAGATGTTTTTCGGGGTGATTTCGTCGCGCAATTCGGCGCTGACCTGGCTGCGGCGCCAGCGGTTGCGTAAAGCAATCGCCACCGAGCGTTTGGCCGAAGCCTGGCCGACGATGTGTTTATCCAGTTCGCTGACGATTTCTCTGGGGGTCATTTCACTCATTATGCTTACTCTTGCTCTGCCGGTTTTGGTTCGGCGTCCAATTCTTCGATGCGCAGATTGTGGTTGGTGTAGATGCAGATATCGGCGGCAATGCTTAGCGATTTTTCGACGATGTCACGGGCGCTGAGTTCGGTATTTTCCAACAAGGCGCGCGCGGCGCTTTGCGCGAAGGCGCCGCCGGAGCCGATGGCGATAAAGTCGTGTTCCGGTTCGATCACATCGCCGGTGCCGGAAATCACCAGCGAGACTTTGCTGTCGGCGATGATCAACAGCGCTTCCAGCTTGCGCAAGGCACGGTCGGTGCGCCAGTCTTTGGCCATTTCCACGGCGGCGCGGGTCAGATTGCCGCGATGTTTTTCCAGTTTGCCTTCGAAATGTTCGAATAGTGTGAAGGCGTCGGCGGTGGCGCCGGCGAAACCGGCAATGACTTTGTCGTGGTACAAGCGTCTGACTTTGCGGGCATTACCCTTCATCACGGTGTTGCCCAGGGTGACTTGGCCATCGCCGCCGATCACGACCTTGTCGCCGCGTCTGACGGAAAGAATGGTGGTGCCTCTGAAATTCGTCATGTCTGTGAATGAAAAAGGGAAAGGCGGCGATTTTACATGTTCTCGGCGGCGATGGGGTAGAAGTTTAAAACCGCATGTCTGGTGGGTAAAAAGCGCAAACATTGAACAAAGCTGGAAAACTGATTAAAGTTCAAAACGCTGGTATTTTAAGGATGCGCCGCTTTGTACGGCGTTTCCAACATTACAATAACAACAAGAGGCAGGTCATGACATTATCAATATACTGGAGAAGTACGGTTTTACTGTGCGCCATGGGGTTTTCGAGCGTAGCGTTGGCGGTGACGCCGGAAGAGGACGAAAAACAACAATGTAAAAAACCCAAGTTCCGGGATTTCGCCCCGGCGGCATTAACCGAAGTCGCGCCTGGTGCCGATATTTCGTTTCACATTTCGCACAATGCCGATCCGTTCACGGTCACCGCCGAAGCGCGTGGCGAGAAGATGAAAGTCAACGTGGTGGATAAGAAAACCTTTCTCCTGGTGACGTCAAAACTGCCAGCCATGAGCGGCGGTTTCGCCCGCATCCATGTCACTGCGAAAGCCGCGGAAAGTAAAAACGTCGAAAGCGGTTGTTTGGGACAGGACGGCTGGTTACTGAAAATTCAAGGCGAGGAAGCGGCCGCTAAACCGGCGGAACAGCCTGCCCCGGCTCAATAGCGAATCTTATCCGCTTTGGTTTGCCAAAGCTCGAAGGGGCGGTTGGCTGTGTCCATTGCCAAGTGGCGCATGGCAATTCGGCGCTGCTCGGCCGGTTTGTCGATTTCGGTATAAATAAAACTGTCGTCGAAACCGGCGTCAGCCGCGTCGAAACGGTTGCAGGCGTAGTACACGGCTTGCAATCTTGCCCAATAGATGGCGCCCAGGCACATCGGGCAAGGTTCGCAACTGCTGTAGAGCGTGCAATCGCTTAATTGAAAATCGCCCAGTTTGCGGCAGGCCAGCCGAATTGCGGCGACTTCGGCGTGCGCGGTAGGGTCGAGGTCGGACGTGACCCGATTGCCGCTGCTGGCAACGATTTCGCCGTCTTTGACGATAATCGCCCCGAACGGGCCGCCGCCGGTTTCGACGTTGGCGCAGGCCAGTTCGATGGCGCGATTCAGAAAGCCTCGATGCACTATAAGTTCAGCGGGTTGTTGGGATCGATGCCGACCATGAACGGCAGGCGGCGATCTTCGTTGGTGATTTGATAGACCTTGCCCAGCCAGTTATTGAATACCGCCTTGGCCGAGTCCCGCCAGGTAATGTCCAGATGCTCGATGATCTGCGCTTCCGGCATGGCTTTCAGCTCTCTGCCACCGTGTCTGGCTGCTTTGACATGCTCTGCATAATCGGCCAGCACGCGTTGTACCTCGGTATCGAAATAGTGCTCGGGGTAGGGCGGATAATCGTCGCGCTCGCCACGGTAAAACCTCAGCACTTCGCGCTTGTATTCCTTTAACAGGCTGATGTCGTCGTATTCGGGGTGACCCTGGAAGAACACGATGCGAAAGCCGTCCGGACTGACGGCCAGATGCACACCGGCGGTTTCGCTGGCTACCAATATCTTCAAGCCGTGTTTTTCCATATCGCGCTGAAATACTTCGTTGAAGCGCGAATGCGGCACATCGAAGCGGGTATTGATTTCCGCGACCAGAGGGTGCTGCCTGTCGATAACCCTATGCGAGAACACGCCCCAACGCTTGGCCGGCAGGCGCGTGCGTTCCACGCCGTAGCAATGCTGAATCAGTGCATGGGTCGCCTGACAAGAACACAATATTGACGTAACGTTTTGGTTGGCCCACGCGAAAATTTCAGTCAACGGCCCCCAAAATACTTCATCTTGCACACGGTCATGGGTGACACTGGCGCCGCTAATGATTAGCGCGTCCAGACCGTCGCGTTTGATTTGCTCGAAGGATTCGTAATAATTTTCGATATGCGCACAGGCCTCGGGGCCTCGTTCCAATCCTGTGATTGTGAACGGATGCACATGAAACTGGGCGATTTGGTTACAGGCGCCGACCAAACGGAAAAACTGGCGCTCGGTAGCTTCCAGCGCCGCGTCGGGCATGATGTTCAACAAGCCGACATGCAGTTCGCGTATCGACTGGTGGCTGGCGCGGTCCGGGCTGAGAATTTCTTCGCCTTCTTCGTGCAGGCGCTGAAAAGTGGGTAAAGCAGTATGGGCAACTAGCGGCATTACAAGAACGGTCTCAGGATTGTTGCCGGGCAATCGCCTCGGCAATCAGACGAATGAAATCGTCTTCGTTGTTGACTTTGGCGGTTTCGTCGGCGCTGATGGTGTAGCCGTATTGAGCGGCAATCGCTTCGTAGCGTGGCACCCTGGCTTTGAATAGCTCCGGAAACACCCAGCTGACGAACTCGTCGGGCGGAATCTGATCGGTGGAATTATAGCTGTGCTCCCGCATGAACTGCGTCAGCTTTTCGTCGACGAACTCTGGCCGGTAATACAGTGGCTTTGGCTCTTGCTTGGCGCGGTCGATGATGGTTTGTTCCAGCGTCGGTGGAATTTTGATGTAGACAATCAGCGTGTGTTTGGCCAGATTTTCCAGCACCTCTGGGCAGTCTAATTCGCAAACGCTGCCGCCGGCGTCATTGATGAAATGTTTGTAGCCGTAGATCGTTTCGGCTTTATGAATAAAATCAGGCACGTCGTTCATCGCGGCGATTTCCGCTTGATGATGCAAGGCTTGGCGACGTTTGAATTCGCTCAGCGACAGGCCGCCCTTGGCCGGATCGCCGATCTTGCCTAGAAAACTGGAGACCGGTGCCAAGTTTTCCACGGTGATATTGCTGCAAATGTAGATCGAGTCTGATTTAAGCAAATCGCGCAAAAATGGTACGCCCATCGCTTGTTGCTTGATGTTGTCCAGAATCGGTTCTTCCAGATATTTGGTGCCTATCCGGTAATCGCCGGAGTAGTGAAACCATTTGTCCTTGGGCAACTTGGCGGACAGCGTAGTCTTGCCGGCGCCGGACATGGCCAGCAGGGTAATGCTCTTGGATTCCCAGTCCAAAAATTGTTGGGGAGTCATTTTCATAAAGTGTCTCAGTCCAGCAAATCGCTAATGTCCAAATCTTCCGCGTCCGGACGGGCATGGCGGTCCGGGTCGGTATAGCCTAAATCGTCGGTTTCCACATCGTCGAATGGTGCGCTCCAGTCTTCCGGATCTTCGATATAGTCGATGGTGGAGTTATACCAAGATTCGTTGTCGTATTCGCCCAAATCGCCATTGGCGAACTGTACTTCGATCGATTCGTCGTTACCTTCAATGGCCACTACCTTGAAGGTGAGATTACTTTCCAGGTCTTTATACCAGCGGCCTATCACTGGATCTGCAATAGTTGTCATCGTTGCATCCTCGCTCTGTTGATGTGCGTGGCAATGATAGCGAGTTTATAGAGGCAGTGCGAGTGCGTGGCGCAAAACTATCGGTATTTTCGATTAGAATGCGTCACTTAAATGTTACCCGGCGCAATCATGAACGAAGACAGAATCATCGAGTTGGAAATCAAACAAGCTTATCAGGAGGACTTGATTCAAGCTTTGAACCAAGTGGTGGCCGATCAGCAAAAGCAAATTGGCAAATTGGAAGAGACCTGCAAATTACTGCACGACAAGATTAAAAGCCTGGCACTGGACGACCGCCAGCCCGGCGCTATCGATGAGAGGCCGCCGCATTATTGATTTGGCAATCAGGTTTTGCGGTGACTGCGGCGTATCGGTTTAGGTTGAGCGGTGGCTAAGGTGCGGGCGACTGGCGCCGAAGCGCTGCAATCCATATTTTTGGCGTGCAGCCGTCTGCAAAAGTCCTGGCTATCGTCTTGCTGTAAACCGGTCCATTGTGCTCGCCAAGCCGTGCTGCCTTTCATTCTGGTTTTGACGATCCGCGGCTGGCCGGTTTTTGCTAATGGCCCCAAGGCGTTGCGAGCGCGTTGCAGGTTGACGTTAGCATCGATTTTTCTAGGGTAGTTGCCCATGTTGACCGTCCAATTGTTGCTACGGCTTTGCGGTTTAGCTTCAGCTAACTGGGTCATTTTTTCGCGGCGACTGTTATAAGGTGCGTTGATGCGGATGGGCTCGTAACGGCTGCTGCCGGAATCGGCGCCCATCTGCTCGGCACTGCCGGCGCAGCGGTTGGACGATAATTGAAACGGCGGTGGCAGCGCGCTGTAATCTTTCAATTGTGAGATGTGTTCGCCGATTAAGCCTCGGTCGCTATTGGCAAAGCCCATATCCAACAGATTGCCCATTTGCTCGAAGCGTTCGCCGCTGCTATGTGCACCCAATAACACGCCGATCAGCCGGTGGCCGTTACGTTTGGCCGAGGCGATCAGGTTGTAGCCGGAGCCGCAGGTAAAGCCGGTTTTCAAGCCGTCCGCATCCGGATAGCTTTTTAAAATGCGGTTGGTGTTGGGCATTACCCGGCCCTTGTAACGAAACTCGGTCGCCGAAAAATAATGGTAATACTGCGGAAAGTCTCGAATCATAATCGCCGACAACAAAGCCAAATCGCGGGCGCTGCTGATCTGGCCGTCGTTCGGCAGACCGCTGGCGTTCTCGAACGAGCTGTTGTACATGCCCAGACGGCGGGCATGTTGGGTCATCATCGCCGCAAAATTGCTTTCCGTGCCACCCAATCTTTCCGCCAGCGCCACGGCGGCATCGTTCGCGGAGCGGGTGGTGACCGCCATGATCGCTTGTTCCACCGTCAGACTCTGACCAGTGCGCAAGCCCAGTTTGGAAGGGGGTTGCATCGCGGCGTGCCGGGAGGCGTACACCGTATCGCTCAACCTAAGATCGCCGGATTCCAGCGCCAAAAAAGTCATATACATGGTCATGACTTTGGTCAGCGATGCCGGATACCAGCGTTGGGTGGATTCGGTTTCGTGAACCACGCGGCCGGTATCGGCGTCGATCACGATAGCGGCGTAACGGGCGGCCGCAAGAGGGCTTTGCAACATTAGGCAAACTAGAGAAAGTAGGGCTAATCGGGTTTTCGGTAGGGTGCTCAAGTTAGTACGTTGCTCCAGATGTGTGGCCTAAGCGTTTGACTGTATTATTTAATCAGAATTATCGATTTCGAAAAAGACCCAATTTATCCGAGGGTGATCTATTTTGATCTGTTTTTCCATGGCATTGATCGACTCGACGGCTTCACGCACACTCAAATCCGCCTGCAACTCGGCCTTGATCGCCACCATCACCTGCTTGCCATGACTAATGGCCCACAAATTCAGCACACGATTGACGCCGGGCTGCTTTTCCAGATAAATGCGAACTCGGTCGCGAATCTGCTTATCCGCTTCGCCGAGCAGCAGGGAATGCACTTCGTGGCCGACCAAAACCGCCACGATGATCAATAGCATGCCGATCAGTATCGAACCCAGTGCATCGTAAAGCGGATTGCCGGTGACCAGCGTCAAACTCAGCATTGTGGCGGCGATCACGAGGCCAAGCAATGCCGCTAAATCCTCGCCGATCACCACCATTAATTCGCTGGATTGGGTTTCTCGGAACCATTGCCACAAACCGCGATTGCCGCGTTCGGTCTGCATCGCACTCAGCGCGGCTTTCAGCGAAAAAGCCTCCAATACTACGGCTATCAGTAAAATCAAAAGGGCCACGCCGGCGTTTTCCACGGCCTGTGGTGCTTGATAACGCAGCCAACCCTCGTGGATCGAAAACAGGCCGCCGACCGAGAATAAGGTAATCGCCACCATCATCGACCAGATATACGATTCCCGGCCAAAACCCATCGGATGTTGCTGGGTCGCGGCGCGCGCCGAGCGTTTCATGCCGATAAACAGTAAGACCTGATTGCCGCAATCGGCAAAGGAATGAATCGCTTCCGCCAGCAACGAGCCGGAACCGGTCCAGGCTGCCGCGCCTGTTTTGGTGAGCGCGATACCCAGATTGGCGGCGAAAGCGTAAACGATGGCAGAGGTCGAGTCGGCGTGGGACATGGTCTTAAGAATTGCTGTTTTGGGATGCCTTGATTGTAGTTTAGGTCGGGTGCTTTTACAGGGTGCTTGCTGGAATTATCCGTTCGCCGTCATACGGAAGACGCAATTGGGTTCTAACATAAGACGGGGCCTCTAAAAATCCAAAAAAGTCTCCTCATCTCCCCGCGGGAGACGGAATTTTAGAGGTCTCCATGACTATCCGAACCGGATGCTCGGTTCGTAACCGGTTCGGGGCGGCGTCGAACGGGCGCTAAATTCCGGACTATCGTGCCGCTAATGCTAAAAGTGAGTTGGATGAATGCTCCCGAGTGGTTATTGTTCGATTTAGGTGGCGTCTTGATCGAAAGCACGGTATTCGAGAATCTGAATCGTCTGCTAGCCGAGCCGCTCGATGATGCGTCCATCAAACGGCGCTGGCTGTATTCAGCGTCGGTCAGGCTATTCGAGCTGGGTGAAATTACAGCCGAGGAATTTGCCGAGCGATTTATTGCCGAGTGGCAACTTAATCTGTCGGAAACGGCTTTCTTGATGGAATTTGCGTCGTGGCCCAGAGCATTCTTTCCAGGCGCAAAGCAAACCCTGCGCGAGCTTAGAAAAAATCACCGTCTAGCCTGTTTGAGCAATTCGAATCCGTTGCACTGGGGACGGTTTGGCGATTTCGACACAGATTTCGATGTGGCTTTGTTTTCGCATCAACTTGGCGTTATCAAGCCCGACCCGGAGGCGTTTTTACTGGCTCTGGACAAGTGCGGTGTCGAGCCGGCGGCGGTTTATTTCTACGACGACTGCGCGGCCAATGTCGATACTGCGCTAAGTTTAGGTATCAAAGGTTTTCAGGTCGATGGTTTCGAGTCGCTTCGGCAACTATTGCGTTCCCAAGGATTGTATCCGGCTTAGAATTCTCCTTTGGCAGGAATAGAGGGGAGCTTGTCATTGAGCATGGCCGGATTCTGGTTCATGCTGTCGTCACTGTCCGTTACCGAGGTATCGACATGACTACTTTCAGTTTCTCCAAGTCTGATAGCTTTATCTTCAAACACCGGAAAATCGGTATCGTGGCGTTTCCCAATGCCCAGAGTTTGGATATTAGCGGCCCCTTCGAAGTGTTCAGTTTTGCCAACTATTCATTACAAAGACTAGGCGTCAGCGAGCAAAACGTTTATTCGATCAAGATTCTGGCGGATGCGCCGGGGCCGATCACCACCATGTCCGGTCTACAAATCATCGCCGACGAGGCTTATGGCGATCCCAACAGCCAGTTCGATACCCTATTAGTGGCTGGCGGCAATATCGAAGGCGAGTTGTCCAATACCCGCTTGCTCGACTGGATCAAGATAATGTCGCCCAGGGTCAATCGTCTGGCTTCGGTGTGTACCGGCGCGTTTTTACTGGCTGAATCCGGTTTGCTGGACGGCTGCAAGGCCACTACCCATTGGCATTACTGTCAGCAATTGGCCAAGAATTATCCCCGTGTACAGCTGGAGCCTGACCATATCTTCGTCAGGGATGGACATATCTTCACCTCGGGCGGCATCACCTCGGGTATCGATCTGGCTTTGGCCATGCTGGAAGACGATTGGGGACAGGAGTTAGCGCTATACGTTGCCCGCTTTTTGGTGGTGTTTTTGAAACGTCCCGGTGGTCAATCGCAATTCAGTACCTATTTGACCTGTGAGGCCAGTCATCGTCCGGATTTACGCGAGCTGCAAACCTGGATCATGGCGCATACCGGCGATGACCTGCACGTCGAAGAACTGGCCGAGCGCATGGCGATGAGTCCGCGCAATTTTGCTCGGCTATTTTTAGCCGAAACCGGCATGACACCAGCCAAATTCGTGGAAATGGCGCGTATCGATCAAGCGCGGCATTTGCTGGAAACCACGGAGATAGCCGTGGAAACGGTCGCCGACAAGGCGGGTTTTAAAGATCCCGAGCGGATGCGTCGGGCGTTCATTCGCCAGCTCGGCGTCAATCCGCAAAATTACCGGCAACGCTTTAGCGGGGCGATTGCCGGGTAGCACTTAACACATCGAGTTTTGATGCTGTCGCCAAGGGCTTGTCGATAATAAATACAAACAGGAGGTCGACATGCGTATTTTACTCATATCAACCGCATTTTCAGGGCTAACCCAACGCTATTACACGGAGCTCGAAGACGCCGGCTATACGGTGTCCGTGGAGTTGCATTTGGGCGATGAAACCAAGTTGTTAGAAGGCGTCGAACTGTTCAAGCCGAATCTGATTCTCTGTCCATTTTTAACCCGGCGGCTACCTAAAGCGATTTACCAAAACTATCGATGTTTGATCGTCCATCCCGGTATCAAGGGCGATCGCGGTCCTTCGTCGTTGGATTGGGCCATTCAATCGGGCTTGGACGACTGGGGTGTGACTTTGCTGCAAGCGGATGACGAGATGGATAGCGGCGCGATTTGGGCCAGCAAGACCTTTCCGCTCCGTGCCGCGACCAAAAGCAGCATCTTCAATCGTGAAGTCACCCAGGCGGCGGTCGATTGCCTCTGGGAAGCGTTGAGTTATTTCGATGCGCCCCATTTCCAGCCGGAGCGGCTGGATTACATGCGGCCGGATGTGACGGGCCAATTGCGGCCGCAGATAAAACAAGCGGATCGCGCTATTGATTGGAAAAAGCACAGTACCGAGCAGATATTGCAGCGAATACGGGCGGCGGACGGTACGCCCGGCGTGTTAGACCAGATTTACGGCCAGGCCTTTTATCTCTACAACGCGCAGCGAGCAGAGCAATTACGCGGCAAGCCCGGTGAGATCGTTGCTATCGCCAATCAGGCCATCTGTCGGGCAACGATAGACGGTGCGGTGTGGATCGGTCATCTGAAAGCTAAATTGCCGGATGGCAATGGCATCAAATTACCCGCCGCGCTGGCGCTGCAAGACTGGCTGCCCAAACCGGTCAACGGCTTGCACGGCTTATTTGGCAAAACCTTAAAGATTATCGACATCGATCATACCAAGCCCGGCCGGCAATTGGCCTGTCAGGAAGTCTGGTTCGAAATCGAAGGCAAAGCGGCTTATATCCATTTTGCTTTTCACAACGGCGGCATGAGTACCGCGCAATGCAGATTGCTGCTGTTCGTCTATCGGCATGTTGCGACTCTGGATGTGAAAGTCATCGTGCTGATGGGCGGCGAGGACTGTTGGTCCAACGGCATTCATCTCAACCATATCGAAGTCGCCGATAATCCCGCCGAGGAATCCTGGCAAAACATCAACGCCATCGACGACCTGATTTATCAAATCGTCACTACGCTGGATAAATTGACCGTTGCTGCGCTGTCCGGCAGCGCCGGCGCGGGCGGAGCGATATTGGCGATCGCACCGGATAAGGTACTGGTCAGGGACGGTGTGATTTTTAATGCGCATTATAAAAACATGGGCGAGCTATACGGTTCTGAGTATTGGACCTATCTGCTGCCTAAGCGGGTCGGACTGTCCATGGCCAATCAACTGACGGAACAGAGGCTGCCGATCAGCGCCAAGAAAGCCTGGAGAATCGGTTTGGTCGATAAGGTTTTGGACAGGCAACACGCGATTTTCACCGCGCAAGTTAAACATTTGGTCGGCAGCTATCTCACCACTCAAGCCGAATTAACGGCTCTGTTGAACGAAAAAGCCGAGACGCGTTGTGAAGACGAGGCCGCCAAGCCGCTGGCAAGCTACCGGCGATTCGAGCTGACCCAAATGTATGTCAATTTCTACGGAAACGACGCCTATCATCTGGCCCGGCAATGTTTTGTTTTCAAAAAAGCCCAGGTTAAAACCCCCGACAATATCGCCAAACACCGGCAATTAGCCATTCTGAAATCGCCGCAGCCTGGCAGTCTGGTACATTTTGCCTGGCAGGAAAGTTACGCGTTGGGCGATGAAAAAATCGATGAACAGCACAAGGATTTTTTTGTGCTGGCTGCAAAACTGCTGGCCGCCGAAAGTAAGGAAGCCATGACCGATACCATGTTCGACTTGTACCAACACGTCAAAGTCCATTTCGGCGAAGAAGAAGCTTTCATGAAACAAGTTGGATTTCATCACTACAAAAACCATGTCAAGGAACACAATCTGATGCTGGAAAAGCTGTTGGCAATGGATAACAAAATCCAACAAGGCACCTGGAATGCCGGCGAAGTGACCAGCTTTATCGATAAATGGACTCGGCATATTTTGAATTCCGATATGGCGTTCAATCAGCATTGGAAGGAAATGTTTAAGTTTTGCGTGTGAGTGGCTTGGCATTCCGATTGGCCGATGCCTAGCAGTTTAAATTACCAATGATTTCAACTGCTAGGGCAAAATCCATGCTGGGTGCCAGCATTTTTTCCATAAGGTATAAGCGGTCCGGTTTGTAGCGGACGGATGCCACCATTCATGAAAAACGAGCTGATTTTGATCGGTAAATTTCGGCCATTTTCCGACATTCAAATTAACAAAATTCATGCGTATTGAATGACTACTATCTGCTTATAACCGGACTTTCACCGTTAATTATCTATGATTCTAATAAAAGTTATGTCTTCGGCTCGACTCCTCAGTCTTCAACCTGACAGACAGACCATTAACCGACGATTTTGCCAAATTCTGAATGTCGCCAATTATGAGTTTTCCATGAAAAAATTTAGTTATCTCGCGTACGTCTAGGTAAATAAACATTCTCACGATCAAATATGCTGGAAGATGTTTGCATTCGCTTTTCATCGCTCACGTCGGCCCAAACGTCACGCCTACGCTCTCCTTTGCGCCTTTCAAGTATGTCTGGTGATAAATTTTTTTGAGCCAGCCTTCGATCATTCTTCCTTGAACGGATAATAAATTCTCTTACCTCTATAACCATCCGCTTGAAGCGTTTACCGTTGAGCTTTTTGATTAAACGCAACCCGGCTTTTCGACTATTAAAAAAAAGGATGCCGTAATAAATGAAACGGCCACTTTTAAGTTCCTTCACAGAAAATAAGCCGATTTTTTTGATTTTTCCTCCCCAGAAAGGAAAGATAAACCCAATTTTCAGAGATGAGACAACAAGATCGCGTAATTCAGATTCTTTAGTGTTGGCAGGAAGATTTTTTATTAAAACAATCATAAATCCATTGGGAGTAGCTATTGAATGTGAACGCTTGAAATTTGTCAGAGTGTTGATATTGTGAAGTGCTATGTTCACATGGCTGAACTATTCAAAGATCACGCCGGTAGCAGTTTATTTTCTTTTAGGTAAGCGCTTTGGGCATAGCGGAACAATGAAGTCAAAGCGCACTTGTAAAAAACCGTCCACTAATAGCCAGCCTGACTACTGCTGAATCTATCGTTTTCAGCCTGTTAAGCGGTCTTTTTGCTATCTGTCGTATGTTAAGACCAATAAGGTAAGCTCGGCCTGCTTAAGGCCAGTCAGAGACATTTAAAATTCACCTAAATGGCGGTGGCGAAGGGAATTCAAAGCGCAGCTTTGGGCTGTCCAGTTGACTGAAAGGTTAAGCAATGGGTTTCTAATCCAGGCTACCAGCATTCCGCTACGGATGCTGAGGATACACCTTTTACCCCCGTATTAGTAAGCGTCAATGTTCCGCATTTGTCATTCGCCTGCGCGCCGGTTGGCGTGGCCAACAATGTGTAGGTATTTGCGGTGACCGCGCTAATGGTCAAGGCATAGGCGGCGTTCCCTGACGCAGGGCTCTGAGCAGGATAAATCGATGGCGAGCCGGTATCATTGGTGCCTGCTGCGCCACAACTATTGGCGCCATCCGCGCCTCCGGCATCGCAATAGCTATTGGCTTCCGTAAAGCGTCTTTCCATGGCGTTGGCCAAGCCCAACAGCGCACCTTCGGCGTCGGCTCGCCGCGATTTCTTGACAGATTCTTGGTAGTTGGGAATGGCGATAGCGGCAAGAATACCGACAATCGCCACGGTCACCATCAACTCAACTAAAGTGAATGCCTGTTGTTTATTCATTAATGATTGATCCTTTGCCTATACATCATAAGAGTTGACGCCAGGATTGCCGTCTGGCTGGGAGCAACGTGGGGTTTACGCTTTCGGGCGCTTTTTCCTTGACCAGCCAGAGATTGGCGCTGCTGCCGCTGGTGTATTTGCAATCTATGCCATTTTCACAATTGATCACGGCCGGCGTATCGACAATACCGACCTGAGATTTGACCCCAGAAGCGGCAACGGCGATACCATTTATCATCACCATGTCATTGGCATCGACTTTGCCGTCACCATTTAAATCGATGGGCGTGCCTGCCAAGCGTGCCCCGGACAATTGATCCAACTCCATCAGCCAACTCGTTCCCCCCGCTGTGCAAACATTGGTGTTTGGTATCAAGGTGGGAAAGATTACGACGCCATGTCGCAAGATGGGCATGCTTACGACCTTTTCGCCCTGCAATCCGGCAACCGGTGAAACCAAATCCATATACCAGCCGCGTCTATTCACGTTGTTGGTGCAAGGGGCTCCGGTTGTGGTTGGCACCGTGGAGCCATAGCCTACTTCGCAATGTGAGGTTATGCGTACATCGCTATTGGCGGTGGCGCCGTCGGCCAGTGTCGGACTACTGGTTTCGGCGATAATGCTCTGCTGCTGAAGCGATGTGCGGCCCGATACGACGCCGTTACAACCGACTGCACTGGATTTATCGCACTGATCCCATATGGCGTAAAAACTTTGTACTTGCGGTGTGGTTGGTACTACATTATCACCCGTCTCGAAATATTTTCCTGTACCAACATAAATCATCACGCCGCTGGTCTGTCCGTTAGCCGTCGCCTTGCCCACTGCCGGCTTAGCGGTAATTGGCTGCGTCGCGGCAAGGCTATCTTCGGCGACGAAAACGGGTAAGCCGGCGTATGCGACTCCCCAATTGGCGGTGTCACTGCTGCTGACATCGAATTTCCACAAATTTCCGTTCAGATCGCCGGCATAGATGTAATCCACTATTTTGTCATTATCGCTATCGACAGCAACCGGGCTAGATAAACCGTTAGTCCCGCTTGCGGTTTCTGCTTCTATTTTCTTGATCAAGGCGCCGGTTTCGATGTTGATGATAAACAGCACGGCCTTGCCGACCAAACTGTTATAACCGTTAGCAACAATTGCCGCCCATTGACCGTTAGCCATACGCACCACGCTGGCCTGCGGTAACGTGTAGCCCAGATCGGCATCGTTGGTGCTAGAAAATTCCCAAAGTACATTGCTGTCGCCGAAGGTATCCGGATCGGTGATGTCAAGAGCAAAAACACCTTTGCCTCCTCCACCCAAACTGCCCACCAATACGGTATGCCAGGCGCTGCCGTAGAACACGTCACTGCTTTGCGCAGAGCCGTCAACAAAATAGTGGTGGCTATAAGTTGGGTTGGTTAGCGTGACTAAATTGCTGCTTATCACCGAATTGGGAACATAGGCAAAGAGCTCTTTGCCGCCATCGATGCCGGTGCTGGCATCAAAGCCGTGCAACATGCCGTCGTTGGCGCCGACATAGATCATCTGACGGCGTGTGGTGCTTACGAAGCTGCCATAACTGGAGCCTTCGCTACCGGGCAAAGTCGCATATCCGGCATCGTCCCTACCCACGAAAAGAGGATCGGAGTTGACGATATCCCCCAGGATATTGCTGCGGTTTTTAAAGGTGCCTCCATTGCTCTGTTCCAGGGTTTGATCGCCTCTCAAATAGTCGACTACAGCTTGGCTGCCCAGTATGTTCTGCTGGCTGGTATTTAGGCTGGTCCAAATAAAGGGAATACCCTTGCCGGTTGTCGCCGAAGGATCGTAAGAAAAAATGTCTCGATTGGCGGGACTCGGTATCAGCGCCTCAGCATTCCAAATTTTGGACCCGATCGCCCCGGCATCGAGTTTGCCATTGCTATTGGTGTCCTCGCCCGGATCGAGTACCTTATTGCCGTTAAGGTCTTCGGTGAGGATTCTGAAAGCCTGTAAGTTACCGCTCCAGTCGCTGCTGTCGAATACGGCCAGATATATAAGCGTATCGGTCTGAAACTGCGTGGAATTGGTGGCAACCGACGAGGATGCACTGGCTTGTTCGGCTATAAAGCCGAAGGCGCTGGCTAAGCTGGCACTCAATTCGGCTTCGTTACCGGCAAAATAAAATTTACCTCCCCCTTGTAGCGCCGCATCCCTAGGCAGCGGATTTACCCCAGGCATGTTGGGATTGATCGCGTCATCCGCAAAGCCGACGACAAAGGTGGTCAAATTATTCTTGGCCTTTTTCGATTCATTCGCATTGCGCAAATCCGGCCGTAAATCCATTTCATACAGGGCTTGGGTGACATCATCGAGATAATCGCTGGAATTGCTACCGGCATTGGCGACTGACAAGTTTGGCGTTGCGCCGTTACCACCGGGATACGGATATGCCTTTTTCATATCGAAGGTCGTGCATTCATTGCTGTGAGATCCCGAACAGTCTCCGTCATAGTCATTGAGATAACTGTTGGTCGATATATCTCGATCGGAAGAAGGCAAACCGTCGGTAATCAGCACCGCGAAATTCCGCTGGCAACTTTGCTGTATGGGACTGCTGGAAAACGTGGGTTCGCCGGAAATTGCAGTGCGCCCAGACCAGCCAGTACTGTTGACTAAGGCGCTCGGTAGCGCACTGGTTTTGCTTGCCGTGGATGCATTGCTGGTGCCCGCTTTCAAGACGACGTTGCTGCTGCCGGTGGTGAAATAATTACCGATGTCCGCCATGGTTTCCGCCAACGGCGTGTGGGCGTTTGCGCTAGTGGCATTGATGCGGTTTTTGATATTGGTTTTCTTGCTGTCCCCCAAATCGTCAATCGCTTCCCACAGCATGCCGCCGTTATCGACATTGAAGGTCGTAAAGCCTAGACGGGTATCGCTGGTTAAAGAATCTACCAGGAAATTCGCGGCGTTTTTGGCAACCTGTAAACGAGTCGATGTCGTGCCGGCTTTGGCGATTTCGTTGCCGTAGTACCAATTCAGATAATTGGCTCGCTGGGCGGCGGTCGTTACGTCCGCGGGCAACGAAAGGCTAGTGGTATACGAAAGGTTGGAAGCAAAACATTTTGTTCCGATGGTATAGCCTGACTTATAGCCAAAAAATTTGCTGGGTATGCTGGTGCCATACGTCACCGGCGTCGTTACTGTCACCGTGCAGCGGTTTTTACTGCTACTCCAAGAGCCGCCGGCATTCTGGCATTTGGTTTTGGTGTTGAGGGAAGAATCGGTTTGGGTGCCGGTGGTGCTGTTGGGTAGTGCATTGCTGCTACAGTTTGCGCCAGTAGGATAAGTCGTCACTGGGTTGTAATCCGCCCCCGAGGAGCTGACCGTCAGGGTTTCCGCCATGGACATCGAGTTATCTAGCATCAACATGACGTTGGGCTTGACGGAACTCGTCAAAAACAATGGTAATTGGGCTACATCAGCGTTCACCGTGGCGCTGAACAGGGTAAAAAGCGCCAGTGTGGCTTCCAGTCGACGAGCTGTAGGGTACTTGTGAAGATTGAATGCCATGTGGCCTCCCTGAGAAGAAACGAGGATGCTATGCCTTGGCAAGCATCAGGGTACATCGACTTGATAAATGGACTGCAACATCACCACCGAATCGGCCGTGCCACCCGTTGCGCGGGCAGTGATGCGAAAATTACGGCGTTGGTCGGCAGCCGGACATGGCGTCGTGGGCGACACGCAGGTAAGCCCCATGTCTTCGACAATATAACGCGGGTTAGTGCTGATATCGGCCAAGGTCCCGCTATAAAGTACCGATTGCGTATTCCAATTGACACTGTTCCATATCGGCGTGGTTTCCGGTACGCCGTCGCAATTGGCATCGCGTGATTGATAAAAACCTGTAGGATTAGCAGGATTGGCAGGGCAAGCTGAAATGGTCGTGGCTGCGGCAGCCGTTTCGCCGGCGTTTAACGCCGATTCCGCTGCCTGAAAAGCCAGGTTTCGATCCCGCATATTGCCGGCCATTTTTTCATCCAGACCGGTGACTCTAGCTCCAGTGACGCCGATCAGCGTCAACAGCAGTAACATGATCAGGCTGACGGCCAGTACCACGCCGGCTTGCCGATTTGGCGTCGAGAATGATCCGCGGTGAACGCTCAGGCATTGATCAAACATATTTATTCCCTCGCTATGAATTCAGCCGGTTGCGCACGGCTAACGTTGAGGTGAAAACTCTTCTCAGGCGTCGATCGACTGGGGTGGTCGTGGTGCCATTGAAGGTATAGGCAAGTGGCTGCGAGGCCAGATTATCGTCGTGTGTGGCAACCAGCACGCTGATGCGTATGCTGATCACATTCCCAACGTTAACCACGCTATTGGCAGGCACATAGTAATTGGCTGTGCCATCGGCATTGGTATCTTCCCCATAGAGAATTTGAAAGTCTTCGATGTCTTCCAGCAATTCCATCGGATTTGAGCTGCTGGCGACGGCCTTGGCATTATCCAATCGCCACAGCGCCGGCATTCCTGAAGCGCCGGTACGAATAAAATAGCTGTATGAGCGAAACACGAAGATTTCCGCATCGGCTCCGTATACTTTGCTCAGTTTGGGGCTGGTGTTCTGGTTATTGGCGTGAGCGATAGTTTGCTTTCCGGCTCCGGAAGAGGCGCTGGTCGCGACAAACACGTCCGCTGAGCTGCAATCAGAAAGTAGCAGCGTGTCATATTGACTGATGTTGCAAGTGTTGTTGGCGGGAATTTGAATGTTGGCGTTGTCGGATGCCATATTCCCGGTTAGGTATCCGCCGCAACTGTCGGCATACTGGATGGTTACCGCATCGGTATTGGCGATGCATTGATGGGTTCCGGAACAGGCATTGGCATTCCAGCTATTGGCGATGTTGTTATTGCCGACGATAGCGTTCAAATTGGTAAAGGGATTCACCGCCGGGTTTGGATTAGGGTTTTGCGGAGAAGCATCGATAGCTGGGGTCACCGCGCCGAGTGATGCGCATCCCAGATAGCCCGCCATGCGCAAATCCCTGCTGATGAACTCCATGGCGAATCGGCCGTTTTCCTGGAGCCTGGAGAGATTTTCCTGCATTCGATAAGTTTGCCGGCTGTTGATAAAAATCTGCAAAACGCCACCGAGCAAAAATGCGCCAATCAACAGGGCGATCATGATTTCCACCAGGGTCATTCCCGATTGCCGGCCTAGTGGTGTTTTATGACCCACTACTAACACCTCTCTCATAGTTGAAAACTCATCTGGAAATTCGGATCACTGTTGTCGATGGCGCCGTCGTGGTTGTCGTCCCAATTGACGGTCACGGTAAAAACCCCGCTGGCGTTAGCGATCGTCGCAGTGCCTCCCGGCAAAGCAGTCGCTAACGCGCTTTTCAATTCATACAGATCGTTTTGCGCCATTTTTGCCGGCGTGCAGGTCGTGCTGACTGTAGTGCAATCCGCCTGCTGCGTCGCGGCAGTCACCGCCATGGTGGTGCTTAGATAACTATTGCTGGCCGTGACATTGGCTCGCATCCGGTCGGCTATGTCATAGGCAAGCTGGGTGGCTTGGCTACGAAAATAGGCGCTTTGGTTGTTTTTAAGATTGTTGGTTTGAAGTGCCGCCAAACCGAGCAGACCGATGGACAATACCACGGTGGCGACCAAAACTTCGATCAGAGTAAATCCTTTGTTTTTGTTCATGAGGCTTTAGGGGCAAGATGCGGCATTTCCCACCGCAGTGCTGGGGCGACCAACCGCATTGACGCTAATTGTCCGCGAGTTAGTGGTATTTTGGGTGTTGTCGCAAAGCCGAAAAACTTCGCTAACCTGATTCTTGCTTAAGCCTCCCGCCAAATAAGTCGCATAGTCCTTGTAACTGCTGTTGCCTGTCCGTAGCGTATAGCCCGTCGACAATGCATCGTAGGTTTTTAATAGGCAATCTTCCGTGGCCTCGCATAGCGTACTATTGCCGTTATCGTCAAATGCGCCATTACCGTTGAGATCGACAAATACATCCCAGCCCACTTCCCACTGTTGACTTGTCGTGCCTTTTCGCCGGACTGACACCGGTGAACTGCGTTTTATGGCTTCGGCACGGGCATAATTGAGGCTGGATACCCAATCATTAGCGTAAGTCGTCAAACGATTGCTTCGCACCGTTCCGATAAAGCTGGGAACGGCCACTCCCATGACGATTGCTGCAACAGTGATCGTTACCATCAACTCGATAAGTGTAACTCCGTGGCATGACGTTTTTTCGTGAATCATCGGGAGAGTAGAAGGCAAAAAAATTGTTTATCGTATATAACAAAGCCACTGTTTTCAAACTGTGACTTGGTTCATGAACGCGAAAAGCGAAACAAATCTAAAATTCCGACAGTTGATTAAGCGCAACTGCTACCATTCAAACATCGACCTTCCAACAGGTGCTTATTTGTTACAAACGCAACATATAAGCTCAGCCTTTTTTGTCAATTAATCAATCACTTAAGAATTGGTGCAAAATATGTATTAAACGAGCTTTACAGAAATCAATGCTGTGTTTGCTTGCTTATCATTTTACGGTGCTTATGTCTGAAATCATCCAGTTCCCCGTTTCCAACAAACAACAAAAATCAGATCTTGATGCGGTTATCGATGAAGCACTAAGGGCCATCCCGAGGAAAGACCGAGAAAAGCTCAGGTTTGAGTTGATCAAAACGATTGACAGCTACGATGCCTTTTTTACTGAATGGTCCTTGAGCCTACCCGAGGATAGTAACGAAATACTCAGAAAACAAATCTACGATATTGCGCATCAGGAACATGATCGAAAAATGCGTATGTTGAAAGACATTATGCGACTAAAGATTAAAGTGCTGGTTGCGGAATACCGGCAACGGAAGTAACTCGTTTTGTACTTAACGATCCGGCTCCGTATCCAGTGGATTCGGCAGGGTGCGGATTAACAACGCCAAAGACAATCGATGGTAAGACCTTGCCTTAATCGTTCTTTGGCCCAAATATTCATTGAGGAGTGTCATATGAATCAAATTGCTGATGTAAATAGTGTTGCGGAGCTTGAAGTCGATGTAGATAAGCTGATCGTTGCTTTTGCGAGTTCAGATGGAGAAATGGTCAATCAGCATTTCGGGTCATCTTTGGGGTTTCATGTCTACGCTATTGATGGCAGTTCCGCTACGCCTTTGGCTGCCAAGTCGTTTGCTAAAGAACAACGCGACGGAAATGACGACAAACTAAAACCCAAACTTGCCTGGTTAACGGGCTGCGAACTGGTTTATTGCGGTTCTGTCGGTGGCACTGCAACCAATGAGTTGATCAAATTGGGCGCTCATCCTGTCATCGTTAAAGGCGGCCCCGACATTGAAGAAATCATTACCGAGTTGCAACAGGAAATGACCGGGACCCTATCGCCGTTGCTGGAACGCATTTTTAAACAAAAAACCGCTAAAGATAACAGCCGTTTTGCAGAGATGGCTGACGAAGGATGGGATGAATAAAGATGCCGGCCAATTTTGCCTAAATGCAATCTAAGCACCTATGTCACGCTTTTGGGCGCATCAAGAGCGTGATAAGCCCAGAGTTTATTCAATATCTCCTGCCAGTGCAGTGTCCACAGCCCGCAATATATAGTCATTGTTACGAATATCCTGTGCGAGTTCTACGATCTCTTCATAGGCATAATGGTGCAAATTGAAACTCATCTTGTCGATGTGTTTGTCGTCAATAAAAATATCGAGTACCAATAGCGCAGCGTGGTCGTGCTGATCTGCGTCATCAAGCACTTTAACGCTGGACACGATTCTCATATGTTCATCAATGGCATTGATGTATCGCAACGCCGATAAATGCTCGATTTGTGCCGGGCTTAATACGTTCGTATTGGTCATCATGAGTCTGAAATAAAGGCTATAGCAACTGTTGTTTACTTGAGATCATTCGTTCTTGGCAAGGAAAGGCTGGTCATGCGCTAAATGAAATTCTTGATTTCAAATAACAGATAATTGCTCTCGGGAAAATTCTTCAAAACATCATCGCGTACCAAGAAAAAAGCCCCTTTGCGTTATCGGGCGAGCCAGCTGGGTTGCCAAGTCTGCCCGCTCAAAGGGAAATACTGCCCTAACACCCCTAACCGCAAAATCGTCCGCAGTCCTTTCGAGTCAATAGACTCTGGATTTTATGTAACGGGAGTCCGTAAGCCATTCAAACAAGGATTGCATCCGGACAGTTAAGGGTCGATTATGACAATTAGCTTTTTAGAAAAGCAGACATTCACTTCTGACGCAATGCTAGCACAATTGGAGCTTGGTTTAGCTCGATAGGATGAGAGACGGCAGAAGGCGTATCGAGCGTAAATACATCGGCGCGACGGGCGGGGGAACTGCTTGGATAAAGTTGCCGCTGTCAAATAATTGTTTTATATCAATTTCTTAGTCCTGTTCTTTCGACAGTTCCAAACCAGGTTTGCGCATCGTTACTGCCCCAAATGCCGGGTTTGCTATATCATGCGAGCATCGTTTATTAAATCAATGGGGCGGAGTTATGGATAAGCTAAGGGCGCTGGGTTTGGGGCCGGTGGGGCAAGACGAGCAAGCGATCAAGCAGCAGCTGCATCTCTACATCAATCTGAAACTGGCGTCTTGCGGGCAGCCGACTTGTATCGACGCGGCATCGGCGCAGTTCATGGATACGGCGCAGGATTTGCTGAATAGCTATCAGGAAAAAAGCCGGCAGTTGGCCAGTTCTTCGCTGTATCCCGCCGATCGACGCATTCAGGATTTCCTGGACCGATATTGTGCGGATTTGGGGCTGGACAAAGTGCCCAGCTTGCCGACGATGACTTTTGAATTGGATAAACATGGGGTTGCCCGCGAGTTGTCCTTGCCGATGGGCGAGGACGAATTTCGTTCCGAAATCGTTTCCAGCTTTCGAGTCAAGCAGGGCATTCTGCATAATCCGGCCAGCGACCGGCGTACCACGCAAGGCTCGTTTCATATCGCCGAGGGCGGCTTGCCGGTGCCGGGCGATAAGAAGCAGGTGCCCAAGCTGACCTTTGCGTTGATGCTGGCCGAGGCATTGAATCCGCCAGATGATCTGTTAACCCTGCCGTTTACCGCGCACAAGCCCCAGCCGGCGAAGATGTTTGCCTCCTTGCTGTTGCGGCCGGTGGTGTGTCCGGAAATTCCCGGCGTCGCCGCCGAAAAATCCATGGAAATCCGTTTCTTCGCGCCCGGCAATCTGGTCAGCAACCTGGATTTCGTCGAGAGTATCTTCGGCAACGGTGGTAATCCGGCCTTGCCGCAATGCGACGCGGCCTTGGATGTCGATCATTGGTCGGGACATAGCGGTTGCGTGATTCTGGCGCCGCATCTGGCCAAACTGACTAAAAAACAACTCGGTTTGCCGCATTGGGACGAGGCCAGCGAACGGCAACGCGCCGACGGCATGTGCTGGCAAGAACCCACGGAACTGTATAACGAGGGCCAGGCCTTTAAATTGACTGCCCGCGACCGATCCGGAGTGATCGTCACCTTGCTGGCCGACAACTATTACGGCTATTGCAAGAAGGAAGTCAAAACCCAGATTAGCTATGCCGCCAATTTATTTGGTTTGGCCGAGGAAGAACATGCCGGCGGTGCGTTGGCGTTCCGACGCGTCAATCATGGCGACGAGTTTGGGATCGGCAGCCTGACCCGCGAACCGGGTTACGATTTCGACGAGATGACCTATCACTACGGTGCGATCATGGATGTGCAGCCGGAAGGTTATGCGCTCGACAGGCGTTTTCCGGAGATTATCTACGTGCCGCAGGACTTGCGGATGAGTTTAAACACTCAGACGATCACCTGGATCAGATATGGGCAGAGTCACAGCATTCGCCTGCAACCGGGCAAAATTTATATCCAGCCCAACGGTTACAAAATCGAGATGAGCAAACATCCCGGTGCGCCGTCCTGGCGTTTGGTGGGCACCGTCGCCGAGGGTACCTTTTGTCATAAACCTTGCACCGTGTCGGGCGGCGGCAAATCGGAAATTTCCAAGTCCATTGAAGACGCGGTGATATACGGCCCTCTGTATGTCGATGATTTACAACACGATCTTGATCGGGTACAGGCGATTTTCGATAAAGACTACACCGGCCGCTTTTTGCCGGGGCACGAACAGGAAGACCACGATCCCAGCCGCGCCGTGCTCAGCGCGGAACGCAGTCTGGGTTCGGTGATCAAGTTATTGACGCCGTCGCCGTATCACACGCACGAATTTAATAGTTGGCTCAGATCGATTCCGCCCAGCATTCTGGCGTTGGTGTTTTTGATCAAGCGTTTTTACCGTAGCGAATGGGGCGATCACTGGCGCGACTATCTGTCCGTGGATGTGATCGACGGCGCGCCGGGCCATGAATTGAAGTTGAATCATCGCAAGATCGTCGCGACTTATTTACGGGTAGGTTTTGATTTGGATGGCGGTTGGCGGACTTTCAAAGTGCGGCAAGATTACATCGCCTGCGAAAAAGTACAGATGGAAGACGATATCAGTGCTTCGGTGGTGGTGCCGGCGGCGGCGATTCGGCCGTGGTTGGCCGACGACAGCTATAAACATAGTGTCAAACTGGTGACCAACTGCGAATACCGGCTGTTCCAGCGTCCAGACGATGCGATCATCCCCGGTTACGACAAACAAACCGAATTGAACATGTCCGGGCCGGGCAATTTCATGGCTAACTTCGAGCCTTTGGATCACGAGAAATTATCGGCGGTGGTCGAAGACGTGATGACTTTTTCCAAATTCACCGCGCCGATGCAGAAGCTGCTGGACGACGCGTACCAGGAAGGCCAAGGCTATGTGGTGTGTTCCGCACATCCGCGCTTGGTGAACGGTAAACCGTCGAAAAATCCGCGTTATCTGGAAACCCGCGTCGACGTGGTCAAGCCCTTACGCAAATACGTCGCCGAGATTGGCGCGCGCTTGCATCGCAAGATTCCGCTACAGCAACCCTTATGCCACCCGGTGGATGCGGTGTTGACCGGTCGCCGTAACAATCCGCCCGAGCCGGGCATCCGCGCCTTGGCGGTGTACAACCCGATTCATTATCAAGAATTGCCGGAATTGTTCATGGACTTTGTCTGCTCCCTGACCGGCAAGTCGCCATCGACCACCGGCGCCGGTAGCGAAGGCGCGTTGACCAAGGGGCCGTTCAACGCTCTGCGCGGCATTACCGATCTGAACAATGCGCTGGTATCGTTCATTCTCACCGGTTATCCGGGTTTTTCCAGCTCGGCGGGCTTTATCGGCCCGAATACCAAGGTCGATCACGACATCAGTTTGTTGATTCCGGAGATTTGGGCGCGCTTGTCGCGGCAGGAGCGGCAGCCCGAGTATTTATTGCAGCATGGCTATCTGGAACCTTTGACCGATTTCGAGCATAACGGCCAAATCGTACTGGCCAGCCGGCTTGGATACCGGATTACCAGTCACTTCGTGCATGGTTTGATGGGCAAGATTTTCGATAATCCTTATGCGGTGTTTACCGACGAGATTTTGCAGCCCGAGCGCCAGGATCTGGAAGTGTTTGTCGACGGCATCAATAACATCGTCGAAACCCAGCAGCGCGTCGCCCAGCAATATCTGGAAGACGGCAGCATAGACGATGCCTGTCCACCGTTATTTGCCTTATTGCATATCATGGCCGACGGGCATTATCAGGGTAAGGATGCGCTGCATCCGGATATTCGGGCGATGTTCACTCGGGATTACCTGTTGGCGTCGGATTGGTATCGTCAGCGTCTGCAGATCAAGCAACAGCGGGAACTGGCTTTGTGGCAGCGCCATGTCGATTATTTGGGCAGTTTCTTGCGGGATGGCAGCCATCAGTCCTCGGTCGCGGAACTGAAGCTGGTGGAACGGTATCGTCAGGCCCAACAAAAGCTGGCTGAGTTGTCCGATCAGGCTTATCTGGAATCCTTGGTCGGTACCTTGGGCGCCGATCCGCTGGGGCCGTATCAGGTCGCTTAAACCAGTCGGCGTCTTGATCAGGGATACCGGCCTGCGGGCCGGTATCCCTTTTTTGTATCTTAAGATCGGCCCGCCCGAAATGCGGCGGACCGAGTTTTAGCCTTTGTGTTTGGCTTTGGTTTTGCCTTTCGGGTTGGCGTCGGCGATCAACGAGCGAGCCAATTTACGCAGGCCGTTGGAAGACACTTCCAGGCCCAGCGGCGAGCCTATCGATTCCAGTTCGTACATCAAGTCGGTGGCGGCGATCAACGTCACGTAGCGCAAGCTGGTGTTGCCGGGCAATTGAGTGGAGGCATCACGCAACAGCGGCGCGAGCCTATCCCAGGAGCTATTGAAGAATTTACGCACCGGATCGTTTTCCGCGACATATTCGGCGGTCAGGCCTTGCTCGAAAGCCACGCCGGCTTTTTGCAGTACATCGCGCAGCGTGGCTCGGTTGGCGGCGGCGTCGTTATTGATCGGCGCTTTGTCGATGGCTTTTTCCAATGAAGCCTGCCAGCCTTGCCAGAGGGTTTGCCATTGTTTCAATTCGGTTTCGTTTAACACGCCGGCCGGTTTCAAGCCGCTGGCGTTTTGATTGGTGGCGGTATAGCCGACGCTGATCAAAATGCCTTTCTCGTCAGCCTTAGCCTGATTGAAACGCAGGCTGTTGATAGTGTCATGCAATTCTTCGCTATCCTCGGCGGCGATGAACGGCAGCAGGGTTTTAGCGATGTCGGGCCGGGATTGATTCAAGTCGATTTTCAATGAAGCCAGTCTCGGTTCGGCGGCTTTTTTGATCAGCGATTGCAACTGGCTGATATTCAGCGGCTGGCCGTTGCGGTCGAAGGCATTGAGTTGGGTGACCGGAAAGCTCAGTACATTGCCGGAGGCATCCAGCGTCGGTTGTTGCAAGGTTTGCAGGATGCCGGACCATTCCACCAGCGTCATGCATTTGCCGCCCAGCGCGGTGCCAATCCGGGCTTGGACATTGTTCAGAATTTTGATCTGGCCTTGTTCGCCACTGATTTGCGGATGGTCGAGATCGAGGAAACTGCATTGCTTGCCGTCTTTCCAAGCCCTGACGGACTCATCCGGACCGTTGTAGAGCTGGCTGACCAGCAGACTTTTTATCAAACTGTACTCCATCGGCACCGGAATGTTGATTTCGCGGGCAAAGCCGTCTTGCGCGGTCAGCAGCAAACTGGTGGATAGTAATAGGGTACGCAGTGTTGACATGAATTTACTCCTTAACGTTGTCGGGCGCTGGTTGATTGAGCGCGGCCGTGCCGCGATAAGCGGATGAAATGGGATAACGGCGATCGCGGCCGAAGGCTCTGGGTGTGATGCGAATGCCTGGTGGCGATTGCCGGCGTTTGTATTCGTTTCTATCGACCAAGGAAATCGCCCGATGCACGTCGGCCGGGGCGAAGCCGAGCGCGACGATTTCCGCGGCGGATTTATCCTGCTCCACATACAGCGCCAGGATAGGATCCAACAGCGAATAGGGCGGCAAAGAGTCCTCGTCTTTTTGATCCGGGGCCAGTTCCGCCGAAGGTGCGCGGCTAATGACCCGTTGCGGAATCACCGGTGACAGCGTGTTACGGTATTCGGCCAGTTGGTAAACCAGTAATTTCGATACGTCTTTCAGTGGCGCGAAGCCACCGGCCATGTCGCCGTATAGCGTGGCATAACCGACGCTCATTTCGCTTTTATTGCCGGTAGTCAGCAGCAACTTGCCTTGTTTGTTGGAAATGGCCATCAGCAACACGCCACGACAGCGGGCTTGAATGTTTTCTTCGGTGGTGTCTTTTTGACTGCCGGCGAACAACGGCGCCAGCATCTGGTTAAAGGCTTGTACGGCCAGTTCGATCGGCAGGGTGTGATGCTTGACGCCGAGCGCATCGGCTTCCAAGCGGGCATCCTCGATACTCATATCCTGGGTGTAACGCGAGGGCATCAGCACCGCTTCGACTTTATCCGCGCCGAGCGCATCGGCTGCCAGCGCCAGTACCAGCGCCGAATCGATACCGCCGGAAAGGCCGAGTATCGCGCCCTGAAAACCGTTTTTACGCACGTAATCCTTGATGCCCAAAACCAGCGCTTTGTATTCGCTTACCACCGGTTGGTATAGCGCGGCGATACCGGCCTGCAGTGGTTGGTGGTCGACGAATTCGACTACGCTTAGCTGTTCTTCGAATTCGGCGGCACGGAATACGATGTGGCCGTTGCGGTCGGCGACGAACGAGGCGCCATCGAAGATCAGTTCGTCCTGGCCGCCGATCTGATTGACGTAGACCAGCGGTATCTGAGTGTGTTTAATTTGCGAGCAGATGATGCCCTCGCGCTGCTGCATCTTGCCGGCATGAAACGGCGATGCATTCAGCGTCAGGATAATGTTGGCCCCGGCGGCGCGGTTTTTCTCGATGATGCCCGCTTGCCAGATGTCTTCGCAGACCGTCAGCGCCAACCGGGTGTCTTTGACCGTGAACAAACAGGTTTGCTCGCCGGCTGAGAAGTAACGCTGCTCGTCGAACACGCCATAGTTGGGCAGCGCATTTTTATGGTAGTGAGCGAGGACTTCACCGTCTCGCAGTGCGGCGGCAGCGTTGTATAGCTTGCCCTGGTATTGGCGCGGGTAGCCGATCACGACCACTATGCCGGTTACCCGGGCGGTGATTTCGGCGACGGCTTGTTGCGTTTGTGCAATGAAATCGGCCCGAAACAGCAAGTCTTCCGGCGGATAGCCAGTGACGCACAGCTCCGGGAATACCACGACATCGGCTTGTTGCTGCTTGGCCTGAGTGGTCGCCTCGATAATTTTGGCCGTGTTGGCTTGAATGTCGGCAACCGTGAAATTGAGTTGGGCTAGGGCTATTTTTAAGGGCAGCATTACAAAAAATTTATTGCGGTTAAGCCGCTTGTTGATGCGGGATGCTAACTAACATGCTTTCGATGCTGAGTTGTAAATCCAGCATCGGCCATTCGATGCCGGTTCCAGCGCAGATAAAACGATGGTCGGCGCGTTGTTGATCGTTTGCAACTTGCAATTCCTGATACCAGTTCAGCGGTGTCGAGATAATGCGGCCATCGGCAAGCTCCACATGCAGATATTGCGTGTCGATACGTACATCTTTACCGGTTATGAAAGTAGTCATGCCATGCCTCCATAAATGATTGCTGATGAGCTTCGGTAATTTCCAGAGCCTGTTTTAAATCCTTGGGCTTCAAAGTACTACGAGTCACTTTAAAAGTTGCCAGCTCAATTTTTGCAAATTCATCGCCTCTGCTGACGTGTATATGCATGGGATCGTGTTCGTTGGCGTAAAAGAAAAACTTGAAACCGTTAAGATTCAATAGGGTGGGCATGATGCGGATTAAAAACAATCCCGCATCGCTGCACCAATATCCGAAGGCGAGCTGACCATGCTGACACCAGCGGCTTGCATCGCGGCAATTTTACCCGCTGCAGTGCCCGCGCCGCCGGTGACGATGGCGCCGGCGTGGCCCATGCGCTTGCCGGGCGGTGCGGTCTGGCCGGCGATGTAGCCGACGACCGGTTTGGTCACGTGAGCTTGGATAAATTCCGCCGCCTGTTCCTCGTCGCTGCCGCCGATTTCACCTACCATCACGATGCCGTAGGTGTCCGGGTCATCTTGAAAACGGCTCAACACGTCGATGAAATTCATGCCGTGAATCGGGTCGCCACCGATGCCGACGCAGGTGCTTTGACCCAGGCCTTCGCGGGTGGTTTGATGCACGGCTTCGTAAGTCAGTGTGCCGGAGCGGGAAACGATGCCTATCTTGCCGGGCAGATGAATATGGCCGGGCATGATGCCGATTTTGCATTGGCCGGGCGTGATCACGCCGGGGCAGTTGGGGCCGACCAGCAGCGATTTCGTGCCTTGCATCGCGGCTTTGACTTTCAGCATTTGCAATACCGGAATGCCCTCGGTGATGCAGATGATCAATTCGATGCCGGCATCGACCGCCTCCAGGATCGCGTCGGCGGCGAAAAACGGCGGCACGTAAATCATCGATGCCGTGGCGCCGGTGGCTTTCACTGCTTGTTGCACGGTGTCGAATACCGGCAAATCCAAGTGTGTCGATCCGCCGCGGCCAGGCGTGACGCCGCCGACCAGTAGCGTACCGTAAGCCAGTGCCTGCTCGGAATGAAAAGTGCCTTGTTTACCGGTGAAGCCTTGGCAGATGACTTTGGTATTTTTGTCGATCAGAATGCTCATTAGATTGCGCCCTCCAGGGATGACGGAAGTGCGGTAGATGGTCCCTCCGCTAATTTAACCGCCTGTTCGGCAGCGCTGTTCAAATCTTCAGCGGCGACCAGGCCCAAACCGGAGTCTTTCAACATCGCCAACCCTTGTTCGACATTGGTGCCTTCCAGACGCACCACCACCGGTATCGTCAGATGCATTTCCTCGACGGCGGCCAGGATGCCGGCGGCGATCACGTCGCATTTGACGATGCCGCCGAAAATATTCACCAGTACGGCTTTGACGGTGCCGTCGGACAGAATCAGCTTGAAGGCTTCCTTGACCTTGTCCTTGTTGGTGCCGCCGCCGACGTCCAGGAAATTGGCCGGCGCGCCGCCTTTTAGCTTGACCATGTCCATCGTGGCCATCGCCAAACCGGCGCCGTTGACCATACAGCCGATGTTGCCGCCGAGGGTGATGTAGTTGAGGTCGAACTGTTTGGCTTCGGCTTCCTTGGGATCTTCCTGCGCGGCGTCGCGCATCGCGGCGATGTCCGGGTGCAAGGCGATGGCGTTGTCGTCGAAATTGATTTTGGCGTCCAGCGCCAGCAATTTGCCGTCGTCGGTTTGAATTAAAGGATTGATTTCGATCTGGCTGGCGTCCTTGGCCAGAAACAGCTGGTAGATGCCGGTCATGACGGTTTGCAACTGGCTTTGCTGGTCCTTACCCAAACCTAGCGACGCTGCGATCTGGCGGCATTGATAGGCTTGTAAGCCGGCAGCCGGATGTACCGGCACATGGACGATTTTTTCCGGTGTTTCGGCGGCCACTGCTTCGATGTCCATGCCGCCGGCGGCGGAAGCGATGAAAATCAGCCGTTCGCTTTCCCGATCCAGCAACAGGCTCAGGTAAAATTCCTGGCTGATAGCCGACGCTTCTTCTATCCAAACGCTATCGATAGGCAAGCCGGCGGCATCGGTTTGATGGGTGACCAATCGGGTTCCCAGCATTGCCGCGCTGTAATCTTTCACTTCGTCCAGCGTCCTGGCGACCTTGACGCCACCCGCTTTACCGCGGGCGCCGGCGTGGACTTGCGCTTTGACGACCCAGGCTGAACTGGACAAGCTTCGTGCCGCTTGTTGCGCTTGTTCCGCCGTCGTTGCCACGGCACCCTGCGGCACCGGGATCGCAAACTCCCTAAATAGTTGTTTAGCCTGGTATTCGTGAATATTCATTGATTACTCCATGGATGGCTTAAATCGCGGCGCCCGAGTTGATGCTATGATTGACTCGGCATTCATTCTAACCAACTCTTGATAAAAAACGACGGGCAATGCTTTCTTCATCGGTCGATACTCTTTATCCCTGCCCTTTTTCCAAAAGGTACGGCATTCCCGTTCGCCAAGCCTGGTTGATGTTGAAAATCTTTGCCCTATACCGGTTCGTCGTCGCCAGCCTGTTCGTGATGCTGTTTTATTTACGCTTCGGGCCGTCGTTG
Organism: Methylomonas montana; assembly: GCF_030490285.1. NCBI lineage: Bacteria > Pseudomonadati > Pseudomonadota > Gammaproteobacteria > Methylococcales > Methylococcaceae > Methylomonas > Methylomonas montana. Next base: position 3,740,105 of record NZ_CP129884.1, on the reverse strand, counting down.
CTGGGCTCTTATGCGCCGTCATTGTACCAGTTCGCCAGCCTTGCTTATCTGGGGATTTCGCTGTTTGCCGTACCGGTCGCGCTGCATTTGCGCTTCAGCTACGCCAGTTTGGCACAGCTGTTCATTTTTACCGATATCGTGTTTATTACCATGCTGATGCATGCCAGCGGCGGTATCGGCAGCGGCATCGGTATTTTGTTGGCCATTTCGATAGCCGCCGGCGGCTTGCTGATCGGTGGCCGTTGTGCAGTGTTGTTCGCGGCTCTGGCCAGTCTGGCGATCCTGGCCGAAGAGGTGTATGCAATAGAAACCCATGCCTTCGAAAACACCAGGCTAACTTATGCGGGTATGTTGGGCGGGGCTTTTTTTTCAATCGCCTTCCTGTCGGTTATCCTGGCGCAGCGCGCGGAGCAATCGGCGATTTTGGCGCAACGGCAACAGCGGACCATCGTTCGGCTGGAAGGGCTTAACCGCTATATCATTCAACATTTGCAATCGGGCATCATGATAGTCGATGGGCAGCAAGCTACCCAGCTATCCAACCAATCCGCGCTACGCTTGTTAGGGTTATCGGAACAACCCGAGCACTTGGGGGCGGTCTCGCCGGAACTCAGGCAAGCCTTCGAGTGGTGGCGAGTCAATGAGGATCAGGATTTCGCGATTGTCCGCTTGCCGGAGCGAGGCGAAGTTCAGGTGCGGTTTTCGGCGTTGACCATGGATGGGGAAGCCTTATACATGCTGATTTTTGAGGACATTGCTTTATATAGCCAGCGTTTGCAGCAGAGCAAATTAGCGTCCCTGGGGCGCTTAACCGCCAGTATCGCCCATGAGATCCGCAATCCGCTTAGTGCTATCAGTCATGCCGGGCAGTTATTATCGGAAGCGCCGGAATTAGAGCCGCAGGAATTGCGTTTAACCGAAATCATCCAAACCCACTGCCGGCGAGTTAACAGTATCATCGAAGATATCCTTAAATTATCTCGCCGCCATCCCTCGCGGAAACAAAAGATTGTGTTGGAGCAATGGTTGCCGGCGTATCTGCATGAGCAAAAATTGCAGATGGGGCCGCAGGCGGAATGTTTTGAATTGGTGTTTAAAGCGCAAGGTCTTAATGCTTGCATCGACGGCGGGCATTTGAAGCAGATTCTGGATAATCTCTGCGCCAATGCCTTGCAATACGGTAGGCCCGAACTCGGAAAAATTGTGCTTGAAGTCAGCAGTGTGCAGAACGAGCCTTGTATCCGGATGATTGACAATGGCAAGGGCATAGCCGAGGAAGATAGGCAGCATTTGTTCGAGCCGTTTTTCACCACTTCACACAAAGGCACAGGTTTGGGGCTTTACATCTCCAAAGAACTGGCCGAACTTAATCAAGCTGAATTAAGCTATGCCGAATGCGCTGGAAAATCCTGTTTTACCTTGTTGTTGGCTAATGCCGATCACGCTGTCATCGAAATATGAATATGCCCATTACACTGGTGGTCGACGATGAACCCGACATCAGAGAATTACTCGAAATCACCCTAAACCGCATGCAGATCCAGACCCGCTCTGCGGCGAGTTTGGCGGAAGCCAAACAATTGTTGGCGGGACAGACTTTTGATTTGTGTTTAACCGATATGAAATTGCCGGATGGCGATGGACTGGACCTGGTCGATTATATTCAGTCGGCCGGCTTGCAATTGCCGGTGGCGGTGATTACCGCGCACGGCAGCATGGATATCGCTATCAAGGCGATGAAAAAGGGCGCTTTTGACTTTCTATCCAAACCGGTCGATCTGGCAGTGCTCAGAAAACTGGTCAGTCATGCCTTGCAGGCCTCACTAAGCCGTGTGAACGAAAAGGAGCGGCGCACCCGCGATATCTTGTTGGGTGAATCGGCGTTGATGTGCAATATTCGTTCAAAGATCAATAAGGTGGCCCGCAATCAGGCGCCGGTTTACATTAGTGGTGAATCCGGTGCCGGTAAGGAATTGGTGGCCAGATTGATTCATCAACAGAGCCCGCGCGGCGATAAACCCTTTATCGCCATCAACTGTGGAGCGATCCCGCAAGAGTTGATGGAAAGCGAATTCTTCGGGCACAGAAAAGGCAGTTTCACCGGGGCTGTCGCCGATAAGCAAGGCTTATTTCAGGCCGCCGATGGCGGCACCCTGTTTCTCGATGAAGTAGCCGATTTGCCGTTGGCATTGCAAGTCAAATTGTTACGAGCGATACAAGAGAAAAAAATTAGGCCCATCGGCGAGCAGCGAGAAGTGGCCGTCGATGTGCGTCTATTAAGTGCCACGCATAAGGATTTAACCAAGATGGTCCAGGATGGCAGTTTTAGGCAGGACTTGTATTATCGGATCAATGTCATTGAACTAAGCTTGCCACCGCTGCGAGCCAGGCCGGCCGATATTCCGCAGCTCACCGAGCATTTATTGCGCGGCCTGGCGCAGGCCAACGGCATGGCATTGCCTAAATTGTCGGATGCGGCCACTAATGCCTTAAAGAATTATTATTTCCCCGGCAATGTCCGTGAACTGGAAAATATACTGGAGAGAGCCCTGGCGCTGCACGAGGGCGGTATGATCGAGGTTGACGATCTGAATTTGCCGTTGGGGCTGGAGTTGGCGGCGGCCGAGGATTTTGACGCGGAAAAAATGTCGCTGGAAAGCTATCTTGAGGACATTGAAAAAAAGGCCTTGAGCACTGCGCTGGAGGATAATCGCTGGAACAAAACCGCAACCGCCAAGCAGTTAGGTTTGACCTTTCGGTCGCTGCGATATCGGCTGAAAAAATTAGGCTTGGAATAAACCGGCAGCCCGGATTTTAGGCTGCCGTACGCGGTATGGGCGATGTTTATTGGTATTTGTCCATGGTTTTCAGTTGTTGCAAGGCCGCCTGTATTTTTGTGGTGGTCGCATCATCCAACTCATTGTTCTTATAAACTTTGTCGAGTAAGCCTTCTTCTACCAGCGCATCTTTGATCCAGCGTTTTGCGAAATTGTAACTGGCGGGAATTTTGGTGACTTCGCCGGTTTTTGGATTTTTGACACTGTCGGCCGCTGGAGCTGTTTTGGCGGCAGCGGTCTTGGCGGGGGCGGCTTTGCTGGCTGGGGTTTTGGTTGTTGCAGGTTTGCTAGAGGCGGGTTTGCTTGGAGCGGCTTTTGCGGTGGTTTTTACTGCGGCGGGGGGGGCGGTCTGTTCGGCTTGGACTACTGGTTTCGATGTTTCCGGCTTGACCGTCTCGGGTTTTCTACTTTCCGGTTTTTCCTTTTTGCCGCCGAGCACTACAAACACCACATAAGCAACAAAAATAGTCGTTGCTATAAAAAGCAATTCAGCCATAACCCTTCCCCTTTGTTTGTTTTTTTAATTAAGTTTAAGAACAATATGATGACAAGTGTATACACCGAAGGCGAATATACCAGAGCAAGTCAACTCGGTAAACTAATACCCAATTCCTTGTAAAGGCTAAATCTTTCTAAAGATGGACATTAATTTATCAGCAAGGGAGACTGTTGTGCAGCCTGCAAAATGGCTATAGAGACTTTGCTATCCAGCAAATTCCGGTCAGGTTTGCCAAAGGCGTAGCCCTGTCCGAAATTAACGCCTATTTCTCTCAATTTCAGCGCGGTGCCGGGTGATTCGACAAATTCGGCGATGGTTTTTTTGCCGAGTTTCGCGGCAATTTCCACCATTGATCTGACCAGGATTTGGTCGGTTTCATTATCGAGTAAGTTTCTAATGAACTGGCCGTCGATTTTCACGTAATCGACCGGAAAGGTTTTCAGATAATTGAAAGAACAAAAGCCGGCGCCGAAATCATCCAGTGCAAATTTACAGCCCAGCGCCCGAATTTTGTTAATCATATGCCGGGTATTTTCGAAATTATCGACGGCGGCCGTTTCGGTAATCTCGAAAGTTAGCCGGCCGGCATCGACCCAAGACATCTCCAGCTTATCGCTGATGGTCGATAACAGATCCGGATACTGAAAAGCGGAGCTGGACAGGTTGATAGCCAACGACACATGGGACATATACGCAGGAAGTGCCGCCAGAAAATCGATGGCATTTTCAACCACCCAGAGGTCAATGCCGTGGATCAAACCGGTTCGTTCCGCCACCGGGATAAATTGATCGGGTGTGATAAGGTCATTGCTTTCGCTACGCATCCTCAGCAGTACTTCGTAATGGGATATATAACCGTCGCTCAATTGCACCACCGGCTGGAAAACCAGGAACAAATGGTTTTCCCGTAAGGCTTTACGAATCAATGGTACCCAGTAAATATCCCGCCGCCTTTCCTGGACGCTAAGATCTTCGCTGCTATAGATCCAAATATTGTCACGGCCATTGCTTTTGGCGAAATTACAGGCTTGGCGGGCGTGCAGGATCATCTCGCCGGGATGAAATGCGGAAATGGCGTTATCGAGAGTGGCGATGCCGATCGAAACCGAGGCGCTGTAGCAGACTTCTCCGGTAAAGAACCTAAAGTTATCGACGGTGTATTTTATCGTTTCAGCTAGAGTTTGAGCTTGTTTTTTGGTCTTGTTTTCAAGAAACAAGCAAAATTCGTCGGCACCGATCCGGGCAAACAAACTGCCGGGCGGCACCTGTTTTCTGACTAAAATCGCGAGTTCGACCAGCAGTCGGTCGCCCACCTCAAAGCCCTCCAGTTCGTTGATCAGGCTAAAGCGGTCGACATCGATAAATAACAGCGCGCCGTCTTTTTGGGTCTTATTGCTGCGGTTAAGGATTAATCTGAGCTGACGCTCGAAGCTGCTGCGATTGAACAGGCCGGTGAGCTCGTCGTGAGCGATTAGAAACTTAAGCTTGGCATCGATAACGTTTTTGGCCGCCAGTTCGTTGATCAATTGCTCTTCTTGCCGGAGGCGTAATTGACGTTCTAGTTTCAAACTCAATAAAAATTTGACGGCGAGTAGTAATTCCTGAGTGTTAACCGGTGTGTTTATTTTGTAAGTCAGGCAGTCGCCGCACGGGGAACGGCAGTGGTCGAAGTCGCAGATAAAGTCGTCGTCATTTAGAATCACCACTGGAATAAAGGACGCCGCGCGGGTACTGGCAAGGCTTTCGCATATTTCCTGCGCTTTGCATCCCGGTAGAGAGGCATTCAAGACCAGTAGGCCGATTGCCTCGGGCTGATCGCTGTACGGCTTGATGAGCTGATAAATCTCATCGCCATTGCTTGCCAGGCGGATATCCGTATAACCTTTGGCTTTTAAAGTAGTAACAATTTTTTGTGCGGAGATTTCATTGTGCTCCGCGATGATGATCAGTTTTTCTTTCAGCGCTTCACTGGCAATCGTCATAGAGCCGTCCAGGAGTCTTCATAAACACGGGAGCTATCAACATGGGCTATGGAGGAGGGTCGGGATTAGGGGGGGTTGTATTTCCATTGAAATGGTCTAGGTTTAAGCGCAGGACTTAAAGTCGTTTCTATGCTATTGCTTTTCAGTATAGGTGTAAATTTAATTTTTTAGAATTATTGATGATAGATTCCTCAACATCCACCTTGACTGCAGCGGACTTGCTTAGAGGCGATTTACAACTAGCGTCGCCACCCAACGTCTATTTTTTGTTGAAGAAAATAGTCGATGATCCCAGTAAAACCGCCAAGGATGCCGCGTTTGTGATCGAGGACGACGCGGCGTTGGCCATGAAGTTATTAAAAATAGTCAATAGCGCATTTTATGGCTTTCCGTCGCAAGTGACCTCAATAGCCAAGGCTATCACTTTGATCGGTTCCCGCGAGTTGTATAATTTGGTACTGGGTACGGTGATCGTCGACCGCTTCTCCAACCTGCCGGGCCAACATTTTTCGATACACGATTTCTGGGCCAGAAACCTGCGTTGCGCGCTGATTACCAGGGAGTTGGATATTCAGTTCGGCAAGTCGTACGTGGACACTGCATTTTTATGCGGTTTGGTGCACAACATCGGCCAGCTGGTATTTTACCGGCGGATCCCGGTATTGGCTCGAGAAGTGGATTTATTATTGCAATCGCAAATGCATCTGGCGGTTGACGATGAAGTCAGTATCGAACAGGCGGTCATCGGTTTCGATCATTTTCAGACAGGCGCGGAGCTGTGCCGCTTATGGAAATTACCGGAAGTGGTAGTGGAAAGCATCCGCTTGCACTGTTTTCCGGACCACATCGGCGCTTATTCCGATCTTGCTGCCATGGTCAGATTGGCCAATTGTTTAAGCCGTATCGAAAACCCTTACGACGCTTTCTCCGTCAGCGCCTTGAACCTGTCGCCCGAACAAATCAGTTTTATTCTCGATAAAACCAGTGACGAGTTCGAAATCATTTTTAAGCTGTTTTACCCCACCATCTAAAGCAAACGCCGGCAAGTTGGCGTTGCCCTCCCTCGTAGGCCAATGCGACTAAGTCAAGAGTTGGACCGGCCGTAGGGTCGAATTTATTCGACCTTTAGCGCGCCCTTAGTGCGAATAAATTCGCACCTACAGGTAACGGCATTGCCTGCCGGTTCGGCTCAAGCCCCGCGACTCGCTTAAATGTTGCCGAAATGTGACAGGGCGCTCCTCGAATTGCGCCGTTCTTGCTAACGACACGCTATCGATTGGCAGGCAAAGTGTCTGCGCTGTCGCAAAAAAGCAACGGCAGCGCAATCTAAATTCGTATTGTCACAAAGTTGTCATATTGCCTCCATACAATGCGCACCAAGCTTGCTGATCGTGATGATCTTCGAGTTAACGCATTGATTTATTTAAATTTTGGAGAATCTTGATGAAACTTTCTAAACTGAGCCTAGCAGTGGCGACTGTCATTGGCTCGGGTGTCTGTGTTGATGCCATGGCGCTGGACTTATACGTGGACTCTAAAACCAAGCAAATTTTTGCCGAGCCAGGTCCGGGCCGTTCCAAACTGGGTTCGTTCGAAAAAGTCGAAGACACGGCGGCGCAAAAAGCCGAGATTCAACAAATCAAGGAAGATTTGGCGCTGAAAGACAATGCGCTTAAAGCACTGGATGAGCATGCGAAATCAGATGAAGAGAACGTGAAAGTCAAATTAGACAATAAAGGCGTGCAATTTGAATCCGCTGACAAGGATTTCAAATTCAGACTCGGTGGCCGTATTCATGCCGATGCATCGTACACCAGCGGTGACGATAACCTGCTAAGTGGTGCAACACATGTCGAAGCCAATGACGGTACCGAAATGCGTCGGGCACGGATGGAGTTTCTGGGTACTTTCTACAAAGACTGGGATTTCAAGAGCCAGGTGGATTTTGCCGACAATAGCGTCGCGGTCAAAGACATGTTTATCATGTATAAAGGCTTAAAAGATTTTGAGTTCACGGCGGGTCAACAAAAACAAGCTTTCAGTCGCGAGTTGCAGGAAAGCTCGAATGACATGATGTTCATGGAACGTTCATTGATGGATTCCCTGAATGCTCCAACCGTTGACCGGGCTATCGGTCTTAATGTCGCATCGATGCATAAAGACTGGACTGGGCAGGTGGGTGTCTACGGCGATACTGTGACTGCCAATAGTCAAAACAATAAGGCGGATGAAGGTTGGGGTATCAGCACACGTTGGACCTATGCACCGATCAACGAGAAAACCAAGTTAATCCATTTGGGTGTGGCGGGTAACTATCGCGATCCGAATGCCAACGATCAAGTCACCGATCACGCACTGAGATTGCGCTCGGAAACCTCGCACATGTCCAACCTCAATCTGATCGATACCGGAAACATCACAGGCATCAATGCTATCCAAATGGTCGGCTTGGAAGCCAACGCCCTCTATGGACCATTTACGATCGGTGGTGAATACACGCAAATGTGGCTCGATCGTAAAAATGGCGGCGATAACGCCGAATTTAATGGCTGGTACACCGAAGCTTCATGGACCATCACCGGCGAATCGCGCAAGTACAAAAACGGCAAATTTTATAAAGTGGAACCCAACAAAGTATTTAGCTTGAAAAATGGTACTTGGGGCGCATGGGAACTGGCCGGTCGTTACTCTGAGGCTGATTTGAACAGCGGTAATATCAGAGGCGGGCAGCTGTCCAATATGACCGTGGCATTGAACTGGTACTTGAACAGCAATATCCGCTTCATGGCTGACTACAACAAGACCTTGGATATGAGCGGCTCACCGATCAGAACGGTAGGCGGCGGCGAACCTAATGTTGATACCTTTATGCTGCGCGGTCAGTTGGCATTCTAATCGGTTGATTTTCCAGTCAGGCTCAAGCCGCGCCGAGGCAACTTGGTGCGGCTTTTTTTGTGTTTAATGTTTGCGTTAAGATGCAAGGCCTTGGCGTCAATCTTATTTTTATTTGGAGACACTCTTGAAAAAGAACCATCTGTTGCTTGCGATGTTGCTGCTGTCGAGTTGTGCGGAGCATCCGGTCACGGGCCCGGCCACCAGTCAGTGGCAATTGCAGCCGCATTGCCTTTATTACTCCGGACACGACAAAGGCACCGAGATCGTCAGTGTCCAGCAACAGACCCTGCGGGCGGTATTGAGCAATTTTGATACCGGCGAGGCCGATGTACTGGATGTCAGCCAGCCCGGAAAAATCACGCGCCTGAACCGGTTTAATCTGGGTTTGCACAAGGGCGAGGAGTTTACCTCGGTGGCATTTCATCCGTCGCTAGATGTGTTCGCGGCCGTGATCGACGCCGGCAATAACAGAGGCCGTTTGGAAATTCGTTCCGCCAGCAGCGGGGCCTTGCTGGATCGTGTAGAAGTGGGTTTCGGGCCGGATGCGGTGGTGTTTTCCAAGGATGGTGGCGCCGCGTTGGTCGCCAACGAAGGCGAGGAGTTTTCGTTCGATAAACAGACTGGCGATTTTTTTTCCGCCGAGGGCAGCATTTCTATCATCCATCTGGATAAAAATGCCAAAGTGAAAGCCAACGCCAATATCGAGTTGGCGGATGTCACGCATAGGGAAGGTTTTATCGTCGCGGAAAAAGGCCATTTTCTGGAGCGGGAAATCGACTGGGACGGCGATGGCAAGATCAGTAAAAAAACCGATTTCGACGGCAATGGCGCGATTGAAAACAAGAAAGTCAAAATCGGCCGTTTCGAGGGCACCGATGTGTATGCGAACGAAACCAAGGGCGAAGCCAAAATCCGGATTCCTGTCGCCAGCGACTCGAAAACCTTATTGGAACCCGAATATATTGCCCTGTCGCCCGATGCATCGAGAGCTTATGTGACACTGCAGGAAACCAATGAAGTAGCCGAAGTGGACGTGACGAATGGGCGGATATTAGGGTATTTCAATATGGGGATCGCCGAACACGGTGCCGACCGCAAGTCAAATGGCTGGGTGGAATTTAATCAGTCGGTGATGGCCTTGCGCGAACCGGACGGGATTGCCTTGACGCCGGATGGCCGTTATTTCGTCACCGCCGACGAAGGCGATACCGATACCGAAGTGCAAGATGGCGAAGAACCGTTACAAAGCGGCGGTAGGACTGTCAGCGTGTTCGACGCCAAAACCGGCGATTTCGTCGCCGATACCGGCAATCAGCTCGATGAAATCAGCTTTGCTCACGGTGTTTATCCCGAGCGGCGCAGCAACAAAAAAGGCGCCGAACCGGAAGGAGTGGTGACGTTTGAAATGGATGGCCAACCTTGGGCGGTAGTAGGCATGGAGCGTGCCGATGCCTTGGTACTGATTGCCTTGGTCGACCCCAAGCATCCCAAGACGGTGGCGCTGGGCAAGATTCCCGGTGAAGAAAGCCGCTCGCCGGAAGGTGTCGCCCATTTCGAAAACAACGGCGAGCATTATTTGCTGACCGCCAACGAAATGATAGGCACCGTCGCTTGTTTTAAAGTGGTGCGGGGAGAGTTCACGCTTGAGCATTAACGGCGAATAGCTTGCGCATATGCCGATAGGCCAGCCACTTCAGGCTGGCGAACAGCAATATGGTTGGCAATGTGTAAGCGATTGCAACCCCGCTGGCGCCGTAGAGAAAGCCAAAAATAAAACTCAGGCCGATCATGCCGATAGCGGCTAACGTGATCAACCCAACTACCAGACGATTGCGTCCCATGAACTGGAGATAGTAGGGCGAATCGGAAAACAAGGTACAAAACGCTGCGCCAATCGCGCTGATGAGTAAAGCTGTATAACCGCTCGCAAAGGTGGCGCCGAACAGATAGAGTATTTCCTGGCCCCATAGACCGATGATGCCCAGAAAAGCCCCGACAAAGGCGGCAATCAGGCGCATGCGTTTAACTTGCAGGGCTTTGATGCCAACCTGATCGCGGCGCTCCAGCAAAACCACCAGCATAGGTAGATAATAGCGATTGGTCGAGGTGCCTATCAATGAAATCAACGCCGTGGTTTGCATGGCGATTGCATAAATGCCCACCACGGCTTCGGATGGATGGAGAATTTCCAGAATGATAGTGCCGCCGTTGGTCAGCATGGTCATCATCAAACTGCTGATCATTAACGGCAGTGACTTTTTTAGCCATCGGCTTTTACGTTTCAGATCGGCGTCAATCCGATGCAGTCCTCTGGGACTGGCGGCTCGTGCCGTTACTATCATCAATATCAATGTCAGACACCAAGCGGTACCAAAACAAAGTACCGCGGAAACCGCCGTTAGTTCGATTTGAAAGTCGCTTAAACTGAGCAACAGCAGTAAAAATACGGCGGGCAGGAAAAAACGATACAAGACCAGGGAGAGAATTTGCGCACCGAATACGGTAATGACTTCGATCAAGAACAGACACAGCGCAATCACTGGCAGAAAGCCGGCATAAATTACTATGGCAATGTGCAAATCGGCATTTTGCCAGGCTAGAAAGGCTTCTAGGCCTACGCTGAGCAAGCCCATCAAGAATAGGCTGAACAACAGGATGGTACGCAACGAAAACACCCAGAAGCCGCGCAGCCTGGGCCAGTTTTCGCGCTCTATACACAAAGCAATCTGACGCAGGGCATATTTTTCCAGTCCCAAGGTGGCCAGGGTCGATAGCAAAGCGATGACGGAAGTTGCCACGCTGAAATCGTCAAAAGCATCGATAGTCAGATGACGAGCCAACAAAATATTGGCCCAATACAGCAAGGCATAATTGACTAGGCTCAAGCCAAACAACATCAAGGAGTTGAAGTTGTTCGGATGGATGGAAAAGTTGGGATTCAAGGGAGTCCTTTGGGTTTAAACCATGCTTTGGCTAGGTTTGTTTCCATGTTGTAAGGCTTAAGGGAGTGTAAGGGCACTGAAATGAAAACGTGGCGTCACTAGGCTTATATTAACCAAAAGGAATCGGTGGTGAGAGATAATATTTTCGTCATAATTTCATTAACTATTCTGGTTTAACTATGTATCCCACCATGCGCCAGTTGCTGTTTCGCCCGGTTATTTTCGTCAGCCTTGTGTTGGGTTTACTGGTGATCGGCGAACTGTTGGCGATAGGCCGATTGACTTGGGTCAACGACCAACGGATCCACACCATAGAACGCGACATCGGCCGCGGTCATCATCTGGAAGATACGTTGTTCGAGTTGCTGCAACTGCAATTGACCATTTCCACCAATCAACAGGTGACCGAGTCGGAAAAAATCCAGTTGGCGGAGATTCAAGCTCAGCTGATCGGCAGTTTGCAGGACTACAACCGTTCGATACCGGCCAACTTGCAACAATTGCAGGAAGTGTTCGCTAAGGCCGTGCAAGGCGACCAGGCCAATCTGGTCAAGGCTTTGCAATTGATTAGGGAGGTGCTGGATCAGCAGGCGCAGGAGGAAGAACGGCTGTTGATCAACATTGAAGACGACGGCCAGTTGGAGATGCAATTGGCGGTTATCCTGCCCTTGCTGTTGTTGTGGATCGTGCGTTATTTCTTCCGGACCAATGTGCTGGAACCGCTGGATTCGTTAAAAGAGCTGTTGTCCGGGCTGGCCGAGGGCGAGATGAAGCCGATTGCGCACGACACATCCGACCCGTTGATGCATGCCTTGTTCGACCGTTATAACCATTTGGTGTCCCGCTTGCTGGAGCTGGAGCAGGAGCATCTGGAGCATACCGCCCTGTTGGAATATCGGGTCAGGCAGACCAGTCACGCGCTGCTGGAGCGTAGCCAGCAACTGGCCAGGGCGGAAAAGTTGGCGGCGTTGGCGGAACTGGCCGCCAGCACCGCGCACGAGTTGCGCAATCCGCTGGCCAGCATTCAGTTGGCTTTGGAGAATATGCTGTCGGAGTGTCAGGATGCCGAACTTGCCGAACGCATGCAGTTGGTTTATCGGGAAGTACAGCGCTTGACGCGTAATCTCAACGATCTGCTGGCTTCGGCTCGCAGCAACGGCGAATCCTCACAAAGGATCGCCGTGCGCCAAGTGTTGGCAGAATTATTAATGTTGTTGAAATATCAGGCCCGCGAAAATATCGTTTTTAACGATCATGTGGCCGAGGATTTATATGTGTTTTTGCCGGAAAGCGAGTTTCGGCAAGTGTTGCTGAATTTGCTGCTGAATTCGCTACAGGCCATTGGCCACGATAGCGGCGAGGTCAATGTTACGGCGATTGCCGAAAACGGCCGCTTGGAATTGACGATTAGCGATAGCGGACCGGGCTTTAGCGAGGCTTTTCTGCAACACGGCATCAGGCCTTTCGTCAGCCTGAAAGACGGTGGCAGCGGGCTGGGATTGGCAATGGTGCAGCGTTTCGTTAAGGATCATCAAGGCCGGATGCAACTGCAAAACGACGCGCAAGGCCATGCCAGTGTGACATTGACCTTTCCGGTGGCATAAATTGTGGCAGGCCGGATTTTGGGCTAGCGAGTCTGTTAGACTATCGGCCCTTTCAAGCGCTTACCAAGCCTTATGAGTAGCCCACAAAAATCCCTCACATTATACGGTTGGCTGTCCATCATGGCGGCCGTCAGCACCATCGCTCTGAAAAGCTATGCCTATTTGCTGACCGGCTCAGTCGGCCTGTTGTCCGATGCCTTGGAATCGCTGATTAATCTGGTGGCGGCAGTCATCATGTTGATAGTGCTGACCATTTCCGCGCGGCCGCCAGACGATACCCATGCTTACGGCCATGAGAAGGTTGAATATTTTTCCAGCGGCGCCGAAGGCATCATGATCTTGCTGGCGGCTTTCAGCATCGCTTACGCGGCTTGGGAACGCTTGTGGCACCCGCAGCTATTGCATCAGCTGGATCTGGGGATTGCGGTTTCGGTGTTCGCCTCGCTGATTAATTTATTCGTCGCCCGCATTTTGATCGGAGTCGGCCGGCGCCGGCAATCGATTACGCTGGAAGCCGACGGCAAGCATCTGATGACTGATGTTTGGACCACGGTCGGTATTTTGATCGGCATCGCGGTCATTTCGGTGGCGAATCGTTTCGAAGCGACTTTAGCGTTTGCCAAACAATTGGGCCTGAACGGCTGGGAAATTCTCGATCCCATCATCGCCATCGGCGTGGCGCTGCATATCGTCTGGGCCGGGCTGCAATTGATCCGGCGTACCGTGGCCGGTTTGCTGGACGCGGCATTGTCGGCCGAGGAAATCGCCGAAATCGTCGCGGTATTGGAACAGTTTGTGGTCAGCGACGGTATTGCCTACCATGCCTTGCGTACCCGCTATGCCGGTGCCCGGCGGTTTATGTCGGTGCATGTGCTGGTGCCGGGTAGTTGGACGGTACAGCAAGGCCACGATTTGCTGGAAAGCATGGAGCGGCAAATCATGGATAAGTTCGACAACATCGATATCGACACTCATCTTGAACCAATCGAAGACTTAGCGTCTTGGGAGCACTGAAACTCATATGCCCGATACCCTGCTGATTATTGAAGACGAAGCATTGCTCGGTTCCGAGCTGGCCCGGTTTTTTCGAAAAAAAAACTGGGAAGTAACGGTCACGGAAACCCTGCAACAAGCCGAGCGGCATTTGCTGAGTCAAGTGATCGATCCTTTGGTGGTGTTGTCGGATATGAATTTGCCCGACGGTAACGCCTTGGATTTACTTGAGAGAACCAAGGATCAAATCGGCAGCAGCGAATGGGTGTTTCTGACCGGTTACGGCAGTGTCGCCGATTCGGTCAGAGCGGTACGGCTGGGTGCTTACGATTTCGTCGAAAAGCCCTGCGAGCTGGAACGCTTGAATCTGCTGGTGGAAGGTGCGGCGCGTAGTGCCAGGGCCCAGCGCCGTCTGCAGCAGCAGACCGAAGTGCAGAGCAAACGTTACACGGTCGATGCCTTGATCGGCAGCAGTCCCGTCGCCACCAGGCTGCGCAGTATGGTGGCGCAGATGGCCAGGGTGCCGTTTTCCAGTCTGATTATTTCCGGCGAGACCGGCACCGGCAAAGGTTTGGTCGCCCGTATTTTGCATGCCAGCGGTAGTCGTTCCAGGGCGCCGCTGATTGAAATCAATTGCGCGGCACTGCCGCGAGAACTATTGGAATCGGAGTTGTTCGGTTACGAAGCCGGGGCATTTACCGGCGCCAAGAAACGGCATCGCGGCCTGTTCGAGCAAGCCCACACCGGCACCTTGTTTCTTGATGAAATCGGCGAGATGGATTTGGAGTTGCAAGCCAAGCTGTTGACGGCCGTAGAAGATTTACGGATTCGCCGCTTGGGTAGCGAGGCCGAGTTTGCCATCGATGTGCAGATTATCGCGGCGACTAATCTGGATTTGGTGCAAAAGGTGGAACAAGGTTTATTTCGTAGCGATTTGTATCACCGGCTGAACGTGATGAGTTTGCGGGTGCCGGCTCTTCGGGAGCATAAAGAGGACCTGGACGAGTTGGTGCCGATGTTTATTGCTGAGAGCAATCGAAAATCCGCGAAAAACGTCAGAAACATTTCCCGGCAGACCTGGGAGCTATTAAAACGCTACGACTGGCCGGGGAACGTCCGCGAATTGCGCAATGTGTTGGAGCGTTGCGTATTGTTGGCGTACGACGACGATTTTCCCGAACAGTGGCTACAGCTACCCAATGTGTCGGCGAAGCCGGCCGCACAACACAGCGAGAACGGCATCTTCCTGCCGTTGGACGGCAGCTTGAGCTTGCAGGATATGGAGAAGTATCTGATTCAGGAAGTCTTGAACCGCACCGACGAAAACGTCACGGCCGCGGCCAGAATGTTGGGTACCACCAGGGAAACCCTGCGCTACCGGGTGCAGAAGTACCATTTGAAGTGCAAGTAGGCTTTAGGCCTCGATCAAATTCAGTACCGCTTCGGTGACGGTTTGGCCGGTGATCTTGAAGCCGCGCAATTCCAGCACGCCCTTGGTGTTCAAGGAAATAATCAAATGTAGCGCTTCCGGATAACTGGCTTGTTCGATGTCGGTAGCGGACGGCACGGCGGGAGTGTCCGGATGGGAATGGTAAATCGCGAACAGGCTTTCGCCTTTGTCGCGCATCTGTTTCATCGCGGCGATTTGCTGGCCGGCCTCGAGCAGGAAACGATTTTTCGGCGTTTTCGCACTATTGCTGATTGGATAACAGCTGACCGGCATGCCGTTGCTGTCGGCGCCGATCAGGCCGCAGACTTCGGCTTCCGGCGACAGTTGCGCCAAGTGCAGCAATTGATTGGTGAGTTTGCGCGGCAGGCTGATTTCTAAGTGGTTCATATCGGGTTCCATATTCCGGACGTTACTCGGGGATTGCCGGACAAATCGGCGTGAGTGGTGAATTGTCGGTAGTTCAACGCAGTAAAAATCGCTTGTACGTCGGTTTGTTGATTGTAACCGTGTTCGATCAATAATTGGCCGCCGTCTTTTAAGTGTCGGCGGGCTTGCTCGGCAATCAAGCGAATATCTTGCAAGCCGTTTTCGGCGCTGATCAAGGCGCTATCGGGTTCGAAACGCACATCCCCTTCCTGCAAATGCGGATCGTCGTTGGCGATGTAGGGCGGATTGCTAAGCACCAAATCAAAACCGGTTTCGTCGATCCGGTCGAACCAATGCGATTGTATAAAGCGTACGTTACCGGCGTCGAGCCGCTCGGCATTGTAGCGGGCGATTGCTAAAGCTGCCGCGCTAAGGTCGCTGGCGACTATATCCGCTAGCGGTCTTTCCGCGGCCAGCGTGATGGCGATAATCCCGGAGCCTGTGCCGAGATCGATGGTTTTGCAGGGCCGGTCGGCCGGCAGCAGGGCTAAGCTGAGTTCTATCAGCAATTCGGTGTCGGGCCGAGGGATCAGGACATCGGGACTGACTTTGAAATTACGCGACCAGAATTCGCGCTGGCCGGTTAAATAGGCTATAGGTTTGCCTTGCCAGCGTTGCTCTATCAGCATTTGAAACTGGGCGATTTGTGCCGGGCTGGGTTGATGTTCCGGCCAGGCTCGGAGAAACGAGCGGTTTTTGTTCAGGCAGTGGCAGAGCAATACTTCCGCGTCCAGTTCGGCAGAGTCCGAGTTTTTTACCAACTGCTCTATCGCGATGGACAGTAAGTCGCGGATAGAAATAGGTAGGGCCGAACTCGCTATTGCGCTCTGACGGGTCATTCGTTCTTAGGCATTGCCCAACTGGGTCAGCAATTCCGCTTGATGTTCATGAATCAGCGGTTGAATCACATGTTCCAGCCCGCCTTCCATGATTTCTTCCAACTTGTACAGTGTCAGATTGATGCGATGATCGGTGAGCCGGCCTTGCGGGTAGTTGTAGGTGCGGATGCGCTCGGAACGGTCGCCGCTGCCGACTTGCAGCTTACGGCTTTCCGATTGTTCGGCATGTTGTTTTTCTTGGGCGGCGGACATCAGGCGTGCTTGCAATACCGACATCGCGCGGGCGCGGTTTTTGTGCTGCGAGCGTTCGTCCTGACATTCGACGACCACGCCGGACGGGATGTGGGTAATGCGGATCGCCGATTCGGTGCGGTTGACGTGCTGACCGCCGGCGCCGGAAGCGCGGAAGGTGTCGACGCGCAGGTCTGCGGGGTTGATGTCGATTTCGTCGACCGCATCGACTTCCGGCATGATCGCCACGGTGCAAGCCGAAGTATGCACGCGGCCTTGCGATTCGGTTTCCGGCACGCGTTGCACGCGGTGGGTGCCGGATTCAAACTTTAATTGCGAATAGACGTTTTGGCCGCTGATACGCATGATGACCTCTTTGAAACCACCGTGTTCGCCGCGATTTTCGTTGATGATCTCGCTGCTCCAACCCTGTCTTTCCGCATAGCGTTGATACATCCGCGCAAGATCGCCGGAGAAGATCGCCGCTTCGTCGCCGCCTGTGCCGGCTCGTACTTCCAGAAATACGTTACGGTTGTCGTTGGGGTCCTTCGGCAGCAGCAGGATTTGCAGCTGTTGTACCAACTCCTCGCGTTGTGCCTCGGCAGCCTGGATTTCCTCTTTGGCCATTTCCCGCAGCTCTGGGTCACTGTCTTTAGCCATTTCCTGAGCCGATGACAGATTGGCTTCGTTGTCTTGATAGGTTTTGTAGCAGGCCACTAGCGGTTCTATTTGTGCGTATTCCTGGCTCAGGCTGCGAAATTGATTTTGATTGCTTTGCACTTCTGGTTGCGACAGCAACGCGGTGATTTCCTCGAAGCGTTCGCCGAGGTTTTCCAGTTTGGTTTGTATCGAGGATTTCATTGAGTGGTTTAACGTAATTTGAAAATTTCGCGGGAGGCGGCGATCAGGTCGTGGCGTTCATTAGCGCCGGCCTCGCGTAATTGCGCACAGGGCGTGTGGATCAGTTTATTGGTCAAGGTATGCGCCAAACGCTGTAAAACTTCCTCGGCCGCCGCGCCACCATTCAATTGTAACAGCGCTTTTTGCAAAGCCTCGTCGCGGGTGAGTTGAGCCTGGGTGCGGTAATCGCGGATGGTTTCCTGGGCGCCTTGCGAACGCAGCCAGGCCAGGAAGTGTTCGACTTGGGTGTCTATGATTTCCTCGGCCTGCTCGGCGGCGCGGCGGCGGGAATCCATGTTTTGATTGACGGTGTTTTGCAGGTCGTCGACGGTATACAGATACACGTCGCGCAATTGGGCAACCTCGGCTTCGATGTCGCGCGGCACGGCCAGATCGACCATAAACATCGGTTTATGCTTGCGGATTTTGATCGCGCTCTCCACACGGCCCTTGCCGAGTATCGGCAGTTGGCTGGCGGTGGAGGACACCACAATATCGGCTTCCGCTAAATGAATTGGCAGCTCAGACAGCGCTATCGCGTAGCCGTTGAACTGCATTGCCAGGGCGTGGGCCTTGTCGTAGGTACGGTTGGCGATGATGATGCGGCCGATGCCATGTTGATGCAGGTGGCGGGCTGTGAGTTCTATGGTCTCGCCGGCGCCGATTAGTAACGCGGTTTGCTCGCTGAGTTTGTCGAAAATTTGCTGGGCCAGTTGCACGGCGGCGAATGCTACCGATACCGGACTGGAGCCGATGGCGGTATCGGTGCGGACTTTTTTAGCGGCGGAAAAGGTGTGTTGAAACAATTTGCTGAGATTTCTACCCAGTGTGCCGGCCTGAGATGCGGCATGGTAGGCGGTTTTCATTTGGCCGAGAATTTGTGGCTCGCCCAGGATCATTGAATCCAGGCCGCAAGCGACTCGGAACATGTGCCGTATCGATTGGCTGTCCTTATAGCTGTACAGATAAGGGGCAAATTCGGCGGGTTTGATCTGTTTGGTGTCGGCAATCCAGTTGACCAGCGAGGTTTGGTCGTCGCTGTCTGCCTGGCAATAGAACTCGGTGCGGTTGCAAGTCGAGAGTATCGCCGCTTCGCTGATTTCGCGAAGATTCCATAGGTTTTTCAGCGTGTTGTCGAGGATTTCCGTCGGGAAAGCCAAGCGCTCGCGGACCGCGACCGGCGCTGTGTTGTAATTTATCCCTACGGCAAGAAGAGTCATCGGTTGCGAACAATAGCACAAGAAAAGTGCGATATTTTAAGGAATGCGCGGTTTTTGTCCAAATACAATGAAACGACAGTCCGATTCAGGGGCTTTTTCTGGTAATCTATCGTCAATAATTTCTCAAAAAATGGGTCAATAGATTGCATGAAAAAATGGATAGCCATCGCAATATTTTTATCTTTATCCGGATGCGCGGTATCGCCCGAGAAAGAACCCGAAGCGCAGGGTGCGGAGAACAAGCCCGAGGGGCTGGAAAGCCGGGTTAATCGCAATACGGTGATCGATGAAGAAGTGCTGTATTTGTTGATGGCCGCTGAATTGGCTGGGCAGCGCAATCAGTACGATTTGGCGATGGACGCCTATTTACAAGCCGCCAAGCGTGTCGATGATCCCCGGATCGCGGAAAGGGCGGTTAAAATCGGGCTGTTTTTGAAAGACGAGCAGCGTACTCGTGAAGCATTGACGGTTTGGTTGGCCAAGGACGGTAAGAATTTGGCGGCCAGAAAATTTGCCGTGTTGTTGGCGATTAAAAACGCCGACCGGAATGCGGCGGTTGAGAATATCAATGCGATGTTAGCCGACGATCCAGCCGGTTTCGAGGCGGGTTTGCTGGAAATGAGTAAATTATTGGAAAAAGAAGGCCGCACCCAGTTTACTTACGATGTCTTGGAGGAAGTGGCGAACGAGCACCCGGCGCAAGCCAGTGTGTTTTTCGTGCAAGCGGTTTTAGCGTCGGTTTTGCAGAATAACGAGTTGGCGCAACAAAAAATCAATCAAGCCTTGCTGATAGCACCCGACTGGAATAAGGCGGTGATTTTTCAAGCGCAATTGGCCGGCCGGTCCGGCGATTTGCCGAAAGCCCGCGAGCTATTGGAAAAAGCCGTCAAGCAAGCGCCGGAAGATGCACAGCTTCGAAAAATGTTGCTGGAGGTGCTGATCAACAGTCGCGATTACGACGATGCCATCAAGCTGTGTCAGAGCGTACTCGAAGATAAACCGGACGATGCCGAAACCTTATTCACGCTGGCCCTGATCCATATGCAACAGGGGCAGGTTGATAAAGCCGAAAATGTGCTTGAAAAACTGCTGAGCAATCCGGAATGGGAAGGGCAGGCCAGTTTTTATTTGGGCAAAATCGAACTCGATCAGCAGCATCCCGATAAGGCCTTAACTTGGTTCGATAGGGTGGGTGAGGGTAATTACGCTTTCGATGCCGATATGGCGGCGGTGTCTTTGCTGATGAATCAAAAGCGGCTTGACGAGGTCGAGACGCGCATCAAACGGATGGATAGCAAATATCCGGAACAGCATTTGCGAATATTGATGGTGAAGGCTGAACTTTACAATCAACTGAGTAAATATCAGGAAGCCTTTGATGTGTTGACGCAGGCCTTGAAAGACGTGCCGGACAATCGGGAGGTGCTGTATGCCCGGGCCCTGGTTGCCGAGCGCTTGGACAAGTTGGATGTGTTGGAAGCGGATTTGTTAAAAATACTGGACAAGAAGCCGGACGATGTCGGCGCGTTGAATGCGCTGGGCTATACCTTGACCGATAGAACTCAACGCTATGACGAAGCGGCTAAATATTTGGAGCGCGCAATTGCCTTGCAGCCCGATGAGGCGGTGGTGATCGACAGTTATGGTTGGTTGCAGTTTAAATTAGGTAAGGTCGAGCGAGCCTTGGAATATCTGCGCAAAGCCTACGAGAAGCAGCCCGAAAACGAAATTGCGGCGCATATTGCCGAGGTGTTGTGGACTACGGGCGAGCAGAAAGAGGCTAAGGCGCTTTTCGATAGCGTCTATAAAAAATCGCCCGATGACGAGTATTTGCTCGAATTTAAAAAGCGCTTTCTGCAAAACGGGCAATGATAATTAATAGGATTCTATTGTTTTTGTCGGCTTTGCTGCTGACGGCTTGCTCTTCGGTGTCGGACAAGCCGATTGATGTTTATCAATTGGCTGATATGCGGCCCTTGCAGCAACAGAAGCAATGGTATTTCGAGGGGCGTTTGGCGTTGGCGGACGAGCGGGATTCTATTTCGGCGTCGGTCAATTGGCGACATGACCTGGAGCGGGATGATATCGAATTCACCGGGCCGCTGGCGCAAGGTCGGCTGTTGATAACGGTTGTGGCGGATACGGTGATTGTCGACGACGGTGATAAGCGGCAGGAGTTTCGCGGGCCGGTTGAAGATGTGTTGGCTGAGCAGTTTGGCGTTGTGATGCCGGTGAATGCTTTGAAATATTGGGTGCTGGGGGTGGTTGATCCTCGGCAGCAGTTTGTAGAGTGGGCTGATGGTTTTATGCAGGCCGGTTGGCGGGTGAGTTTCAAGGAAATGCAGCGGGTCAATGCCGTATTGCTGCCGCGGAAAATCAATGCGGAAAAAGATAAAACAAGAATTAAATTAGTAGTGGATCAATGGGATTTGTCGTGACGGAAATGCAAGAAAACAGGGTGGGATGGGGCGAAAAATGGCCGGCGCCGGCAAAGCTAAATTTAATGTTGAGGATCACCGGCCGCCGTCCGGATGGCTATCATCTGCTGCAAACAGTATTTCAAATTATTGATTTGTGCGATTGGATCATTTTCCATCCTGCGGAAGACGGACGAGTGTTCTTGCGAAATCCCATTCCAGGCGTACCCGAACAGGATGACTTGACCGTTCGTGCTGCAAATTTATTGAAAGAATATGCCGGTTGCACATCGGGTGTGTGTATCGAGGTCGAAAAAAATCTGCCGATGGGCGGCGGTTTAGGCGGCGGGAGTTCCGATGCCGCAACGACTTTGGTGGTGTTAAATGAATTGTGGGATTTGAAGTTGCCGGTCCAAAAGCTGATGGAGTTGGGTTTGCAGTTGGGTGCGGATGTCCCGGTCTTTGTTTATGGTTACACCGCTTGGGGAGAGGGTGTTGGCGAGCAGTTAAGGCCAATAGTGATTCCGGAGCAATGGGTTGTGGTGATCAAGCCGGACTGTCATGTTAATACCAAACAGATTTTTTTAGCAAAAGAGTTGACAAGAGATAGTAAAACCATCACAATGCGCGACTTTCTTGCAGGGGATTCGCGGAACGATTGTCTCCCGGTTGTTAGCAAGATGTATCGAGCGATAGAAGAGGCAATGGATGCTTTATCTATTTATGCGGAAGCAAGATTGACGGGGACTGGGGCGTGTGTGTTTGCTCAGTTTGACTCGGAGGAGTCCGCTCGTGATGCTTATTCAGCATTAAGTGAAAAGTGGTCGGTTTATTTGGCTAAAGGGCTGAGTAGATCGCCTCTGTATGGAAAGTTAGGACAGGGATCGGTTTAATCAATTTAATGGGCTGTCGCCAAGCGGTAAGGCACGAGGTTTTGATCCTCGCATACCAAGGTTCGAATCCTTGCAGCCCAGCCATAATCTCCAAACAATAATCCCTTGGGAGTGCTTGAATGCGTGAAGCCTCGGTAATGGTATTCTCGGGTAATGCCAATAAGGCGTTGTCTGAAGGTATTGTGAAGAAGCTCAATATGCGCCTGGGCATGGCTAGCGTCGGACGTTTTAGCGATGGCGAGATTTTTGTTGAGATAGAAGAGAATGTTAGGGGTAGGGATGTCTTCGTGATCCAGCCTACCTGTGCACCCACCAACGAGAACTTGATGGAGTTGTTGGTGATGATAGATGCGCTAAGGCGAGCATCTGCGGCGCGGATTACTGCGGTAATGCCTTACTACGGTTACGCGCGTCAAGATAGGCGATCGCGGTCGGCCAGGGTTCCTATCACTGCTAGGCTGGTTGCCGATATGATAGGTAACGCCGGTGCGGATAGGGCGCTAACGGTTGATTTGCATGCCGATCAAATTATGGGGTTCTTCGGGATTCCTGTGGATAATGTCTACGCCTCGCCGATTTTATTAGGCGACATCTGGCGGCAGGAATATCAGAATTTGATCGTTGTATCGCCGGATGTGGGTGGAGTGGTCAGGGCTAGGGCGATTGCCAAGCGCTTGGGCGATGCCGATTTGGCTATCATCGATAAGCGAAGACCGCGGCCGAACGTCTCCGAAATTATGCACATAATTGGAGATGTCGAGGGGCGGACCTGTGTCATGGTTGATGATCTGGTTGATACTGCTGGTACCCTGTGTCATGCGGCTGAAGCATTAAAGAAACATGGTGCCGAGAAAGTTGTGGCCTACTGTACTCATCCGGTATTGTCTGGCTCGGCTGCGGAAAACGTTGAAAAATCGGTTCTTGATGAATTGGTTGTCACGGATACAATCCCGTTGACGCAAGAGTTGTCGGCGGTAAGCAAGATTAGGCAGTTGAGTGTTGCGGAAATGCTGGCAGAAACAATACGGCGAATAGCGGTTGGTGAGTCTGTAAGCTCGCTTTACGTTGATTGATGAGAATTAAAGTAGTGCTTGTGGAACAAGCTTTTGGAGAAAAAGATGGCTAACGTGTTTGAATTTGTTGCAGAAGCTCGCAGTGCCTCGGGCAGTAGCGCGGCCAAGATTGTTCGTCGGAAGGGTAAGGTGCCTGCCGTGATTTATGGCGGTAATAGTGCGCCTGAGATGTTGTTGCTGGATCATAATGAAATTGTTAAGCATTTGGTGCATGAGGCGGTCTATTCGCACGTGCTGGATGTAAAAATTGATGGCAAAACAGAAAAAGCTGTTTTGAAGCATATACAGCGTCATCCGGCAAAGCCACAGATCTTGCATATGGATTTCATGCGTGTTGATGCGACGCATAAGTTAAAAGTTCACGTGCCGCTGCATTTTATTAACGAAGCTATTTCAGCCGGCGTCAAAAAAGGCGGCGTCGTGACGCATGCCATGGTTGATGTTGAGGTGTTGTGCATGCCTTCGGCGTTGCCTGAATTTATCGAGGTCGACTTGGCAAATGCTGATATCGGGTCAACGATTCATCTTTCTGATTTGGTATTGCCGGCTAGTGTTGAGATTGCTGCGTTGCAGCACGGTGCTGAGCACGATCATCCTGTCGTCCAGATTGTTAAAACCAGAACAACTGAAGAAGCCGAATAAGGCTGCGTCAGTTTTAGGTTGAATGATTAAGTTGATTGTTGGCTTGGGTAATCCGGGTCAGCAGTATGAAAAAACCCGGCATAATGCCGGGTTTTTGTTTGTCGATTATCTTGCGGATCTTGCGGGAGTTCGTTGGGTGGGTGCTAGCCAGTTTCATGGTGAAATAGCTGAGTGCAATATTTCGGGAAGCAAGGTTATTTTATTAAAGCCAGCAACATTCATGAATAAGAGTGGTATGTCTGTTGGAAAATTGTTGAGATATTACAAGTTTAGCGCTGAAGATATGCTTGTGGTACATGATGAGCTTGAGTTGTCTGAAGGCGCGGTTAAGTTGAAGCGGGATGGCGGTCATGCGGGGCATAATGGGCTTCGTGATATTATCGCGCATATCGATTCGAGGGATTTTTACCGGCTGCGGATTGGTATTGGTCGTCCTGTTGTGGGCAAGAATGTGGCAGATTATGTTTTGTCCAAATTGTCTAGTGATGGTCAGCTAAACTTGGCAAGTCTGTTCGATGCGTTGTCCAAAAAGTTAGATGCGCTGATTGTTGGTGATTTGACTGCCATTAATGATTTACAAATTTCGCGTTAATTTTTATAAAACTGCTTGACTAAATTTATCTAAACGAGGATAATTGACTGATTAAGTAAAGGAGGGGTTCCCGAGCGGCCAAAGGGATCAGACTGTAAATCTGCCGGTTCTACCTTCGGAGGTTCGAATCCTCCCCCCTCCACCACCAAATTTAATGGGATCTGCGGGTGTAGTTCAATGGTAGAACTCCAGCCTTCCAAGCTGATTGCGTGGGTTCGATTCCCATCACCCGCTCCATTCTTCGGGGTAAGATACTTGCTCATATAGCTCAGTAGGTAGAGCACTTCCTTGGTAAGGAAGAGGTCACCGGTTCAAATCCGGTTATGAGCTCCAGTTTGGGTTGATTGTTTTGTTGTAGGGTGTTTTTATCATGGCTAAAGAAAAATTTGAAAGAAAGAAACCGCACGTGAACGTAGGTACGATTGGTCACGTTGACCACGGCAAAACCACGTTGACAGCGGCGTTAACAAAAGTCATGGCCGAGCTGCAAGGCGGCGAAGTCAAGGCCTTTGATCAAATCGACAACGCCCCCGAAGAGCGCGCTCGCGGCATCACGATTTCCACTTCACACGTGGAATACGAATCGGCTAACCGCCACTATGCGCACGTCGACTGCCCAGGCCATGCTGACTACGTTAAAAACATGATTACCGGCGCAGCTCAAATGGACGGCGCGATTCTGGTTTGTTCTGCTGCGGATGGTCCGATGCCGCAAACTCGCGAACACATTCTGTTGTCTCGCCAAGTAGGTGTGCCATATATTGTGGTATTCCTGAACAAAGCGGACATGGTTGACGATGCTGAGCTGATCGAACTCGTCGAAATGGAAATTCGCGAACTGTTGAACCAATACGAATTTCCAGGCGACGATACCCCGATCATCGTCGGTTCTGCATTGAAAGCACTGGAAGGCGATACCAGTGAAATCGGCGTACCGTCTGTCGTTAAACTGGTCGAAGCGCTGGATAGCTATATTCCAGAGCCAGAGCGTGCTATCGACGGTAAATTCCTGATGCCAATCGAAGACGTATTCTCAATCTCCGGTCGCGGCACCGTGGTAACCGGTCGTGTTGAGCGTGGCATCATCAAAGTCGGCGAAGAGGTCGAGATTGTCGGTATTAAAGATACCGTCAAAACCACCTGCACCGGTGTCGAAATGTTCCGTAAATTGCTCGACCAGGGGCAAGCGGGCGACAACGTGGGTGTGTTGCTACGTGGTACTAAAAGAGACGACGTTGAACGTGGTCAAGTATTGGCGCACGTCAACTCCATCAAGCCGCACGCGCATTTCAAAGCAGAAATCTACGTACTGTCCAAAGAAGAGGGTGGTCGTCATACGCCATTCTTCAACGGCTATCGTCCGCAGTTTTACTTCAGAACCACCGACGTAACCGGTGCGGTTGATCTGCCGGAAGGTGTGGAAATGGTGATGCCGGGCGATAACATCGCGGTGACCGTTAAATTAATTTCACCGATTGCGATGGAAGACGGTTTGCGCTTCGCGATTCGCGAAGGTGGTCGTACCGTCGGTGCGGGTGTTGTTGCTTCTATTATCGAGTAACACCTGTTGGTTGATTCAAAATATATTTTCTGAATAGGTCAGTAGTTCAATTGGTAGAGCAGCGGTCTCCAAAACCGCAAGTTGGGGGTTCGAGTCCCTCCTGGCCTGCCATTCAGAAGATTTCTATAATTTTATTCAAGTTAACTAAATGAACGCACATGCAGAAGAAGTCACCTCGGTGGTTGACATTGTAAAGCTGGCTTTATCTTTGGTATTTGTGATTGCCGGTATTGCAGCGTTCTATTATTTTTCAGACTTCCAGCTCCTTTATCGGGTTTTGCTTTTGGTGTTTGTTATTGGGGCGGCGGCGGCCGTTTGCTTTACGACAGCGAAAGGACGCGGTCTGTGGGGGTTTATGCTGGAGTCCAAGCAAGAGTTCAAGAGAATTGTTTGGCCAACAAAGGACGAAGCAGTTCGTACTACGCTGATGGTCTTTTTGATGGTTTTTATTGTGGGCTTAATACTTTGGTTACTCGATATGTTTTTATTTTGGGGTGTCCAGCTTCTGATGAGCCAGGGGATTAAATAATGACGCTACGCTGGTATGTTGTTCACGCGTATTCCAATTTTGAGAACAAAGTTAAACAAGCTTTGGAAGAGCGCATTAAACGGGAAGGTTTGCAGGAGTTTTTTGGAAAAATTCTAGTGCCTACCGAAGAAGTTGTTGAAATGCGGATGGGGCAGCAGCGTAAAAGTGAGCGAAAGTTCTTTCCCGGGTATGTGTTGGTGCAAATGGAATTGAATGACGAAACCTGGCACTTGGTTAGAAACGTCCCGAGAGTTTTAGGCTTTATCGGTGGGGCTTCCGATCGCCCTTCGCCTATATCGGAAAAAGAAGCGATGGCTATTTTGAACCGTGTTGAGGAAGGCGTTAACAAGCCTCGGCCTAAGGTTTTATTTGAAGTCGGTGAAGTTGTACGGATTATCGATGGTCCGTTTAAAGACTTCAACGGTAACATTGAAGAAGTTAATTACGAAAAAAGTCGCTTACGCGTTTCTGTTCTTATTTTTGGTCGATCTACACCCGTTGAATTAGAATTTGGACAGGTTGAAAAAGTCTAATTTACAGTTCGAGATTTTTATGAATCCCTGTCATTTTTATGGCCGGGATTTTTGTTTGTTGGGGAGCTGGAAAGCGTTTGTACCCGTTAGGAGCATATAATGGCAAAAAAAATTGATTCGTATATCAAGCTGCAAGTAAAAGCAGGCGAGGCAAATCCTAGCCCGCCTATCGGTCCTGCTTTGGGTCAACGCGGTGTTAATATTATGGAGTTCTGCAAGGCATTTAATGCTAGAACTCAAGACGTGGAAAAAGGCTTGCCTTTGCCTGTCGTCATCACAGTTTATAGCGATAAAAGTTTTACTTTTATTACTAAAACGCCTCCAGCTTCCGTTTTGCTGAAAAAAGCAGTAGGGATAAAAAGCGGTAGCAGCAAACCTAATTCTAATAAAGTGGGCACCGTAAGCCGTGCTCAGTTAGAAGAAATTGCAAAAACCAAAATGGAAGATTTGAACGCGGCGGATTTGGAAGCGGCGATCAGAATTATTGCGGGAAGCGCTCGCAGCATGGGCTTGAACGTGGAGGGCGTGTAATGGCAAAAGTGACCAAAAAAGCGAAAGCTATCAAAGAAAAGGTAGTTAGAAGTAAACAGTATTCTGTTGGCGAAGCGGTAGCGCTGTTAAAAGAATTCGCTAACAGCAAATTCGACGAATCTGTTGATGTCAGTGTCAATTTAGGCGTAGATCCACGTAAATCCGATCAAAATGTTCGCGGCGCCTCTGTATTGCCGAACGGTACCGGTAAAACGGTTAGGGTTGCTGTGTTTACGCAAGGCCCTAATGCTGATGCGGCTCGCGAAGCGGGTGCCGATATCGTTGGTATGGACGATTTAGCCGAACAGGTCAAAAGAGGCGAAATGAACTTCGATGTGGTTATCGCTTCTCCGGATGCGATGCGCGTGGTTGGTCAATTAGGTCAAATTCTAGGTCCAAGAGGCTTGATGCCTAACCCTAAAGTCGGCACCGTGACACCAGACGTCGCAACCGCTGTGAAAAATGCCAAGTCAGGTCAGGTTAGATACCGTACCGACAAAGCCGGCATTATTCACTGCTCAATTGGTAAAGTGTCCTTCGACGAAACAGCTTTGAAACAAAATCTGGAATTTTTGATTTCAGATCTTAAAAAAGCTAAACCAACAGCTGCCAAAGGCGTGTATCTGAAAAAGATTGCATTATCTTCGACCATGGGTCCTGGCTTGTGGATTGATCAAGGCAGTATCGACATTTAAGAAATTAACAAGTTGTAAGGCTTTGGGTTGCCGAGTTATCGGCAACCGTCAAAGACCGTAGGTGCGAAAGCTTAATTTTCCTACGCAGACGGGAGCTGGAGCCGCAAAGTTGGTGAAAGGGACCGTGAAAGGGGCATCGAAAGATGCGTTTCATAGATTCCGATGCATCATCGGAAAGTACCGGAGGTAGATGTGGCACTCAATTTAGATAGCAAAAAAGTTGTCGTAGAGGAAGTTGCTGAATTCGCCGCTAAAGCCCACTCTGCCATTGCGGCTGAGTATCGGGGTTTGACAGTTACCGAATTGACGGAACTGCGCAAAACCGCGAGAGAAACGGGTGTTTATTTGCGCGTAGTCAAAAATACACTGGCTAAACGTGCTGTCGCTGGGACTGAGTTTGAATGTATGCAGGAAGGACTGGTTGGTCCTTTAATTCTGGCATTTTCCATGGAAGATCCAGGCTGCGCGGCACGACTCATCAGCGAATTCTCCAAAGGCCATAACAAACTGATCGCAAAAGTAGTTGCGATTGGCGGACAGGCTTTTGACGGATCGGAGCTGGATAGATTGGCAAGACTGCCAACCCGTGACCAAGGTATCAGCATGCTGATGTCGGTCATGAAAGCACCGGTTGAGAAACTCGCACGGACTCTGGCTGCAATCAGAGACGAGAAAGAAGCGGCATAATCTCGCGTTAACCAGTTAAAACTCATTAATTTTAGAGGAATACACAATGGCAATTTCACAACAAGACATCTTGGAAGCAGTCTCTAACATGACTGTGATGGAAATCGTTGATCTTATTTCAGCGATGGAAGAAAAATTCGGCGTTTCTGCCGCCGCCGCAGTAGCTGTTGCAGCTCCTGTAGCCGCAGCTGTTGTTGAAGAACAAACCGAATTCGATGTTATTTTGACCGGTTTCGGCGAAAACAAAGTAGCGGTTATTAAGGCGGTTCGCGGTTTGACAGGTCTGGGCTTAAAAGAAGCCAAAGACGCCGTTGAAGGCGCTCCAACAACTGTTAAAGAAGGCGTTAGCAAAGCTGAAGCTGAAGCCGCTAAAAAAGAACTTGAAGACGCTGGCGCAACTGCCGACATCAAATAAGTATCTTGATTGCATATCAGGCGTAAGCCTACCAAACCGGGCTGGCGGCATTTTGCCGTCGGCCTTTTACTGTTTGTAAAAAACAGTAGTAAATAATCTCTGACGACGAAGGTATAGAAGCAATATGGCCTATTCTTTTACCGAAAAAAAGCGTATCCGTAATAATTTTGGGAAAGGTACTGAAGTACTTGAAGTTCCCTATCTTTTGGCAACACAAATTGATTCGTATGCGAATTTCTTGCAGTCTGGCATAGAGCCGGATAAAAGACGCAATCAAGGGCTGCATGCCGCATTCTCCAGCGTTTTTCCGGTAGTGAGTCACTCCGGCTATGCCGTATTGGAGTATGTTAAATATCGCTTGGGGGAACCCGCTTTCGATGTAAGAGAGTGTCAACAGCGCGGTGCTACTTTTTCAGCTCCGCTACGCGTATTAGTGCGGCTGGTTATCTATGATAAAGATGCGCCAGCCAATACCAAGGTCGTAAAAGACATTAGAGAGCAAGAAGTTTACATGGGTGAACTGCCGCTGATGACCGATAACGGTACCTTCGTTATCAACGGTACTGAGCGTGTTATCGTTTCGCAATTGCACAGATCGCCAGGGGTGTTCTACGATCACGATAAAGGTAAAACCCATTCGTCAGGGAAACTGCTGTTCAATGCTCGGGTCATTCCCTATCGCGGCTCATGGTTGGATTTTGAATTCGATCATAAAGATGCCGTTTATGTGCGGATAGACAGACGCCGAAAAATTCCGGCGACTATTTTGTTGCGGGCTTTAGGTTATGAAAACGAAGAAATGATCAAAATTTTCTTCGAAACCAATAAGTTCTCATTGAGCGCCGACAAATTAATGTTCCATGTAATTCCGGAAAGATTACGTGGTGAAATGGCCGTGTTCGATATTAAACATGACGGCAAGGTCATCATCGAAGAAGGCCGCAGAATTACCGCCAAGCATGTACGCCAGTTGGATAAAGCCGGCGTGACCGAAATCGAGGTGCCTAGAGACTATTTGTACGGGAAAATCCTCGGACATAACGTTATTGATACGTCGACTGGCGAATTGTTGGCCAATGTCAACGATGAGCTCAGCGAGAACCTGTTGCAAAAATTGATCGACGCCGGTGTCGCCGAGATCAACACCTTATATGTCAACGATTTGGATAGAGGTCCTTACATCTCCAATTCGATGCGCTTGGATACCACCACTAACCGTCTGGAAGCGCTGGTGGAAATTTACCGGATGATGCGTCCTGGTGAGCCGCCTACCGTGGAATCTGCGGAAAATCTGTTCGAAAATCTGTTTTTCACCGATGAGCGTTATGACTTGTCCGCTGTTGGTCGGATGAAATTCAATCGTCGTTTGGGTCGTGAAGAAACCGAAGGCTTGGGTACGCTCAGTAAAGAAGACATCATCGATGTGCTGAAAGAACTGATCAAAATCAGAAACGGCAATGGCACTGTCGACGATATCGACCATTTGGGTAACAGGCGCGTGCGTTCCGTCGGTGAAA
The DNA here is from genome assembly GCF_030490285.1 of Methylomonas montana. NCBI lineage: Bacteria > Pseudomonadati > Pseudomonadota > Gammaproteobacteria > Methylococcales > Methylococcaceae > Methylomonas > Methylomonas montana. The sequence continues at coordinate 3,709,202 of NZ_CP129884.1, read as the reverse complement.
TGATCGAGAACCAGTTCCGAATTGGCTTGGTCAGAGTCGAGCGCGCAGTCAGGGAGCGTTTGACCTTGGCAGATTCCGAAGGCTATATGCCACAGGAAATCATCAACGCGAAACCTGTATCTGCGGCAGTCAAAGAATTCTTTGGTTCCAGCCAGTTGTCGCAGTTTATGGACCAAAACAATCCGCTGTCGCAAGTCACCCATAAACGCCGGGTTTCTGCTTTGGGCCCAGGTGGTTTGGCCAGAGAGCGAGCTGGATTTGAGGTTCGCGACGTTCACACCACTCACTATGGCCGAGTTTGCCCTATCGAAACGCCAGAGGGTCCCAATATCGGTTTGATTAACTCTTTGTCGGTTTACGCCAGAACTAATGAGTATGGCTTCCTGGAAACCCCTTACCGAAAAGTGGTAGATGGCAAAGTCACCGATCAAGTGGATTACATTTCCGCGATCGAAGAAGGCGAGTACGTGATCGCGCAGTCCAGCGTGGCTGTTGACGAAAGCGGCAAACTGGTCGAAGGTCTAGTGTCTTGTCGGTATAAAGACGAATTCACCTTGGCTTCGTCCGACACCGTGCAATATATGGACGTATCGTCCAAGCAGATCGTATCGGTTGCGGCGTCTATTATTCCGTTCCTTGAGCATGATGACGCGAACCGCGCGCTGATGGGTTCGAACATGCAACGTCAAGCGGTCCCCACTTTGCGCGCCGAAAAACCGCTGGTTGGTACCGGTATGGAACGCGTAGTTGCGAAAGACTCAGGTGTGACAGTGGTCGCTACCCGTGGTGGTCGTATCGAAGCCGTCGATGCTGGTCGTATCGTGGTGCGTGCCAACGATAACGAAACCGTAGCTGGCGTGCCGGGTGTCGATATTTATAACTTGATCAAATACACCCGTTCCAACCAGAACACCTGTATCAACCAAAAACCATTGGTTAAATTGGGCGACATTGTTAGGGCTGGCGATATTTTGGCCGACGGTCCATCTACAGACCTCGGCGAATTGGCGCTGGGTCAAAATATGTTGATCGCCTTCATGCCTTGGAACGGTTATAACTTCGAAGACTCCATTTTGGTGTCCGAGCGGGTGGTCAAAGAAGATCGATTTACGACCATTCATATCGAGGAAAAAACCTGCGTTGCTCGCGAGACTAAACATAGTCCTGAAGAGATCACCGCCGATATTCCGAACGTCAGTGAAGAAGCATTATCCAAACTTGACGAGTCCGGTATCGTTTACGTCGGTGCCGAAGTCAAAGGTGGCGATATTCTGGTCGGCAAGGTCACGCCAAAAGGCGAAACCCAGCTGACGCCGGAAGAAAAATTGCTGAGAGCGATTTTCGGTGAGAAAGCGGCCGATGTTAAAGATACTTCATTGCGGGTGCCCGGCAACGTTCGGGGTACCGTTATCGATGTGCAGGTCTTTACTCGTGATGGCGTTAAGAAAGATAAGCGCGCGCTGGAGATCGAGGAAGCCGAAATCAAGCGCTACCGTAAAGACTTGGATGACCAGTTGAAGATTGTCGAGCACGACATTTTCGCCAGGGTTAAAACTCTTTTGGCGGGTAAAAAAGCTGAAAAAGGTCCGAACGGTTTGAAGAAAGGCGACGAAATCAGTGCCGGTTATCTCGATGGACTGGTGCCATCCGAATTGCTGAAAATTCGTACTCAAGACGAAGACGTTAATCTGCAATTGGAAACAGTGGCGGAGCACGTCGAACAACAAAGAAAAGAGTTCGACGAACGTTTCGAACAGAAGAAGAAAAAAATCACCATGGGCGACGATTTGGCGCCAGGTGTGCTGAAAATGGTCAAAGTGTATTTGGCCGTTAAAAAGCGGATTCAGCCTGGCGACAAAATGGCCGGCCGCCACGGTAACAAAGGTGTTATCTCGCAAATTGTGCCGATCGAAGATATGCCTTATACCGCAGACGGTAATCCAGTCGACATCCTGCTGAACCCATTGGGTGTACCTTCGCGGATGAACGTCGGGCAGGTGCTTGAGACTCACTTGGGATGGGCAGCTAAGGGCTTGGGTATCAAGATTGGCAAAATGCTGGAAGCGCAGGCCAAGGTTCAGGAGATCAGGGGTTTCTTGGAGCAAATCTACAATTGCAGCGGTAGGAAGGAAGATTTGAATACCTTCTCGGATAAAGAAATTGTGGAGATGGCTGTCAATCTGATCAGTGGTGTGCCGATGGCGACCCCGGTATTCGATGGTGCTTCCGAAGAAGATATTCGTACCATGCTACGTTTGGCCGATTTACCCGAGCACGGTCAAACCGTGCTTTACGATGGTTTGACTGGCGAACCGTTCGAACGCGAAGTCACGGTCGGTTACATGTATATGCTGAAATTGAACCACTTGGTGGATGACAAAATGCATGCGCGTTCCACTGGTCCATACAGTCTCGTCACGCAACAGCCGTTGGGCGGTAAAGCGCAGTTCGGCGGTCAGCGTTTCGGTGAGATGGAGGTTTGGGCGTTGGAAGCCTATGGCGCCGCATACACATTGCAGGAAATGTTGACGGTCAAGTCCGACGACGTGACAGGCAGAACCAGAATGTACAAAAACATTGTCGATGGCAATCACTCGATGGAAGCCGGTATGCCGGAATCCTTCAACGTATTGGTCAAAGAAATACGTTCGTTGGCAGTGAATATCGAAATGGAACAAGATTAATTCCGTTCTTTGTGAGATAGATTCTGGACAATATCGGATAACATTTAAAGAGGATAAGCTCTTGAAAGATTTAATGAATTTCTTAAAACGTCAAGGTCGTACAGATGATTTTGACAATATCCGCATTGGTTTGGCCTCTCCAGACATGATCCGTTCGTGGTCGTACGGCGAAGTCAAAAAGCCTGAAACGATCAATTATCGTACTTTCAAGCCAGAGCGCGACGGTTTGTTTTGCGCCAAAATTTTCGGACCGATCAGCGATTACGAGTGCTTGTGCGGTAAATACAAGCGTCTGAAACACCGCGGCGTTATCTGCGAAAAATGCGGTGTAGAAGTTACTTTGTCTAAAGTGCGTCGGGAAAGAATGGGCCATATCGATTTGGCCAGCCCCGTCGCGCATATCTGGTTCTTGAAATCGCTACCTTCCAGGATCGCTTTGTTGCTGGATATGACCTTGCGTTCCATCGAACGCGTGTTGTATTTTGAGACATTCGTCGTAATTGATCCCGGCATGTCGCCTTTGGAAAAAGGTCAACTTCTGACCGACGAAGAATATTTGAACGCCATTGAAGAACATGGTGATGATTTTGCCGCGAAAATGGGTGCGGAAGCGATCTATGATTTGCTGAAGTCAATTGATTTAAAAGAAGAAATCAATACTTTGCGCGAAGAAATCAATGCGACTAATTCAGATACCAAGATCAAAAAGTATTCGAAACGTCTTAAAGTTATAGATTCTTTGCTGGCGTCCAACAATCGTCCGGAATGGATGATCATGACGGTTCTGCCGGTATTGCCGCCGGAGCTGCGTCCGTTGGTACCTTTGGATGGTGGCCGCTTTGCCACTTCCGATTTGAATGACCTGTATCGCCGTGTCATTAACAGAAACAACCGTCTGACTCGGTTGTTGGATCTGAATGCACCGGACATCATCGTTCGCAACGAAAAACGCATGCTGCAAGAAGCGGTTGATGCTTTGTTGGATAACGGTCGTCGTGGTCGTGCGATTACCGGTAGCAACAGACGGCCGCTGAAATCTTTGGCGGATATGATCAAAGGTAAGCAAGGCCGTTTCCGTCAAAATCTGCTGGGTAAACGGGTCGATTATTCCGGTCGTTCGGTAATCGTGGTTGGTCCGACGTTAAGACTGCATCAGTGTGGTTTGCCGAAAAAAATGGCGTTGGAATTATTCAAGCCATTTATTTTCAGTAAGTTACAGTTGAGAGGCTTGGCGACTACTATCAAAGCCGCGAAGAAAATGGTCGAGCGGGAAGGCGCCGAAGTATGGGATATTCTCGAAGAAGTGATTCGAGAGCATCCGGTGCTGTTGAACCGTGCTCCTACCCTGCATAGATTGGGTATTCAAGCGTTTGAGCCTATTTTGATCGAAGGCAAAGCTATCCAATTACATCCATTGGTTTGTAGCGCGTTTAATGCTGACTTCGACGGCGACCAGATGGCTGTGCATATTCCGTTGTCGATCGAGGCACAGTTAGAAGCGCGTACCTTGATGATGGCAACGAATAACATTTTGTCGCCGGCTAACGGCGAGCCCGTGATCAACCCGTCGCAAGACGTGGTATTGGGGCTCTACTACATCACCCGTGAAAAAGTTAACGCGGTAGGTGAAGGCAGTATCTTTGGCGATTTATCAGAAATCATGTTGGCCTTGGATAGCAAGTCTGTCGAATTGCAGACCAAGATCGAAGTGCGAGTCACTGAGAAATTGAAAAATGCCGATGGCGAGTTTGAAACGATAGTAAGCCGGAAGAAAACCACCGTTGGTCGTGCGATTGTCTGGGGCATAGTCCCAGATGGCATGCCATATGAGTTGGTTAATGTTGATATGACCAAGAAAAACATTTCAAGGTTGATTAACTATAGCTACCGTTATCTGGGTATTAAAGAAACCGTGATGCTGGCGGACAAGATCATGTATTTGGGCTTCAAATACGCTACGCGTTCCGGGGTATCGTTCGGTATCGAAGACATGGAAATCCCTGTCAAGAAAGCGGATATTATCCGTTCGGCCGATGCCGAAGTTAATGAAATCCAGAATCAGTATGCATCCGGTTTGGTTACCGATGGCGAACGCTATAACAAAGTGGTCGATATCTGGTCTCGCGCCAACGATCAGGTGGCGAAAGTGATGATGGAAGGTCTGGGGGAGGATGAAGTCGTCAACTCCAAAGGGGAGACGGTTAAACAAAAATCCTTCAACTCTATCTTTATGATGGCCGAGTCGGGTGCGCGGGGTTCCGCGGCGCAGATTCGTCAGTTGGCTGGGATGCGCGGATTGATGGCTAAGCCGGATGGTTCGATCATTGAGACGCCGATTACCGCGAATTTCCGGGAAGGTCTGGACGTATTACAGTACTTTATTTCAACTCACGGTGCTCGCAAAGGTTTGGCCGATACAGCGCTGAAAACCGCTAACTCCGGTTATTTGACCCGTCGTTTGGTGGACGTCGCCCAGGATTTGGTTATTGCCGAATCTGACTGCGGTACTCAAAACGGTCTGACGATGATGCCGATTATCGAAGGCGGCGATGTTGTCGAGCCTTTGGTTGATCGCGTTTTGGGACGTGTCGCGGCGGTGGATGTCACCGATCCCGCCGGCAACAATGTATTGATACCTGCCGGTACCATGATCGACGAAAACTTGGTCACCGTTTTGGAAGATAACGGTATCGACAAGATGTTAGTGCGTTCTGTCATTACTTGTGAATCGCGCCAAGGTGTTTGCGCCAAATGCTATGGTCGTGATTTAGGTCGTGGGCATTTGGTTAACATAGGCGAGGCGGTCGGCGTGGTAGCGGCTCAGTCGATCGGTGAGCCTGGTACGCAGTTGACGATGCGGACGTTCCACATTGGTGGTGCCGCGTCTCGTTCCGCTGCGGTCAGTAATGTTCAAGTCAAATCGAGCGGTAGCGTAAAACTGAATAATCTGAAAACCGTCAAAAATAGAGAAAACAACCTGGTCGCCGTTTCACGGTCAGGCGAGGTCGGCGTGATGGATGATTACGGGCGTGAGCGCGAGCGTTATAAAATTCCTTATGGTGCTGTATTGTCGGTTGGTGACGGTAGCCCGGTCAGTGCTGGTGATATTATCGTTAATTGGGATCCGCACACTCATCCGGTTATCACCGAAGTAGACGGTTTCATACAGCTGATCGACTTCATGGACGGCATTACCGTTCAGGAGCAATCTGATGACGTGACCGGCTTAACGTCGCGCGTGGTTACCGATCCTAAGCAAAGAAGCTCGGCTGGTAAAGAGTTGCGGCCTATGGTTCGACTCATTGACGAGCAAGGCGGTCAAATTAACCTGCCTGGCACCGATATACCTGCTCAATATTTCTTGCCTGCCGGCGCGATTGTGGGCGTTAAAGACGGCGGAGAAGTGAAAGTCGGTGACGTCTTGGCGAGAATTCCGCAAGAATCCAGTAAAACCCGTGATATTACCGGCGGTTTGCCGCGGGTTGCTGATCTGTTCGAAGCGCGTAAAACCAAAGATCCGGCCATTCTGGCGGAAGCAACTGGTATGGTCGCTTTCGGCAAGGAAACCAAAGGCAAGCAACGCGTCATCATCACCGATTCCGAAGGCGAGCAATATGAGACGCTGATTCCAAAATGGCGGCACATTACTGTATTCGAGGGTGAGTTCGTCGACAAAGGCGAAACTATCGCCGAAGGTGAATTGACTCCTCACGATATTTTGAGATTGCGAGGCATTGAAGAGCTAGCGGATTATTTGGTTAAAGAAATTCAAGATGTTTACCGTTTGCAAGGTGTGAAAATCAACGATAAGCATATTGAGGCGATCATTCGTCAGATGCTTAGAAAAGTTGAGGTCACAGCTTCTGGTGACAGTGATTTCGTTAAGGGTGAGCAAGTTGAGCGCACTACAATTAATGCGGTTAATGATCAACTTGAAAAAGAAGGGAAAATTCCCGCAAGTTATGATTCTTTGCTGTTGGGTATCACTAAAGCGTCATTGGCTACTGAGTCATTTATTTCTGCCGCGTCATTCCAGGAAACCACGAGAGTGCTAACCGATGCGGCGGTAAGAGGTATTAGTGATCCTTTGAACGGACTCAAAGAAAACGTAATCGTCGGTCGATTGATCCCGGCAGGCACCGGCTTGGCTTACCATGAGCAGAGGCGTAAGAGAAGGCTTGCCGACTCTTTGTCGGGTGGGGAAACTTCTTCGCAAGCCATTGAAGTAGTTGACGTTGAAGAAGCCTTGAAGCAAGCATTGAATGTAGAATAGAAAGTCGCAAAAATGCTTGACCTGGTTCCTTTGTAAAGGTATTATGCTCTGCTCGCATCAGCCAAGAGATTTGGGCGGAGTAATATCAGTCTGTGTTTCCGTAGATATATTACTTATTAACATTGCATATTCGGAGTAGTTAAGAATGGCCACGATCAATCAGTTGGTCCGTAAGCCTCGTGCTAAAAAAATAGAGAAGACCAATGTTCCGGCATTGGAAGCCTGTCCGCAAAGACGTGGCGTCTGTACTCGGGTTTATACCACAACCCCTAAAAAACCTAACTCAGCTTTGCGTAAAGTGGCAAGGGTGCGTTTGACCAACGGTGCCGAGGTTAGTAGTTATATCGGCGGTGAGGGGCATAATCTTCAAGAGCACTCGGTTGTGTTGATCCGTGGTGGTCGTGTGAAAGATTTGCCGGGTGTTCGGTATCACGTGGTTCGTGGAAGTCTTGATACTTCTGGTGTTAAGGATAGAAAGTGTGGTCGCTCCAAATATGGCGCCAAAAGACCTAAGAAATAAAGGCTGGTAACAGATGTCAAGAAGAAGAGTTGCTGCAAAAAGAATCATTAATCCGGATCCGCGTTTTGGTAGTGATATGCTGTCAAAGTTCATGAATATGATCATGGAGGACGGTAAGAAATCGGTCGCAGAGAAAATCGTTTACGGTGCTTTGGATGTTATCGAAGGCAAAGGCCATAAGGAGTCTTTGGATTTGGTTGCTAAGGCGTTGGAAAATGTTCAGCCACGTGTCGAGGTTAAGTCTCGTCGTGTTGGTGGTGCGACTTACCAGGTGCCTGTCGAAGTTCGTCCGGCTAGACGGATGGCGTTATCTATGCGTTGGTTGATCGATGCCGCGCGTAAGCGTAACGAAAGGACAATGGCTGCGAAGCTGGCTGGTGAGTTATTGGATGCGTCTGAAGGTCGCGGTGCGGCTGCTAAGAAGCGCGAAGACACCCATAGAATGGCGGAAGCAAATAAAGCGTTTGCTCATTATCGCTGGTAATAAAAGTTAGATTAGGTTGTTGTTGTGGCTCGTAAGACGCCTATAGATCGGTATCGTAATATAGGCATCATGGCGCATATTGATGCTGGAAAGACTACAACAACCGAGCGCATCCTGTTTTATACGGGTGTTTCTCACAAGATAGGTGAAGTCCATGATGGTGCTGCTACCATGGACTGGATGGAGCAGGAGCAGGAGCGAGGTATAACGATCACTTCTGCTGCGACGACTTGCTTTTGGTTTGGAATGCAAAAGCAGTATCTGGAGCATCGAATAAACATTATCGATACGCCTGGGCATGTGGACTTCACGATTGAAGTCGAGCGCTCATTGCGAGTTCTGGATGGTGCTTGTGCAGTGTTTTGCGCGGTAGGTGGGGTTGAGCCTCAATCGGAAACCGTCTGGCGTCAGGCAAATAAATACGGCGTTCCGCGTTTGGCGTTTGTGAACAAGATGGATCGTTCCGGGGCGGATTTTTTACGCGTCGCTGAGCAGATTAAATCAAGATTGGGTAGCACTGTAGTGCCGATGCAGTTGCCAATCGGCGCAGAAGAGTCGTTCAAGGGAGTTGTCGACCTGTTGAAAATGAAGGCGATCTATTGGGACGAATCCAATATGGGTGTCGGCTTTGAGGAAAAGGAAATTCCAGTTGAAATGCTCGGAGACGCCGAAAAATGGCGCGAGCGCATGATAGAAGCAGCAGCAGATGCTTCTGAAGAATTAATGGATAAATACCTGGAACAAGGTATTTTGACAAACGATGAAATCAAACAAGGCATAAGAGCGCTTGTTTTACAGAATAAGTTAGTGCCCGTTTATTGCGGGTCAGCCTTCAAGAACAAAGGGGTGCAGTGTGTTCTTGATGGTGTAATTGATTTTCTACCGTCTCCGGTCGATGTTAAGCCTGTTAAAGGGCATCATGATTCCGAAGAAGAGGTGGTGAGGTCTGCAAAAGACGAAGAGCCGTTTTCGGCCTTGGCTTTCAAGATTGCTACTGATCCATTCGTTGGTACGCTGACTTTTTTTCGGGTTTATTCTGGTGTGCTTAACACGGGCGATGCCGTTCTAAACTACGTAAAAGGTAAGAAAGAACGTATTGGTCGCATAGTGCAAATGCACGCGAATAGTCGCGTAGAGATCAACGAAGTAAGAGCGGGCGATATAGCGGCGCTTATCGGGTTAAAAGATGTTACCACTGGCGATACGTTGTGCGACATCAATGCGCCGGTTCTTTTGGAAAAAATGGATTTTCCAGAACCAGTCATAGCGGTGGCGGTCGAGCCAAAGACTAAGGCTGATCAAGACAAGATGGCGAATGCTCTTGCAAAGCTGGCGCAAGAAGATCCATCTTTTAGGGTTAGCAGCGATGCCGAGTCTGGACAGACCATAATTTCAGGGATGGGTGAACTGCACTTGGAAATCATCGTAGACAGGATGAAAAGGGAATTTAATGTCTCTGCTAATGTGGGCGCGCCACAAGTTGCCTACAGAGAGACGATTAGAAAATCCGTAGAATGCGAAGGCAAATTCATCAGGCAGTCTGGTGGTCGCGGTCAGTATGGGCACGTATGGTTGCGCATTGAACCAAGGGAGTTGGGTTCCGGCTACGAGTTTGTTAATGAGGTCGTGGGCGGCGTAGTGCCGAAAGAATATATTCCCGCGATCGATAAAGGCGTGCAAGAGCAGATGGAAAACGGTGTGTTGGCTGGTTTTCCAGTAGTTGATGTAAAGGTTAGTTTATTCGATGGTTCATATCATGATGTCGATTCGAATGAAATGGCTTTCAAGATAGCGGGATCTATGTGTTTCAGGGATGGAGCCAAGACTGCAAATCCTGTGTTGCTGGAACCCATTATGAAAGTTGAGGTGGTTACACCTGCTGAATATATGGGTGAGGTTGTCGGTGACATAAATCGACGTAGAGGCATTATTCATGGCATGGAAGATGTGCCCGCCGGCAAGGTGATTGAATGTGAAGTTCCTCTCGCAGAAATGTTTGGCTACGCAACCGATGTTAGGTCAGCAACTCAGGGCAGAGCAACGTACAGTATGCAGTTTGAAAAATATAACGAAGCACCTGCAAATATTGCGGAAGCGATTATTAGAAAAGTATCTTAAATTCTTTATAAATATCAGGTATTGAATCATGGCTAAAGAAAAATTTGAAAGAAAGAAACCGCACGTGAACGTAGGCACGATTGGTCACGTTGACCACGGCAAAACCACGTTGACAGCGGCGTTAACAAAAGTCATGGCCGAGCTGCAAGGCGGCGAAGTCAAGGCCTTTGATCAAATCGACAACGCCCCCGAAGAGCGCGCTCGCGGCATCACGATTTCCACTTCACACGTGGAATACGAATCGGCTAACCGCCACTATGCGCACGTCGACTGCCCAGGCCATGCTGACTACGTTAAAAACATGATTACCGGCGCCGCTCAAATGGACGGCGCGATTCTGGTTTGTTCTGCTGCGGATGGTCCGATGCCGCAAACTCGCGAACACATTCTGTTGTCTCGCCAAGTAGGTGTGCCATATATTGTGGTATTCCTGAACAAGGCGGACATGGTTGACGATGCTGAGCTGATCGAACTCGTCGAAATGGAAATTCGCGAACTGTTGAACCAATACGAATTTCCAGGCGACGATACCCCGATCATCGTCGGTTCTGCATTGAAAGCACTGGAAGGCGATACCAGTGAAATCGGCGTACCGTCTGTCGTTAAACTGGTCGAAGCGCTGGATAGCTATATTCCAGAGCCAGAGCGTGCTATCGACGGTAAATTCCTGATGCCAATCGAAGACGTATTCTCAATCTCCGGTCGCGGCACCGTGGTAACCGGTCGTGTTGAGCGTGGCATCATCAAAGTCGGCGAAGAGGTCGAGATTGTCGGTATTAAAGATACCGTCAAAACCACCTGCACCGGTGTCGAAATGTTCCGTAAATTGCTCGACCAGGGTCAAGCGGGCGACAACGTGGGTGTGTTGCTACGTGGTACCAAAAGAGACGACGTTGAACGTGGTCAAGTATTGGCGCACGTCAACTCCATCAAGCCGCACGCGCATTTCAAAGCAGAAATCTACGTACTGTCCAAAGAAGAGGGTGGTCGTCATACGCCATTCTTCAACGGCTATCGTCCGCAGTTCTACTTCAGAACCACCGACGTAACCGGTGCGGTTGATCTACCGGAAGGTGTGGAAATGGTGATGCCGGGCGATAACATCGCGGTGACCGTTAAATTAATTTCACCGATTGCGATGGAAGACGGTTTGCGCTTCGCGATTCGCGAAGGTGGTCGTACCGTCGGTGCGGGTGTTGTTGCTTCTATTATCGAGTAATCAAGATGGCTAATCAAACTATCAGAATCCAATTGAAAGCGTTTGATCATAAGTTAATTGATCAGTCTGCGGGTGAGATAGTAGAAACAGCGAAGAGAACAGGCGCCCAAGTAAAGGGCCCCATTCCTTTGCCTACTAGAAAAGAACGTTTTACTGTATTGATTTCACCGCACGTTAATAAAGATGCGCGTGATCAATATGAATTGAGAACTTACAAAAGGTTGCTTGATATAGTCGAGCCAACTGATAAGACTGTGGATGCCTTGATGAAATTAGATCTGGCGGCCGGAGTCGATGTTCAAATTAAGCTTAAATAGCGGCAAGTTATAATTTAGAGGGATTGGCAGATGTCAATAGGTCTTATTGGTCGTAAATGTGGTATGACCCGAATTTTTTGCGAAGATGGCTCTTCGGTACCTGTTACCGTGCTTCATATCGACTCAAACAGAGTCATTCAGGTGAAAAGCGTCGAAAACGATGGTTATCGTGCTGTTCAGGTGGCTGCGGGTGATATTAAGTCTTCAAAAGTCAACAAAGCAATGGCTGGGCATTACGCATCTGCCAATGTCACCGCAGGTCGTGGTTTGTGGGAGTTCCGGTTAAGCGATAGCGAAGGTGCCGAACTGTCCGCAGGTACAGAGCTGAAAGTAAACGTATTTGAAGCGGGACAAGTAGTTGATGTTTGCGGCACTAGTATTGGTAAAGGTTTTGCCGGTACTGTCAAACGTCATAATTTCAGGACACAAGATGCCACTCATGGTAACTCGCGTTCACATCGTGTTCCAGGTTCAAGCGGTATGAACCAAACACCAGGACGCGTGTTTAAGGGTAAGAAAATGTGTGGGCATATGGGGGCAGTCAAAACCACGATACAGAATTTGACGATCCACGCTGTTGATGCAGAGAGAAACCTGATTCTCGTCAGAGGTGCTGTGCCTGGTGCCAAAGGCGGAGATGTGGTTATTACACCCGCAGTAAAAATGTTAAATAAAGGTTAATTTATGACTTTGCAAATACCTGCAATTAATAATCAAGATTCTGCTCAGGCACTTGAAGTTTCTGAATCGGTTTTCGGTCAGGATTTCAACGAAACGTTAGTGCACCAGTTGGTTACTAAATATCTGTCTGCTGCACGGGCTGGCACTAAAGGTCAAAAAAATCGCGCCGCAGTAAGCGGTGGCGGTGCAAAACCCTTTAGGCAAAAAGGCACAGGTCGCGCTCGCGCCGGTACAACGAGAAGCCCAATATGGCGGACCGGTGGTGTAACTTTCGCAGCACAACCAAGATCGTTTGATCAGAAGCTGAATAAAAAAATGTATAAAGTCGGCATAAGATCGATTTTCTCGGAATTGTTAAGACAGGGTAGATTAGCTGTTTGTAACGATATCACCCCTGCAACCCCTAAAACTAAAGAGTTCCTGCGCAAAATACAAGGTATCGATGCGAAGCGATTGTTAGTGGTAGCGGATGATTTGAACGAGAATTTGATTCTTGCGGCTAGAAATATACCTTATATAGCGGTCGTTACGCCAAGCAGTGTAGACCCTGTTTCCTTAGTTTCTGCTGACAAGGTAATTGCGACAGCAACAGCGCTGAAACAGATCGAGGAGCGTTTGGCATGAGTATCGAACAAATTAAATTAGCAAGTATTTTGTATGCGCCGATTGTGTCAGAAAAGAGCTCTAACGCTGCTGACCAGCATAATCAATTTGTATTCAAAGTAAAGAAATCAGCAACCAAGTTGCAGATTAAAAACGCAGTTGAGTTGATGTTTGGTGTTGAAGTAGCTTCCGTTCGCGTTCTGAATGTTAAAGGAAAGATTAAACGATTCGGACGTACATTGGGTAAGCGGTCTGACTGGAAAAAAGCGTATGTAAAGCTTCAGTCTGGCCATAACATTGAATTAGCGACAGCATAATACTTTTAGGCAAATAAGGAGCGGTAGAAGAGCATGGCTATTCTAAAATCAAAACCGACATCTCCGGGTTCTCGGTTTGTAGTGCGTGTACAAAATAATGATTTGCATAAGGGTAAGCCATTTGCACAACTACTAGACAAAAAGAGCAACACCGGCGGTCGTAATAATCTCGGTAGAATCACGACTCGTCATATTGGCGGCGGGCATAAAAAATTCTATCGCATTGTTGACTTTAAACGGGATAAAACAGATATCCCGGCAGTCGTTGAGCGTATTGAATACGATCCAAATAGAACGGCGAATATTGCGCTTGTTCTATTTAAGGATGGCGAGCGTAAATACATAATTGCACCAAAAGGCATTGAAATCGGGCAGGAAATACTGAGTTCGGAAACGACACCGGTTAAGCCAGGTAATTGTATGCCTCTGCGCAATATGCCTTTAGGTACTACGCTTCACTGCATCGAGCTCAAGCCTGGAAAAGGCGCTCAAATTGCCAGAAGCGCCGGTACTTCCGTTCAATTAGTCGCTAAAGACGGCGCATATGTTACTATCCGCCTCCGCTCGGGCGAGATGAGAAAAGTACCGTCCGATTGTAAAGGTGTTGTCGGAGAGGTGTCTAATTCAGAGCATAACCTTATCTCGTTGGGTAAGGCCGGAGCTAAAAGATGGCGGGGTGTTCGGCCAACCGTTAGAGGTGTGGCGATGAACCCTGTAGACCATCCGCATGGTGGTGGTGAAGGTAGAACATCAGGTGGTAGACATCCTGTGTCTCCCTGGGGTACTCCAACCAAAGGTTACAAAACACGAAAAAACAAACGTACTGACAATATGATTGTCAGACGCCGTAAGCAAAAATAAGAGGTATCTGACGTGCCACGTTCAATTAAAAAAGGTCCATTTATCGATCACCATCTGCTGAAAAAAGTAGATGAAGCGGTGAGAACGAATAATAGGAAACCGATTAAAACCTGGTCTAGAAGGTCGATGATTAGCCCGGATATGTTGGGTTTGACCATAGCTGTGCATAATGGCAAACAACATGTGCCTGTATTGATCTCGGAAAATATGGTCGGCCACAAGTTGGGTGAGTTCTCGCCGACAAGAACTTACAAAGGCCATATTGCAGACAAGAAATCAAGATAAGGAGTGAATGTGGAAGTTTCGGCTAAATTAAGTAATGCTCCTCTTTCTGCGCAAAAAGCACGGCTGGTTGGGGATCAAATACGCGGGTTACCGGTTGAGAAAGCCTTGAACTTGCTGAGTTTCAGCTCTAAAAAAGCTGCTGCGATAATCAAAAAAGTTCTTGAGTCTGCGATAGCGAACGCAGAGCATAATGAAAGTGCTGACGTTGACGAATTACGTGTTTCTACGGTGTTCGTTAATGAAGGAAGAACCTTAAAGAGAGTTAGCGCAAGAGCAAAAGGGCGTGCGAACCACATCCTGAAAAGAACTTGTCATATAACAGTTAAAGTAGCAGAGAAATAGAGGTATAAGATGGGACAAAAGGTACATCCCACGGGGATTCGTCTCGGGATCGTTAAAGATTGGACTTCGAGATGGTACGCAAATAGCCAGAATTACCCGATTCTTCTGTTGCAGGATCTGAAAGTTCGCGAATATATCAAGAAAAAACTGGCTCATGCGTCGGTCAGCAGGGTGCAGATAAATCGTCCTGCAAATAACGCAAATATCACGGTTCACACCGCGCGTCCAGGTATAGTGATTGGTAAAAAAGGCGAGGATATCGATATCTTGAGGCAGAACATTTCAGCGATGATGGGTGTGCCTGTCCAGTTGAATGTAGAAGAAATTCGTAAGCCGGAATTGGATGCATACCTAGTAGCCGAAAGTATCGCTCAACAGCTGGAAAAGCGGATCATGTATCGTCGCGCAATGAAAAGAGCCGTGACTAACACCATGCGATTGGGTGCCGAAGGTATCAAAATCACCGTTGCTGGTCGGTTGAATGGTGCCGAGATCGCTAGAACCGAATGGTATCGCGAGGGCCGGGTGCCTTTGCATACATTAAGGGCTGATATTGATTATGGAACCGCTGAGGCGAAAACCACTTACGGAATAATCGGCATCAAGGTGTGGATATTCAAGGGTGAGGTGTTTGACATGGATGCGCATACAGCATCTCTAAGCGCTGACTCAAAAAAATAGTTGAAGGGGTATAGTAGAGATGCTTCAGCCAAAAAGAACAAAATTCCGCAAGCAACATACCGGTAGAAATAACGGTACGGCATTACGCGGTTCATCGGTAAGCTTCGGCGAGTATGGCTTAAAATCAATAAGTCGTGGTAGAATGACGGCCCGCCAGATTGAGGCGGCTAGAAGAGCGATTAGTCGCCATGTGAAGCGTGGTGGAAAAATCTGGATAAGAATTTTTCCAGACAAGCCTATTACTAAAAAACCTCTGGAAGTTCGTATGGGTAAAGGTAAGGGAAGTGTCGAATATTGGGTCGCTCAAATTAAGCCAGGAACCATGCTATTTGAAATTGAAGGTGTTTCTGAGGAATTAGCTAGAGAGGCTTTTGAGTTAGCTGCAGCTAAATTGCCAGTTAAAACTACCTTTTCTGCACGGACAATAATGTAATGAAAGCAATAGATTTACGGAAAAAAACTAAAGAAGAGTTGAATGCCAGTCTTTTAGAGTTGTCGCGTGAACAGTTCAATTTGAGAATGCAAAAAGGAACTGGTCAGCTTACCAAGTCAAGTCAAATAAAGCAGGTAAGGCGAGATATTGCTCGCATTAATACTATTCTAAATGAAATGGTAAGAGTATAGATATGAGCGAAAATCTAGAAAGTGTACGAAAAGTAACTGGCCGTGTCGTAAGTAATAAGATGGATAAAACTGCATCTGTCTTGGTTGAGCGATTGGTTAAGCATCCAGTATATGGGAAGTACATCAAACGTTCTACCAAGCTTCTTGTGCATGACGAAAATAATGCTTGTCAAGAAGGCGATATAGTATCAATTACATCTTGTCGCCCTATATCAAAAAATAAGGCGTTTAAATTGTTAGAAGTTTTAGAAGCTTTTAACAAATAATTAATAATTTTAGTTGGGATTTAAAAAATGATTCAGATGCAAACTAGCCTTGACGTCGCCGATAACAGTGGCGCAAAAAAGGTCATGTGTATCAAGGTTCTTGGAGGATCGCACCGCCGCTACGCCGGCATTGGCGATATCATCAAGGTAAGTGTCAAAGACGCTATGCCGCGTACCAGGGTAAAGAAAGGCGATGTGTACAACGCATTGGTGGTTAGAACACGTAAAGGTGTTCGTCGTGCCGATGGTTCAGTGATTCGCTTCGATGGTAATGCGGCCGTGATTTTAAATAACCAACTACAACCAATTGGTACTCGTATCTTTGGGCCGGTTACGCGCGAATTGAGAGGGGATAGATTTATGAAAATTATCTCTCTTGCGCCAGAAGTATTATAGGTTGAGGTCCAAAGATGCAAAAGATTAAGCAAGGCGACGAAATAATTGTAATCGTCGGAAAAGATAAAGGTAAATTAGGAAAAGTTAGCAAGGTTCTCGAAGATAACAAGTTGTTGGTCGAGGGTATCAATTTAGTCAAGAAGCACCAAAGAGGTAATCCCAATTTAGGTGTTTCTGGCGGTATCGTTGACAAAAACATGCCTATTGATATCTCGAACGTGGCTTTATTTAACCCGAAAACTAAAAAAGCCGACAGAGTTGGGTTTAGAGTTCTGGAAGATGGGAAAAAAGTCAGATATTTTAAATCTACAAACGAAAACGTCGGTCTTTAAGGTAATAAAGCTATGGCTAGACTACAAAGTAAATATAAAACAGAAATCGTTCCCGCGCTGCAGGAGCAATTTGGTTACAAAACCGTAATGCAGGTTCCTAAGTTAACCAAAATTACCTTGAATATGGGTGTTGGTGGAGCTGTTGCGGATAAAAAAGTGTTGCAATCTGCGGTCGCGGATATGGAAAAAATATCCGGGCAAAAAGCAGTCATCACTTTGGCAAGGAAGTCTATTGCTGGTTTTAAAATTCGTGATGACATGCCAATCGGCTGCAAGGTAACCTTGCGTAGCGATAAAATGTATGAATTCTTGGATAGATTAATCACAATTTCAATTCCGCGTATTCGCGACTTTAGAGGCATGAGTTCTAAGAGCTTTGATGGTCGTGGAAATTATTCTATGGGAATAAAAGAACAGATTATTTTCCCTGAAATTGATTATGACAAAATTGATGCGCTTCGTGGTATGGATATTTGTATCACAACAACGGCTAAAACCGACGAAGAAGGTCTTGCGTTGTTGAAATTATTCAATTTTCCATTTAAAAACTAAAGGCGTATTGAGATGGCTAAAAAATCAATGATTGCGCGTGAAGTCAAGCGCGAAGGTCTGATAAAAAAATATCAGGCAAAAAGAAACGAATTGAAGGAAGTAATTAGATCTCCTAACAGCTCTTTTGAAGAAAAGGAGAATGCTCAAATTCAACTTCAAAAATTGCCGAGAGACTCCAGTCAGTCAAGATTGCGTAACAGATGCAAGCTGACAGGTCGTCCGCACGGTTATTACAGAAAATTTGGTCTCAGCAGAAATAAACTACGGGAAGCTACTATGCGTGGCGATGTTCCGGGTTTAGCAAAAGCTAGCTGGTAGTTCTGTTTAAGTTTTGGAGAATTGAAAATGAGTATGACAGATCCAATAGCAGATATGCTAACCAGAATTAGAAATGGTCAATCTGCTGGAAAGAAAAGCGTAAAAATCCCTTCATCTAAATTGAAATTGGCAATTGCGAAGGTTTTGAAGGAAGAAGGCTATATCACCGATTACAAAACGGAAGTCACCGGTTCGCATGCAGAGATGACTGTCGAGTTGAAATATTTTAACGGTACTCCAGTTATCGAGAGTGTTAATCGGGTTAGTCGTCCAGGTCTTAGAATTTATAAATCTAAAGACGAATTACCAAAAGTGTTGGGCGGTTTAGGTATAGCTATCGTTTCAACCTCAAACGGTGTGATGACAGATCGCGCCGCTCGCGCTATTGGGCACGGCGGCGAAGTTATTTGCACTGTCTGCTAAATTTCCGGGGTATATCATGTCGAGAGTAGCTAATGCGCCTATCGCGTTGCCATCAGGTGTTGATGTCAAAGTTGATGGTAAAAAAATGGTAGTCAAGGGCAAATTGGGGCAGCTTGCATTTGATCTTTGCGATGCGGTTGATCTCGAGATCAACGCTAACGAAATAAAAATTAAGTGGGATGACAGTGTAAAAGGGGCTAAAGCCCATGCTGGCACCGCTAGAGCGTCAATTAACAATATGGTAAAAGGCGTTTCTGAAGGTTTCGTGAAGAAAATGCTTTTAGTTGGGGTTGGATACAGGGCGCAAGTCAAAGACAATCTGCTGACGCTGTCTTTGGGATATTCAAACCCAGTCGAATATTTGATTCCCGATGGCGTAACCGTTGAAGCACCTACACAAACTGAGTTGCACGTTAAGAGCAGTGACAAGCAGAAAGTAGGTCAAGTCGCTTCAGAAATCAGAGCTTTTCGTCCGCCAGAGCCATATAAAGGGAAGGGCGTTAGAATTGCTGACGAATATGTGGCTAGAAAAGAAGCCAAAAAGAAATAGGTGAAGTAATGGATAAGAAGTCTTCCAGATTAAAAAGAGCGTTAAAACTGCGCTGCAAAATTAAAAAGTTGAATGTAAATAGACTGACTATACATAGAACTTCACAGCATATTTATGCCCAAGTTTTGAGTGTTGATGGTTCATCCACCCTTGCTTCGGCATCGACCTTACAAGCTGATGTGAAAGCGGGTCTTGGCAACACCAGCAACATCAAGGCCGCAATAGAGGTTGGTCGTATCGTTGCCGAAAGGGCTATCGCTGCTGGTGTAACTGAAGTTGCATTTGATCGCTCTGGTTTTAAATATCATGGCCGCGTGAAAGCGTTAGCGGACGCTGCACGTGAAGCCGGCTTGAAGTTTTAGGGGAATAGCATGGCAACAGCACCATCTCAAGGTAGTACAGACGGATTACAAGAGAAATTAGTTTCGGTAAGACGTGTAGCGAAAGTTGTGAAAGGCGGTAGAGTATTTGGTTTTGCTGCGCTGACAGTAGTTGGCGATGGCGATGGTCGGATTGGTTACGGAGTCTCCAAAGCAAGAGAGGTTCCGGTAGCTATTCAGAAATCGCTTGAGCAAGCTAGAAAAAATATGCGTAAAGTTGCCCTGAAGGACGGGACTTTGCAATATTCAATTATGTCGAATACCGGCGCCGCCAAGGTATATATGCAGCCTGCGTCAGAGGGTACTGGTATCATCGCGGGTGGCGCGATGAGGGCGGTGTTCGAGGTTGTTGGTGTGCATAACGTACTGGCGAAATGCATCGGAACAAGCAACCCCATCAATGTTGTCAGAGCGACAATTAATGGCTTAAGCGGTATGCATGATGCTAAGAAAATCGCAGCTAAACGCGGTTTAACTGTTGATCAAATAACAGGGTAAAACTATATGTCTGGCAAAAAGTTAAGTGTAATGATGACAAAAAGCAAGAACGGTCGCTTAAAAAGTCATCAACAATGTTTAAAAGGGTTGGGATTGAGCAGGATTAGGCAGGTTGTCGAAGTAATAGATACGCCTGAAAATCGCGGGATGATCAACAAAATTGCTTATATGCTTAAAGTTGAGGAAGTTTAATGTATCTAAATACAATCCAAGCGGCATGTGGCGCAAGAAAAAAGGCCAAGCGAGTTGGTAGGGGTATTGGTTCTACCGATGGAAAAACCTGCGGTAGAGGGCATAAAGGTCAAAAGGCTCGATCTGGCGGATTTCATAAAGTGGGTTTTGAAGGCGGCCAAATGCCGTTACAGCGCAGATTGCCTAAAGTAGGTTTTACCTCAAGAATTAAGAAATTTACGGCTGAGGTTCGTCTGGCTGAAATTAATGCGCTCCCAACTGATTTGATAGACATTCAAGTGTTAATCAGCAACAACGTTATTCCTGTATTTTCGAAGAAGGTTAAAGTTGTTAATACCGGTGTTGTGTCTCGGCCTTTGACATTAAAAGGAATCAATGTTACAGCGGGCGCAAAATCAACAATAGAAGCTGCTGGTGGCAAAGTAGAGGCCTAAGTGAGTGCAAAAGGGTTTGACGTTTCTGCGGGGACATTTCGGTTTGCAGAGCTGAAGTCTAGGTTGCTTTTTGTTTTAGGAGCATTTGTTGTATACAGAATTGGTGCTCATATTCCTGTTCCAGGAATTGACCCAAAAGCGCTTGCTACAATGTTCGAGCAGCAATCAGGCTCTATTCTAAACATGTTTAACATGTTTTCGGGTGGAGCGCTGATGCGATTAAGCCTGTTTGCGCTAGGTATTATGCCTTACATTTCTGCATCGATTATCATGCAGCTTATGACAATAGTCATACCTGCAATGGAGCAGTTAAAAAAAGAGGGCGAATCTGGGCGAAGAAAGATATCTCAGTACACCCGTTATGGAACTGTGGTTTTAGCCATGTTTCAATCGGTAGGCATATCTGTGGCGTTGCAAAATCAGACTGCTGGCGGCCTTGCGGTGGTGTTGCAGCCGGGCATGAGTTTTGTAGTGGTCACGACCATAACTTTGGTGACCGGTACTATATTTTTAATGTGGCTGGGTGAGCAAGTCACTGAGCGGGGTATAGGTAACGGTATATCGTTGATTATTTTTGCTGGTATCGTTTCGGGTTTGCCTTCCGCTATTGGTGGAACGCTTGAGCTTGCACGTACCGGTGAGATGAATAGCGCATTTATTGTTGTTCTTTTTGCTTTGTCTATAGTCGTTACTGGAATAGTGGTCTTTGTTGAGCGTGGCCAACGAAGAATTACCATAAACTATCCCAAGCGCCAGCAAGGCAACAAGGTTTATGCAGGACAAAGCTCATTTCTGCCGCTGAAGTTAAATATGGCTGGTGTTATTCCACCTATTTTTGCATCGAGTATTATATTGTTTCCGGCTACAATAGCTGGCTGGTTCGGCAACGTTGATGGCTTTTCTTGGTTGCAGGACATATCTTCGGTCTTGTCTCCTGGTCAGCCTGTTTATGTTTTGTGTTATGCCTTAGCTATCATTTTCTTCTGTTTTTTCTATACCGCGTTGGTATTCAATTCAAAAGAAACGGCTGAAAACTTGAAAAAGTCTGGTGCTTATTTGCCTGGTATTAGACCGGGTGCGCACACCACCAGCTATATCGATAAAGTCATGACAAGGTTAACGCTGATAGGCGCAGTCTATATAACGCTCATCTGCTTGTTGCCTGAATTTTTAATTGTTTACTGGAATGTTCCTTTCTCCTTTGGCGGTACGTCTTTATTGATTATCGTTGTGGTAGTGATGGACTTTATATCTCAGATGCAAACTCATTTAATGTCCCAGCAGTATGAGGGACTGATGAAAAAAGCAAATCTGAAAAAATCTTAATAGTTAGAGGAGTTTGCCGTGAAAGTACGAGCTTCAATTAAAACCATATGCAAAAGCTGCAAAGTAATTAAAAGAAATGGCGTGGTCCGGGTCATCTGTAAGGATGGCAGGCATAAACAGCGTCAAGGCTAACTTGTTTTTGTGATTTATTTTGCGAGGTGGTATAATGCCTCGTTTAACCTTATAGTACTGATTTTTGGAGTATCTGAATGGCTCGTATTGCCGGTATAAACGTGGCTGATCATAAGCATGCGGAGATAGCGTTAACAGCTATCTATGGAATAGGCAGGCAAACTGCTAGAAACATCTGCAACGAAGTTGGAGTGCAGCCAACTGTTAAGATCAAGGATCTTTCTGAAGATCAGGTCGAGTCGATACGTAAGGTTATTTCTGGTATGACAGTGGAAGGCGATCTTCGTAGAGAAGTCTCTATGAATATCAAAAGGCTGATGGATCTCGGATGCTATCGAGGCATTAGGCATCGTCGCGGCTTGCCATTGAGAGGTCAAAGAACCAGAACTAACGCAAGGACTAGAAAAGGTCCGCGGAAATCAGTCACCAAATAAGAAAATCTAGATAGGCAAGTTTCATGGCAACCCAGAATAGAGTAAAAAAACGCATTAAGAAAGAAGTCGCAGACGGCATCGTTCATGTGCATGCTTCTTTTAATAATACGATCGTGACTATTACGGATAGAAAAGGTAATGCGTTATCGTGGGCCACGTCAGGCGGGTCAGGCTTTCGGGGTTCGAGAAAGAGCACCCCGTTCGCGGCGCAGGTCGCTGCGGAGAAGGCCGGTGCTGTCGCTCAAGAGTATGGCATGAAAAATCTTGATGTTATGATCAAGGGGCCGGGGCCAGGTAGAGAATCCGCTGTTCGTTCTTTGAATAGCATGGGTTTTAAAATTTCAAATATCGTGGATGTAACGCCCATTCCTCATAATGGTTGCCGTCCACCTAAAAAACGTCGTGTTTAGGATAGTGGAGTAAATTTAATGGCAAGATATCTTGGTCCTGCTTGCAAGCTGAGTCGTAGGGAAGGTACTGATTTATTTTTGAAAAGCAGAGGAAAGTCTCTGGAAAGCAAATGTAAATTAGATCAAAGACCTGGTCAACATGGCGCTAAGCGTACAAGGAATTCTGATTATGCTATGCAGCTCCGTGCTAAACAGAGATTGCGTCGCATCTACGGCGTTTTAGAAAAGCAATTTAGAAATTATTACAAAGCCGCTGATTTACAGAAAGGCGCAACAGGCCAAAACCTGCTGGATTTTCTTGAATCTCGTTTGGATAACGTCGTCTATCGTATGGGCTACGCATCAACACGCGCAGAAGCGCGCCAGTTAGTGTCTCATAAAGCCATTCTTGTTAATGATCGGTTAATTAATATCCCTTCATACCAAGTAGCTGCCGGTGATGTTGTTAAGATTAGAGAGAAAGCTAAGAGCCAACAACGAATCAAAGATTCTTTGGTGGTTACTGAGCAATACGGCTTTCCGGTATGGGTTGAAGTAAACTCGAAAGATATGAGCGGAATATTTAAATCGGTACCGGATCGTGTGGATCTGGGATCTGATATCAACGAACAGTTGGTTGTTGAGCTTTATTCTAAGTAGTAAATAAGTCCAGGATTTAAATTATGCAGAGTTCTATTGTTGGCCTACTGAAGCCTAGACTTGTCGAGGTTATAAACGAATCGGCCAACCACTCAAGAATTGTGATTGAACCTTTGGAGCGTGGCTTTGGACATTCTCTGGGTAACGCGTTGCGAAGGGTTATGCTTTCTTCGATTCCTGGCTGTGCCGTTACCGAGATATCTATCGATGGTGTTTTGCATGAATTCACCACGATAGAAGGCGTTCAAGAAGATGTTATTGACATTATTCTTAACCTTAAAAAGCTGGCAGTTATCGTTCATTCCAAAGATGAAGTGACATTAACTTTGTCGAAAAAAGGCGTGGGCGCTGTTACCGCTCGTGATATCGAGTTGCCGCATAACGTTGAAATTGCAAATCCGGATCTTGTTATCGCTAATATCACCCAGGATTGTGCGCTTAACATTAAGATTAAAGTTGAACGCGGTAGGGGCTATGTTCCTGCGAGTTTGAGAAAGGAAATGTTCGACGACGCACCGGTCGGGGTATTAATGATCGATGCGGCTTTCAGTCCAATCGTTAAGGTTGCATATCATGTTGAAAGTACGCGCGTTGAGCAGCGTACTAACCTCGATAGGCTTGTTATCGAATTGGAAACAAACGGTACAGTCGATCCAGAGCAGGCAATTAAATTAGCGGCATCTATCTTGCATGATCAGCTGTCGGTGTTTGTTGATTTCGAGAAAGTGAACGAACAGGTTCAGGAAGAAGTAGCTGTTGAAGAGGAGACTTTCGACCCTGTGCTGCTGCGTCCTGTCGATGATTTAGAGTTAACGGTTCGCTCTGCCAATTGCCTGAAGGCTGAAAATATTTTCTATATTGGTGATTTGATTCAACGTACTGAAGTTGAGCTGTTGAGAACGCCTAATCTGGGTAAAAAATCATTAACAGAAATTAAAGATATTCTTGCGATTAAGGGCTTGTCATTAGGGATGCGGTTGGAAAACTGGCCCCCGGAAAATTTGGCCGATCAATCGCAAGCTGGAATTTGAATATAAGGCATTTTAAAAATGAGACACCGTAAATCTGGAAGACAGTTAAATAAGAACAGCAGCCATAGAAAAGCACTGTTTAGTAATATGGCTTGCTCGCTGTTCAAGCATGAGTTGATAAAAACGACTTTGCCAAAAGCGAAAGAGTTGCGTGTAATGGCAGAGCCTTTAATTACGCTGTCAAAGAACGATTCAGTGGCGAAGCGTCGCCAAGCGTTTTCTAAGCTGCGCGATCGAGACGTCGTAACTAAGTTGTTTAACGAACTTGGACCTCGCTATCAGTCCAGAAACGGTGGATACTTAAGGATTATTAAGTGCGGTTTCAGAGCAGGTGACGACGCTCCAATGGCTTATGTCGAGCTGGTTGATAGACCCGAACCTGTTCAAGCTTCAGAATAGCCTCATCTAGCTTTACTGTTCTAAGTAAAATATAAAAGTCTCAATAGACAGAGTCTGGCATCCGTGTCGCTCTGTCTATTCGCGTTTTGTCCAATAGATTTTCTCCTCCGGTTTTTGCTCAGTCAAAGCCTTTCTCCAATTTACTTCATACTGAATTTCGGTTCTGTCTTATCCTTGATATCGACGGTTCAGTCGCTACGATCTTGTAATTGATCTAAGTGGCGTCGTTTTATCGATTGATCAGCGATGTCAATATTTGCCATTCGCTGAACTTATCTTGAAAAGACATGGCAGCATGGGCAGGACTAGTGGACGGTAATCGTCGGTAAGTCAATTTGTCGGGCGGTATACTGGGCTGAACGTGTTTCCGGAAGGTCTGTTCCGCAGTCGAGCCATTGAAAAATACATGCGTGATCAATGGCTGTTCTAGGAAAAAGTTAACAAAATCATTGGTGATAATGGACTGTTTGTTGATGTCTGTATCGAGGCTACTTGTCCGATAACAATATTTGACAACGTCCCATAGCGCTATCCCGGCCTCTGTTAATGCTTGAATCCGTGACGGGTACGGGCAATTAGAATCGACCATTAAAACTTGACAAATGATAGGCCAGAATTGATTGCGCGGATGTGCGTAGTATTGTTCGGCGTGCAGGGATGCTTTTCCAGGAATGCTACCCAAAATTAGTATCCGCGCATCGGCTGCTGCGATGGCCGGGAAGCCGTTGATGTAACTCATTGTTTGAATTGGTTTGTCGAGGCGGGGCGGGGCGGTTGCCGGGCTTTGTTAAAGTCCAAAATATCCAGCTTTTCATTAAAATTAAATTCGTTCCCACAGTACATATTCTATCGTCAGCCAAGAATTGTATGACTGAGTTAAACATCGTCGTCCAATGAAATAAATTTATTAGGCAATCGTAATAAGGCAAATAAGGCGCCGGCGCCGCCGGATTTAGGTTGGGCGGAGCAAAACGCCAGCACGTCTTTATGCTGGCGCAGCCAGAGGTTAATGTCATTTTTTAACACCGGTTGATTGTCCGGCGAGTTGTAACCCTTGCCGTGAATGATCTGCACACAACGGCAACCGTCCTCTACGCAACGATGCAAAAAACGCAATAATTGTTGCTGTGCGTCGCGGCTACTTAAACCGTGTAGATCAATCTCGGCATCTAAGCCGTAATAGCCTTTTCGAAGTTTTCTGATCACGTTTTTCTGCAAACCTGGTACTAGAAATGCGATCGTGTCTTCTTGAAACAAGGTTTCCAGGCAGCCGTCTACGTCTTTTTGTAAAGGGTCAACCTGTTCCAGCGGTTTATACAACGGTACTGGTCTTGGCTTTTTGTCGGGCTTAAGAAGCACTGTGTTGGTGTCTATGGCTTTGACTTTGCCGATCGTGTTTCTAAACAAGATTGCGTCGTCGGGAGTGGTTTTTTTTGTCACGTAAGCTGCTGGTTTTGCGGTTTTTTTGCTACTATGCGGGAATTTTAAAGCGTTTTACAGCAGTATGCACATACTAATCAGCAACGACGACGGTTATTTAGCCCAGGGCATTAACACACTGGCAGTGGCCTTACGCCGATACGCCGAGGTGTCGGTAGTGGCCCCGGATAAAAATCGTAGCGCGGCTAGCAATTCCTTAACCTTGGATATGCCTTTACGCGCCACTCCCTGTGATAACGGTTTCGTTCGAGTCGATGGCACCCCAACCGATTGTGTCCATCTGGCGATAACCGGTTTATTAGAGCGCGAACCCGATATGGTGTTTGCCGGTATCAACCACGGTGCCAATCTTGGCGACGACGTGCTGTATTCCGGCACAGTGGCGGCGGCTACCGAAGGGCGTTTTTTAGGCTTGCCGGCGGTGGCAATTTCTTTGGCCTCTAGTGATCCCAAACACTTCGATACAGCAGCTCATGTTGCTGTGACATTGATGCAAAAAATTCTAGCCCACCCCCTGCCAGAAGATACCCTGTTAAATGTTAATGTTCCGGACTTGCCAATCGTCGAACTGAAAGGCTATCAAGCCACTCGGCTAGGCCAACGCCATAAAGCTGAAGCGGTAATTCGTTCCAGTGATCCGCGCGGACACACCATATATTGGGTAGGTCCGCCGGGCAGCGAACAGGATGCTGGACCGGGCACCGATTTCGATGCAATTAGAAACGGCTACGTTTCAGTTACCCCATTACAACTGGATTTGACCCGCTACGAGCGTCTGCAGGGATTGCGCGATTGGCTGGTATTGGAGACACAGGTATGAGTCGACGTCTACAAGGTATAGGCATGACCTCGCGGCGCACCCGCGAACGGATGATTTCTCGCTTGCGGGAGCAAGGCATTACCAACAGCAAAGTATTAGCGGTAATGGCCGAGACGCCACGCCATATTTTTGTCGATGAGGCTCTGGAGAGCCGTGCCTACGAAGATACCGCCTTGCCGATAGGCCATAATCAAACTATTTCCCAGCCGTACATCGTCGCCAAAATGACCGAGCTCTTGCTGGAGCATGGCCCGCTTGGCAAGGTATTGGAAATCGGCACCGGCTGTGGCTATCAAGCCGCGATATTGGCCAAACTCGTTGGTCAGCTTTACTCGGTGGAACGCATCGCGCCGTTAATGAAAAAAGCCAGGGATACACTATGGGAATTGAATATCAAAACCGTCGGTTTTAAACACAGCGACGGTGGTTGGGGTTGGCCGGAACATGCGCCGTTTGATGGCATTCTAGCCGCTGCCGCACCGGTGGACATTCCCGATGCCCTGCTTGAACAAATGGCTGTCGGCGGAGTGATGGTCATTCCGGTGGGTCTCGAAGGCCTGCAAGAGTTACATCGCATCACCCGTACCGAGCACGGTTTTGAGGACGAGGTGATAGAACGAGTAACGTTTGTGCCGTTTTTGTCGGGCGTTAGTCAGTAATTATTGAATGTAAGCGCGGACTGTTTCGATTTTAGAAAATGACGCCGAGTGCTGCCGTAGGTAGAGATTGTCATTAAGGCTGTAAATCTGGCAAGTGAGAATGACCTTGCTGATAAAGGTTCGGATGATTGGGGGTAAGGCTTAATTCGGCTAGTTGTGTTGCGCTAGTGATCGACTTTACTGAACGGTATTCGCGTAGCGGTGAAAAACCAGAATATTTCGCGTTAAACCCGATTAGAATACGTTCAGCAGTAGGGGCTGATCCGCCGACGTCAGATAATAATTACAATAAACCATTTAACACGCTTGAATAAACACACTTCGTCCTATCTGGTAGGAATCGACCTAGGCACGACTCATACCGTCGTCGCCTATGCAAATACCAACGATCCAGAAAAAACCATTCACCTATTCGAAATTCCGCAACTGATCTCCCCTGGCGAAGTGGCCGCTAGGCCCTTGTTGCCGTCGGTACGTTACCATCCGGCAGAGGGAGAGCTCAGCAGCGATGCCGGGTATTTGACGACGGAGGACGGTGCGGTGCTGGGCGAGGCTGCTCGCCTATTGGGCGCGAAATCGCAAGGGCGCTTAGTCACTAGCGCTAAAAGTTGGTTGTCGCACACAGCAGTCGATCATGCGGCGCCGATTTTGCCGTGGGGTAGCGACAATTCGGTATTCAAAGTGTCGCCGTTGGCGGCCAGTGCCAGTTACTTGGCGCATGTGTGTACGGTCTGGACGCAACGATTCCCGGATGCGCCGCTGCCTGCGCAAAATGTCGTGATCACCGTGCCGGCCTCGTTTGACGAGTCGGCCCGCTCATTGACCTTGGCGGCAGCGAAGATGGCCGGTTTAAGCGATGTGCGTTTGTTGGAGGAGCCGCAAGCAGTCTGTTACGACTGGTTGCGCCACCATGCCGGCAATATCAAGCCCAGTTTGGCCGGCAGCCGGCTATTGCTGGTTTGTGATGTCGGCGGCGGTACCACCGATTTAACCTTGATCAAAATCGAACATGGCGATGGCGAGCCGCAATTGACACGGATTGGTGTCGGCGATCATTTGATGTTGGGCGGTGACAATATCGATTTGGCGCTTGCGCATCTTGCCGAAAGCCGTTTGCGGGTGGACGATAAAAAGCTTTCGACGGCAGATTTGTCGCAATTGCTCGAACAATGCCGAGTCACCAAGGAGTGTTTGCTGGCCGAAGACGCGCCGGTGCAAATGGCCGTGACCTTGTTGGGCAGCGGTTCCAAATTGATCGGCGGCAGCAAAAGCACCGCGCTGAGCCGGGAAGAAGTCGAGCGGATTGCGCTGGATGGGTTTTTGCCCTTGTCGGCACTGGATGAGTTGCCGGATAGGAAGCGTAGCGGCGTGGTGGAGTTTGGCTTGCCTTACGCGGCGGAGCCGGCGATCAGCAAGCATATTGCTGCTTTTTTGCAGTTGCACGCTCACGCCGCGCACGCCGCGCACGCCGCGCTAGACGGCGAGAGTATCGTGCCGGACGCCTTATTGTTGAATGGCGGCGTGTTTCGTAGTTCGGCCATGGTGCGGCGCGTAGTCGACCTGCTGGCGACTTGGCGCAGCGGCCAACCGCCGTTGTTGCTCGATAACCGCCACCCCGAGCTGGCAGTAGCCTATGGCGCGGTGAGTTACGCCATCGCCCGCCGCGACAAGAAAGTTAGGATCGGCGGCGGCGCGGCGCGTAGTTATTTTCTATTGGTGGACAATGGCGCCGATCTGGTCCGGCGTGGAGTTTGTATCCTGCCGAAAGGCAGCGAGGAAGGGCATGAGATTGTCTTGACCGATCGCCAATTCGGCCTTCGGGTCGGCCAGCCGGTACGCTTTCATTTGCTGTCCGCTAGCGGCGACGGCGATTACCGTCCCGGCGATATTATCGAACTCGACGAAGGACGCTTTCATAGTCTGCCGCCGTTGGCGGTCGCTTTCGACGGGCAACAGAAAGCCGAAGTGACCGTGCAGTTGTCTGCCACCTATACCGAAGTCGGCACCTTGCAATTACAATGCGTGGCTGTGGCGGATGCCGGCCAGCGTTGGGATGTGGAATTTCAAATCCGCAACAAAAGCCGGCAAACGGTTGCAGCGGAGTTGCCTAGCCAACTAACGCAAGCACTGGAAAAAATCCAGGCGGTGTTTGGTGCTAAGTCCAAGCACGTCGATCCGCAGGCTGTGAAAACCCTACGCGCGGATCTGGAAAAAGTCTTAGCCGCGCCGCGCGGCGATTGGTCCACCCCGCTGCTGCGCGAGTTGTTTGGGGTGTTGTTGGAGGGCGGCAAATACCGGCGGCGTAGCGAGCAACACGAGCGCTTGTGGTTGAGCCTAGCCGGCTTTTGCCTGCGGCCGGGTTTCGGTCATCCCTTGGATGATTGGCGCGTCGAGCAGCTTTGGAAGCTTTATCCGGAAGGTCTGCAATTTGTAAACGAAAAGCAGAACTGGGCGGAATGGTGGACGCTGTGGCGGCGAGTGGCTGGCGGCCTGCAAGCGGATGCCCAGAAACAGATCTTTAATGACCTCGCTAAATTCGTTAATCCCGCTGTGGCTCGTCAGGCCGGCGTCGCCAAACAATTGGTCACGCGTGGTTACGAAGACATGGTGCGGCTGGCCGCCGCTTTGGAACGGCTGGCGATAGCCGATAAAATTCAACTCGGCGAGTGGTTGCTGAAACGTTTGGAAAAATCCGGTGAACCGGAGCAAAGTTGGTGGGCGGTAGGGCGAATCGGCGGACGGATTCTGTTTCATGGTAACAATCATGATGTGATTGCACCGGCCACAGTCAGTCTCTGGCTCGAACAATTGCTGAAAGCCGACTGGAAAAAACAGCCGCAAGCCGGGTTTGCCGCCACGCTGCTCGCTCGCCGCTGTGCCGACCGGGCTCGCGACATCGATGAAGATTTGCGTTTGCGGGTATTGGATAAGCTCAAACAAAGCAAGGCTGCTGCATCTTGGCAAGAAATGGTTGCCGAGTATAAACAGTTGGACGAGCAACAAGAGAAGCAGATATTCGGTGAGGCCTTGCCGCCAGGTTTACGTTTGATTTAATGCAGTTCGCGGTCTATTGTTTGGCGACAATCTTGGTGCGATACCATGCGGCAACACTGATGAGTCTTCTCGCGAAAAACGTATTTCGTGCTAAGGTTTTAATGCTTCATTCGTCGCCGACGAGTTAAGTTGGTTTGCCGAAGTTGCTTGAGTAAATATAAAGGGTAATGTCCAGATCATGATAAGCGGAAAAAGTGTGCTGATAACAGGCGGAACAGGGTCGTTCGGCAAAGAGTGTACAAAGGTGCTTCTCGATCGATATAGCCCTAAAAGAGTGGTGATTTTTTCCAGGGACGAACTTAAGCAGTTTGAAATGCAACAGCGGTTTAATCAATCATGCATGCGTTATTTCATCGGCGATATTAGGGATCAAAGTCGGCTGAAAAGAGCGCTGGAGGACATCGATATCGTGATTCATGCCGCTGCGCTGAAGCAAGTGCCCGCTGCGGAATACAATCCATTTGAATGTATCAAGACCAATGTGCTGGGTGCGCAAAACTTAATTGAGGCTTGTTTGGATAGCCAGGTAAAACGGGTCGTAGCCTTATCAACCGACAAAGCCGCGGCGCCTATCAATTTGTACGGTGCAACTAAACTGTGTTCCGACAAGCTGTTCGTGGCGGCCAATAATATTAAGGGTTCCCGAGACATTCGCTTTAGCGTGGTGCGCTACGGCAATGTGATGGGAAGTCGAGGATCGGTGGTGCCGTTTTTTCTGCAACAGCGTAACACCGGGGTTTTGCCGATTACCGACCCGGACATGACACGCTTCAATATCAGTTTGCGAGAAGGCGTGGATATGGTGTTGTGGGCAATTGAGAATGCCTGGGGCGGCGAAGTGCTGGTGCCGAAAATCCCTTCTTACCGGATTACCGATATGGCTGAGGCGATCGGTCCGAGTTGTGAGCAGCAGGTGATTGGCTTACGCGCCGGCGAAAAAATTCACGAGGAAATGATTACCGTTAGTGACAGTTTCAACACCGTGGATTTGGGCAACTATTACGCTATTCTGCCGGCGGGTGCTAGTTATAACATGAAAAATTACTGTGCTCGTACCGGCGCGCAAAAAGTAACGCCAGGTTTTAGCTACAACAGCGGCAGCAATCAGCATTTTCTATCGGTCGATGAATTGCGTGATCTGATTGCCGAGCACGCTGCTTCGGCGCAATAGCGAATCAGTCGTGATTCCTTACGGTCGGCAAAATATTTCCGAGTCCGACATTCAGGCGGTCGTAGAGGTTTTGCAATCGGATTTTTTAACGCAAGGTCCAATGGTGCCAGCGTTTGAAAATGCGCTTGCTCAATACTGCGGCGCTCGGCATGCGGTGGCGGTGAATAGCGCGACCTCTGCGCTGCATCTGGCCTGTCTGGCACTGGGCGTCAAGCCGGGCGATCGGGTTTGGACTAGCCCGATTACCTTTGTAGCCAGCGCTAACTGTGCGTTGTATTGCGGAGCCGGCGTCGATTTCGTCGATATCGATCCGCTGACTTACAATCTCAGTGTCGAATGCCTGGCTGAAAAATTACGCCAAGCCGAACGGCGCGGTTGTTTACCCAAGGTAGTGATCCCCGTGCATTTTGCCGGATTATCCTGCGACATGGAGGCCATTCATCGCTTGAGTCGGCAATACGGCTTCAAAATCATTGAGGATGCCTCGCATGCGATTGGCGGCCGTTATCGGGGCGAGCCGATCGGCAATTGCCGTTATGCCGACATCGCCATCTTCAGTTTCCATCCGGTCAAAATCATTACCACCGGCGAAGGCGGCATGGCGCTGACTAACGATGCAGGGTTGGCCAAAAAGATGGCATTGCTGCGCAGCCACGGTATAACGCGCGAGCCGGCGGATATGACCCAAGCAGCGGATGGCCCTTGGTATTATCAGCAGATCGAGCTAGGCTTCAATTATCGAATCACCGATATTCAGGCGGCATTGGGCTTAAGCCAACTTAACCGGCTGGATGCTTTTGTCGATCGTCGGCATCAATTAGCCGAAATATACCGGCAGCAGTTAGCAGGGCTGCCGCTCAATTGGCAGTTACAGCCGGATGATTGCCGTTCCTCGCTACATCTTTTCGTCATCCGTCTGCAAACTTCGCAGATCGGCAAGCCCCACTTAAATGTTTTTCGGCAACTGCGCGACGCCGGCATAGGTGTCAATCTGCATTACATTCCGGTTCATTTGCAGCCTTATTATCAAAATCTGGGCTTTAAACCGGGCGATTATCCGCAAGCGGAACAATACTATGCCGAAGCAATCACGCTACCGCTTTATCCGGATCTGACCGAATCTCAAGTGCTGCAAATATCTGGCGCGTTGCAGGAGAATTTGAATTGACCATGGTCATGGTTGACCTTACGCCCGCGAACTACTGCGATGCGCGGCTTTTGATGTCATATCCACAGCTACAGAGCAAAAAACAATGAAGTTGACTCAACTGATCGCAGTAATGGAGCGGGCAAAACAACTTGAAGCACAAGGTGAGATTAGCGGTGCTATCGAGGCCTATCAAGAATGGCTAGCTCAGGCAAATAGCGATGAACTTCACTTGCGTCATGTGGCGTTATACAACCAAGGGCTTTTGTTTCGGTCACTTGGCCGATCACCTGAGTCGATAGTCGCTTATGAAGCGGCATTGCAGCTCAAACCGGATTTTTACCAGGCCGCAGTGAATTTGGGTTTGGCATATGAGGCGATGGGAGACGCCCAAAAGGCTATTGAGGTTTGGCAACGCGCTCTGCAACCCGCCGAGGCGCAAACTCTGTTATTGAATCACAGCGGTCGCGTCCATGAGAACGCGCGGCGTTACGATCAAGCGGAAATGTTGCTAAAGCGCAGCCTGATAACTAATCCCGAACAGCCCGATGTCATTCAGCACTATCTGCATATTCGGCAAAAAATATGTCATTGGCCAATTCTTGAGCCAGTGGCGGGTATATCGGAACAGCAACTGCTTGAGCACTGTGGTCCTTTAGGGATATTGGCCTTAACTGACAGCCCCTCGATACAGTTAAGCGTAATTTCTGCGTGGGTTGATCGTAAAGTGCCGAGAAATCTGCCTCGTATGTCGCCCGTAGCAGGCTATCAGCACGATAAACTTCGAATCGGTTATCTGTCGGGTGATTTTTGTTGGCATGCCGTGTCCATTTTGTCTGCCGAATTATTCGAACTGCATGATCGGCAGCGCTTCGAGATAAGTGCTATCGATTACAGTGTAGACGACGGTGGCGCTCTCAGACAGAGAGTATTGCAGGCCATGGATCATCATGTGCCGATTCATGGCCTGTCTGATCGGGAAGCAGCACAGGCGATACGTGACCGGGAAATCGATGTGCTGATCGATTTAACCGGATTGACCTCGGGAGCAAGGCCGACCATCTTGGCTTACAAACCGGCTCCTATCCAGGTTTCCTACCTTGGTTTTGTCGGCACGATGGGCATGCCGGAAATCGATTACGTTTTGGCCGATCGATTTGTGTTTCCGGAGGCGCTGGCGCCGTACTTTGTCGAGAAGCCACTGTATCTGCCAGATGTTTACCAGGTAAACGATACCCAGCGAGGCATCGGCGAGACACCCAGCAGGGCGGCGTGCGGGTTGCCGGATGACGGCTTTATCTATTGTTCGTTCAACGGTAATTATAAAATCAGCCCGGAGGTGTTTTCTGTCTGGATGAGAATATTGAGCCGCGTTCCCAAGAGCGTTTTGTGGCTGGTCGCGGACAACGAAATGGCAAAAGCCAATCTTCGTGACGAAGCGCAGAAACAGGGTGTCGATCCGGGCCGTTTGATTTTCGCGGCGAAGGTTACGCCGATGGAATATCTCGCGCGTTATCGATTAGCGGATTTGTTGCTCGATACTAGCCCATATAATGCCGGAACGACTGCTAGTGATGCCCTCTGGGCGGATTTGCCGGTATTGACCTGTCCAGGTAATACTTTCGCCTCTCGCATGGCGGGAAGTCTTTTGAACGCGGTGGGGTTACCCGAACTGATCATGCCGAATTGGCATGCTTACGAAGAGCGAGCAGTCCTGCTTGCACAACAACCGCAACAAATTGCCGATTACAAAACCTATTTGCGTACCCGTAAACTTGAAACACCTTTGTTTGATTCAAAACGATTCGTTCGTAGCCTCGAACAGGTGTTATTGGACATATGTCATCGGCCAATCCATTATTTGCCCGAGCACAATCGGAAGCCGGTCATTGAAATTGTTAGCGCCACGCTGAAGACCGAAGATGATTTTTGGATGCGATCGGCATTGGGTTTGTCTTTAAAACGTTTGCAGCACGATAAACGTATGCGTGCGCATGTGTCCTATCAAAATCGGCGTGGATTGCCGGAAGTCTATAATGAGCGGATTCTTTCCGACGATGCTGCCGATTTCTTGGTATTTATGCATGACGACGTCTGGATTGACGATTTCTATCTGGTGGATCGCTTGATCGAAGGCTTGCGAGAGTTTGACGTCATTGGTGTCGTTGGCAATAAACACAGGCAACCGTATCAACCAAGCTGGGCATTTGTTCACGTTGATGGTGGCTTGAGCGCGGATGTTGCGGAAAATTTTAGCGGTTCCGTTGCACATGGAACCGACGCTTGCGGAAAAATCAGCTGCTACGGGCCCGCGCCTAGCGCCTGCGAGCTATTGGATGGGCTATTCTTGGCCGCATCAAAAAGTATTTTGCTGAAGGCCGAACTTTTGTTCGATCCGCGTTTTGATTTTCATTTTTATGATTTGGACTTTTGCCGTAGCGCGGCGAAACACGGGTTAAAAATCGGTACCTGGCCGATTTGTCTCACTCATCAGAGCGGCGGTGCTTTTGGAACCCAGGAATGGGAAAGCGGCCGAATGCAATATTTTGGCAAATGGGGTTCGTAGCTTACTTTTGGTCATCAACACGCAACAGTTGTCAATTACTCAATATGCATGCAATTACGAATTAAATGAAGGCTTTTCTCTATCACATCGCTTATTCCCCCAAAACGTTAGATTCAATGGAAGAGGGGTATTTACTGTTCGACAATACCGCCAACGAACGTCCGGATTGGTTTGAGTATTGGCCGATACGCAAGTACTTCCAAGATTCCCCTGCTCTCGATGAGTCAGCTTATTACGGCTTTTTTTCGCCGCGCTTTCGCGATAAGACAGGCATGTCTTATCGTGATGTCATGTCATTTATCGAGGCCGGAGCAGATGATACGGATGTTTTTCTGTTTAGCCCGCAACCGGATATCGGTGCTTTTTTTAGGAACGTGTTTGAAGGCAGCAACGTTTCCGATCCAGGCGCAATGGCGACTTGTCAGCAGTTTTTTGACCGAATTGGCTTCGCCGTTGATTTGCAGACGTTGGTTATGGATTCCCGAAACATTGTCTTCAGCAATTATTTCGTGGCTAAACCGTGCTTTTGGCGAACTTGGCTGGAGATAACCGAAAAACTTTTCGCCATAGCCGAGCAGCCGAATGGCGAAGATGAATTGACCCAACAGCTATCGCATAAAACCGCTTATCCCGGAGCAGTAGCGCGTAAAGTGTTTGTTGTCGAAGGGGTCGCTTCGCTGCTATTAAGTGACAATACCTGGAAAACCGAAATCTGTAATCCCTTTACAATGAGTTGGTCCAATCAACTGGGACAGTTTAAACACCAGGCAATAATCAGTGATGCGCTGAAAATTGCGATGAATCAGCAAGGTTTTCCTGAATATGCTGCAGCTTACAATCAAATTCGGCAGCAAGTATTTCAGAAAATACCCCAAGCAAATCCACAAGGTTCTCATATGAAACAAACTCCCGCGCACGACTTATTCAACGATTCGATATTGGCTATGTTGCCACCCAAACTGGACAAAGTGGTGGAAGTCGGTTGCATGCGTGGAACGCTAGCCAAGGAATACCTGAAAACCAGTCCGGATTGCCATTGGATTGGTATCGATATTGACGACGACAATGTCGCGATTGCTCAGCAGGTGTGTCGTCAGGCGTTATGCGCTGACATCGAAAAAATGACCGATGTCGAACTAGATACTTTGTTTCCTTCAGATGTTTGGGTATTTGGTGACGTACTTGAGCATTTGCGTGATCCTTGGCTAGTACTGCGAAAACTCAGGTCTCGAATGACGCAAGGCAATGCTGTGATTGCTTGCATACCCAACGCGCAACATTGGAGTTTTCAAGCCAGACTCAACATCGGCGAGTTTAGGTACGAAGATAGCGGACTGTTTGATCGAACTCATCTGCGGTTTTTTACCCGCAAGACAATTTTCGAAATGTTTGAATCAAACGGTTTTCGAATTGAGTCGGCGGTATCAAGAGTATTTAATTTTCCAGGCGGAGACAAGTACATGCCACATATTCGGGCAATGGCAATCGCCAGCGGGCATGATCCGGAACAAGCGGAGAAAGACGCCATGGCGTTCCAGTATGCGGTGCGGGCAGTGGCGATATGATTTCTTAACACAATACCTTCGCGTTTTATCCGGTAGATATTTGCGAGACTTGGTTACCTGCGAGATGTTTGGTCAGGATTCAACTCGTCAATTAGGTGCTTGAAATGTTGTTCGAGATTCTGCACGAAGCGCGGCGTGTCGAACAGGACTCCGTTGGATCTGACATGCTGCAAATGTTCCTTGATGCGCAAGCATTGGTCGGGTGCTTGAGCTAACGCAACAGCTTTATCTTCATAATCGTGCATATTATCAGTCACCAATTCAGATAAATCTGCCGCCGTTAATAGAGCGCCGGCCATGCGTGAAGCGAAGGAGCGGCCACTGCGAGTTAATACCGGTAGGCCCATCCATAAGGCATCATTGGCGGTGGTGCCAGCGTTGAACGGAAAGGTATCAAGGAACAAATCGGCTACGGCAAAGCGAGCCAGATACTGATCGGGAGACGCCCTTGATGCGAAGATTAGACGCTCAGGATCGATGCCGCGAGTTTTGGCTTCGTTTCTCAAATTAATCTCGGCCCACGGGTTGTCAGCAAGCAACCACAGTACGCTATCAGGCGCGCGCCGTAGAATGTTCATCCAGCGGTCAAAAATTTCCGGCGTGTACTTGTAGTTGTTGTTGAACGAACAGAAAACGAAGCCTTGCGGAGGCAGATTACAGCTCTCCCTGCTCGGAATAGGGGCGTTTTGCCGTTGCCGGTCGCTCACCTGGTACACGTCGGGCATATACAGCGGCTTTTCTGAATAATAATCTGCGTATTCCTCAGGAATCAGGAAACGGTCGGCAATGACGTAATCTATCGACGGCAGTCCGGTTGTTGCCGGTAATCCAAGATAGGTGATCTGAATTGGTGCTGGCCGATAAGCAAGTAAATTGGCGCGCGCGCCCAGCGTTTGTCCTTGTAGGTCAACGAGAATGTCGATTTCGTGTCTTCGAATTAGCTCGGCCGCTTCTCTATCGCTGATAGTGTCGATACGTTCAAAGTGATCCATGGCGTCTATGATCCGCTGGCGGAGGGGCGAATGACCTTGTTGCGTCCAGCAATAACCATAAATTTCGAAATTTTCCCTATCGTGAAGTTCGAATAACTCGGCGGTCAACATGGCTACCGGATGCAAACAAAAATCGGATGAGCAATAGGCGATGCGTATTTTCTTGTGACCGTATGCTTTTGGCGAAGCCAACGTGGGAACATTCGAGTTGATCTTGTTTTTGACAAAATTTCGCGCAGCGGAAAGTTGCGCTTCCGGATCGTCGGATAGGCTGAGCATGGCAAGCGCGGAAGTCGACTGACGCATCAGCTCGGGTTTTATGCCAGGTAATGAGGCATATACAGGCCAAGCACACAGTCTTTCCCGCAGAAATACCCAGTGATGCAGCACGTCCGGCTGAAGGGGTTTGATCGCGAGACTTTTAGTCAAATAATCAAGTGCACTGGCATATTGCTTATTTGCTTCGAGTAAGCGGCCTAGATTGTTCAATGCGAGTAATAGTAATGATCTATGTTCTGAATGATTGGGCGGAATATTGTCATCGATCCAGCGCCATTCGGTGATGGCCGCATCGGCCTGCCCCATGCGCTCGTAAGTCAAACCCAGATTGAAGTGGGGTTGCGCAAATGCCGGTGCCATCTGGATGGCTTGAATATAGACATCTTTTGCACCGGATAAGTCGCCTTCATTGAAAAGCACTGTGCCCAGATTGAAGCAGACTAAATGGTTATAGGGCGTTTGGTTGCGTCGCAACCATGTTTGGTAAAGCACGGCAGCGAGAGGCGCTAAACTGTGAGTTTGCAATTGCTCCGCACAATTCAATAATTGACCAAAATCGAGCTCCCCCTTCCATGCATGCAGTAGCACAGAGTTAAAATCAACTTCGGTAAACGACACGGTGACTCACTAACGGTTGATGAAGAGTAGATCGGGCATCAGGCGGAAAATGCCCATAGCGGCATCCGGTGATTTGAATCTCACCGGATGTGCGCTATGAGCAGCTTCGAGTAGCTTGCCTAGAAAGTCAAATACTGTATTTGATCTGTTGACAGGGCAGCCACCTGAGCCGTTGTCAGCGCATGAACCTGAGTTGTCGTCAAATTGCTGAGCTGATCGGTACTGAGTGCCTGGATTTGGTCCGTAGTCAGTGAGGCGATCTGAGAGGTCGTCAATGCTGGGATTTGCGTTGTACTGATACCACTCTGGACTTGATCAGTTGTTAAAGCGCCAATTTGGGCAGTTGTCAAAGCAGCCAGGTCACGCGTTTCCAGCGCGCCGATTTGGTCGGTGGATAGCGCGGCCAGGTCGGCGGTTTCCAGCGCCTTCACTTGGGCCGTGGTCAGCGCCACGATTTGGTCGGTGCTCAGTGCTTGGACTTGATCGGTGGTCAAGGCGGCCACTTGAGTGTAAAGCATCGCGGCGATTTGTGCCGTTTTCAAGCCGCTTTGGACTTGGTCGGTGGTCAAAGCCGATATCTGGGCGGTGGTCAAAGCCGCCAGGTCGCGAGTTTCCAGCGCGCCGATTTGATCGGTCGACAGTGCTGCTAACTGATCGGTGGTCAGCGCCTTGGCCTGCGCGGTATTCAGCGCCACGATCTGGTCGGTGTTGAGTGCCTGGATTTGATCAGTGGTCAAGGCGCTAATCTGAGCGGTGGTCAAAGCCGCCAGGTCGCGCGTTTCCAGTGCGCCGATTTGGTCGGTGGATAGTGCGGCCAGGTCGGCGGTTTCCAGAGCCTTAACCTGATCGGTTGTCAGGGAGACAATTTGATCGGTGTTCAGCGCTTGGGCTTGATCGGTGGTCAAGGCGGCAACTTGAGTGTAAAGCATCGCTGCGATTTGTGCCGTTTTCAAGCCACTTTGGACTTGGTCGGTGGTCAACGCCGACACCTGGGCGGTGGTCAAGGATGCCACGTCGCGGGTTTCCAGCGCGCCGATTTGATCGGTCGACAGTGCCGTCAATTGATCGGTGGTCAACGCCTTGACCTGGGCGGTGGTCAGCGCCACGATCTGGTTGGTGCTGAGCGCCTGGATCTGATCGGTGGTTAAGGCGCCAATCTGAGCAGTGGTCAAAGCAGCTAGGTCGCGAGTTTCCAGCGCGCCGATTTGGTCGGTAGATAATGCGGCCAGATCGGCGGTTTCCAGTGCCTTCACTTGAGCCGTGGTGAGTGCCACGATCTGGTCGGTGCTGAGGGCTTGGGCTTGATCGCTGGTCAACGCGGCCACTTGTGCGGTGGTCAACGCCGACACTTGTGCTGTTTTCAAGCCGCTCTGGATTTGATCGGTCGTTAAGGCGGCTACCTGGGCGGTGGTCAAGGATGCCACGTCGCGGGTTTCCAGTGCGCCGATTTGATCGGTCGACAGTGCCGTCAATTGATCGGTGGTCAACGCCTTGACCTGGGCGGTGGTCAGCGCCACGATCTGGTCGGTGCTGAGCGCCTGGATCTGATCGGTGGTTAAGGCGCCAATCTGAGCAGTGGTCAAGGAAGCCAGGTCGTGTGTTTCCAGCGCGCCGATTTGGTCGGTAGATAACGCGGCCAGATCGGCGGTTTCCAGTGCCTTCACTTGAGCGGTGGTGAGCGCCACGATCTGGTTGGTGCTGAGGGCTTGGGCTTGATCGGTGGTCAAGGCGGCCACTTGTGCGGTGGTCAAGGCCGAGACTTGTGCCGTACTCAGGCCGCTCTGGATTTGATCGGTCGTTAAGGCGGCTACCTGGGCGGTGGTCAAGGACGCCACGTCCCGGGTTTCCAGCGCGCCGATTTGATCCGTCGACAGTGCCGATAATTGAGCCGTGGTCAAAGCTTTAACCTGGGCAGTGGTCAGCGCCACGATCTGGTCGGTGCTAAGTGCCTGGAGCTGATCGGTGGTCAACACGCCAATCTGAGCGGTGGTCAATGACGCCAGGTCGCGCGTTTCCAGTGCGGCAATTTGGTCGGTAGATAATGCGGCCAGATCGGCTAGTTCCAGTGCCTTAGTCTGTGCCGTACTCAATGCCACGATTTGGTTAGTGCTGAGCGCCTGGATTTGATCGGTCGAAAAAGCGGTGATCTGAGCCGTTGTCAATGCTGAGACTTGCCCGGTACTCAGTGATTGGATCTGGTCGGTGGTCAACGCACCAATCTGGGCGGTAGTCAAAGCAGCCAGGTCGCGCGTTTCCAGCGCGCCGATTTGGTCGGTGGATAGTGCGGCCAGGTCGGCGGTTTCCAAGGCCTTCACTTGGGCGGTGGTGAGCGCTACGATCTGGTCGGTGCTGAGGGCTTGAGCTTGATCGCTGGTCAAGGCGGCCACTTGTGCGGTGGTCAACGCCGAGACTTGTGCTGTTTTCAAGCCGCTCTGGATTTGATCGGTGGTCAACGCCGACACCTGGGCGGTGGTCAAGGATGCCACGTCGCGGGTTTCCAGCGCGCCGATTTGATCGGTCGACAGTGCCGTCAATTGATCGGTGGTCAACGCCTTGACCTGGGCGGTGGTCAGCGCCACGATCTGGTTGGTGCTGAGCGCCTGGATCTGATCGGTGGTTAAGGCGCCAATCTGAGCAGTGGTCAAAGCAGCTAGGTCGCGTGTTTCCAGTGCGCCGATTTGGTCGGTAGATAATGCGGCCAGATCGGCGGTTTCCAGGGCCTTCACTTGAGCCGTGGTGAGTGCCACGATCTGGTCGGTGCTGAGGGCTTGGGCTTGATCGCTGGTCAAGGCGGCCACTTGTGCGGTGGTCAACGCCGATACTTGTGCCGTACTCAGGCCGCTTTGGATTTGATCGGTCGTTAAGGCGGCTACCTGGGCGGTGGTCAAGGATGCCACGTCGCGGGTTTCCAGCGCGCCGATTTGATCGGTCGACAGTGCCGTCAATTGATCGGTGGTCAACGCCTTGACCTGGGCGGTGGTCAGCGCCACGATCTGGTTGGTGCTGAGCGCCTGGATCTGATCGGTGGTCAATACACCAATCTGAACAGTGGTCAAAGCAGCCAGGTCGCGCGTTTCCAGCGCACCGATTTGGTCGGTAGATAACGCGGCCAGGTCGGCGGTTTCCAACGCCTTCACTTGAGCGGTGGTGAGCGCCACGATCTGGTTGGTGCTGAGGGCTTGGGCTTGATCGGTGGTCAAGGCGGCCACTTGTGCGGTGGTCAAGGCCGAGACTTGTGCCGTACTCAGGCCGCTTTGGATTTGATCGGTCGTTAAGGCGGCTACCTGGGCGGTGGTCAAGGACGCCACGTCCCGGGTTTCCAGCGCGCCGATTTGATCCGTCGACAGTGCCGATAATTGAGCCGTGGTCAAAGCTTTAACCTGGGCAGTGGTCAGCGCCACGATCTGGTCGGTGCTAA
The DNA here is from genome assembly GCF_030490285.1 of Methylomonas montana. Taxonomy (NCBI): domain Bacteria; kingdom Pseudomonadati; phylum Pseudomonadota; class Gammaproteobacteria; order Methylococcales; family Methylococcaceae; genus Methylomonas; species Methylomonas montana. The sequence continues at coordinate 3,666,752 of NZ_CP129884.1, read as the reverse complement.
GTGCCTGGAGCTGATCGGTGGTCAACACGCCAATCTGAGCGGTGGTCAATGACGCCAGGTCGCGCGTTTCCAGTGCGGCAATTTGGTCGGTAGATAATGCGGCCAGATCGGCTAGTTCCAGTGCCTTAGTCTGTGCCGTACTCAATGCCACGATTTGGTTAGTGCTGAGCGCCTGGATTTGATCGGTCGAAAAAGCGGTGATCTGAGCCGTTGTCAATGCTGAGACTTGCCCGGTACTCAGTGATTGGATCTGGTCGGTGGTCAACGCACCAATCTGGGCGGTAGTCAAAGCAGCCAGGTCGCGCGTTTCCAGCGCGCCGATTTGGTCGGTGGATAGTGCGGCCAGGTCGGCGGTTTCCAAGGCCTTCACTTGGGCGGTGGTGAGCGCTACGATCTGGTCGGTGCTGAGGGCTTGAGCTTGATCGCTGGTCAAGGCGGCCACTTGTGCGGTGGTCAACGCCGAGACTTGTGCTGTTTTCAAGCCGCTCTGGATTTGATCGGTGGTCAACGCCGACACCTGGGCGGTGGTCAAGGATGCCACGTCGCGGGTTTCCAGCGCGCCGATTTGATCGGTCGACAGTGCCGTCAATTGATCGGTGGTCAACGCCTTGACCTGGGCGGTGGTCAGCGCCACGATCTGGTTGGTGCTGAGCGCCTGGATCTGATCGGTGGTTAAGGCGCCAATCTGAGCAGTGGTCAAAGCAGCTAGGTCGCGTGTTTCCAGTGCGGCAATTTGATCGGTGGAAAGAGAAGCAAGATCACGAGTCTCCAGTCCTTTGACCTGTGATGTGGTCAAGGCAACGATCTGATCTGTGGTTAGCGCTTGAACTTGATCGGTTGAGAGCGCTTGAATTTGGCCCGAGGTAAAAGCTTGGAGTTGGCTGGTTGCTAAGGACTGTAAGCTGTATGTCTGTATCGCTTCTATTTGTCCGGAACTCAGTACGACGAGGTCTCTGGTTTCGATGGCCGTGATCTGGTCACTAGTGATCGCTTGGATTTGAGCCGTTGTCATCGCTTGGTAATCAGCCGTGCTCAACGCTTTGATCTGGGTAGTGGTCAACGCTGAAATTTGCGTTGGTGTCATTCCGGTAACTATTGAAACCATGGTCAATCCCCTTGTATTTAGCCCATATTCCCCGCAGAAACGGAGAGCCGTAATTGTGAATCGTTGTTAGGAGGCTGTTGTAAAAGCCAATATTTCAGATTAAGTTAATGTGGCACAATCACCGAAAAATAGCCGTCCAACCCCGTTGTTATTTTAATAATGGCTACGCGCCAAAAGCGGGGTTGTGCAATTCCTTGGTTTTTGCGCTTTCACACTAGGTATACCCCCTCCAATCGCCGATCTATCCAAACCTATCATCGAAGCTGGTGGTCTTCTATAGGCGGGTGCTAACAGAGAATATCTTGAATTCGCGTGCGACATGTGAGGAAAGCTTTTTAAGTAAATCCCAACCAATCGTGTTTTTGCCTTTGGTTTATCGGTATTTGCTGACTCGGAACAGCAAATACCGATAAACCGGTGTCAAAAGTCCTTCCCTTATCTGACTTTCCTGCTAGCTTACTTGCTTACGCAATCGGGTATCGACAAGTTGCTCGAAAACTTTAGTGTGAAATTTAACTCGCGCGACAAGTTAACCTAAAAATTGCTTGCAGTCTGTACGACTCAATTTGCTTAAAGCCCTTGACGATGACATGCGGATTAAAGATTTTTTCAAGTTTCATTGCTTATCATTGTTAGAATCCGCCTTGTGATGTCCGGTATTGATGATGGCCTTATGCATCTTCGGTGTTAAGAGAGTGTGTAGCAAAAGACTGTTAGCGATTGAGTACATCGTCGGATGTTGGAGTAAGCGGAACCCCGCTTTGTATCCGTCTGCTTCTATCGACTTATCAATCACCAAAATGGAGAGCTAATGAGAATAGCAGTGATTCCTGCACGGGGCGGTAGCAAGCGCATTCCGCGTAAAAACATCAAAGACTTTTGTGGGAAACCGATGATCGCGTGGTCGATAGAGGCGGCGGAGGCATCCAAACTGTTCGACCATATCATTGTCTCCACCGACGATGCGGAAATTGCCTGCGTTGCCCGTGAGTACGGTGCGGAAATTCCATTCATGCGTCCTCCCGAATTAGCCAATGATTATGCTGGGACCATCCCGGTCATTAACCATGCTATCCGATGGTTCGCAGAACAAGGAGAGGCTCCGCAAACAGTTTGCTGTATTTACGCCACCGCGCCTTTCATTATTGCCGCGGATTTGCGGATTGGTTATGAAACGCTGATTGCCGCAAACAGTGATTATGCATTCTCAGTCACCAGTTTTCCGTTTCCAATTCAGCGCGCGATCAGGTTTACACCTAATGGGCGTCTAGCGATGTTCCATCCAGAGCAATTCAATACCCGTTCGCAGGATCTGGAAGAAAGCTTCCATGATGCGGGCCAGTTCTACTGGGGGCGTAGCGAGGCGTTCCTTCGCGAATTGCCATTGTTTTCCGAAGCGGCCGCTCCGGTATTTTTGCCGCGCTATCGCGTACAGGACATCGATACGCTCGAGGATTGGCGGCGTGCCGAGTTGATGTTCAAGGTGTTGCGCGAATCCGGCGAGATATCCGCTTGAGGGTTGCCTTTCGGGTCGATGCTTCCGCGCAAATCGGCACCGGTCATTTCATGCGTTGCCTGACTTTGGCCAATGTCTTGACGCAACGAGGTGTGGAGGTTCGTTTCGTTTGTCGTCACATACCCAAGCATCTGCGTGGCCTGTTGCTGGAAAAAGGCATGGAATACATCGGATTGGTTAGCGACTCGGCTTTAGCTGTGTCTGGCGATTTGGCTCATGCGGCGTGGTTGGGCGTTAGTCAAGGCCAAGATGCGGATGCGACTCGTCAGGCGCTTGCTGATAAAAGCTGGGACTGGCTGGTGGTCGATCATTACGCGCTGGACAGGTGCTGGGAAGCTGTACTGCGGCAGAGTGTCAGGCAAATCATGGTCATTGATGATCTTGCCGATCGCCATCACGATTGCGACATGCTGCTCGACCAGAACTACTATGCCGAGATGCAAACACGCTACGCCGGCAAGCTGCCTGCTCATTGCCGGTTATTGCTCGGTCCTGGCTATGCATTGCTGCGAGATGAATTCCGCCAATTGCGCAAAAAAAACCAGCCACGTTCTGGGCCAGTCAAACGAATCCTCGTGTTTTTTGGCGGTGTCGATGCGGACAACTATACGGGCAAAGCCATTAAAGCTTTGACGGAGTCGGGCGTCATTGGATTGCAGGTGGATGTGGTGATTGGCGCGCAGCATCCATGCCGAGAAGAGATTGAGGCGGTTTGTGCTGCGCAGGGATATGTTTGTCATGTGCAAACTAGTCGCATGGCTGAACTGATGGCTGCGGCCGATTTGGCGATTGGCGCCGGTGGCACAGCAGTCTGGGAGCGTTGTTGTTTGGGACTGCCGGCGTTGAGTATCTGTGTAGCCGCTAATCAGCAACAACAGATTGTTGATGCGGCGCGTTTGGGCTGGTTATATGCGCCTGTTATGGACGGCGATCTGATAGAAGCAATCAAGCGACATGCTGCGGCGTTGATGGGGAATGACCCGCTAATTCAGCTTATTTCGCATAACGCAAGAAATGCCGTGGATGGGCTTGGAGCATCTCGGGTTGCCAGTAAATTGGGATGTAGTGGTATCGATATCAGAAAAGTGGTCAACGAGGATACGCTTAATTTGTTCCAGTGGCGCAACCATCCGGATATCAGGTCGGTGTCGAGAAACCCTGAGCCGATTGCTTGGGAAAACCATCGAAAATGGTTTGAGACAGTGATGTTCTCTCAGGATAAGGTATTGCTGATTGGTGAATCAAAAGGCCTGCCGGTAGGGGTGGTGCGTTTTGACCAACAACAGGATGGAGCGGAGGTGTCGATCTATCTTGTTCCGGATGCGATCCATTCCGGACAAGGCCATAATCTGTTGCTGGCGGCAGAATACTGGTTGAAACGTAATCACCCCGAAATCAAGTACATTCGAGCCTGCGTACTGGACGGCAACAAACCTTCTAGCCGTTTGTTCTTGGGGGCCGACTATCAACTCGAAGCAACGCACTATATAAAAAAACTGTAAAGACATGGCCAAAGAATTCAAAATTGCGGACAGATGGATAGGGCGAAATCATCGTCCTTTCATCATCGCCGAAATGTCAGGCAATCATAATCAATCCCTAGACCGTGCCCTGGATATTGTCGAGGCGGTCGCCAGCTCAGGCGCGCATGGGCTAAAGATCCAGACCTATACGCCTGATACCATGACCATCGATCTGGACGAGCGCGAGTTTCATATCGGCGATCCGAACAGCCTGTGGGCAGGTGCCTCGCTATACAAGCTTTACGGCGAAGCCTATACGCCGTGGGAGTGGCACAAGCCGATTTTCGAACATGCTAGGAGAATGGGTCTGATTCCGTTCAGTACGCCCTTCGATGATACGGCCGTCGACTTTCTGGAAAGTCTTGATGTGCCTTGCTACAAGATTGCTTCGTTCGAGAATACCGATTTGCCATTGATCCGTCGGGTTGCTGCTACGGGTAAGCCACTGATCATTTCCACTGGCATGGCTACGTTGGCAGAATTGGACGAGACCGTGCGTGCAGCTCGCGAGGCTGGTTGCAAGGACTTGATTCTACTCAAATGTACCAGTACTTACCCGGCGGCGGCCAATAACACCAACATTCTGACCATTCCTCATCTGCGCGAGATGTTTAATTGTGAGGTTGGGCTATCCGATCACACGATGGGGGTGGGGGTGGGAGTGGCGAGCGTCGCGTTGGGCGCAACGGTTATCGAAAAACACTTTACGCTCAATCGTGCCGATGGCGGAGTCGATAGTGCCTTCTCGATGGAGCCGACTGAAATGGAGCAACTAGTGGTGGAGGCCGAGAGAGCATGGCAGTCGCTTGGGCAAGTCAGCTATGGGCCAACGGAAGCTGAGCAAAAGTCTTTGGTTTTTCGTCGCTCGTTATATGTCGTGAAAGATGTCAAAGCCGGGGAGGTGTTAACCTTGGATAATTTGCGCGCCATTCGGCCAGGCTGCGGCTTGCCGCCTAAGTATCTGTCCATTTTGCTGGGCCGGCGTCTCGCCAAGGCTGTTAATAAGGGCACGCCCATGTCATGGGATTTGATGGGCTAATCCTGTACGAGAAAAAATTAGAAAAAGACTAAAGTTATTTTTGATTGGGTCGATAAACAAATCGAATTCGAAAGTTTCTTTAACCAAACAATAAACATTGCTTTCAGAGAGCAACAAATCTGAAAGAAAGTGGAGGGTAAAATCATGGCAATGGTAATCAACACAAACGTCGCGTCCTTGAACAGTCAACGTCAGTTAACTAGGACTAACCAATCACTACAAACTTCCATGGAGCGGTTGTCTTCCGGCCTGCGTGTCAACTCTGCAAAAGACGACGCGGCGGGTTTGTCAATCGCTGATAAAATGACTTCGCAAATTCGCGGTATGACCGTCGCGATGCGTAATGCGAACGATGGCATTTCCATGGCTCAGACGGCCGAAAGTGCGATGGGCGCGATTACCGAAACTTTGCAGCGTATGCGCGATCTTGGGGTGCAAGCTGCCAACAGGGGTGCGGTGTCTGATTCCGACCGCGAAAAATTGCAGACTGAATTTAAACAGCTGGGTGATGAGATTGGCCGGATTATCGGTAATACCGAGTTCAATGGTAAGAAAATTTTGGCTGGCAGTTTGGTTGGAGCTATATTTCAAGTAGGAGCCGGAACTTCTGCGAACAATCAGATTTCGATTACTGTTTCTAATCTGAGTAACGTGTCAGGGATAGGGGTTATTCAGGCTGGTACCGTATCGATTGGCAGTGTTGCTACTTCGGCTAATGTGTTATCTGCAATAGACAGTATAGATGTGGCCATCGGCAAAATTGATGATTTCCGTGCTAATTTAGGTGCAGTACAAAACCGCTTTACGACCACGATCGGTAACTTACAGTCTTCTATTGAAAACCAAAGTGCTGCTCGTTCACGGATCATGGATGCCGACTTTGCAGTAGAAACATCTAACTTGAGCCGGTCACAAATTCTGCAACAAGCAGGTACGGCGATGTTGTCGCAGGCTAATCAGTCGGCGCAATCAGTGCTTAGCTTGCTCCAGTAATTCTAAGAGGGAGGCCACGTTTTTTCGTGGCCTCCAGTTTAATTTGCAAGGTATAAGGTGAGCGTCATGAATAGTGAGATCCCTAGCGTGTTGAAGCTATCTCCCGTGACTGTTGGAAAAGCCGGCAATAAAAAAACTGAAGAGCTGGATGCCTCGGTTGTTAAAGGAGAAACCGGTATTCGCGAGTCAGTGACATCAGTAACTCAAGACGATCAGCACGGTAAGAGCAAGCCGGCGGCTTCACCTGAGTTGGTAAAACTGGCAGCGGATCAAGGTAATAACCTGCTACAGGCTGCCAACCGCAATTTACAATTTAAAGTGGACGACGAGACAAAAGAGCTCGTGGTTAAGGTTGTTGATAGTGATAGCGGTGAGGTGGTGCGGCAAATTCCGGCAGAGGAGATGTTAGCGTTTATAAAACGTATGCAGGAACTGGAAGGGCAGCAAGGTTCTGTACTTCAAGACCGTGCTTGATACGCATTGAGTGGGTGAGGAGGGCGTCATGGGCATAGTATCTTCAACAGGTATAGGAAGCGGCATTGATATTCAATCGCTTGTAACCCAGTTAGCGAAAGCCGAGGCCCAGCCAGGGTTAAATGCAGTCAGCCGTCAAAAAAACGTCGCCAATACTCGGTTGAGCGGTTTGGGAACATTGAAAAGTGCGTTGTCTGATTTGCGCACGGCGGTGGCTAAACTGAAAAACGGTAGCTTATTCAAGACCTACAAGTCCACGTCTTCCGATGAATCCGTTTTAAAAGTTACCACTGGCCTTGGAGCGGTGCCTGGCTCATATTCTTTTAAGGTTAATCAGCTGGCGACGGCGCAAAAATCTATTACCACAACCGAGTTTATCAATGATGACCCCCAAAAGATCGGTGGTGGAGAAGCGAAAGTCGGTGAAGGAGAGCTGACATTCGGGACGAATTCGGGCTTGTCCTTCAAAGTTAATGCCACGAGTACTACAACTTTGGAGGGCTTGCGGGATGCTATCAATCAGGCATCTGGCAATAGCTTCGTGACGGCCACCATCGTTAATATCGATCATAAGACTAACAGCGCCTATCCTGTAGGTGATCCGTTATACGGTACTGATGATCCGCTATATGGAACTACGGTTTCCAAATTGGTTTTGACAGGCAAGAATACAGGCGCAGAGAACGGCTTTACAGTTAGCGCAACCGATATTGATGGAAACCACACCGATGCATCCGGGTTGTCGAGGTTTGTCACGGGTAATCTTGAATCCCAGGTTACACCCAAAGATGCCCAGATTGAAGTTGATGGACAAATTGCAACTCGAAGTAGTAATAGCATCACGGATGTTCTGTCTGGCGTCACCCTTGAATTGAAGGCTGGAAGCGAGGGTAAAACGACTAATGTCGATATCAGTTTAGATAATGACACAATTACTGCGGCTATTAACGAATTTGTCACGGCCTACAATAAATTCAGCTCGACCAGTAAAAGCCTGGGGCAATATGGCGGATCCTCTGATGGTAGCGGTTCTGGCAATGGCCCATTGATCGGTAATTCGACGCTACGCCTTACTAGCAGTTTGCTCCGTCAGGATGCCACCGCTAAAGTTCAATCGGTCTCGGCGCGCTATGACAAGACTTATAACTCCTTGGCAATGATTGGTATCACGGTCAAGGACGGAGTAATGTCTCTGGATAGCGCGAAATTGAATAGTGTATTAAGTACTGAATTACCTGCGGTGAGTGAGATTTTTACCTCCGCTAACGGCGTTGCGACTCGGATGAATGATTCGTTGAACTCATTCTTGGAATCGGGTGGGGCGTTGGACACCCAACAAAATTCTCTAAAGAAACAGCTATCAGCTTTGGAAAGCCGGAAACTTGCCATAGAGGCGAGGCAAAGCGATTACGAGGCGATGCTGTTGAAACAGTTTACGGCGATGGACGTGGCGGTTGGAGCGTTTAATTCGACTAGTACTTTTTTAAACAATTGGATCCAAAATTCGTAACCACGAGGAACTTTCTATGCATGTTTCTGCTAACAAGAAAGGTATCAAACAATATGCCGACGTACATAACGCTGGAGGAGTAGGGGACGATTCTCCCCATCGCTTGATACAAATGTTGATGGAAGGTTTTCTGGCCAGAGTCAATTCGGCGAAAGGTGCGATGGCTCACGGTGATTTGGAAGCTAAAAGTATTTATATTTCCAAGGCGATTGGTATTGTCGGGGGCTTGAACGAAGCCTTGAATCTTGAGCAAGGTGGCGAATTGGCCGCAAATTTACACCAGTTGTATGACTATATGAATTCCCGTCTTCTGCAAGCCAGTCAAGAAAATAGCGAAGACAAGCTGGACGAGGTTGTCTTTCTGATGAAAGATATCAAGGAAGCCTGGGATGCTATCGCCTGAGGATTCAAACAGTTTGGACGAGCATTGGCTAGAAGAGCAAAGAAACGCCTTACTGGCTTATTCGGATAAAATTGAGTTCTGTATAAGTCATGCGGATTGGGAAACACTGACGATGGTTTTGGAGTCGAGACATACCTATTTGCAACAGTTGTTTTCTCCAGCGATTCCCTTTGAGTGGCAAGCATCTCTCAAACAGCTTGCGGAATTGGTTTTGCAGCAAGATGTGCTGTTTAAGTCAAGAGTCGAAGAGCAGAAACGCATTGTCGCCCAGCAGCAATTAGCTTTTGATCGCGGGCGTCAAGCAGTGCAAGCATATCGCAATCAGTAACACTTTAGAATTGGCTTCCGCTTATTAGCGGTGATAAACAACGTACTCTGGCGAATTTGTTAGAGTTGCGTTTCTTTTCCTTTTTCCTCAATTATCACTTCCCCAGCTGCGTTTTTTTCGTAGCGATCATTTTTTTCCGTGAAATGGTATTTGGCGTGGGTGGTTATTTCCGTGTCAAAACATTTGATCGGGAGTCAGTGTTTTTTCCATCCTTGCCCTCTATGTGGACGGCGAATTACTGCCGATGTTGGCGGGAGTGTGGCGTTAATCCTTGCTGGGGCAAGATGTCAAAAAAATGTCGGAAGACGTTTGTTTTATTGTAACAAATTGATATGTAATATTTTTTAAAAAATGGCATGAGAAGTGTGTGAGATGGGGTGGCGGCAATAAAGCCTATTTCATTCAAGATTCATCGGGAGAATTATCATGCCATCAGCTATGGTCATCAATACCAATATTGCATCGTTGAATAGTCAACGGATGTTGAGTAAAACTAACGAAGGTCTGCAAACCTCCATGGAAAGGCTTTCTTCGGGCTTGCGGGTCAACAGCGCTAAAGATGATGCGGCGGGTTTGTCTATCGCTGACCGTATGACTTCGCAAATAAGAGGTATGACGGTAGCCATGAGAAATGCCAACGACGGTATCTCCATGGCGCAGACTGCCGAAGCCGGAATGGGGAATATAACCGAAACGCTGCAAAGAATGCGCGACCTTGCTTTGCAAGCGGCTAACTTCGGATCTGTGAGTTCCGGAGACCGGGAGAAGCTCCAAACCGAATTCAAACAACTCGGCACGGAAGTGCTGCGGATCATCGAAAACACCGAGTTCAACGGCAAAAAAATCCTCAACGGCTCCTTGTCGAATGCGGTTTTCCAAGTCGGCCCAAATACCAGTACTAACAATCAGATTAGCATTACTGTGTCTAATCTGGAATTGATGTCTGGTCTGAATCAGCTGTTCGGCGATGTGGCGTCAATTGGCAGCAATGCGTTATTCTCGAATGTGATGTCCGCGATAGCGCATATCGATACCGCTATTTCGAAGATCGATAACTTTCGCGCTACACTGGGTGCAATCCAAAATCGTTTTTCGGCAACTATTTCCAATTTACAGTCGTCTATCGAGAATCAAAGTGCTGCCCGTTCGCGGATTATGGATGCTGATTTTGCAACGGAAACGGCAAACTTGAGTCGGGCGCAGATTTTACAACAAGCGGGGACAGCGATGCTGGCACAGGCAAACCAATCCACCCAGAACGTGTTGCAATTATTGCAATAAGAATTTACCGAAAACGGCAAAGATGAACGATGAAACTCATTTGGTAAGCGAGCACCTGCTCGGACCGTTGACGGTCAATGGATTTGGGGAGAAATTTCTATTTAACCTGAGTCGTCATAATTTTGACAAAGTGAGTGCTGCTGCGTTGTTCGATGCCAGATTTGGTGAGGCGCTGTTCAAGGAAAATACCTTGAATATTATTATCGGCACCGATTCTGGATTGCTCCCTCACTATGTACAGAACAAATCGCTGCCGAAAGGGACGCGCTATATATTCATCGAGCCAGAAGCCGTTTTACAGGCACTACAAGAGTATGAGTTGCTTGACGGTCTGAGCGAGCGCATTGTTTGCATTAGCTTGCAAGACTGGGTGACGGCGATTCGAAACTTTAAGATGGCCGATTACCTATATATCAACGCGGTCCGTTCGTTCAATGCTATCTGCGCACAGGACGATTTTATCAATGAATACGCCGAGTTGAGTTGGGGTATCGTTGAAATTTTGTCCCAATTGCATTGGGAAAATAATACTGCAATTGGGCAAGAAGCCTTTATTGATCGGCAGATTAAGAATATTGCCGATAATCGACTGCCGGCGAAATTGCTGCAGAATGCTTTTCGCGGAAAAACAGTCGTGATATTGGCCGGGGGGCCTTCGTTGGATGATGCGTTGCCTTGGGTAAAACAGCATAGGCAGAAATTTGTAGTTTTCTCGGTTTCCAGAATTTCCCGTCAATTGCTGGGTGCCGGCATAGAGCCAGATATTGTTTTTTCGGTCGATCCGCAAGATATCAGCTTCGACATTGGTAAGGAAATGTTCAGTTTTGGCCGGCGAACGGCATTTGTTTGTTCTTATCATGCAGCATCGACATTGGTGAACCAATGGCCGGGGTTAATGTTTTATTTGGGGCAACGTTTGCCGTGGATTTCTGAATTAAATGTGGTTAATCTCGGCAGTGCGGGGCCAACGGTTACCAATACGGCGCTCAATACTGCTTATGACTTAGGGTTTGGTCGCGTCATTCTGGCTGGCGTTGATTTATGCTTTACCAGAGACGGATTTACGCATGCTAAAGGTAGTAACGAGCAATTGGCGGGACCAAAGCTTAACCTCACTTCGCTGCAAGTGGAGACCAATGGTGGCGGTATGGCGCCGACCGGGAACGACTATGCCCAGGCGATCACCAGTCTAGGATGGCAAGCGCGGAGATTGACTGCGGCTGGGGCTGAAGTAATTAACGGTTCGGCGGGGGCGGCTAAGATTGACGGTGTGAGCTATATTCCGCTAGCCGATATCCAGCTTGAGGAAACCAGTATAGATGGAGCTGCCGTGATAGCGGCGAAACTCGCTGGGCCAGCGAATGCCGGAGATTATTTGAAAGCGGTGTTGGCCGAATTGAAACGCGCCGAATTTCAGGTGCGTGCTATTGCTCGACTGGCCGAGCAAGCGCGGCGAATCAACGATGCTATGTATAACGCATCCGGTATCTTGGAAAATTACAAAGACAAGAAGCAGCTTGACCGTATCGAGAAAAAATTCAAACGCGAACACCGTAGTTTTGCCAGACTTGTGAAAAGGTTCGGCATCAGGCGCTTTATGCAGGTCGTCAAGCCTTTTAATGATGAAGACTGGACGGCGGAAGAGGCTCGACAATTAGGTAATACCTATTACGAAGCTTATCAAGAAGGTGCCGCGAAATTGCAGCAGTTGATAAAAGATGCCATTCAACGTGTTATAGCCCGTCAGCAAGAAGTGTCTGCGGCGCCCGATTTCAATGTGCTGTTCGAACAGTGGCGCAAAGATAAAAGTTTTGGGCGGGTACGGTTATGGCGTGCTCAGCATACGTCGGTGGTTGTATCTCCAGAAGTGGTATCGGTATTTGCTGAGTTCGAACGCAACTTTGTAGAGATTCTTGATCAAAAGGATACTCGGCATTTTGCATTGATAAAAGCGCACAGCAATTTGGCTCTTGTCAGGCAGAGGGCAAGTTTGCTGTTTAAGCATAAAAAAGTGGATGAATTGTCGGATTTGTTGGCTAGCCTGGATAAACACGCTGAACAGGAAGCAGCTGTGCCATACCGGCATTTGATCGATGGCTATCTAGCTGAGCTGGAAAACAAGCTTGAACTTGCTCTTGAGGCTTATCATCAGATTATTGATGGTGGCGATATTTTGCTGGAAGAGGCGTTAATTAGAATCGCCAGCATCGGCATTGAAAGCAATGATGTCGGTAATGTCGATTTGGCTTTGCAATGTCTGTCGCAGTTAAATCCGGTCTTTTTGCCTTTTTATGCAGAGATACAGCGTTTACAAGGCAATGTGTTGGGTGCGATAGATACTTATAGCGCATACGTGCATCAATTTCCGGCTGATACACTGGTGCAAATGAAGTTGGCGAGCCTTTATGTCGAATGTCAGGTATACGATGGCGCCGAGATCATGTTGGATTATATTTTGCAGCAAAAGCCAGATTTTGAGGCGGCAATCGGCATGAAGCGGCAATTGGCGGCGATGAAGGGTTAGAGGTTAAAGATTGGGTGGATAGTGTCGATATCCGTATCTGTTAGTCATTGATTGGTAGGTGTCTCATGGTGTCTTCGGTTGAAAGTAGTGGTTCTTCGGCTTTGCTGGCGGCGTTAATGAAAGAGACTCTGGCGCAGCAGAACCTTGATGTGGCGGTAGTCAAAAAAGCCCAGGAAGTCGAAAAAATGCAGGGTGAAGCAGCCTTAAAGTTGATCGATGCCGCGGCAAATATAGTGGAGCCGGACAGGATTGATGTTCGCGTCTAGGGATCTTGTAGTTGGGTAAGATTTTGGGTTTGTCGAGGTTCTTTGATCGTTGTACGTTCCTGATTCGGTGGGCTAATTTGATCAAGGCCTGTTTTTGCATTTTCAGATCAGATTTTTTTCAATATCAACTCCAATACCATTTTGCTGCCGAAATAGGCCAGCAACAATGATGTAAATCCGATCAGCGTCCATTGAATGGCGCTTTGACCGCGCCAACCATAGCGAACTCTGCCAATTAGCAGGGCGGAAAAAATTATCCACGCCAGAATTGACAGTACGGTTTTGTGCACCAAGTGCTGAGCAAACAAATCTTCTATGAAAAAGAAGCCGCTGATTAAGGATGCGGTCAAAAATAGCAAGCCTGTCGCAATCATCTGAAATAGTAAAGATTCCATCGCCTGTAAGGGCGGCAGGGCCAGCATGAAACGCTTAGGATGGTGGTGGCGTAGTTGCTGGTCCTGAATAGCCAGTAAAATAGCTTGTAAGGCTGCGATATTGAGCAGGCTGAATGCCAGTATCGAGGTCAGGATATGAGTGCTCATCTGCCAATTGTGGTTAATCAGCGGGTGTGGTCTGGTTGGATAGCTTACGTCCAAAATCAACATCGCCGCCGCGACCGGGAAAATCAATACGCCCAGCTTGGTCACAGGTTTGTCTTGTGCTGCGAATAACAGTAACAAGCTAATGACCAGCGCGGCCAATGATGCGGTGCTGGAAAAGCTGAAATTAAAGCCACCATGGTTTTGAATGTTCAGAACGGTATAGGTGCTATGCAATCCCACGCCCAGCCAAGCCAGTTTTATCGAAGTACGATGCTGTTTGGCGGCAAAAATTTCTTTGACGATCAGGAGTGTAGCGATTGCATAGCACAGTATCGAAAATAGGCCGGCGGGTATGGTATACATGGCAATAGCTTGGGGAATAATCAAAAGGTGTTGGGATACGGTTATGTTAAACTAAGCGATCCAATTGTTGTAATCCGTTTGTGTTGGCAAACATTCGCCGGAATCATAGAAAAATAAAGACGCAGATATGTTTGATAATTTATCCGATCGCCTGAGTGGCACATTAAAAAAAATTAAAGGCCAGGGTCGTCTGACCGAGAGCAATATCCAGGACACCATGCGCGAAGTGCGAATGGCGCTTCTGGAAGCTGATGTTGCCTTGCCGGTGGTAACCGATTTTATTGAGCAGGTTACCCAGCGAGCACTGGGTCAGGAAGTCCAAACTAGTTTGACGCCGGGGCAGGCTCTGATCAAGGTGGTGCAATCGGAATTGGTCAAGGTGATGGGTTCCGCCAACGAAGAGCTAAATCTGCGCACCAATCCACCAGCGATCGTGTTGATGGCCGGCCTGCAAGGTGCCGGTAAAACCACGACGGTGGCAAAATTAGGTCGCCACCTTAAGGAAAAGAAAAAGAAAAAAGTCGGTGTGGTCAGCGTCGACGTTTATCGTCCGGCGGCGATTAAGCAATTAGAGACATTGGCCGCTGATGTTGGATTGAAATTTTTCGAAAGCGATGCCAGCGAAAATCCGGTTGATATCGTCAACAGAGCCATAGACGCGGCTAAACGCCAGTTTTTGGATGTGGTGATCGTCGATACCGCCGGTCGTTTGCATGTCGATGACGAGATGATGGCGGAGATTAAGGCGCTGCATGCGGCGATCAAGCCTATCGAGACTTTGTTCGTGGTGGATAGCATGACTGGTCAGGATGCGGCGAATACCGCAAAGGCTTTCCATGATGCCTTGCCCTTAACCGGCGTGATTCTGACCAAGGCCGATGGCGATGCGCGTGGTGGTGCGGCGCTGTCTATCCGGCATATTACCGGCAAACCGATCAAATTTATCGGTGTCGGCGAAAAAACCGATGCCTTGGAGCCTTTCTATCCCGATCGACTTGCCTCGCGCATCCTGGGTATGGGCGATATGTTGTCGCTGATCGAGGATATCGAGCAGAAAGTCGACAAGAAAAAAGCCGAGCAGCTGGCCAAAAAACTGCAAAAAGGCAAGAGCTTCGATTTGAACGATCTGAAGGAGCAGCTAGAACAGATGCAGAATATGGGTGGACTCGGCGCTATGATGGATAAGTTGCCGGGTATGGGCGGTGTGCCCAAGGACATCAAAGACAAAGTCAATGACAAAGATTTGGCGCATCAAATTGCCGTTATTAACTCGATGACCAAGCAGGAGAGGCGTTTCCCCGATCTAATTAAAGGTGGCCGTAAACAGCGAATAGCCGATGGTTGCGGGTTGGATTTGCAGGCCGTGAACCGTGTTCTGAAGCAGCATCAAATGATGGAAAAAATGATGAAGAAGTTCAGCAAGGGCAATATTGCTAACATGATGCGCGGCTTGAAGAGCAATATGCGTGGCATGAGAATGTGATTCTCGTAATTTGTTCTTCACTTATTGTAAAAATCGCGTAGAATAGTTTGATTAAGTTTTTTGATTCAATGTTTTTTAAGGTATCCAAATGGTAAGCATTCGTTTGTCCAGAGGCGGCGCTAAGAATCGTCCTTTCTATCATGTTGTTGTTACCGACAGCAGAAGCAGTCGCGATGGTCGTTACATTGAGCGCGTAGGTTTTTTCAATCCTTTGGCGCGCGGTGGCGAGCAAAGATTGGTTTTGGACAGCGAACGTGTCCAATATTGGAAAACCAATGGTGCTCAACCGACTGATCGTGTTGCTAGATTGATTAAAGACGCCGCTAAAACTGTCGCTTAAAGTCTAAGCTTTGCCGACGAGTGATTATTTGAACGTCGGACAAGTGTCTGGCGTTTTCGGTGTAAAAGGATGGGTAAAAGTGTATTCTTTCACCGATCCCCGCGAAAATATATTGCAGTATTCGCCATGGATTTTGCGGAAAAATAACCAAATCCACGAAGTTAAACTGCTTGGTGGTCGCCGTCAAGGTAGCTTGGTGGTTGCCAACTTGCAGGATATTAACGATAGGGATGCGGCGGCCGAATTGATGGGATCGGATATCCTGATACTCCGACAGCAATTGCCTAAGCCTGATGCCGACGAATATTATTGGGCTGATTTGATTGGGCTTGAGGTGCAAAATCAAGAGGGCTGCAAGTTAGGGAAGGTCGATCATTTGCTGGAAACCGGCGCTAATGATGTATTGGTCGTCGTCGATGGCGATATCGAACGTCTGATTCCATTTTTGCAGCAAAGCACCATCTTGAAAGTCGATCTTGACGGTGGCGTGATTGTCGTCGATTGGGATCCTGATTTTTAAGTCAAGATATGCGGTTCGATGTTGTCAGTCTCTTTCCCGAGATGGTGTCAGATGCGGCTGGTTACGGAGTAACTGGTAGAGCCATCGAGCGTGGCTTGGTTGGGTTGTCCATTTGGAATCCTCGCGATTATACCCACGATAAACACAGAACCGTGGATGATAGACCCTATGGCGGCGGGCCGGGCATGGTAATGAAATGTCAGCCCTTGCTCGATGCGGTCAATGCGGCTAAGCAGCATAAGGTCTTTGCCACCCGTAAAGTAGTTTATCTGAGTCCTCAGGGACGGTTAATTAGTCAGGAATTATTGCAGGATGCCAGTCGCTGCGAACAATTGATTCTTGTTGCGGGCCGCTATGAGGGAATTGACGAACGTTTTATCCAGAACGTTTGCGATGAAGAATGGTCGCTGGGCGATTATGTGATCAGCGGTGGCGAACTGGCGGCTTTGATTGTGATCGACGCAGTTACGCGTTTGATTCCAGGTGTGCTGGGCGACGAGGAATCGGCTAAACAAGACTCGCATGTTGATGGTTTGTTGGACTGTCCGCACTATACCCGGCCCGAGCGCGACGAGTTTGGTGATGTCCCGGAAGTGTTGCTAGGCGGGAATCACGCAGAAATCAAGCGATGGCGCATGAAGCAGGCTTTGGGGCGGACTTGGTTGAAACGGCCGGATTTGCTTGAAAAAATAACGTTAAGCGCAGAGCAGGATGCTTTGTTGAAAGAATTTAGAACTGAAGTTGTTTAATAGGGTGTGGTTATGAGTAAAATTATTGAAGAATTGGAAGCTGAACAGCTGAAAAAAGATGTGCCGGAATTCGGCCCTGGCGATACTGTCGTGGTGCAAGTAAGGGTTACCGAGGGCACTCGCGAAAGATTACAGGCTTTTGAAGGTATCGTGATTGCCAAACGTAATCGCGGTTTGAATTCAGCATTTACCGTCAGAAAAATTTCGCATGGCGTTGGTGTTGAGCGTGTTTTCCAAACCCACAGCCCATCGGTTGGCAGCATCGAAGTTAAACGTCGTGGCGATGTTCGTCGCGCGAAACTGTATTACCTGCGCGATTTGACCGGTAAAGCGGCTCGTATCAAAGAAAGACTTTCTTGATACGGAGAGTAACCTGATCGGTTGCTTCTGATCTATAGGAAAAAGGCGGCCCGAGCTGCCTTTTTTTTTGCCGACAGCAAGAGAATTGTTATGCCGCTAAATATTGTTTGGCAAACCGTTGCGAGCGGGGAAACGTTGGCGGTCAGCGTGCCACTGCTGGACGCCGAGTTGAAGTTAACTCTGGTTGGCGAAGTGGTGATTGACTCATCTTGGCATATCGGCGTTGACTCTACGGAGGCTCTATCTCCGTTGGCGGCACAAGTGCGGCGCTATTTGCTCGATCCGGCAGGTACCGAGCTGAATGTTACGTTGCTAAGTCAGGGTAGCGCCTATAGCAATGCGGTTTGGAAAGCACTATTGGCTATTCCAGTTGGTCAAGCCCAAACTTACTCGGGACTGGCGCGTATGTTGAGTTCGGGGCCAAGGGCGGTGGCCGGTGCTTGCCGTAATAACCCCTATGCCGGGATTATTCCCTGCCATCGTGTGGTGGCAAAAAATGGTATTGGTGGTTTTATGGGGCAGGCTGATGGTGAATTTGTGGAATTCAAGCGCCGCCTACTGGAATATGAACGTAAGGTAAGTTTAGCCGGGTAATGAATTCGGGGCAGACGATAGAGCATTTTTTAAACGCGCTCTGGCTGGAGTTCGGATTGAGCGACAATACCCTGTCGGCCTACGGTAGCGACCTCAGGCTATTCGTGAAATGGGTGAAGGAAAAGGATTTAACGGCGGTAGACGAAGCTTGCATCAAGGACTTTCTGGCTAACCGGCAGCAGCAAGGTATCACAAGCCGTTCCTCGGCCAGGATATTGTCTTGTTTGCGGCGCTTTTACGGTTATATGCTGCGCGAAGGCAAAATCAGCGTCGATCCTACTCAACTAATCGATGCGCCGCAGCTTGGGCGCTCCCTGCCTGGATCGTTGTCCGAAGCCGATGTCGAACTGTTGTTACAGACTCCCGAAATCAGCGATATGCTAGGTTTCAGAGACAGAGCCATGCTGGAGATGTTGTACGCTACCGGTTTGCGGGTTTCCGAGCTGGTCGAGCTCAAATTCAGTCAGATCAACTTTCGGCAGGGGTGTGTCCGTATCGTCGGGAAAGGCGACAAGGAACGTTTGGTGCCGGTGGGCGAGGAAGCCATGGATTGGGCGGAGCGTTATCTGAACGGTGCTAGGCAAGTCACTCTGGGGAACAGACAAAGCGATTATTTGTTCGTGACTGCCAGAGGCAGTTGTATGACCCGGCAGGCCTTTTGGCATATTATCAAACGTTATGCTCAGTTGGCGGGTATCGATAAACACTTGTCGCCTCATACCTTGAGGCATGCGTTTGCCACGCATTTGCTGAATCATGGTGCTGACCTTCGCGTCGTCCAGTTATTGCTCGGTCATTCTGACTTATCGACTACCCAAATTTATACACATATCGCCCAGCAGCGATTGAAAGCATTACATACCCAACATCATCCAAGAGGCTAACCATGACGACACTGATTCATCCAACGGCTTTTATCGAAGCCGGCGCAATATTGGGCGAAAATGTCAGTATTGGGCCGTTTGCGGTGATCGAGTCCGGAGCGGCAATTGGCGCGAACAGCCAGATCGGCGCGCATGCCGTGGTGCATGGCCGTGTCAAAATGGGCGACGGTAACATCCTGCATCCGCATGCCGTACTGGGTGGTTTGCCGCAGGATCTCGGTTTCCAAGCGCAGACCGAGTCGTGGTTGGAAATCGGCGATAACAATGTGTTTCGGGAAGGATTTACCGCGCATCGCGCCACCAAGGAAGGCGGAGCCACCAAGATCGGTTCGGGCTGTTATTTTATGAATAACAGCCATGTTGCGCATGACTGTGCGGTTGGCGATAAGACTATTTTTGCCAACAACGTGGCGATCGGCGGCCATGTCGAAGTCGGCAACAACGTGTTTATGGGCGGGGCTGTAGTCGTGCACCAATTTTGCCGGATCGGCTCTTATGCCATCGTTCAAGGCACCACCGGCATCAACATGGACGTGATTCCCTTTATGCTGATCGGTGGACGCCCGGCCAAACATTATCGGCTCAATATTGTCGGCTTGAGACGGGCCGGAATTGTTGGCGAAAATTACAAAGTATTGTCGGCGGCATTCAGGTTGCTGAAAAATAAAAAAAGCTTGGATGAATTGCAATCTACCGAAGAGCTGCAATACTTAAAGCAGTGGCTGGCAGTCGATTCCAAGCGTGGATTGCATGGTTTTATCGACGTTACCAGCTGATTATTTTAAAGTTTAGTCGGTTGGGTAACGATTATCGGTTTTCGATAACCAAGCTTGCTCACCGTCAAACCAGCTAAAAACACAAGTTTCACCATGAAAATTCAAGTAATCGATAACGTCGGACAAATACAACCGCACCTGTTAATGGCGGAAGCGGATGTTGATTTTTATTCTGACGAGATCCAGGCGCTTAATGCCGCCGAACGATATCAACCCGGATTGATTTTATTGAGTTTTGCAATGCGCGGCAGTGAAACCGCCGACTATACCAACCTATTGCTCCGCGCTAGTCCGTTGAGCAATATAGTCATCATCGGTGATGATCTACGGGAAGAACAAATTCTGGATTGCGTGATGGCCGGGGCTAAAGGCTATCAAAATAGTCAATCTCTGGCCGCGTATATCAACAGGATGATCCGGGCGGTGGCTGCCGGCGAGGCTTGGTTAAGCCGCAAGATCGTAACTTATGTGCTGGATGCCATTCATCAAAATTATCTGGTTCAAACGGTTTAGCTAAAAGTGTATAGCCGCTTCGAAATAGAAAGTTTGTCCAGCGATCGGCAGATTATAGGGGTAGCTGGAAGTCGCCGGCTCCTTGCCATGACTATCTAACAGGTTGCGAGCCGATGCGGTTATATCCAAGTAACCCATCAGCTTTTTAGCGTTTAAAGTCAAATCGACGGTTTCATAATCTTTTAAAACTCGCGTATCGTCCGGGCTGCTAACGCGGTGACCTACCCAGTTGATTTGCGTTTGAATCTGCCATTTCGGCATAAAATTCCAGGCTAGTGCGGTGTAGACATGATGCTCCGGCACATTGCTAACCCGCTCATGGGTTGCTTCGTATCGGGCAAATTGCCAAGCGTAATTACCGCGCAGATTCCAGTCCGGATGAAACTTCCAATCCCATTCGAATTCACTACCGTAGCCATCCTGCCCGAGTGTGTTTTGCTCGGTAAGCGTGGTGGCGCTTGAAATTGGGCCGCTGATTAAATCGTGGATCTCATAATGATATAAATTCAGGGCTGTCCTGAGGCTTTTCGTCGGGCGATAATCAAATGCCAGTTCGGTGGTTTCGATGGTTTCCGGGCGCAAGGTCGGATTGCCCAGGAAAAGCGGGCTATTTTGCTGATATTGCTCCAGGAAGCTGGGTGCTCTATAAGCTTGGCCATAAAGCAGTTTGCCGGTTAACTGTGGATTGATATCCCAAACCAGGGCGGCGCGTGGATTCCAGGTGCTGCCGAAGTCGGAGTAATGGTCGTAACGCAGACCGGTGGTGAGATGCCAATCTTCGGCAAACTGCCATTCGTCCTGGATCGCCATCGACCATATGTCTCTGTGGTGATCGTCTATCAGTGTTAATGGCGTGCCGGTTACATCCTGCAGGCCGCCCGCTACGGCCGGTAAAGGAAAGCGGTCCAGAATGCCGGCACCGTAATTTCGGGCTTCCTGGGTATTCATTTCTTCATAGCGGAAGCCCGTGATCAGGCGTATTAAGTGGTCAGGCAAGCCTTTGTAAATGCTGGTAAATTCGAAGCTTGGGACGGTGTTTTTAAAGCCCGGAATGAAGCGCAGACCGTCCGGAAATGCCACTAGCCCACGAGGTGCAAACGGATTGATGTTGCCGTCCGCTCCGATCGGTAAAATAGCACCAGCCGGAAATCCGTAAATATTGGCGGAGACATCGGTATGTAACAAGCTGGCATGGGCTTGCAGTTCCCAGTCTTCTAAGTCGTCTTCGGTGGAATAACGTACGTCCGCAAGATAATTGCTGCCGTTGCCTTTTCCTTTATTGTCTAAAGCGCCGAAAGCACCGGATCTGAATCCGTAATCCGATTCGTTAAATGCCCAAAATCCTAAATCCCAGTGCTTGCGTTGTAGATTGAGATGGCCGTTCCAGCGCTCATTCTGGTTTTGCATGGGCGCGGGTGCCAGCGATATATTCGTGCCGAGCGCTTGGTCGAGCTGGGTTTGCGCATCGGCGGTAATGACTCGATCCGGATCGATGCCGTTATGGCTATATTGCAGGCTACCAGCCACATCCCAACCTTGCCATTTACCGCCGTATTGTCCCCAGGTACTCTTGGTGTCGGCATTGCCGCCGCGCGCGCCAACGTTAAAGCCGTCTATATCAGCCGCCTTTTTCGTGACGATATTGATCACGCCGGCAAACGCATCAGCGCCATAAAGCGCCGAGCCTGGACCCCTGATCACTTCAACCCGCTGGATGTTCTCGACGGGAATGATCATTCCCGCCATGTGTGTGCCTTGATAAGGTACCGAGAAACGGGTGCCATTGAGCATGAGCAACACTTCGGCATTGGTGTCGTTACGCATGCCGCGCATGGTGTAATTGTAATCGTTCGTCACCGGTTGGATGGTGACATGCATGCCGGGTACGGTTTCCAATACCTCATGTAGTTCGGTTGCGCCCATTGCGGAAATTTGCTCGGCGGTGATGACGCTGGTTACCGCTGCCGAATGCGATATCGGCTTGGCGGTGCCGGAGGCGATGCTGACCGAAATATTCGCTAATTCGGCTGGCGACAAGTCCATCAAGTCGTTCATCGTTTGCTCGGCAAAGGCGGGTTGACCCAGTATGCTCAGTAATAGAGAAGGTTTGAAAAGCCGATTTTTCAGAGTGTCTAACATAATGTCTCTCATAATTCGCGCAAGGGTACAGGTTTGGCAATACCGTAGCCTTGCGCGTAATTCACACCCAAGGTTTGTAACAGATCGAAAATATTCTGGTTTTCCACAAATTCGGCGATAGTCTTTTTGCCCATCACATGCGCCACTTCATTGATCGCTTTAACCATAGTCAAATCCACCCGATCTTCCAAAATATCCTTAACAAATAGACCGTCTATCTTCAGGTAATCGACCGGTAGATTTTTCAGATAAGCAAATGACGATAAGCCGCTACCAAAGTCATCCAACGAGAAAGAGCAGCCTTTTTTGCGTAGCGAATCGATAAATTGCCGGGCGTAGGATAAATTGCTGATCGCGGCGGTTTCGGTAATTTCGAAGCAAATTTTGTGGGTCGGTATCTGCCATTTTTGGAATTGTTCGTCAATAAAGCCCAGCATGGTCTGATCCGATAGCGATAGGCCGGACAGATTGACCGAGCACATTTCCAAGCGCTGCAAAAAATCGGGGGCGGTCGCCAAATATTCGAACAAGCGGGCGATTACCCAGCGGTCCAAGGGGGCGGCCATGTTGTAACGTTCCGCCGCGGGTAGGAAGGCGCCAGGCGGGATGATTTTGCCTTGATCGTCGCGGTAGCGGATCAAGGTTTCAAAATGTAAACCTTCATGGCTATCGGCTATCGGTACAATCAATTGGCCGAATAATTGGAAACGGTTTTGCTCGATGCCTAGGCGGATTTTTTCGACCCATTGCATCTCGCCCTGGCGCATCGTCAATTCTTCGTCGTCCGGACTAAATACATGTACCCGATTGCGGCCTTTTTCCTTGGCGGCGTAACAAGCGGCATCGGCTTCTTTCAACACATCCACCGCGTTGCCGCAGGCGCGATTGATCGGGGCGATGCCGATACTGACGCCAATATTGAAACTGCGGTTTTCCCAAGCAAATTGGAAGTCGCAAACGGCAGTACGCAATTTTTCGCCGGTGATGACGGCCTGGTCCAGTGAGCAGTAGGACATCAGGATGCCGAATTCGTCGCCCCCCAGCCGGGACAGGATGTCCATTTTTCGTATTTGTTGCCTAAGTACCTCGCCGAGTTGTCTCAACAATTCGTCGCCGGCCAGATGGCCGCAAGTATCATTGACGATTTTGAATTGATCCAGATCCAGATAGCACAATACATGTTCGCTATTGTCACTTTGCGCCTGCAGCACCAAGTTTTGAATATGGATATCGAATTGGCGCCGGTTAACCAGGCCGGTCAATTCGTCGTGGCTGGCCTGGTAGGCGATTTTTTCAGACAGGCGCCGGGTTTCGGTAATATCCTCGCAGACCAGCAACAGGTGTTGGCGATGGCTTTCGTCTTTGACTAGGCGCGCGGTTTCCCTCGCCCAAATGATATTGCCGTTGCGGCAGACAATACGGCTTTCCAGCTTATGCACTTTTTCCGGGTGATTGCGGCAATGCTGGAAGAGTTGGTGACAGTTGTTAATGTCTTCGGGATGGGCGAAATTGAAAATCGAACAGCCTTGCAATTCTTCAACGCTCAAACCTAGCTGTCTAGCACCAAAACGATTCACCGATATGATTTGTCCTTGCATGTCCAGGTTGAAGACCATGGTCGGATTATTATCGTAAAGTGCTTGGTAATTGTTTTTGACGCTAACCAGAGCTTTATTCTGAATCTCAACGGTATCCAGCATGTCGTTAAAGGCATCGACCAGAATGCCCATTTCATCGCTACTGTGCCTGGCGGCGCGCAGGGAGTAATCGTGATCGGTGCTGACCTTCTGAGCCGTCCTGGCTAGTTGCGCGATCGGCTTGGCAACCCGGTTTAACAATGGTGCTGTCAGTAGGAAGGTAATGGATAGTGCTACAAACAATACAATCAATACCACGCCGACAAACTTCAGCTCACGCCAGAAAACCGTGCTGAGATCGGACGCCAGAAAAATCGCACCGACAATATCGTTGTCCACCTGCATCGGCTGGTAAACATAGAGATTGAGTCTATCGTAATGGGTATGCAAACCTTCCGAGCTGCTTGGACAGGCATCGGTTTGCTTGTCCAACGAGGTAAAAATCAGGCCTTTTTTGGTGTAAACACAGGCGCTGCGTAGGTCCGGCAGACTATTCAACGACACTAGGTTTTCTTTAGCCAAATTGGCATCGTCAAACATGATGGCGGCCACGCTACGGTTGGCGATCAAGCCGGCTACCGCCAGTAAGTCATCCTGGGCCTTATTTTTGACATCCGAAATGTTAACCGTGACTAAAATCACCAAAGCCAGCAGCATTGAAAATAGGCTGGACGTAATGGCAATCGTAAATAGTTTGGCTTTTATGGAAAGATGGGCGAACAATTCACTCATGTTCGCCTCCTTCCACTAGTGTGGCGACTTCCAGCAGTTTGGCGCTAACATTGAGTCCACTTTGCTTTAACGCCTTAAGGTTGATGTGTAGTTTGACTTTTTCATCGTCTAGCGCGAAGCCTATCATGCCGCCGGATTCGGCAAAGAACGGCTGGCTGCTAACGGTCAATGCTTTTTTCAACGAGCCGATCAACAATACGCCAGGTATGGCGAGGTCCGCACGCTGATCGGTGTTGTCAAAATAGACGATATCGCAATCTTTGGCCTGTTTGGCCGACTCGAATCGGTATAAGCGAATCGGCTTGTCCAGCACGGTTTTGCTTTCTAGCGGATCCAGCAATTTGCCAAAGGGATCGTTGCCTATGATGCAAATATTAAATGTTGGACTGGCTTTTTCCGGCCAGGTGATAAATTTGGTAAAGTTATAAAGGTAGGCTGCCTTTACTTTATATTCCATATTGTTTTCGTCGGCTTGCGACGGATGACTAACGCAGCAACACAGCAGCAGCCATTTGACGAGCACAACGGTGCGCCGCAGCAACAATGCGTCATCAGTGGAAAAGACGGAAACCAAGGTTATTCCCTACCGGATAAAATCATCAGGCAAGGATAGTTGAAAAATTATCGGCTGCTGAAAAATCCCCGCAAGGCCTGAATCATATAGAGATGATCGAGTACACCGGCACTTTCCCGGAGGCTGTGCATGGCCCACATCGGCGAGCCGACATCGACGCTACGGATGCCCAATTTGGCCGAGGCGATCGGGCCGATGGTACTGCCGCAGGGCAAGTCGCCGTGATGCGCGTATTTTTGATAAGGCACTTCCGCTTGTTGGCAAATGCGGATGAAAGTCGCCTCGGAAACACATTCGGACGCGTAACGGTGATTAACATTTACCTTGATGACCGGCCCTTGATTGACGATGACTTTATGGCCGGGCTCGTAGCTGGACGGGAAGTTCGGATGATAGGCGTGAGCCATATCGGCGCTGACCATAAAGCTATTGGCTAACGCGCGCCGGAAATCGTCCGGCTTATTACCAATCGAGTTGGCGATTCTCTCCAATACGTCGGGTAAAAAGCTGCCGGCGGCGCCCTTGCAACTCTCGCTGCCGATTTCTTCGTGGTCGAAAAAAGCGCAAACCAGCGTGTTGCCGCTGTTTAGCGCGTTATCGTCCAGCAATGCGCTCAAGCCGGCATGGCAGGATGCCAGGTTATCCAACTGGCTATCGGCATAAAACAATTGGTCGTCGCCCCAGAATGCGCCTTTCTGAGTGTCGTAAACATTCAGTTCCCAGCTCAAAATTTGCTCGGTGGCGATGCCGCTGGCGCGTTCCAGCAATTGCTTAAACCGGTCGGCGGGTAGTTGTTGTTCGACGCTGGCAGAGAAAATCAGTGGCAACTCGGCTTGCTTTTTCAATTTTAGGCCGTCTTCGTTGACGCCGCGATTCATATGAATGGCCAGGTTCGGCAGCCTTAGCAGAGGTTCGTCGAAACGGAGCAGCCGGCTGGCAATACGACCATCGCTTTCCTGATAGGCAACACGGCCGGCTAGACTCAGGTCGCGGTCGGTAAACGTCGCCAGGATCGGACCGCCGTAGACTTCCACAGCCAGTCGCAGCAGTTTGTCGGAGTCGAGCACGGGTTGCGGTTTGACGCGTAGGCTCGGTGAATCGGTGTGAGCGCCGAGTATCTTGAAGCCGGTTTCCGCCAAATCCTGTTTGCCGATCGCAAACGCGGCGATCGACGAATCGTCGCGGATCACATAGTAACGGCCGCCAGGCACTAGCGACCACGAGTCGCTTTCCTGGATGCGTTGGAATTGGGACGCCTGCAAGCGTTGTTCTATTGTCGCGACCGCATGCCAAGGGCTGGGGCTGGCGTCGATAAAATCCAGCAAATCCCGTACGTGTTCCCGAGCCGTCATGATTTTTTTTCCAGGGTCAGCGCCACGGAATTGATGCAATAGCGCAAGCCGGTCGGTTGCGGACCGTCCTCAAACACATGCCCGAGATGGGCGCCACAGGATTGGCAGGTCACTTCGATTCGCTGCATGCCGTGGCTGGTATCCGGTTGTTGATCGAGGCTGTCAGCATCGACTGGATTCCAGAAGCTAGGCCAGCCGCAACCGGAATGAAATTTATGCTCTGAGGTAAACAGGGCATGGCCGCAGCAGACACAGCGGTAAATGCCGGCGTCGTCGCAATCGGTATATTTGCCGGTAAATGGCGGTTCGGTGCCTTTTTCACGGCAGACATGAAATTGTTCGGGGGTTAGCTTCTCGCGCCAGGCTTGTTCGGGGTCGTGTCGATCGGTCATGGTGTTGTTCCGCAGTGGCTAAGTCTATCGGGCATTGTACTCAGTCTTAATCGGGATCAAAAGCCGCTTAAAAAGCCGAAAATTTCGGTTGCGTATATCATGAAATTCTAATATTCTTGAGTTGCACGGTTTTGAAGCATATAACAACGCTATAAAAATAATAAATACTTCAATAGTGTTCATCTAAACAGCAGCGAGGAGAATGTCATGGCTAGAATCGTAGTGTTAGGCGCGGGCATCGGCGGTGTGCCGATGGCGTACGAAATGAAGGAAATTGTCGGCAAGGCGCATGAAGTGGTGGTGATTTCGGATTCGCCGACCTTCCACTTTGTGCCGTCCAACCCTTGGGTGCCGCCGAAATGGCGCAAACCGGAAGATTTAAAAATCGAACTGGCGCCGGTGATGGCGAAAAAGGGCATCAACTTTATTCAAAAAGCCGCCACTAAAGTGGATCCGGCCAACAATAAAATCGATCTGGCCGACGGCTCTTCAGTCGAATACGACTATCTGGTCATCGCCACCGGCCCACGTCTGGCGTTTGACGAAGTGCCGGGCATGGGTCCGCATGGCGGCTACACCTCCTCAGTTTGTCATGTCGATCATGCCGCGGTTGCCGCACAGGATTGGGACAGATTCATGGATGATCCGGGGCCGATCGTCGTCGGCGCGGTACAAGGCGCCTCCTGTTTCGGCCCGGCTTACGAATATCTGATGATTCTGGAAACCGAACTGCGTAAACGCAAAATCCGCGACCGGGTGCCGATGACCTTCGTGACTTCCGAACCTTATATCGGCCATTTAGGCCTGGGCGGCGTCGGTGACACCAAAGGCTTGCTGGAAAGCGCGCTGCGGGATAAAACCGTCAAATGGATCACCAATGCCAAGGTGGATCGCATCGAAGCGGGCATGATGTATGTCACCGAAGTCGACGACGACGGCAACGAAAAGAAAAAACATGAAGTGCCGTTCAAGCATTCCATGATGCTGCCGGCCTTTACCGGCGTCGATGCGGTGCGCAATAGCGGAGCGGAGGGTTTGACCAATCCGCGCGGTTTCGTCATCGTCGACAAGCATCAACGCAATCCGACTTACAAAAACATCTATTCGGTCGGCGTCTGCGTGGCACTGCCGCCTGTGGAAAAAACCCCGGTGCCGACCGGTACCCCGAAAACCGGCTACATGATCGAATCCATGGTCACCGCGACCGCGCACAACATTCGCGACGAACTGGCCGGCAAGGAGCCTTCCGATATTCCCAGTCTGAGCGCGCTGTGTCTGGCCGATTTGGGCGACAGCGGGGTGGCGTTTCTAGCGGTGCCGCAGATTCCGCCACGTAACACGACCTGGTCGAATCAAGGTAAATGGGTGCATCTGGCCAAAATCGGTTTCGAAAAGTACTTCATGCGCAAAGTCAGAAAAGGCATCAGCGAACCGTTTTACGAACGGATGATGCTGAAACTGATGGGCGTGGTGCGTTTGAAATAGGAGGCGGCCATGTCTATAGATCGTATGGTAATGGCGTTTGCCGGCTCGTTCATCCTGATCAGTTTGGCGCTGGCGCACTGGCATTCGCCGAATTGGCTGTGGTTTACCGCGTTCGTCGGCGCCAATTTGCTGCAAGCTTCGTTCAGCGGATTTTGTCCGATGGCAATTATCTTGAAGAAACTCGGCGTCAAATCGGGTTGCGCGTTCTAAGTTGTTCCCCTCGGTCGAGTCGTCGGCATTCCGCCGCGATTCGGCCCTCTTTTTGTGTAAATCGAATCGACTATACGGCGGCAGCTGAATGGCGAGCCACGGCGGCTTGATTTGATTATTAGGCCGGCTATCGCGGACTGCGGCGGAATCGAGAGTTCTTATTCATCCAGCGGGTGTCCGCAATGTTTGCAATAAGCGGCATCGAAATCATGGCCGGCCGCTCCACAGTCGGGGCAGGCTTGATTGTCGGTTTTATCCTGTTTGCGGCTTTTCATTAATTCCGCGCTGTAAATACCGGTGGGCACGGCGATGATGCCATAACCCATAATCATGATGGCCGAGGCGATCATTTGACCCAGCGGAGTTTTCGGGGCGATATCGCCGTAGCCTACCGTGGTAATCGTGACGATGGCCCAATACACCGAGGTCGGTATGCTGGTAAAGCCGGAGGCGCTGCCTTCCACCACATACATCAAGGCGCCAAACACCACTACCAGCGTCAAAACCACGTATAAAAACACCGTGATCTTCCGAAAACTGTTGGCTAGCGCATCCATCAGAATATGCGCTTCTTGTAGGTATTCGGACAATTTCAAAATTCTGAAAATTCGCAACAAGCGCAAAATGCGCAAGGCCAACATGTATTCGACGCCGGGCATCAGCAAGCCGATATAAGTCGGCAGAATCGACAATAGATCGATGATGCCGAAGAAGCTGCGAACATAGAGCCAGGGCCGGCGGACGCAAACCAAGCGCAGTAAATATTCCCCTGTAAACAACACCGTAAAAAACCATTCCGCCAATAACAGGCTGGATGCGTAGTGTTTGTGCAATGCTTCGACGCTATCCAACATGACCGTGCCTATGCTGAGCAGGATCGCGACAATCAACACGATGTCGAAGGCCCTGCCGGCACGGCTTTCCGAACCAAACACGATTTGATTCAGCGACTCGCGCCAGACCGGCAATGAGGCGCCTTGGTTGTAATGTGATGTTTGCTTGCGTTTTCGTGTCATCGCAGATTGCCGGTAGAAAATTAAGCTGCTGTTTCAGGGGATCAGCATATTTGTGGCTTAGGATTGCTGTCAATTGTAGTCATCATTCCCTGTTAAACGGGTTTTGTCGTATTTGCTACAATTTAAAGTTAATAAAATCAGATAAAAATCAGTGTCTTATCAGATGGCACACCGGTTGCTTTGTTATTTACAAAAAGCGAGGTGTCATGCCATGAAATCGACCAAAGACATTGCGGAATTGCTGGACGAACCGGCTTGCGAGCATAACAAGAAGGAAAAGTCCGGCTGCGCTAAACCTAAACCCGGTTCGGCGGCCGGCGGCTGTGCTTTCGACGGCGCGCAGATCGCGTTGCTACCGATCGCCGACGTCGCTCATATCGTCCACGGCCCTATCGCCTGCGCCGGTAGTTCCTGGGACAACCGCGGCACCCGTTCCTCCGGCTCGGAATTATACCGAATCGGTATGACCACCGATTTGACCGAACAAGACGTGGTGATGGGGCGTAGCGAAAAACGCCTGTTTCACGCCATTAAACAAGCCATCGAAACCTACAATCCGCCGGCGGTGTTTGTTTATAACACTTGCGTGCCGGCCTTGGTGGGTGACGACATCAACGCGACCTGCAAATCCGCCGCCGAACGTTGGGGCGTGCCGGTCGTGCCTATCGATTGCGCTGGTTTTTACGGCACCAAAAATCTGGGTAACCGTATCGCCGGCGACGCGATGGTCAATCATGTGATCGGCACCCGCGATCCCGACCCATTGCCGCTCGGTACCGAACGGCCCGGCATCAAGGTTCACGATGTTAATTTAGTCGGCGAATACAACATCGCCGGCGAGTTCTGGCATGTATTGCCGCTGCTAGACGAAATGGGCTTGCGCGTATTGTGCACCTTGTCCGGCGACGCCCGTTTCCGCGAAGTGCAGACCATGCACAAAGCCGAAGTGAACATGATGGTGTGTTCCAAGGCGATGGTCAACGTGGCCCGCAAGCTGCAACAAAGCTACGGTACACCGTGGTTCGAAGGCAGTTTCTACGGCATTACCGACACCAGTCAGGCTTTGCGTGACTTTGCCAGAGTGATCAACGATCCGGAACTTATCGAACGCACTGAAGCCATCATCGCCCGCGAAGAAAGCCGCATCCGTGAGGCCTTGACGCCCTGGAGAGAGCGATTGAAAGGTAAACGGGTATTGCTGTTTACCGGAGGCGTGAAAAGCTGGTCGGTGATCTCGGCGCTCCAAGATTTAGGCATGGTGGTGGTGGCGACCGGTACCAAAAAATCCACCGAAGAAGACAAGGCCCGTATCCGCGAACTGATGGGTGAAGAAACCCTGATGATCGAAGACGGCAGTCCCAAAGCACTATTAAAAGTGGTCGCCGATTACAAAGCCGACATCCTGATCGCCGGTGGCCGCAATATGTACACCGCTTTGAAGGCACGCATCCCGTTCCTGGACATTAACCAAGAGCGCGAATTCGGTTACGAAGGTTATCAAGGCATGCTGGAACTGGTCCGGCAATTGGCCTTGACCTTGGAAAGCCCCGTTTGGGAAGCCGTGCGGGCGACGCCGCCCTGGCGGACCGGTGGCCTGAAAAAGTCTGCTGCTACGGATATTCCAGCAGAGCCTTTGTCGGCTCAGGCGGCATAACATGGCCAACATCGTCAAACGCAACAAAGCCCTGTCGGTTAATCCGTTAAAGGCCAGTCAGCCTACCGGCGGTTCCTTGGCTTGCCTGGGCTTCGATCGGGCGATTCCGATGCTACATGGTTCGCAAGGTTGCACCGCGTTTGCCAAGGTGTTTTTCGTGCGGCATTTTCGCGAGCCGATCCCGTTGCAAACCACCGCGATGGACCAAGCTAGCTCGGTATTGGGCGCCGATGAGAACGTCGTGGAAGGTATTCGGTCTATCGCCGAGAAATCCAATCCGGCCCTGATTGCGGTGTTGACCACCGGTTTGGCGGAAACCCAGGGTTGCGACGTGCATCGCAACGTCCGCGAGTTTCGCGAACGTTACCCCGAATACGCCCACGTGGCGGTGGTTGCGGTCAATACGCCCGATTTCACCGGCTGCGTGGAAACCGGTTACGCCGCTACGATTTACGAAATCGTCAAGGCCCTGGTGCCGGACGCGGCTAGTGCCGGCACCAAGCCGGGCAATCGCCAGCGCCAGGTCAACTGTTTGGTCAGTCCTATGCTGACGCCGGGCGATCTGGAAGCATTGCGGGATTTGATCGAGCAATTCAATTTACGCCCGGTATTGGTGCCGGATTTATCCGACTCCCTGGACGGTAGCCTGACCGACGACGATTTTTCGCCGGTGACTATTGGCGGTACGCCGGTCTCGGAATTGGCGACCTTAGGCGAAGCCAGAGCAAGCTTGATAATTGGTGCATCCCTGCGTAAGTCCGGCGAGCTGTTGCAGGAAAAAACCGGCGTGCCTAGCCACTATTTCGATCACCTCTATGGCCTGCAAGCCAACGATGCTTTGATCTCGACCTTGGCCGACATCAGCGAAATGCCGGTGCCGCAAAAGATCGAGCGTCAGCGCGCCCAGTTGCAGGACGCGATGCTGGATACTCATTTCATGCTCGGTCAACTGCGGGTTGCCATCGCCGCCGATCCCGATCAGCTAAATGCCCTGATTCATTTGGTGCAAGGCATGGGCGCGGAGGTGGTGACCGCGGTATGCGCCGGCAACACTCCTGTGTTGGCGACGGCGCCGGTGGACAGCATCAAGATCGGCGATTTGGAAGATTTGGAAGTGATGGCGAAAGAGCGCAAGGCGCAATTGCTGATTGGCAACTCGCATGCCGTCGCCAGCGCCGAGCGGCTGGACATCCCCATCTTGCGCATCGGCTTTCCGCTGTATGACATCATCGGCGGTTACCAAAAAACCTGGATTGGTTATCGCGGCACCCGGCAAACCCTGTTCGATCTGGCCAATCTGGTGATCAATTTCGCCCATGAAGAGATCGATCCTTACTACTCGCCGTATGCGCAAAAACCCGAATCCGAACGATTAGCCAGCTCGCCGTCATGTCATTAACGCGCCGTATACAAGTTTTGCATACTCACGAACAGAGGATTTCCATGGAAACCGCCATCAAAGTCGCTTTTGCCACCACCGACATGGTTTATGTGAATCAGCACTTCGGTTCCGCCAAATCGTTTGCCGTTTACGCGGTCGATCCGGAGCAGTCGGAGTTAATGGAAGCCGCCCAGTTTGGCGAGTTGGCGCAGGACGGTAACGAAGACAAATTGTCGGTCAAGATTCAGTTATTGGACGGTTGCGCAGCGGTCTATTGTCAGGCCATTGGCGCTTCGGCGGTCAAACAAATCATTTCGCAAGGCATCCAGCCGATCAAGGTCCACGAAGGCAGCACCATCAAGGATTTGATCGCGGATTTACAGGCCGAAATGAAGGCTGGTCCATCCAGCTGGCTGGCAAAAGCCATCAACCAACATAAGGGACCGAGTCCGGAAAGGTTCAATGCGATGGAAGAAGAGGGTTGGGATGAGTAATTGCGTTTTGCTAGCAGCATATTTTAGCCAGTCAAGTCGGGCAGTGGCTACCGCCTAACCGGAAACAGAGACTTTAACGAATTCAAACAGCTCGGTGGGTTTTACCCACCCAAAAACTTAGGAGAACCACCATGGCACAACCCGCACTCGTCGTCGAAACCGGCGACCCATTCATGACTTCGGAAATCGTCGTCGAAATGATCAAACAACTTCGGGCGCTCGATACCTACGATACTTATGACGGTTGGTCGGAAGAAAAAATCATCGATCCGCTGGTGATGACCAAGGAACGTAAACGCGAAACCCCGATTATCGGCGATCCCGATGAAATCACGCTGGCCAGGGTGAAGGCGTATTACAACTCCATCGCATCCATGGTCGAGAAAAAAGGGGGGCTGATGGCGGTGCCGGTGATCAATATCACTCACGAAGGTTTCGGCCGGGCCCTGGTATTGGTCGGCAAGCTGATCGTGGTCGACAAAGTGTTGCGCGATGTGCACCGTTTTGGTTTTCCCAGCCTGGAAGATATGTCGGAAAAAACCGCGAAGGTTGTCGAAAAAGCTGTCGAGTTGATCGAACAATATAGAGAAGTAGCCGAAGCTTGAGGTGAATTATGAGCGACGAAGAACTTAAAGCACTGGAAAAAGAAGTGAAGAAAACCAAACGTCAGGCCAACGAGGCGGCGTCGGTACTCCACGATTTAATCGAAGATAGACTGCCTGACGCCTATGGCGAATTGATGGGGATTGCTCAGGCGACTTACGATGCTTGCAAAGCCTGGGATGAAGCCAATAAGAAATTCTTGGCTGCCAGCAGCGCGGCGGCTTAGGGGGCGATAATGAGCGATTTTGTAACTGGCGTTACTTTTGGCGGCACGGTCTGGACGCCTTCCTATGTCACAGACATTAATCAGCGTAGTTGCATCGGCTGCGGCCGTTGTTTCAAGGTTTGCCCGCGCGATGTGTTCGATTTAGTCGAAAAAGACGAGGTGTTGTCGGCCGAGGATTTCGGCGACGACTACGGCGACTTTGAGGACGATGACGATAACACCATGGTGATGAGCTTGAAAAACGCCGCCGACTGTATCGGTTGCGAGGCGTGTTCCAAGGTTTGTCCGAAGGATTGTTTTACGCATCAGCATAAGGCTGCGGCTTAAACGTTTTTCAATGTCTCTGCGAGCACTATGTTGTGTCGCTGTCGCGACGATGATTTGAAGCCGGTTCTCGCACCGGCCAGCGAGTAACTTTCTTTTGCTTCGCCTCGGCAACTGCTCCATGCGTTGCCCTAGCTCCTGCATCCATGCAGTCGAAAAGAAAGTCACCAAAGAAAAGGCGACCCGGATGCCGCTTATTCCCTGCGCTCCGAAGCTTTCGACGAGGGTCGACAGAAGGGCCATCCTTGGCCCTCTGCCGACGAGCGGCTTCCTGCCGCTCCCCTCACGGGCTGATCTCGCCGAAAGCTCCGGTGCTCGGCGCGGCATACGGGACGAAAACCAATCCGGTAGGTATGTGGATGTTAAGTAAGCAAAAGTATTTAGCTTCGATCAGCAATGGTGTGTTTCAACCTTTGCTACAAAGGTTGGGGCCGGTTCCCTTATGTCGCGCCGAGCACCGGAGTTTTTGAACGGACAAATCGGCAGGATAGCCGATTTGCATGCGTAGCACCCGAAGGGCGAGGTACATGGATGTACCGAGTGAACGGCCCGTTAGGGGCGCCGCAAGGATGCGGCGCGTTGACGAAGGGGCAGGAGCCCCTTTCGGCAACCCCGTTCAAAAGCGAGGAGCACAAGGGGATAAGCGGCATAGGGTGTCATTTCTTTTGGATATTTTTCTTTGGACAAGCAAAGAAAAGTATCCCGCCCGCCGGTGCGGGAACCGGCATTAAAAGAATTCGTCGCGATAGCGACACGAACTTTTCAGCCTAACTAAATAGGAAAACTATCATGCCACGTCCCGAAAAACACGTTTTCGTCTGTACTCAAAACCGTCCGCAAGGTCATCCGCGCGGCTCTTGCGCCGCCAGCGGTTGCGCCGAAGTGATGAACGAATTCATGGCCGAAATTCAGAGCCGCAATCTGTTCGAGCGCATCGCGCTGACCAATACCGGTTGCATGGGGCCCTGCATGATGGGACCGAGCGTACTGGTGTACCCGGAAGGGATTATGTACGGCAAGGTCGGCAAGGACGATGTGAAAACCATCATCGAACAGCATCTGTTGGGCGGTACGCCGGTGGAAGCCTTAAAAGTGCCTGCCGAGGTTTGGTAAATAATGAGCCGGGTTGCGTTTCTCGAAGAGCGGGTTTTATTCAGTCCGGATGTGCCGGAAGAGGTGAATAAACTCTTACAGATGGCGGTAGCAGCCAGTCATGCCGATAAGCCTTTGGCGGAAAAGTATTTCAAACAGGCGCAACAATTGGATGGCAGTTGTCTGCAAACCTATTTTGCCTTGTATAAGTTTTATTTTTATCAAGGTCGTTTGCTGGAGGCGGAGCGCGAGGTGATGGCCGCGCTGGAGGAGGCTGCCAGGCAAGGCGGCTTCCCGGCCGACTATCAGCGCTTGGGGCGTGAGTTGGGACAATGGGATATGTATGCTAGCGACATCGCGTTGTTTTATCTGTATAGCTTGAAGGCGCTGGCGTTTATCAAGTTACGCCTACAGCTCGACGCGGAAGCGCAACTGATTCTGTCGCTGATGCGCCAATTCGATCCGGAAGACCGGTCCGGCGCTTCGGTAATCATGGATCTGGCCGAAGCCGTGCTGGAGGATGCGGCATGAGCAGCAATAACGTTGCCGAGCAGGTCGAAGCCAGACGCGCTTTCGGCAAGGCCGTCTGCCAACGCATCACCGAAAACATCGTCAAGCTGGGTTTTTCGGTGCAGACACAATTGAGTTTGCCGGATTTCGATGCCGCGGAATTCAGTTTGGTCACCGACCCGTTTACGCAAAGCCAGGATTTGGTCGGCTATTGGTATAGCGCCACTAAGCAGCGCATCGGCCAGATCAAGTTTCATGGCGACGGCAGTTTTTATGCCGAATACGATGTCGTGCAGCCGCACCCGACCAAGAAGCAATGGTTCGTCGAAGGGATCAATGCTTGGGGACAGCAGGACAACATCAAAACCGAAGCAAAATTGCTGGACGTGCCGCAATAAGGGGGGGCAATGGCTAACCCAAAACGACTGTACGAATTACTGCTGGATTATTGCAGCAGCGATGCCGTGGTGGACAACCTGATGATAGGCTTGGTGTGGACGCTGTGCCAATGCCAGGGCAAGGCTACCGCCGGTTTGGCGATGAGTCCGGGCTTGAGCACGCGTACCCTGCCGTGGTCGGGTACTTTAGTCGGCAAGCCGGTCACCGATTTGGCTGCCTGGATTAGCGAATGGGAGCCTTACAAGGCCACCGTGGCGATGGCTGCTATCAATAGCTGCATCAATGCCAGACCGTTGCCGGAATCGGTGGAGCTGGACAGTCACGACGAGCATGCCAATCTGGCCGTGTTCGATTATTTTTTGCCCCAATTGCAGGGTAAAAACGTGGTGGTGATCGGCCGTTATCCGGGTATCGATTGCTATCAAGACAAGATGCATTTGACCATTCTGGAGCGGCAGCCATCGGCCGCCGATTTGCCGGATTCGGCCTGCGAGTTTTTATTGCCGCAAGCCGACTGGGTGTTTCTGACCGCCAGCAGCATCCCCAACAAGACCTTTCCCAGGCTGGTGGAATTGTCTAGCCATGCCAAGACCGTCTTGATGGGGCCGACCGTGCCGTGGTTGCCGCAGTTGCACGAGTTTGGCATCGATTATCTGGCTGGCGTGGAAATCGTCGATACCGAAGCGCTATACCACACGGCGGCGCAAGGCGGCGGCGTGCGGATTTTTAACAACGGTTTGCGCTACCGGGTTGCCGAATTGGCGCCGCAACGCAGCATCAGTTGGCTGAAGCAGCAAATCGCCGATTGCTTTGCCGAAAGAACTCAGCTTACCGAGGCGATGGAACAATGGTATCGCGACGGCAACCAGGCCCGCTTTCCGCAGTACCCTTTGCTGGATCAGATTAACGGCCGCTTGTCGCGCTTGGATAGCAGTTTTAAATCACTATGGGATAACTATGCCGCCGGGTAAGCAATGACAAGCGTCACTCCGGACGCCTTCGAGAGCCACAGACTGCTGTTGTATTACAAAGGCGATATCAGCGCCCTGACTCTGTTTGCGCAACAGGCCGGCGGTAGCGTCTGCTTCCCCAGGCCGTTGCCGGCCTTGTCCAGCGCGCTGGAAGAAGATGCCAGCGAATCGGAAAAAGTCAGCGTGCATCCTTCGTCCTTGGTCAGCGCAATCAACCGGATTTTGCGGCTCGATAACGATTTATTGCAGGTCGAAGCGGGTTTCAAGGAATTGATCGATACGCCTGGCGGTATCGTCACCGTCTATATGGCCCGCTTCAAATTACTGGATCCGCCGCATCGCTTGATGCATAGCCTGGATTGCCGGATGCGCACGCTGCCGGAATTACGCGGCCGGCCGCCAGCGGAAATGGAGCTGTTGCGGCGCGCTTACGTCAATGTGATGGAGGGTTGAAATGTTCGACATGATGGACTTTAGCATGGGCGATTCGACGGGCGATAGCGGCTCGGCACAGCCTGCCGCTAACGGTCCCTACATCCCCGAAGCCTCGGAATGTATGCGTTGCGGCATGTGCATCAGCACTTGCCCGACTTTTCGGTTATTTCAAATCGACGCGGAAACCCCGCGCCAACGGATTCGCACCATCAGCAAGATATTGGTCGAGGACGCGCCGATCAGCGACGAAGAGCGCGGCCACCTGGACAACTGTCTGCAATGCCGTGCCTGCGAAACCGCCTGCCCGAGCCGGATGAGCTATGGCGCGCTGTTCGACCAAGCTAAAGCGAAATTGCATCAAACCGGTTTTCCGTCCTGGTTGGCCGGGCTGGGCTTACGTTTGATCGAACATAAGCGCCGGCGGCGGATGCTACTGCCCTTGGTATCGCTGTATTTGCGGTCCGGTTTGCAAAAACCGCTACGGGCCAGCGGCTTATTGGCAAAATTAAATCTAGCCGTAGCGGAGCGTTTGGTCAGCGAGCCGGCGCTGGGTAGTTTGGCCGGCGTTTATCCGTTAGCCAAGCGCGCGCGTAGAAAAGGGCGCGTGGCCTTGTTTACCGGTTGCCTGGCCGAACATTTCGACCGGGCGACTCAGCGTTCGGCGATCAAGTTACTCAATACCATCGGTTACGAAGTGGTGGTGCCGGAGAGCCAGGTTTGTTGCGGGGCTATCCATCAACATAACGGCCGATCCGCTCAGGCGCTGATCGATAAAAATATCGAAACGTTTTATGCGCTGGAAGTCGAAGCGGTGATTTATACCGCCAGCGGTTGTGGCGCGATGCTGAGTGAATATCAGGGCGAGGATCAGGAAACCGCCGGTTGGTTTCGGCGTAGCGCGCAAGACATTAACGAGTTCTTATTGGCGCATTGGCCCGCCAATTTGCAGCCGGCTGCCTCTAATCTGAATGTGGCGGTGCACGAGCCGTGCAGCCAGCGCAACGTCTTGAAAAACGGTAGGGCCGTTCACGAGCTGCTGCGGAAAATCCCCGGCCTGAATATCGAAGCTTTGCCGGACAATCAATTATGTTGCGGCGCCGGCGGTAGCTATATGCTCAGCCATCCCGACAACGCCGAGCGGCTGCGGTTTGCGAAGCGCCAAGCTATCGAAGCGTGCGGCGCCGACGTGGTGGTCAGCAGTAATTTCGGTTGCACGTTTTATTTGAACGCGGATCAAGCGGAAACCGCGCTTAAACTGGTGCATCCCTTGCAGCTGTTGGCCGACCGGGTTTAGTTCTTCGTGGCGTAAGGTCGGCGGCTGGACGTGGCATTACGATACCGGAGGCAGGCCCTCTCCGGCTTTGCGCGCCAGCCCTTCCAACCAGACTTGATGATACTTGTGCATGCGCTTGGGCAGGAACAGATTGCCCAGCCTTGCCAACCAGCCATGTTGGGTTTCTTCGGTCAGTACCCAACAGCCTAACGCGGATGGTTGCAGCAGCCAGGCGTGATAAGCGTCTACGCCCAGCCCCTTGGCGTTCCAGGCAATCCGCTTGCCGGGAATATACTCCAGCACCGTGGATGTGATCGTCACACCGAATGTCTTCCAGCGGAAGCGCGTGCCTTGTTGTAAATCTGGTCCGCTACTTTCCAACATTTGCACATTCGACGCATTGACGTACCAAGCGGGCCACAGCGTGGGGTGCGTCAACCAGGCCCAGACACAAGCCGGTGCCGTCGTCATATCCAACTCGTTTCGAACATGCACCGGACAATGGTCGGGCTGGTAATGATCGGGCCATTGAATCTTGAGAGACTGTGTCATGCGGGCTGCTCCTTTAGAAATGATGATAAAACAGGGCAAAAACCCTTCAAGCATGGACTAAGCTGAGTCACTCTAACATTGCCGGCGTCCGAAACAAACCTACATTAGCGTGTACAGCCTGCCGCTTCGCTGGCATTCTCGGTTTGGTGGCCAGTGCGCTGGGTCGGCATTAGTGCCTGACTATCCCTGGCTATTTGTGTAAAATTCCGCCACTTTTTCACTTTACAGACAGCGCAGGCAGCAGCATGAGTAAATCCATTGTCCTTACCGGTATCACCACCACCGGCACGCCGCATTTAGGCAATTATGCCGGGGCGATCCGTCCGGCGATCAATGCCAGCAAAGACGAGCAGGTCAGGCCTTTTTATTTCCTGGCTGATTATCATGCGCTGATCAAATGCAGCGAACCGGCGCGGGTGAAACAATCCAGTCTGGAAATCGCCGCTACCTGGCTGGCACTGGGATTGGATACCTCCAATGCGGTGTTTTACCGGCAATCCGATGTGCCGGAAATCCTGGAACTGACCTGGATGCTGACCTGCGTCACCGCGAAAGGTTTAATGAATCGCGCCCATGCTTATAAAGCCGCCGTGGCGGAAAACGAGGAAGCCGAAGGCAACGATCCCGATAAAGGCATCACGATGGGCTTGTTTAGTTACCCGATTTTGATGGCTGCCGATATTTTGATGTTCAACGCCAACAAGGTGCCGGTCGGCAAGGACCAAATCCAGCACATCGAAATGGCCCGCGACATCGCCAGCCGTTTTAATCATATCTATGGCGAGCATTTCGTGTTGCCGGAAGCGGTGCTGGACGACAACGCTGCTACCTTGCTGGGCCTCGACGGCCGCAAGATGAGCAAAAGCTACAACAACACCATCCCGTTATTCGAACCGGAAAAGAAACTGCGCAAGCTGATCAACAAAATCAAAACCAACTCGCTGGAACCCGGTGAACCCAAGGATACGGAAGGTTGTACCTTGTTTGGCATCTATCAGGCCTTTGCCAATCACCACGAAGTCGCTGCGATTCGCCAGCGTTACGCGGAAGGCATAGGCTGGGGGGAGATGAAGCAGGTGTTGTTCGAGAAAATCAACGACGAAATTGCCCCTGCTCGAGAGCGTTACGAAGCTTTGCTGGAAGCCCCGGAGCATATCGAACAGCAATTGCTGGAAGGCGCCGAAAAAGCCAGAGCAATCAGCCGGCCATTTGTTGAAACCTTGCGGGCAGCGGTGGGGATTTCCAAGCTGGCAGGCTAAGGGACTCTTTGGAAAGTTGGTCGTTGCAATAGAAGGCTATAGCCATGGACTTATTCGACGTCGTCCTCGAGATGCTGTTTATGATCCCTTGGCCTATCTAGGTGGGAACCCTGCTGGGTGTTTTGTTTGCAATCGGTTTCTGGCATTTTTTCCCGGAAAATGCTGATCGCTTGTCTGTCGCGGGGTACTCTGTCGTGATTGGATTCATGGGTGGGTTGCTGTACACCTTGATTACCAGAAAGTCCAAGTCTTAACGTAACGGTTCAGCCGTTGCATGGTCTAGGTGAATAGTTCTGGCTCGGTGGCGTTTCTGGGCGAAGAGTTTGCATGTTTATAACCATCACGTATGTCATCAAACTCCTGCTGTTGCCGCCGGTTTCCTTGTTGCTGTTGGCGACCGCAGGATTATTGTGGGGTAAGCGTAAATCGGGGATGACTGTCGCTGTTGTCTGTTTAGCATTATTGTGGCTATTGAGTTTACCGGTCGTGGTGAAGCAATGGGCTGTGCTATGGGAGCAAATCCCACCGATCACTGCGGAAGCGGTCAGGTCTTTTAAACCGGAAGCATTGGTGGTAATCGGCGGCGGCTTGATCGGCGATGCGGAGGAGTACCCTGGTCAGATCACCTTGCATCCGCGCAGTTTGGTGCGGGTGCGCTATGCCGCCAAATTAGCCAAGGAGTTGGGATTGCCGATTCTGGTGTCCGGCGGCAGCAGCGCCGAGCTCGAAAATATTTCCGAGGCGGAGCTGATGGCGCAAGTGCTGGGTAGCGAATTTAAGACGCCGGTGGATTGGCTGGAACCGGATAGCACCAATACCGCGGAAAACGCCCGCTTTAGCCGCCGGTTGTTGCAGGAACTTGGCGTGAATAACATCGTGCTGGTGACCCAGGCTTACCATATGCCGCGCGCAGCTCTGGAGTTTCGCAAGGCCGGTTTCCAGGTATTGCCGGCGCCGACCGCGTTTATCGGCCATGCTGGCGAATCCCGCTGGCATGATTGGCTGCCGACTCCCTCGGCCTGGGCAAACAGCTACCTGTTAGCGCATGAAACGATAGGCATGCTTTGGTATCGTATTCGCTATTGATATAGACGGAGAACGACTATCGATGAATTTTCCGATTTTTTGAAGCAAAAGAGTTTTCGTTAGAAGTCGCCGCGCCCAGCAATCCATACCGAGACAAGGCGCGGACGGCGGCCAATTGGATATAATGGCCGCCTGCTTTGCTTATCCGATACCATCATGTCCAAATCGTCAACCAAGGAGGGTTTCCGTCGCGCGGCGGAAGCGCCGCCGTTACCTACCAGTCCCTGGCGTTTTATCCTGTTTTGCCTAAAGCCGTTTCGCTGGCTGTTGCTGTTGATGCTGGTACTGGAAACCGGTCAGGCCGCCGGCAGCATTCTGGTGCCTTACGCGATTAAAGCCTTGATGGATGCGGTCGCCAGTCAGCCCATGCCGAGCGGCGATTGGCTGGAAACTTTCGAACAACCCTTGCTATTACTCGCCGGCCTGAATCTGGCCGAGATTATTTTCAGCCGCGCCAGTGGTGCTGTGTTGATCACCATGGGGCCGCTGCTGCGGCAAGGCACCAGTCGGCTGTTGTTTGCTTATCTGCAAAACCATGCGCCGCGCTATTTTGGTAACCATTTCGCCGGCGCGCTGGCGCACCGGATCAGCGAAACCGCGATGAGCGTCAATCACACCACCTGGTCCATCATCTGCGATTTCTGGCCGATCGCGGTGACCTTCTCGGTGTCGGTGACCTTACTGCTGGGCGTGCATCAAGGCCTGGGCTTGTTCGTGGCCTGCTGGGTATTGATGTATGTGCTGATCTCATATTGGCTGGCGACCCGTTGTCAGCCTTACGCCCAGGAGTTCGCCGCCACCCGCAGCATGGTCAATGGCAAGATCGTCGATGCGGTGACCAATATTCTCAATGCCAAGTTGTTCGCCCGTTTGCGTCACGAACGCGAGTATCTGGACGGTTTTCTGGCGACCGAATTAAAAAGCGCCCGCCGCACTTTTTGGTACATGGAGCGGGTGCGCTGGTTTCAATTTACAGCCGCAGCTATCCTGAAAATCGGCACCATCGGCTATGCCTTGCAACTCTGGCAGGCTGGCGAAATCAGCGTCGGCGCGTTTGCGATGAGCACCGGCCTGGCGATTTTGGTGATCGGTGATGCCCGCAATTTGAGTCGGCGGTTTTTGGAGTTTTTCGAATACGTCGGCAACGTCGCCAACGGCGTGGATACCATCATCCAAAGCCACGAAATCATCGACGTGCCGGATGCCAAGCTCTTGCAAATCAGCCAAGGCCGTATCGAGTTTAAAGACGTCTGCTTTAGCTACGAACCGGGCCGGCGCGTGTTCGATCATTTGAATGTCGCGATAGAACCAGGGCAGCGGGTCGGCTTGGTCGGTTTCTCCGGCTCCGGCAAATCCACGTTTGTGAACTTGATCCTCCGCAATTTCGAACCGCAAGTCGGGCAGATTCTGGTCGACGGTCAAGATATTACGGCGGCTACCCAGGATTCCTTGCATGCGCAAATCAGCCTGATTCCGCAAGACCCCAGCCTGTTTCACCGTAGCCTGAAGGAAAACATCGGCTACGGCAAACTGGATGCCGACGACGCGCAAATCAGCTTCGCCGCCAAGCTGGCCCACGCCGAAGAGTTTATCGCGGCGATGCCGGAAGGCTACGAGTCGCTGGTCGGCGAGCGCGGCGTCAAGCTGTCCGGCGGCCAGCGCCAACGCATCGCCATCGCCAGGGTGATGTTAAAAGACGCCCCGATCCTGATCCTGGACGAAGCCACCTCCAGCCTGGATTCGGTTACCGAAAAAACCATCCAGGAAAACCTGGATCGAGTGATGGGCCGCAAGACCGTCATCGCCATCGCCCACCGTCTATCGACGATTGCCCATCTGGACCGGATTTTGGTATTCGATCAGGGGCATATTGTCGAGGACGGCAGCCATCAGGACCTATTGGACAAACAGGGTTTTTATTACCGGTTGTGGACCATGCAAGCCGGTGGTTTTTTGCCCGAAGAGGTGGTTTGCTGAGATAGCAATAGATGTTGGCAAATGCGACCGTTCGCCGATTGTTAGCAAGATATATTTCTAAGGGTCGAGGATAGCGAGCCAAAACGGCCTGGCGTGAATATTATTCAATCGGCTGCTAGGACATTAATGCCGAGTGTTGCTAGTTAAATGTGTTGATGAAATATGCCTTTAGGTGCATTGTCGAATAGCGCATTGCATTCGGCCTCCAAAATACCGCCAACGATAGTAGTCTTACGAAAAGTGGTTTGAGCGATCACTTCAGATGCGCGAATATTAATTTGCTGCCAATTATGTTCTGTTAAATAAGGAATGGACGTTCCATAATAAACGCAGGCAATGCCAGCCCATTGAATGGCACTTTGACACATGGGGCACGGCTCTGCTGTTGTATATAGATCAAATCCGCTCCAATCTGTGGGTTGCAGTAATTCGGCGCAACGGTTAATGGCCACCATTTCGCCATGAAAAGTTGGGTTAAGTGCAGACTGATTAAAACCTTCAGCAACAATCTCACCGGTTTCTCGTTTTACGAGGATTGCGCCAAATGGAAACGGAGGTACTTCTAAAGCCAGTTCTATGGCTCTGCGCATAAAGTATTCATGATTCATTTGATTAGCCTACCTAATTATTAATAACATAATGCGGGATGAGTTCGTGATGTTTTTTAATTAAATAATTGCCGATAACCATCACAATGCTGCCGCAAAATCCTCGCGCGCTTATTTCTAAACTAGCACC
The DNA here is from genome assembly GCF_030490285.1 of Methylomonas montana. NCBI lineage: Bacteria > Pseudomonadati > Pseudomonadota > Gammaproteobacteria > Methylococcales > Methylococcaceae > Methylomonas > Methylomonas montana. Next base: position 3,622,155 of record NZ_CP129884.1, on the reverse strand, counting down.
AACTTTGGTTTGGGCCAATAACATCCATTCTAATAACTTAAGCATACAATTCATCTGAGCCATCCATATTATCGGTATCGCTATAATGCATCGGTACGCCAGCATTCAAAATACCCGCGTCCAACACCCGACAAATCACAATTTCATGATCTCCTGCCGGCGTGCTATGGCTGACAACACAATCAAAATAGGCTAACGCTTCGGTCAACACCGACACACCACTGGGTGCAGCTTGCCAGCTATAGCCCGTCATTTTATTTCGAATATTAGAATCGCCAAAATGAGCGGCAATCGGTAATTGCGCTTTGGCCAATACATTGATGCTGCATTGCCCGCCATCTTTTAAAATCTGATAGGAATAGTGCTGTGGATTAATGCTGAACGCGAGTAATGGCGGATCAAATGAAACCTGCATTACCCACGCGGCAGTAAATGCATGCTCGCGCTCCTTGTTTTTAACTGCAATGACGTACACCCCATGCGTTAAATACTTGCATACATTGGCTAAATCTTTACTCATATTTTGTGGCCCATTTAATGTGCAGAGAAAAGTCGATGGCTTGGATATATTTAATCGCTGCGACGATAAAAATATAATTGCCCCGTTTCAGCGAATATTAGCCAGGCTGCGGATTCAATTCAAAAGTGCAATCCAGTTATCATGCCGCCTTTAGCATAGTATCCGCAAAAAAGACAAAATGTGGTTTTTTGTTTACGTAATAATCTGCAAATGACGAGAAGTAAATAGAGTATGCATATATTTTATGAATAGTATTGCAGGGAAAGCACAGTATTGAGATTGCTCGATCTTAAGATGCCTCTTCGAAATATTGCCAGCCAGTCTATAATGCAGCTGAAAATAATTCACATAGATGAACATTCAGTGACGATCTATAATCAAGCGCTATATTCGTCTGTTACTCTATGATGGTACGGGTATAAGAAATGGTGTATTGGATTGGTAACCTCCAGTGTTGCAAATGACGGCTTTTGCCGTTTGACTTGGCTTCAATTCATGGAAATAAGCGTCAAAAATTGGCCGTTAGTGTTCTGTCGAAATCGAATCAGCAAAACCGACCCAACACTCAACACCCGACGTTCGGCATTAAATTGACCGTGCGTCCGATTCTGAAACCTTAGCTGACATCCAATCGACACGGTAATTATCCGCCAATAGCTTCAAGGTGGCTGGTATGTGAGGTAACTACCGTGATGCTGTTTCTATAAGTCATCTGTCGTAGTCCGATGAGTCCGTCCCCAGCGCCTTCAGGATAGCAGGATAATCAAAGTTATCCGTTAGTTGTGAAAGCCTCTGCTGCAAGCTCACATCATAGTTTGCCACTTGTTGAATGACATCATGAATGCGTTCAGTCTCCAAAATTTCTAATGCTTCGCGTAGCTTGTTGCGCAGTTCAGGTGGCACCACGGATAGCATTTCGGCCGTCAATGGCGTTGCGGTTGCGGCTGTGGCTGTTTGCAAACGGATCACCTCATTTTTGATATGTTCTGCCGTTTGGATGTTATCTCTGCGCTCCAGCGCCTCTTTCAAAGGCAGTTCAACCCGGAATAAAGAGCCCTTGGCCGGCGTGCTTTCCAGCGTGAGGCTGCCGCCCATCATTTGGACGAATTGGCGGGTAACGGTCAAACCGAGGCCGGTGCCCAGGTTGAGGGAGTCCTCGCTCAACTGCACAAACGGCTGGAAGATACGCTGCTGGTCTTCTAATGAAATTCCGGGACCAGTATCTTCGACTTCTATCAGCAAATGTTGGGTGGCGTTTTGTCTGATCCCAAGACGCAAGGTGACGCAGCCTCTTGCAGTGAATTTGATGGCATTGTCGAGCAGGTTGATCAGTATCTGGCGCAAACGGGCTTCGTCGCCCGTGATGAAACGTGGAAATTGCGAAGAGGGGTCGAGCAGTAACTGCAATTCTTTTCCCTCGGCGTGTATCGTGAATATGTGCATAGCCTCGCTCACCATGCCACCAAAATCGAATTGACTTTCTGCTAGTTGTAGGTGCCCTGTTTCGATCTTGGCCATTTCCAGTACATCGTTGACTATTCTTAATAGACGTACACCGCTACGGTTGATGATGTCGAGGTTGTCACGCGCCGACTGTTCCAGCCGCGCATTATTTCGCATCATGCTGGAAAAGCCGAGAATCGCGTTAAGCGGTGTGCGCAGCTCGTGGCCCATGTTGTTCAGGAATACGCTTTTGGCGCGATTGGCGGCTTCGGCGGCATCGCGGGCCATTACGAGATCGGTGGTGCGATACTGCACTTCTTCTTCGAGGTGATCTTGGTAGCGTCGCATTTTTTCCAGTAGGCGGGCATTTTCCAGTGAGATAGCAGCATGGGAGGTCAGTAACTCTGTCATGCCGATTTTCTCTTGGGTGAAAATACCTTCTGAAAGCCGGTTCTCCAGATAAAGCACGCCGATCAGTTCCGCCTGTTTGACCAGCGGTAGACACAGCACCGATCGCAGGCCGTACATAGTCACTTCGGGCGTATCGCGAAAATCACCTTCGTGTGCCGCATCGCGCAACACGACTTTTTCACGCGTACGGAAAACATAGTTGACGATAGCCTGGCAGATGCCGGGAGCATCGGTGAAGTTGTAATGTCGCTCCAGTGGCTTTTGACTTTTTCCCACATGGTTTTCAGCCGCCACAACCAGTTCTTCCTGCTCCCGGATCAGCAGATAGCCGTGCTGGGCACCGGAACTTTCCAGCACCACGTTCATAATCTTCTTCAGCAATTGCGCAAGGTCGATTTCGGCAGAAAGCACGAGTGCCGATTTCATCAGGTAATTGATGTCCAGGTTGGGCAGTGTGTACGAGTCGATGTTTTCATGGGCTTTCTCGACGGCGGTTCGGCCAATACGCAGCGCCTTGTCTAACGGTACATAAGGGTGTCTCTTCTGTAATCGGGCGCTTTTGCCCTCCGCACGACAGATCCGATAAAACCGTCTTGCCTCGGCATAAAAAATTTCAGCATCGGCATGTCCCGTATCGCTCAACAGGTCGGCCAGGCATTCGTGCAGATGTCCGGCGAGTAGGCGGTAGTCATGCATGGCCGCCTCGGCGATGGCATCGAGATAAAGGTTTCGCGTTTCGCGCATATCTCCCCGCACACGGGCTATCTCGGCATGAATAAAGGCAAGATAGGGCTGCAACAGCGGGCCGAGGATAGCCCACGTTTCTAATTTTTGCAGCAAGGGGGCGATTTCCGCCTCGATTTCCGGCCAAGAGGTATTTTCCGGCGAGCGCAGCCGGTTGAGGATGCGGAACACATACCATAGACGCTTCAGAACGTTATCGGTAAGTCCGTGCAGGTAACGGTCGACAGTCTGTAGGGAAACTGCCGCAGCCGCATAATCGCCCATGAAATATTGGGCAAAACCAAGCAGTGCAAAATAACTGCCGGATGCGGACACGTAATTTTCAGCCTCCCAGTGCGCCAGAGTTTCTGCTATGGCAACAGGCTCGTAATCCGGCCTCATCGGTGCCACCCAGCCTGCCAGCACCGCCTCCGCCAGGCCGACCGAGAACGAAAGCTGGTTCTTTTTCGAGAAGCTCAGGCATTCTTCGGCGGTTTCTTCGATCTGGCGCATGCTTTTGCCTTGCACTGCCAGATTCCACATCAGCGGGCCGTAGGATAAGCCGGCGTTGTAGAGATCGCCACAGTTCTTGCCGCACTGGATACCCTTCAGGGCATAATCGACAATGTCCGCCGGGTGGCTGCGCGAATGCATATTGCACCAGACGATGCCGTTCATCCCTCTCGTGGCACCGAAGGTATTGGGATATTTTGCACACAGGTCGTGAGCCAGATCTTCGTACTGGTAGGCTAACTCGAAGTCGCCCTGTTCGCCCAGGTTGAGGCCCATGATGGAAAACGAATAAATCACCGATTCGTCCATGCCGCCCTGTAGGCAATGTAAGGTGGACTGCGCGGCCGAAAGGTAGAGCTGCGGCACCAGCCCCGACATGTAGAGGTCAGGAATCAGTTCGCTATAGAAGGCAAGTTCGATTTTGTTCTTGCGCTCTTTGGTGAAAGGCATATGCAAGATTTTTTTCCAAACGTCGCCGTGTTCTCTGACTTGAGCCATCAGCGCCTGCATACGTTGCGTGGCCTCACCAGCATCCTCGGGAATGGCCTTGTCGAAATAGGCGAGGCCACGGTTGGCAGTTGCTATGGCCTTGATGAAGTTGCCGAAGGAAGACAGCGAAGTGGTCTGCTCCGCCAGTGCCTCGGCCTTGTCCAGGTCGCTATCGGCATGTTCGATCAGTTTGTTGAGTAGCGTTTCCGATTCATCGTAGCGGCCGCACATCAAATCGGTTTTGGCCAGCCGTTGATAAATTCTGTAGGTCAGTGGATAGACGATTTCCCAACAATCTTCCAGCAGATAATCATGGGCTTTCAGGAAAAAATCGTTGGCAGCCTCGCTGGCCAGCGCATCCAGCGCCTTGTTGCCGGCGTGAAAGTTGATATCCGCCAGCCAGTAAGCCGTATCGTTATCCAGATTATCGGGGCAACCTTGATTGAGGTGGGCGGCGATGGGGAACAGATTGTCCAGGTTTTCAGGATTGACGTTATGCTTGATAGCGCATTGATATTCAGTCATACCCACGGTCAGGATATTACTGTTTTCCTGACTGTCCTTATCCGTCTTTGCGTCAAGCAAGCGTTTGCCGATACGCCAATGAATTTCAGGGCGAGTTTGCATGTCGATCTGACGTAATACGGCTTCTTGTACACGGTCATGCACGAACTGTAGATCGGTTTTGTTCTCCAGCAAAAGCCCCAGGCTCAACACAGGTTTCAGCGCTTCAAACAGTTGCTCGAGGCCGATGTCGAGCACCAACACCAATTCTTCGGAAGTGAAACGATTGCCCATGCAGGCGCAGTGCTTGAGGATGTGCAGCGTGTCCGGCGGCAGCCTGCGTACCTTGGTGCTGAACAGTTCGACCACCGTGGTCGGCATCTGGGTTTCGCGGATACTGGCAATATCCCAGCGCCAGTGGTGCTGTTCGTCTGTGTGCAACAGATTTTCGTTGTAGAGCCAGGTCAGGCTCTCACTGACGAACAGCGGGTTGCCCTCGGTCAATCGGGCGATAAACGCAGACAGGCTCGCAGTTTCGTCGAGTGAGGCATCCAAGATGTAGGACACCATTTCGTGAGTATCGTCGTCGCTGAGCGCCTCCAAGCGGATTTCCTGCAAGGGGCCTTCATTCTCGATTATGTTACGGATCAGTTTGGTGAGCGGGTGGCTGGGATCGACCTCGTTATGGCGGTATGCGCCGATGAAGAACAGGTAGGGGTGTTCGTCATGGTTGGCAAAGACACTGGTCAGAAAATCAAACGTGGCGCTGTCGCACCATTGCAGGTCGTCGATGAACAGCACCAGCGGATTGTCGGTGCCGGCTAGGCAGGATAAAAAGCGGCCGAACAGATTATTGAAGCGGTTGCGCGCCTCCACCGGCGGCAACGGCGGCACTTCCGGCTGCGCGCCGATAATAAATTTCAGTTCCGGAACAACATCGGTAATCACGCCGCCGTTATTTTCCACGGCCCCGAGGATTTTTTCTTGCCACTGCGCCACTTGGGCATCGCTCTCGGTGAGAAAAATACGCATCAGGTTACGCAGGGCCTGAATCAACGAGCTGTAGGGGATGTTTTTCTGATACTGGTCGAACTTGCCGGAGGTGAAATAGCTGCGATTTTGTACCAGGGGTTTTTGCAGTTCCTGAATCAGGCGCGTCTTGCCGATGCCGGAAAGGCCCGAAATAAATACGGAGCGAAAGGCACCATGACTGACGGCATCGTATTCGCGCCGGATCAGAACGCTTTCTGCCTGGCGACCGACCATTTTGGAGATAAAAATGACGCGCCGGGTCCGGTCTTTCGAGCCAACAGGAAAGTTGGAGACGATACCGCTGGCGGCGAACTCGTCACGGCAGCGCATCAGATCGGCCAGCAGCCCCGCGGCGCTCTGATAACGCTTTTCCGGCTGCTTGAGCAAGAGCTTGGCAACGATTTCGCCCAATTGGCGCGGAATAGCCGGGTTGTTCTCATGCACCCTGGGAGCTTCTTCGGCAAGGTGTGCATGAATCAGCTCCAGTGGATCGTCGGCGAAAAACGGCAGGGCCCCGGTCAGCAGTTCGTAGAACACGATACCGAGCGAATAGAGATCGGTTGAAAAATCCACGCGATAATTGATGCGACCGGTCTGCTCTGGCGAGGTATAGGCCAGCGTACCGCGCACGAATTCCGGGTCGTAGATGAAATGGCTGACGTCGCGGATGTCCAGCGGCGTGATGAAATCGGTGAGGTGCAGCGTCAGCGTGCCTTGCTGCACCAGGATGTTATGCGGTTTGACACCACCGTGGGTGATGCCGGCATCATGAACGGCCTGCAAAATGTCGGTCAGCGTGCAAGCGATACTAAGGAAATCCTCCAGCCGGAGATTCGGCTGCTGTGCCACCCAGACATTCAGCGGCTGACCAGTAAACCATGGCTGCACGATGAACTGCTCATCCCCATCCGACTCCAGCGCCAACGGCGTGCAAACACGCGGGTCGTGCAGTACTTTGAGCCTTTCTATTTTCTGCCGCAGATGGCGCGACTGCTCATCCCAGCTAGAAAGCAGTTTGAGCCGCTTGAGTACCAGAGGCTGTTCCGGCTGGCTCTTGTGGTAGCCCATATACACCAAAGATTGCAGGCTCTCGCCGATTTTCGCAGTCAGTGTGTAAGACTGTAGTTTTGGAAGCGCCTGCATATGGTAGCCCTATTTTGAACGAAGTCCGGCCAACACCCACCCCAGATAAAGCTGCGTCGACATCGCGCTCGGTAAGTCAGGTGCGGCTCACCTTACAACCGCATAATCCAGCCAAACTATGGCACAAGCCAATGCAGTGCGTTCACTCGACCAAAAAACATACAGGCCGATCGTGATGACTAAGCCTTGTCTGGGCAACTAGCCAATAACGGCACCAACACAAATCCATCCAGCACAGCCATGAATCAGCGATGGGTGAAAATCCCTACCCTATACCAGATTGCAAAACCATTCTAAACCGCAGGATCGTCAACGAATTGTTTGGTATCTGCCACTAGCTTTTTGCTCGCATTTGTCACGCCTTATTTGCCGGCATGTTGGTCGCCAATGCTTTCTGTATGGCAGCATAATCAAAGTTTTCTCTATTCGCCATAGATGGCTTCCTAGAGGGTCGGGAGCGAGGCTCAGCGGACATGTACATCCCCCCAGTCAGCTCCGATGATTTGTGAGGATGAAACAAGTAATTCATCGGTACTATTGCCGGTAAGGCATATGCGCCTATATCGTAAAAATCCGAATTTTCTATCAAAATAAGCCGCTGAGTAGTATGGATTTTCTTAGAGGGCACGCGGATACATGCCACCGGATGCAGGCAAAACCGTGGGGAGAAAAGGACTGCTTATTGGCCTAGACCAGTCATCGAAAGTTGGGATTTTGTCTGCATTGGAACGACAGACCTTGGCCGATGACCGCCGAAAGTAATGCAATTTGGCTAAGGCTTTTTCGAACGGTAATATTTGGCAAAGATCGGGTTAGGCTTTGGCCATTACCCGATCGATTGCCGATCCGATTTACGCTTCTACCGGCGCTGTTAAGCCTTTGATAATCTCTAACACCGCCAGCGCATGGCCCTCATGGTTGACGCCGTACAGTGCTTCAACCAGTTTGCCGTCTTTATCGATAATGAAGGTCGAGCGGACGATTTTCCATTTTTTTACGCCGTCTTTTTCCACTTCCTGCCAGACGCCGTAAGCATCGCAAAGGTCGCCGGAGGTGTCGGCCAGCAGCTGCACGTTCAGGCCGTATTTGCCGATGAAGTCTCTATGACTTTGGCAATCGTCCTTGCTGACGCCGATGATCACGGTGTCCTGGGCGTCGAATTCGCCAGCCAGCGCGGTGAAGTCGTTGGCTTCTATCGTGCAGCCGGGGGTGTCGTCTTTGGGGTAGAAGTACAACACTACATTTTTTTCGCCCTTGTAATCGGACAAATAAATCAATTTGTTGTCTTGATTGGCGGATCTGAGAAAGGGCGCTTCCTGGTTTTTTTCTAATAATGGTGACATGCGATTCTCCTCTTGATTTCGGCCGGAAAAGCTCCGGCGCTTGGGTAGGTCGGCGGCGTCTGGCGGCGGCACCGTATTTTCACGACGATGAGTCGTTGAAACTGGAAGGCTTTTCTAAGTAAAAGCCGACTGGGTTGATTATGAACTAACTCTTTCGCCGGCTTCTACCACAAAAGTGGTGAGACAAAGGCTAGGTAATTCGATCGGCAGGGTAGAGACGCAAGCCTGTTCCGGGTGAGACGGAAGGGGGGCTTGGTCTCGATAGACCGTGCTAGAAATGGCGCGAATTTCCCGAATATCTGGAGCGGGCGCAGACTCTCCGAAGCCGGATGAGGACTATGCCCATTGTTCTTCGACTTGGCCGTCGTGTCCACAAAATACCGCGCGGGTCAGGCCACAAAAAATACCGTGTTCGACGATGCCCGGTATCGCGTTCAGGCGTTCGTTCAAGGTCTTGCCGTCGATATTGGCTTCGAACACGACATCCAGCACCAGGCTACCGTGAGAAGTCACCGATAGGCCGTCTTGATTGGGCGTTTGCCGCAGGGTGCCGTGACCGCCGATGGCTGCGACGCTGCGTTGCACCAGCTTCCAGGCAAACGGCGTCACTTCTATCGGGATCGGAAAATTCTCGCCGATGCGTTTCACGCGTTTGCTGTTGTCGATCAGCACCAAAAACGAGTCGGCGGCCTTGGCTAACAGTTTCTCGCGAACCAGGTCGTAGCCGCGCCCCTTTAGCAAGGTCAGGTCCGGTGCGACTTCGTCGGCGCCGTCCACATACAGATCCAGGCCGTCGATGTGCTCGATGGCGAGCATAGGCAGCCCCAGTTGTTGGGCCCTGATGGTACTGACTACCGAACTGGCTACGGTTTTGAATTTCAGGCCTTCCTGCTGATGGCGGCGGGCCAGTTCCTCGATGAAAAAATTGGCGGTGGAGCCGGTCCCCAAGCCGACGATCATGCCGCTTTGTACTTGTTGGACGGCATGCTGGGCAACGCGTTGTTTGTCGTTCATGATGCTATCCTGCAAAGTTGTATAGAAATCTGTCGCGCTGTAGGGGCGAATTCATTCGCCCCTACAAGCCTGTTTACTCTTCCAGTTTGTTGACCTTGGCTTCCAGAGCCTTGAATTTCTGCAGCAACTCGGGCAGTTTGGCCAGTGCCGCTAATTCGCGCCAGGCGACTTTTCTATCCTTGGCCGGGCTGCCGAATACTTGCGCGCCGGGATCGACGTCGCCGGAAATGCCGCTACGCGCCATTATTACTGCCCGCGCGCCGATCTTGACATGATCGGCCACTCCGGTGCTGCCGGCCAGGATCGCGCCGTCCCCAATGGTGCAGGAACCGGAAATGCCGGATTGGCCGCAGATAATCACATTGCGGCCGACGATATTGTTATGGCCGAGTTGCACCAGATTGTCGATCTTGCTGCCGACGCCGATGCGCGTGGCGCCCAGTGCGCCACGGTCGATGCAGGTGTTGGCGCCGATCTCGACATTATCGTCTATTTCGACATGGCCGACATGCGGCACCTTGACGTGCTGGTTGTCTCTAAATTTATAACCAAAGCCGTCGGCGCCGATCACCGCGCCGGCATGGATAATGACGTTGTTGCCGATGATGCTGTGGTCGTAGATCACCGCGTTGGGATGGATATGGCAGTGTTTGCCAATGGCGACGTGGTTGCCGATGCGGACGCCGGCCTCTATCGTGCTGCTGTCGCCGATACTGCTGTGCTGGCCGATGCTGGCGAACGGTCCGACATGTACGTCGTAGCCCAGTGTCGAGGTATCGGCTAACACCGTATGTTCGGAAACCTGGCGCTTAAATACCGGTTCCGGATGCAACAATTTAACCGCATTCAGGAAGCTGATTTCCGGATCCTTGCAGATCAGCAAGGTCAGGCTGTCCGGAATGTCGCCGTCCACCAGTTGCTCGGCAATGAAACAAGCCGAGGCTTTCGAGTCTTTTAAATATTTTTTGTATTTACCGTCGCTGAGCACGGTAACTTGGTGTGAGTGGGCGGACATGATGTCGGCCGCGGAATTAATAAACAGGTTCGCGTCGCCGCCTTGGGTGGTGGCGTCGCAACGCTGGGCAAGTTCCGTAATGAGCATGTGCTTTCCTATTTCCAAATGCCAATAATATGAGTGAAGTCGTCGGTCCAAGGTTGCAGACCAAACGTCAGCGGCAGTTTCTGCCAATGCCCGAGCCGGCTTTGTTGTAGCCGTTGTAAGCGCTCGGGCTGCTTAGCGATGACCACCCAGTCGGTGGCGACCACCAGAGGGACATCGGTTTCCGGTTTAAATTCCTGCAACAAGGCCGCCAAATGCAGTTGATTGACATGGTCGGCCAGCACTTTTTTCAGGGCCAGGTGGCGGTTGGTGATGTGGAAGGCCAGCAAACCGTTGTCTTTCAGCTTGCTGAAGTATAGCTGCAATGCCTCGCGCGTCAGCAAATGCGTGGGCACCGCATCCGAGCTGAAGGCGTCCATGATCAACAAATCGAAGCTGGCGTCGGCTTCCTTGAGCAGCGACAAACGCGCGTCGCCGACGATCATTTCCGCTTGTTTGTTGCAGCGGCTCAGATAGCTAAACCAAGCCGGATTCTGCGCCACTTCTACGACTAACGGGTCGATTTCGTAGAACTTCCAATGCTGTCCTTCCTGGTTGTAGCAAGCCAAGGCGCCGGCGCCCAAGCCTACCGCACCGATATGCCAGTGCCGATTTTCGTTGTCGAACTCCGCAAACAGCTGGCCGATGGGGCCAGGGCGGCTGTAATAGGTTAAAGGCGTGGTGACGTTGGCCGGCGTCAAGCGCTGAGCGCCATGTTTGGTGGTGCCATGGTATAACTCGTGAACTTTCTCCGGCCGCTGGTTTTCGTCAGGGATCACGGTATCGCGCACCGACATGACGCCGAAGAAAGTGCGTTCTTGATACAAGGTATTGGAGGCCATGCTATGCAAGCCCAGCGTGAATAATAAAATCACCCCGGTCAGCACACCCAGGCCGATGGGGCTATGCCGCAGGGAATAACTCAAGCCTGCCAGTAGAATCAGTGCACCGCCGATCAAGTCCAGATAATCGAATAGCTGGTCGGTGCTGAAATAAATCGTCAGGCCAGTAATTAGCACCAACATCGGAAAAATCGGCTGCAAAAACCATTTGCCGTTGAAAAAGCCCGGACGCAGCAGCAAAGCGGCGACGATCATGATCGGATATTCGTACACCGCATTAAAGATAAACGGCGCGACGAAGGTATTGAACAAGCCGCCCAGCATGCCGGCAAACGACATCACCAGATAAAAGCGGGTCAGATATTGCGGATGCGGCCGACTTTTCGCCAATTCGCCGTGGCAAACCATCACCGCCAGGAAGAAGGCCATTAAATGCAGAATCAAATCCAGCCAGTAGGGTAGGGTGGCGGGATTGATGAAGGAATACGCGATAAATACCGTCAATACCGCGGGCTGCGCGGCCAGCATCCACGGCCGGATGCGGTCGGCCCAGTTGCTGAACACCAGGATAAAGGTCAACAAATACAGCGTCAGCGGCACGATCCACAGCAAGGGCACGGCGGCTATGTCGGTGCTGATGAATTGCGTCAAACCCAGCAACAAGCTGGAGGGCACGAAAGCCAGTGCCAGCCAGCGCAATTGCAGCAGCGTTGAAGGCGGTTCAACGCCGGCATCCATTAACACAGCGTCGTCTTCTTTGTCGGCTTGACTGCGCCAGAAGCTGACCGCACAAACTAGAATCAACGCGCACAAACCGATATAGCCGCCGCTCCAGATCAGTCTTTGGTTGACCAGACCCAGATTCGGCTCGATCAGAAATGGATAGCTCAACAAAGCCAACAGGCTGCCGGCGTTGCTGGCGGCATATAAATAGTAAGGATCGTCGCTACTATGATGACCGCTAAGGGAAAACCATTTTTGCAGCAGCGGCGCGGTGGTGGAGACCACGAAAAAGGGCAGGCCGATGGCCAGGAATAAGGTCCACACCAGCCACAAGGTCGGATCGCCGCTGGTGGGCGGTGCCGAATCGGGTGGCAGTGCCACCGGCAGCGCAATCGCGCTGAAAATCAGCAACGCGGTATGAATCTGAATCTGCCGCTGGCTGCCCAATCGCGAACTCAGCCAGTGCGCGTAGAGATAACCCAGAAACAACAAGGTTTGGTAAAACACCATGCAGGTATTCCATACTGCCGGCGTGCCGCCCAGCAGCGGCAGCAGAATCTTGCCGAACATCGGCTGCAGTACGAACATCAGCGTCGCGCTGATGAACAGGGTGGCGGCGAATAAAATAACCGGGGAAATCAGGGGGTTGCTGGCGGGCTGCGGAGTGCTATTCATTGTTATTCTTGTCGTTGCTGGGCATATCTCCGCCCAATGATAAAACATTTGGCTGGGATTGTGGCTGGCAATTCCAAAAGGCGCCAGATTAGCAAGTGGCTTTAGCTAAACCGGCGGTTTGGATCAAATCGGTCCGTTCCGTTATCCTGAGCCATCGGCGGCAAGCGTGGGCTATCGGTGCGGACTGCGTTCAACTGATGGGTGAAGTATCGTCTTGGGTTGATCGACAACGATTCTGACGCCGGGGGGCATCACGCGATAGTCCTCGCTACCTTATATTTTGCCGAAGCGGCGGCGCAAACCCACTAACAGTATCCAGCATGCCCAATTCATGCATCAAAGGGTTGAACAGTTGCCCTTGGAATAGGTGGCGACGCGCTTGGCGTGGGCGTCGGCTTGCAGACCGCTATCGCTCAACAATTGTCCGGCTTGCTCGCGGCCGATATGAATGCCGGCCAGCGTGCAAAAAAAAGTTCAGGTTCTCCAGGCCGCTCATCAACTCGTACAGCGCGACGTTCTCCGGCAGATAGGCGATTTTTCGCCCGCACCAGATCGGGGTGGTCGTGCGGCGACTCGCCTTCGATCAGCACTTGGCCGCTAGTCGGGCGGTTAAAGGTTAAAAAGGTGCTGATGGTGCTGGACTTGCCGGCACCGTTGCCGCCCAGCAAGGCGTAGACGCAGCCCCTGGGTACGCCGAGATTCAAGGCGTCGATGGCGCGGTGCTGTTTGTATTTGACGACTAATTGGCGGGCTTCAAGAACAAGAGGCGAAGAACTCATGGTGTTAAGGGTTTTTCCAAAAATAGGGGTTGGCGGACGGAATACACAATTCCTGGCGTCGTTTTCAATCTCGAATAAGCGGTGGAAAGGTTGACATAATTTGCATGCCGCGCCAACGGGTTATTTTCACAAAAGTCTTGTTCCGGCCTGCGGTCGATGCCGGCGGAAACGATGTTTTTATACCTTTTGCGCATCAAATTTCGGCGCCGCAATCCCCTCTCCTGCTGGAGAGGGTTAGGGTGAGGAGATTCAAAAAACCGAAATTTGAAGTGCGATGACTATACAACTCATTCTTCAACGGGTAGTTATGGCGTATCGAAGCGGATGTTTTTTATTTTCGGCCAGCTTCTCATGTTAGGGATGCTGGTATACGCTGTTAGCCACAAATCATCAGGGACAGAGATTTCAGCCATGCAGCACATCGACAAAATCGTCAAACTTCACAACTTGCTGAAACACCGGCGTACGCCGATTTCCGGAACGCAAATGAGTGAGTGCGGCTCGAAATTGATGTAAAAACGATGGGCATAAAAAAGCCCCCTTAGGTTTTACCTTGCGAGGGCTCCGGTCGCCTGAAAGCGTTGCCTACGGAAAAACATTCCATTGGTATGAAAAGGTTAATCGGTAGACCTTAGTCGGTTACACTGTAGACTGGATTCTACACTATGGAGCAACAATGCAGAACAAGAAAGTTTTGGGCCTGGATTTGGGCAGCAATTCCATCGGTTGGGCGTTATTGGAGGAAAACGATGGCAAGCCGAGCAGGATCATCGATTTGGGTTGTCGGATTTTTATCAAGGCGGTGGAAGAAAAAACGCCCACGCCCAAAAACGCGAAACGTCGTCGCGCGCGTCTCGCCAGGCGGATATTACAGCGGCGCACAAGGCGCAAACAACGGCTGCAAAATTATCTAATCAAATTAGACTTACTGCCTGCCGAACTGCAAAATCATCCTCATCCCGAACTCGTTCTGAATTCACTTGGCGACCCGTATCCGTTGCGCGCCAAAGGCTTGGATCACGCGCTGACTGCCCATGAACTAGGCCGGGCGTTATTGCATTTGGTGCAACGGCGCGGTTTTTTGAGTAGTCGAAAGACTCTGCTCGGTGACATGCTGGACGATCCGGATGTATTGGCGGAACTGGATGCCCTGGAAAACACTGACGATGCCGACGACGAACGCGCCAAGGAAGAGTCGGCCTTCAAACACGACATTGCCGAACTCCGTGCCGCGATTGTGAATGCGGGCTGCCGGACCTTAGGCGAATATCTTGCAGGCTTCGACCGCCATCAATGCCAACGCAACCGTAGCCATGACGGCGGCCATTTACGCACTGATCGCGCTATGTACCGCGAAGAACTGGAATTAATCTGGCAAGGCCAGCAAAGGCATCATCTTGTATTAACCGACAGCGTCAAAGAACAAATCGAACACATCATTTTTTACCAGCGGCCTTTAAAACTGCGGGCGGACCGCATCGGTAAATGTTCGTTGGAACCAAAAAACAACCGGGCCAACATCGCCCGGCTGGAATGCCAACGTTTCCGCTATCTGCAAGACATCAACAATCTGCGCTATTTCGAACGGCATTCCGAGCAATGGTTACCCTTAAGCGAAGCGGATCGCCAGAAGCTGGTCGCGCTGTTTGAGCATGAAGCCGCGCCTAGCTTCGCCAAAATCCGCAAAACCCTTGGTTTAGACAAACGTACCGAATTCAATCTGGAAAGAGGCAATAAAAAACTCAAAGGCAATACCACGGCGTGCAAAATTCGTACGGTGTTGTCGTCAGCGTGGGATGGTTTTGCGTCGGAGCAGCGACAAGCCCTGGTCGAGGATTTATTGACTATTCAGAAAAAATCGATCTTGAAAAAACGCCTGATGCAGCATTGGGGATTCGACGCCGGGATTGCGGTAAAACTGTGTTTGCTGGAATTCGAGCCAGGACATAGCAACCTGTCCAGTAAAGCGATCCGCAAATTACTGCCGTATCTCGAACAAGGCCAGCTATTTTCCGAGGCACGCGTCAGCGCCGGCTACGGCTACGAAATCGACGTACTGAAGCCCTTTAAAAAACTGCCGCAACCGCCGGAAGTCAACAATCCGATCGTCCAAAAAGCGCTACATGAATTACGTCGAGTGGTGAATGCCGTCATCGCCGAATACGGCAAACCCGACGCAATCCGCGTGGAAATGGCCCGCGATTTGGAGATGAATACCAAACGCTACGCCGAACACGAGAAACAACAAAAAGCCAATACCAAGGCCAACGAAGAAGCCGAAACCAAATTCGCCGAAATACGCGGGCAAAACCCGCATTTGGCCCTCAGCCATAAAGCCAGCCGCAACGACAAGATCAAATACCGACTATGGAAAGATCAAAACCATAGCTGCGCCTATTCCGGAAGGAGTATCAGCCTGGCGACATTGTTCGGGCCAGAAGTCGAAATCGACCACATTTTGCCTTACAGCGAATCGCTGGACGATTCGTACATGAACAAGGTGGTGTGCTTCACCGCCGAAAACCGAGCCAAGGGACAACGCACGCCGATTGACGCCTTCGGCGGCGATTCAGAACGCTGGAATCAAATCGCCCAGGCCATCAGCCGCTGGGACAAACGCATGATCGCCAAGCGTAACCGCTTTTTCATGACGGCCGCCGAGGTTCAACAGCGGGACTTCATCAATAGCCAACTGAACGATACCCGCTACATTAGCCGGGTCGCGCTGGATTATTTAAAACAACTGGGGGCGGACGTATCGGTCAGCAAAGGCATCACGACCGCCTGGGTGCGCCACCAATGGGGACTCAATAACTTGGTGGGCGATAGCGCCGAAAAGGACCGCACCGACCATCGCCACCATGCTATCGACGCCACAGTAGTCGCTTGCGTGGACAGGCGGTTTTACAAAGCGCTGGTGGATAACGCCAAGGACTTGGAACGCCGAAAATCTCAATTGGACCCGCGTGATATTCACGTCGATCCCTGCTGGTCGACGTTGCGGGACGATTTAGACCACGCATTGGCTAACATGATCGTCAGCCACGCGCCGCAACGCAAACTAAACGGCGAATTGCACGAAGTCACCGGTGCCGGGTTTATCGAGGGTATTGGCAATGTGCATCGTAAAACACTGGATGGTGGCTTTACCCAAACCGACAAAATACTCGATCCGACCGTCAAGGCCTTGGTGGAACGACATTTAGCACGATTCGGCGGAAAACCCAAGGAAGCGTTCGCACCGGGCAATACGGTGTTGCATAAGGACGGCAAAACGCCGATCAAGCGGGTCAGAATTTTGCAATCCAAAACTACGCTGGAGAAACTGCAAAAAAGCAAATTCGGTGTTCGCAATCGCCAAGGCGACGTTTTCAAGTGGCTGGCTTATGGCAACCTTCACCATGTCGAAATCTTAAAGGACAAGGTCAGCGGCAAGTACTTCGGCGAATTCGTGACCATGATGGAAGCCAGTCGGCGCGTCAAAGGCATAGGCATGGAGCGTCAACCGATTATCAAAATTGATCATGGCGAAGGGAACGAATTTGTTATGGCGTTACACATTAATGATATCGTCAGCATTCAGGAAAATGGATTAACACGTTTTTATCGAATTCAAAAACTTGATGCGGCAAACAAACGCTTAAAACTTCGGATACACACTGCCGCTACTTTGATTGATGACACAGAAACTCTTCCAGATCGTCTATCTTCCATCGATGCATTGCTTAATGTTGGTTTAACAAAGTACGAGATCAATGCTATCGGAAAACCGATTTTATGATTAAACGCATTGTTGACGTTAGCGAGCCGTCATATCTGCATCTGGCTCATAAACAATTAATCATCGAGCAAAAAGGCGAAGCGGTTGGGCAAATTCCGATCGAAGACCTGGGCGTGCTGATTTTACAGAACCCGGCAATTGTCGCGACCCAAGCCGCACTGCTGGCTTGCCAGCAAAACAATGTGGCAGTAGTGTTGTGCGACCAGCGGCATTTGCCCTATTCGGTGTTACTGCCGCTGACCGAGGCTAACAGCCTGCACAGCAAAATCATTCGCCAGCAGATTGCGGTGAATCTGCCCACTCGCAAACGCTTATGGCAGCAGATTGTTCGTCAGAAAATCGCGGCGCAAGCTATCGTCTTGAAGCGCTTAAACAAGAACACCGTTGCGTTGGAGCGACTGGCCGCGCAAGTCAAGAGCGGAGATGGTGACAATCTGGAAGCGCAAGCCGCGCAAAAATACTGGCGCTTGCTGTTCGGCGATCAATTCAGACGAGATAGCGAAGCCGCCGGTATCAACAGTTTGCTCAATTACGGTTACGCGATCATGCGAGCGCTGGTGGCCCGTGCCATAGTTGCCAGCGGCTTGCATCCGGCCTTGGGCGTCAATCACAGCAGCCAATACGACGGCCTTTGTCTGGCCGACGATCTGATGGAACCGTTTCGCCCCTGGATCGATTACCAAGTGTATCGATTGGCCGAGGAATCGGCCGACTTGGCTATCGACAAGCGCAGTAAAGTGGCGCTACTGAACTTGTTGAGCGAGCCGGTGATTTTTGGAAAGCAAACGTTGCCGCTGATGGTGGCCTGCCACTATTTGCTGGCCGATTTCAAGCGGGCCTATGCCGATAGATCGGCCAAATTGGAATACCCGCGCTGGACGGTGCTGGAACCATGAATTTCGGAGGATTGGACAGCATGTGGGTCATAGTACTTTTCGACCTGCCAACCGAAACACACGAAGACCGTAAGCGCTATACCGACTTTCGCGGGTTTCTGTTGGACGACGGCTATACGATGATGCAGTATTCGGTCTACATGCGCCATTGCGCTAGCGACGAAAACGCCGAAGTCCACGTCAAGCGGGTCAAAGCCAAATTGCCGGCGGATGGGGAAGTACGTATCGTCAAAATCACCGACAAGCAATTCGGCAAAATCGAGGTGTTTTATGGTCCGAAACCGCAACCGATCGAAAGAACGCCCGAACAATTGGCGCTTTTTTAAATTAAAAGCAACCAATTGTTCAGGTGTTTCAATGAATTACCCGGCGGGTAGTGTAACCGACTAAGGTCTACCGCCAAATCACAACAATGAGCACATCATTCCGCCGCGTTAGCCGAGTGTAACCGACTAAGGTCTACCGCCAAATCACAACTTACCTTCACAAACAACCGGGAACCTTCAAAGTGTAACCGACTAAGGTCTACCGCCAAATCACAACTTTGCATAGGGCATCAAGGCTAGACCTACCAGTGTAACCGACTAAGGTCTACCGCCAAATCACAACAGGGGGCGCACCCGTACAACCATCGCCGCCAGTGTAACCGACTAAGGTCTACCGCCAAATCACAACGTTCCACGCGAAGGATGATTGACGATTTAGAGTGTAACCGACTAAGGTCTACCGCCAAATCACAACTGTAAAGGTTTGCGACAACTGTTTTCGGCAAAGTGTAACCGACTAAGGTCTACCGCCAAATCACAACCACCGCCCGTTAACGCACCCGCCACCGCGCAGTGTAACCGACTAAGGTCTACCGCCAAATCACAACCGCAAACTGTGGCAACGTATTTTCCGTTTAGTGTAACCGACTAAGGTCTACCGCCAAATCACAACACCTAACTGGGGTGGTGGGCAACAAGCAGCAGTGTAACCGACTAAGGTCTACCGCCAAATCACAACAATACAGGTGTGTTGTAACCGACCATTAAACTTCACGGCCGAGAACTCCGTCCGATTGACTTTCACCGCTTTCGAAGCAAAAGAGGTCTAGTTCAGCCGGATACTCGCGGTTCGTTCTGGCAACTGACGTTCGCCGAACCGGTTACCGGCCCGCTGGCATTGCTTTGGCTGCCATTTTGGTTTGGGTTTGTTTGTACCATTGAGCGCCAAAGGGTAACTGGGGATGCATTCAACCGTTGCCTCACCACAACCCCAAAACCCCTCTCAAACTCTTCTCCACCGCCGCCATTTCTTCGGCGGTGACGGTGGCGAGTGGACCTTCACCGAAGCGGGAGCGGTCAAGGGCGCGGACGTGTTCGATCATCACGTAGCTGAGGTTTTTCAGTTGGCCGCGCGGAGTCACAAGAACTCGCAGCGGTGCCAGGATTGGCCGAAATTGACTGGTCAGCGGTGCCACCAAAATGGTGGGCAAGCCGCTGCCTATCATCGCGTCGTCCTGCAAAATCAATACCGGTCTGGTCTTGCCAATCTCGCCGCTTTCGCTGAAAATCTTGGAAACGGAGCGATAGCGAAGTGAAGATTTTTAGACCGCGATAGCCGTAGCGCCGGGCGGGTTTTCGTAGTGAAGCGGAGAAAACCTGCAAGGCATCGCGAAACGGCGTCAAGTCATGCGAGAGCCAATGTTTCGACCCCTTGTTGGGTCGAAACGAGGTGACGCGGACGAATCGGGGCCGCCGGAGGCATAAGCGGTCGCGTAATTTTTGCCGCTTGATTGGGCTGGGATGCCCAAAACAAGCTTTCGCAAAAATAGCGACTCCCCGATGTTGGGGTTAAGATTGGCGGTCCACACTTCGCCGCGTCGCATCATTCCCACCACTTTTCATCGGGGTTTATGTCGGCGGCGCGCTCTTCGGCAATCAAGCGGTCAAGACCATCGTCCACCGCGTCGAAATCTTCGGCAATTTGTAGCGCTTCCGCCCTGGCTTGCGGATCGTTGGCCAAGGCGCGTGCCGCTTCCACCATTTCCGCCATAAACCGCTCGCGCTCGCGGCGGGCCAGGTATTCGGTAATCGCCAGCCGGGCGATTTCCGATTGGCTTTTACCTTCCAATTGGGCTTCGGCTTTCAAATGGGCTTCGACATCGTCGGGTAGACGTAGGCTGATGGCTGGCATGGCATGCTCCGAGTAACGCAATGATGAATACGGATTGTATTACAAAATGAATGACGAACGCCCGCCCATTCAGCTAGAACTACCGCTACCGTTTTCGGAGCTGTCTGGCGATATGCCGTTATTACCGGCGCGGATGATCAACGAATATCAGTATTGCCCACGTCTGGCGTACCTGGCATAGGTGCAGGGCGAGTGGGCGCTAGCCTGCATTCCCCGTCCTCCTGCCGAGCCCCAATGAATTCGTTCATACCAATGGGAATCGCTTTTTCAGGTCGCGAATTCGATCGGGCACTGGGCGTGTTGCGGGGCGTCGGCGTTTAACAGCTTGGCAAGGCGCCGATGGTTTTGTCGGCGCGGTGGCCGCTTTTTGAGGGTCCGCGCTGCCTAGTCTGGCGGGAGCAGCGGCAGTTATTTAGATGCTGTTCCCCGCTCTATTTTTGTTTACCCAAATTTACAATTTATCAGCGGCGATTTGCCGGTGTCTGGGCGATACTATAAATCGTCTATCCTTCCAGTTTATCTTGTTGCCGGAGTCGCAAAATCATGCCCCAATGTTTTACATCGCGCCTATCGTTCCGCTTGCTGTTAGTCTGCTGTCTGCCGTTATTGAGCGCTTGTTCCGCGCGGCCATCCTTGCCCAGTCAGGAAAGCCAACTGGAGAAACTGGAAGAGGCGATGAACAGCGGTGTCTATAAACCGGCACGCGGTTTTGCGATAGATAGCAGTCATGATATCTGGACGCACGACGGCACCGAGTTGGACGTGGAAATCACCGGGCCGAGCGCGCCGGGCAGCTATCCCTTGATTATTTATTTGCCCAGCTTGGGCGAGGACGCCAGGGCCGGCCGCTTGTGGCGGGAGGCCTGGGCCAAGGCCGGTTACGCGGTATTCAGCATGCAGCCCTTGGCGATCAGTCAGGCACTGAAGGCGTTGGAAGCGGAGCGCAGATTCGACGAACCGCTGGAAATGCCAGACGAAGAAGGCATGGAACCGGTGGATGACATGGAGGAGCCGCGTCGGGAGCCGGAGAGCGGCGGTTGGTTCGGCAACAAACCGCGTCAGCCTTCGCGGACGGCTCGCGAAAGCGAGCTACGTTACGTGGGACATCAGTATTTCGCGACCGAGAATCTTAAACAACGGATGGCGCATTTGTTCTGGGCGTATCGGCAGCTGAAAATTCGGGCCGGCTTGCATCAGCCAGCGTATGCGGCAGCGGATGTGTCCAAGGTGATTCTGGCCGGTTACGATTTGGGCGCGCAAACCGTAGCGGCGGTATCCGGTGAGCGTTTCGATGCCAGTTTGCCGATTGGCGATGAACTCAAGCCCATCGCGGCGATAGTGCTGAGTCCGTCGGTGGACCTGGCGGAGGGTAATGTCGGCAGCCGGTATCAGAAATTGAATTTGCCGATGCTAGTGATCACCGGCAGCGAGGACAACGATCCTTATGCGATCAGTTCGGCGGCGGTGCGGACGGCTGTCTGGGAGCACGCGCCGGCCGGCGGTAAATATCTGTTGTTGTTGCGCGGCGCCGGGCACCGATTGTTGGCGGGTAACGAATTGGGCGGACGCTTTGGGCTGAGCGGTTCGAGACGGCAGGCGCGAAGCATGGGGGGAGTTGAATCGGGTGGCACAGGCGCTGCCCGTCGTCGAGCGTTGAATACTGGCGAACCAGCCAGTGGCTTGTTCGACAAAGCCCAGCGATACGATCCCAATTTGGGTTACAAGCAGGTCGCTGCCGTGGCTAGTGTTTCCAGTGCGTTTTTGGATATGCTGATCAAAAAAGACCAATTCGCCCAAGCCTGGCTCAACGAAAAAGCCACTAAATGGCTGGACAGGGCAGGTTCCTTACAGCTTAGGTAGTAGCCCTGTTTAGCCAATTTTCGCGCAGCTTGCCGCGATGAATGTACAGCCATTGGATGGCGATGATGGGGATGCCGGATTCGAATTTGCCGTCTTCCAGCATTTGAAATGCCACCTCGAATTTGACCGCATTGACGCGGATGTCTTCGTCTTCCTCGTTCAGGCCGTGGATGCCGCCGACTTTGCTGCTATCGACCCGGCCGCAGAATAGTGTGAGCCACTCAGAAGAACCGCCGGGCGTGGTGTAGAAGCTTTGTATCTCGATAAGATCGAGAATTTCGCAGCCGGCTTCCTCGCGGGCTTCGCGATAAGCGACTTCCTCGGCGGTCTCGCCTTCCTCGATGGCGCCGGCGACGATTTCCAGTAACCAGGCCCGTTGCGGTTGCAGGATCGCGCCGACCCGGAATTGTTCGATGACGACGACTTCGTCGCGATTCGGATCGTACAGCAATACCGCCACGCAATTGCCGCGCCGGAACAATTCCCTGGTGAGAGGCGAGCTCCAGCCGCCGTTGAATAAAGTGTGTTTTAGCGTGTATTGCTCCAACCGGAAAAAACCCGCGTAGACGGTGCGGCTGTTCAGTATTTCGAATTGCTCGTCCATCATTTTCCGTAGCTCACCCGGTAGATCACGCCCAAGCTGTCGTCGCTGATCAGTAAGCTGCCGTCGCGCATTTGCACGATGTCGTTCGGCCGTCCCAATACCGTGCCTTGCGCGGTCAACCAGCCGCTGATGAAAGTTTGTTCGTTATACGGTTGGCCTTCGCGGATTTTGACCACGTTAACTTGATAGCCTTGCGGTTCGCTGCGGTTCCAGGAGCCGTGTTGGGCGACGAATAGTTGCCGGAAATAAGTGTCGGGAAACTGTTTGCCGGTGTAAAAACGCATGCCCAATGGCGCGATATGCGCTTTGTACTTCCAAATCGGGGCGGTGAATTTGTAGCATTTTTTGTCGCCGGCATGATCGGGGTCGGCGATGCTGCCGGCGTGGCAGTAAGGGAAGCCAAAATGTTGGCCGACTTGGTTCCATTCGTTCAGTTCGTCGGGCGGGGTGTCATCGCCTAGATAGTCGCGACCGTTGTCGTTGAAGAACAGATGGCCGCTACGCGTTTCCCAGTCGAATCCCACCGTGTTGCGAATGCCGCGCGCCAGTATTTCCATATTGCTGCCGTCGGCATTCATGCGAATCAACGAGCCGTAGATCGGTTTGTCCGGGTCGCAGACATTGCAAGGTGCGCCGACCGCGGTATACAGCTTGCCGTCCGGGCCGAAACGTAAATACTTCCAGCCGTGGTGGCGGTCGGAAGGCAGTTGGTCGAATACCGTGGTCGGTTGTGGAGGATTGGTCAGGCGGGTGCCGATGTTGTCGAAGCGAATGATGCGTTGGATTTCGGCGACGTACAGCGAGCCGTCCTTATAGGCCACGCCGTTGGGCAGGTTGAGCTGTTGGGCGATTAGATAGCGTTGTTCGGCGATGCCGTCGCCGTCCTTGTCTTGCACCGCATAGACATGCCCTTGCCGAGAGCCTACGTACACTACGCCGTCATCGCCTAGCGCCATCTGCCGGGCATTGGGAATATTGTCGGCGAAAATACTGATATTAAAACCAGCAGGCAGCTTTAACTGCTTTAACACGGCTTCTTGTTCCAGGCTGGCCGCCAGGCACGACGGAGCGACGACAAGCATCAATAACAGCGACTTTATAATTTTCATTTTTATGTCCCTCAAGTAAACTTTGCTTGATGTTAACACTCTATAGCCTTGAATTTAATCTTTCAGCACCCCAGATTGCTTCCACACCATAACAACACAGGAAAGTTACACCATGATGAGAATATTGCTGTTTCTGGCCACCAACGTGGCCATTATGATTGCGATCAGCATCATATTTAATGTACTAGGCTTGAAAGGGGCGTTGGACGCCCAAGGCGTCAACTTGAATTTGGAAGGCCTGCTGGCCATGTCGGCGGTGATCGGCATGACCGGTTCGGTTATTTCCCTATTCATGTCCAAATGGTCGGCAAAAAACGCGATGGGCGTGCATGTGATCGACCGTCCGCAAAACCAAACCGAACAATGGTTGGTCGGCATCGTCGCCCAACAAGCGAAACAAGCCGGCATCGGTATGCCGGAAGTCGGTATTTTCGACGCCGCCGAAGCCAACGCCTTTGCCACCGGCGCCAGCCGCGATAACGCCCTGGTGGCGGTCAGTACCGGCCTGCTGCACAGTATGAGCGCCGACGAAGTGGAAGCGGTAGTCGGCCATGAAATCAGCCACGTCGCTAACGGCGATATGATCACGATGGCCTTGATGCAAGGTGTGGTCAACACCTTCGTGTACTTCTTCGCCACCATCATCGGCCATGTGGTGGACAGAGTAGTATTTAAAACCGAGCGCGGTTACGGCCCGGCTTATTACATCACCCAGATGGTCGCCCAAATCGCCTTGTCGATTCTGGCTTCGATGTTGGTCATGTGGTTCTCGCGTTACCGCGAATTCCGTGCCGACGCCGGCGGTGCCAGCTTGGCCGGTCGTCAAAAAATGATAGGTGCGTTAAGGGCTTTACAGCGTTCGCACGAACCGGCGCAATTGCCCGGCGAACTGGCGGCTTTCGGCATCAACGGCGGCGGCGTGCAACGTTTGTTTATGAGTCATCCGCCGTTGGAAGAACGTATCGAAGCCTTGCAAAACAACCGTTAATTCATTGTTTAGCTGCGCCGGCCATGCCGGCGCGGTTGTTTCCATGTCCAATCAATTCATCCGCTTCCAACTCTATCTGAGTTCCGACCAGTATCTAAGCTTTTACCAAGGCGTTGCTAAAACCGTGACGGTGATCGCCGACGACGGCCGCCGCATCGCATTTCCGGCCGGGAACGTCAGGCGGTATTTGACCAAGGATGGAATTCAGGGCTATTTTGAAATGGAATTGACCGCGCAAAACAAGTTTGTAGGCATTAAAAAATTGGGTTGATCTGTGAACAAAACCCTAATGTGCCTCTGATCCTGCCCAAATTTAACGGGCATCCAGTTAAGAAGCCAATCTCTGCCGCTTTGGCCCAACAGCCGCGGTATGATCATTGCTTGATTATTGGTGAGATTAACTTGGCTTGTCCTAGATGCCGGGTTGATAGCGTTTTTACACTTTTGCGGGGCGAGCATGGCTATCAGCGTTTTCGATATTTTTAAAATCGGAATTGGACCTTCCAGTTCGCATACAGTGGGGCCCATGCGGGCGGCGAAGACCTTTGTCGGCAATCTGGAGCAACAGGGTATCATCGGTCGAGTTGCCCGTCTGCGGGTAGAGTTATTCGGCTCTCTCGGCGCAACCGGTAAGGGGCACGGCACCGATAAGGCCGTATTGTTGGGGCTGGAAGGCGAGGCGCCGGATTCGGTCGATCCCGATCTGATTCCGCAACGGCTACAGACGATACGCGATACAGGGATTGTGAGTTTGCTACAGCGCTACCCGATACAATTCAATGAAAAAGCCGATTTGTTGTTTCAGCGCAAGGTGTTGCCCTACCATTCGAACGGTATGCGCTTTACGGTCTTCGATGCCGGTGGCGCTGAATTGTTGCAAGCCGATTACTATTCGGTTGGCGGCGGTTTTGTGGTAACCGACGCGATTGCGGCGGCCGATCGTTTGAATAATGACGATACCTGCCTGCCGTACCCATTCAAAACTGGTGCAGCGATGCTAAAACTGTGCACCCTGCATAACAAGTCGATCAGCAGCTTGATAATGAGCAATGAAAAGGCTTGGTTGAGCGAAGCGCAAATACGTCAGGATTTGCTGAAAATCTGGCGGGTCATGCAGGCTTGCGTCGACCGGGGTATGCACCAGGAAGGCGTGATGCCGGGTGGCATGAAAGTGAAGCGCCGGTCCGCGAATCTTTATCGACAACTGAGCGGCGAAATACCGCAACAAACGCCTGGCGTACCGGTCGGTACATTGGATTGGGTGAATTTGTTCGCGCTGGCGGTCAGCGAGGAAAACGCCTCGGGCGGTCGGGTAGTGACGGCACCGACGAATGGTGCGGCGGGCATCATTCCGGCGGTCTTGCATTATTATTGGCGGTTTTGCGAGGGAGCGAACGAAGATGGCGTGATCCGTTTCTTATTGACGGCTGCGGCGATTGCGATTCTTTATAAAGAAAACGCTTCGCTGTCGGGGGCCGAAGTCGGCTGCCAAGGCGAAGTCGGCGTCGCTTGTTCGATGGCGGCTGGCGCTTTAGCCGAAGTGCTGGGCGGCACACCGGAACAGGTCGAGAACGCTGCCGAAATCGGCATGGAGCATAATTTGGGTTTAACTTGCGATCCGGTCGGCGGTTTGGTGCAAGTGCCTTGTATCGAGCGAAATGCGATGGGCTCGGTCAAGGCCATCAATGCCGCGCGGATTGCGCTACGTGGCGACGGCACCCATTTCGTGTCTTTGGATAAGGTCATCAAGACCATGCGCGAAACCGGCGCCGATATGAAAACCAAATATAAGGAAACCTCGCGCGGCGGATTGGCGGTTAATTTGATTGAGTGTTGACGGGGCTCCGTAGGTTGCAGGGGAGGAGGATCGAAGCCACTACGTCGTTTCTTTGAATAAACGCGCTTGTTTCAGCGTGGGCGGAGAACCGTCAGCCGTTTCCGCCATAGTGCCAAATACCCGATCACCAACGCCTATTTTTATTCAGCGCTGCACCCAGCCAGACGGTGTCTCCACAAATTGTCCCGGCGCGGCTTGCCCTATCACTTTCTGAGCAGTCAGCCGGGCCACTTCCTCGGCCGCGACACCGTTCTTAGCGGCAATGCGTTGGTACTCGGCTAAACGTTGGGCATTGATGCTTTTAACCAGTGCTTGTATCTCGGCGGATGCGTCAGGTTTAACCAGGCCCAGGAGACCATTCATCTGTTCGCCCACCAATCCAGAGGACTTGGCCGTCGCTAGATCGACGGCGGCACTAACCGGCATGGCGACCAGGCATAAGCCAAGAAACAGCGGCGCCAACATGGACAGCATTTTTTTGTTTTTCATCGGTGACTCCTTTAAAACAGGCCTTTCTGGCTGGTGATCAATTCGTCTACGTCTTTTTCCACTTTCAAGCGGATTTCGTGTTCGATCTTGACGTTCATATTGATTTCAATCGGTTTGTCCGGCGCTTCCAGTTTGACGGAGGGCGAACACCCCGTGAGATAGACGCTGCCGCATATGATGGCCGCGCAGCTTGCAACTTTCCAGTTCATTCATTCCTCCGGTCCGCCGGCGGCGGCTTGGTTTATTGATTCCCTATTTTGGGGGTGGTGGCTTTGGCGATGATTTAGCATTTGCCGGTTTAGCGGTGGCCTGCTCCAAAATAGTTCGTTCGAAATCGCCGGCTAAAATACCTTTTCGCAATAGCTCGGGCAGCTGGCCGCTGATATTCAGGTTAAAGGCCAGCGGATGTCCGGACAGTACTTCCGGGTTACTGCCTTCCAAACGCAAGCCCAGATGATAATCGCCATTGGGGCGATAATTTACCTTGGCTTGCAGATTTTGGTAAACCAGGTTTCGTAGCGCCTTAAAGGCAATATTCTCGCTGTCGGCCGGTCCAACATAGCGTAACACACCCGGTCGGGTCCCGCTGAGGGAGCCTTCTTGCAGGTCGATAGTTCCGGCGGCTAGCTGCAAGGGCAGTTCGCCGTCGATACGGCCGGTTCCGGAAATATTCGGGTAATGCAGGCTGTCCAATAGTTGCGACAGATCCACGCCATGCACGCGCAACGTCAACAGCATGGGCGTTTGTTCCAAGCGTATTTTGCCCGGCATCAACTCCATCGTGCCGTCGAATATAGCCAAACTGGCGTGATCTAGCGTTAATTCCTGATCGAGATAGCGCGCCTTAACGTTAAGATCGCGCGCCACTAACTCCTTGCCCAAGCCTAGTGTCGGTATCTCTGCAGACAAGTCTATGGCCCGTTCCGCCAGTTCCGGGATGGTTAGCGCGATGTTGCCGTTCTCAATTTGCGCCGCGCCGGCTGCCAAGGCCAACGCGCTAATCTTCAACTGTGCGGTTCCGGAGCTGTCTTGATCGGCTGGCTTATGCAGATTGAAGTTTCCTTGTACCTTGCCGTTGGAAAGCGTCCAGCTGGCGGCCATCGCCGGCAACCACGGTTTGACTAAATCGAACGCTTCCGTGGCGGACATGTCCAGGCGGCCGACGGTATCGATGGTCTGGTTGTTGGCCATCGACAAATCGATAGCCAGTAGAGCGCGTTTATCCCGCGTCAGCAAGGCTTTGGCTTGCAGTGTGGCGAAGTTGTCCGGCGATTGGGCGTTTGCGCTCAGTTGCGTAGCGCTTAGCAGCGGGCTTATCTTCGCTAAGTCGGTTGTTTGGGTTTTTGCCCGCAAAGTCTCCGGTATCAGCAAACTGCTGCCAAACCACTCGATAAGCGCAAGCGCGTTGGCATTCAGGCTGATTTGCTTGGCGGGTTGGTCAAGTTGTTTGGCATTCATTTCGAAAATCTTGCCGCTCGGTAGCCGTTCGACCTTGAGTTTGGCGGTGCTAAAACCAGGCTCGATTTCCAGCCAAATCGATTGTTGACTGTCCTGAAATTTTGCTTCGATCGAATCGGCCGCGCCGCGCACGATGTCCGCCTGACCGGTGAATCGGCTCAAGCCCCAAGGCGTATCGATGTCGATATCCAGTTTTGCAATGCTCAATCGGTCCAGCGGTAAGCGCTTGGCATCGCTGTCCGTAGCGTTTTTTGTTTCGGTTTTGTCGGCAGGATGGTAGTTAAATTTCAGCGTGGCGTGAGCGATGCTGAGGGTGTTGACGATTTTTTTTTCCAGGTCGTAATCGGTTGTGACATCTTCCATCGCAACCGATAAGTCGCCGGCCAGGGTTGCCAGACCGAAGCTGATTTCAGTGAGCTTGGCTTGTTTGAAATCGAACGCAAGTCCCGACAGCCTGGGGGCTATTAACGCGGTTTGTTTTAGTGAGTGTTGCAGCAGCCACTGCACCAGTATCGATCTTTGCCACCAAACCGCCAAACCAAGCAATAGCAGCGCTATTAGCGCAGCGATCGCGGTTCGTAGCCACGAACCGCGCCGTTTCGCACTTTTTGGCGTAGGGGAGAGTGTCATAGCCAACGACAGCCGATCAACTGTGCCAAAAAAAAGGTGCTGAAAATACCCTTAGCCAGCGTCACGGCGAAGGCATGCACGATCGAGGTATCGCTGGCAGCCAATAGCCCATAGGTCAGCAAGATGGTGAACGCTGATAGCGTTACGGCTAGCGCAGTATTGTTGCTGGCTTCGTCGCTGTCGGCCATCTGAAAAAAAACCGCATAATCCACCGCCGCATTCATCGCGAATCGGATGCCGGGCACTGACGATCGGCGATAGAGTAAATTTTGGATTTTAAACAAGCATATATCGCATAATAAGATTTCATTGCGGCCGGTAAAACCGGCCAAGCCGTGTTTTTAATTAACCTAAATTCATCGATTCGGTAACTAGACTATACTGTTGACACTTAGCTTATACAAACCCGACGCATTCCATTGGAGCGGGTTTGCCTTCGTGTTTATCCTGACTACTATTATCAACTTTTAACGACAGACTGTTAATTTGAACTGTTCGATCCCAGTAAATCAATGTCCGATCAAATCATCAAATATGCCGAATTAGTCGATGTCGTCAGTCTGCAATCGCTGATGGATAGCCTGAGTCAGGCGATTGGTCTTGGCAACGCAATTCTCGACACTGATGGTGGGGTTATCACGGGTTCCGGTTGGCAGGAGGCTTGCGTCGGTTTTCATCGGGTTAATCCCGAAACCTGCGCCAACTGCATCGAAAGCGACACGTCGTTAGCCAAACACCTGTTACAAGGTGAGGATTTTGCAATCTACGATTGTCTGAATGGTTTGGTCGATGTGGCAATGCCGATTATCGTCAGTGGTCAACATGTGGCTAATGTATTTATCGGCCAATGTTTTACCGTGCCGCCCGATCTGGAGTTTTTCCGCAGTCAGGCCCAGCGATACGGTTTTGATGAGCACAGTTATCTGCAAGCCGTTGCCAATATCCCGGTGATCCCCAGGCCGCGGCTGGAAAAGATCACCAAAATGTATGTTGAGTTGGCGCAAACCCTTGCCAATCATGGTCTGGACCGCTTGCAACAAAAGCAGAGCACGGCCGAACTAACGAAACTCAACAATGAATTGGCTCAGCGCGTCGAAGAGCGCACCGAAGAGTTGTATGAGAAGAATCTGCAGTTGCTGCACGAGAAGCGGGCGCTGGCCGTTAGCGAGGCGCGGTTAACGGCGCTGTTCAAGCATATGAGCAGCGGCGTGGTGGTATTCAGACTCAGTGACGATGGTGACGACTTTATCATTATTGGTTTTAATAAAGCGGCCGAACGCATCGAAAAACTCACTCGCCGCGAAGTGATCGGCAAAAGACTCACGGCAATGTTTCCCGGTATGGCGGCGTTTGGTTTGCTGGCTGTTTTGCGGCGAGTCGCCAAAACCGGACACCCGGAAGCCTATCCGGCGGCCTATTACCAGGACGAGCGGATCCAGGGTTGGCGGGAGAGTTATGTCTACAAGCTGCCCGGCGGCGAAATCGTCACCATTTACAACGATGTCAGCGAGCGCAAAGAGGCAGAACAGGCGTTGCGAACCAGCGAAGCCAATCTGAAAGCCTTTTTCGATCACTCGCCGATCGGCATCAATGTTTTCGACCAGAAGGGTAAAGTCTTGACGGTGAATCGGGCTGCGCGGGAAATGTTCGGCGTATCGCCTGACGATTCCTTGGAAAACTATTGTTTATTCAACGATCCTGCCATTTTGCCGGAGACTAAAATTGCGCTGAGCCAAGGATTATCCGCATCCGAGGAACGCTTCATCGACTTTCAGCTAATCAGGAAACATCGGCTTTACGAAACCAGTAAACCCGTGACTAGCCAAGTCTATATCCAATTAAATTTCACGCCTTGTTTTACCGACAATCAGACGCTGGCCGGCTATATCGCTTCGATCATCGATACTACCGAGCGCAAGTTGGCCGAGCAACGACTGCAATTGACCCAGTTTTCGGTGGAGTGGGCGACCGACTGTTTATACTGGATCGGCCCGGATGCCACGATTCAGTTTGTCAACCAAACCGCGTGCCGCTCTTTGGGTTATAGCCGCGAGGAATTGCTGGAACTTCGCGTGATGGATATCGATGCGCGTTTTTCGGCGGACATGTGGTGGAGCCATTGGCAAGAATTAAAACGAAACGGCTCCTTGAAGTTTGAAACTGTGCAGCGCACTAAAGATAAGCGCGAAATACCGGTGGAAGTGATCGCCAATTACATCGTCTTTGAAGGTTTGGAATATAACTGCGCCTTCGTACGGGACATTAGCCAACGCAAGGCCATGCAAGCCGAGCTGGAGCGTCAGGCGCGGACCGATTATCTGACCGGTATCGCCAACCGCCGTTATTTCATGGAGCAAGGCGAAGCGGAGCTGGCGCGGTCGGATCGTTACGGTAATCCATTGTCGGTGTTGATGCTGGATATCGATCATTTTAAAGCCGTCAACGACGGCTATGGCCATGCGGTTGGCGACCAGGTCCTGCAAGAAATGAGTGGCATTTTAGCGGCCAACTTAAGGGAAATCGACATTCCCGGCCGTTTGGGCGGCGAGGAATTTGCGGTTTTATTGCCTGAAACCAATCACAGCAAGGCCGTTGAAGCGGCGGAACGATTGCGGGTCTCGGTGGCCGATAGCCAACTCCTGCTGGATTCTGGGCAGGTGTTGCGCTTCACGGTATCCATCGGCGTCGCTACGCTGATGGATAAAAACACCAACATCGGTAACCTGCTTAATCTGGCCGATAAAGCGCTGTATCACGCCAAGCACAGCGGCCGTAACAAGGTCCGTAGTTTTTCGAAATTCGCTCAAGATTGCATTAATTTGTAACATCACCACGTCGCCGGTGGTGCGGGCCGACTTAAAATTCTCGGGTTTGGTCATATTGCCGGGGACTTTCTTCTGCTGCGCTCGGATTCGATAAATTGGGCGAGTGTTGCTACCGAGGCAAAGATTTTTACCACGTCGTCTTGTTCGGCATCGATTTTGATTTGGTATTTTTTGCGGATCGCCAGACCCAGTTCCAAGGCATCGATGGAATCCAGTCCCAGGCCGCTGTTGAACAGCGCGGCATTGCTGTCGATATCGGCCACCTCGGAGTCCTCCAACGCCAGTGTGTCGATGATCAGGTGTTTTAATTCAGTTTCCATCTCGCTCATTGCGTTCTCTTTGTTGGGTAAAATAATCCTGTAAATATTGAGTCAAACGCCGCACCGCAATCGACCGGGGTTGTAACGCTCGGAACGGCGCCATTTCGAGGTCCTCACCCACGATCATTTGTAAATGAAAGCGTTGCGGTGGAATTTGGTACCAGGCCTGGTCCTTGGTCAGCGTGTTGGGCCGGCAGCTTAGCGTCACCGGCGTGATTATACTATTGGCTTGCAAAGCAATCGCCGCCGCACCGCGTTGAAACCGATAAGGTAGGCCCGGTACCGAGCGGGTGCCTTCCGGGAAAATAATCATCGCTCCGCCGGCTTGCAGCCAGGCCGCGCAGTCGTTAATCATGGTTTCCGAATCGGCATTGCTGATATAGCCGGCATTTAAAATCGGCCCGCGCATGGCCGGATTACGCCACAGGCTGGCCTTGACGATGCAATTGGCTTGCTTAATCCGGCTGAGCAGAAACACCACGTCCACCAGGGTCGGATGGTTGGCGACGATCAATTGGCCGGGGCGGTTGAGTTTTTCGAGCCCAATCACTTCGTAAGTCATCACGCCCAAGCGATGCATCAAGCCAATAAAGGCGTAAAAACTGATATGTACGGTGAATTGGGCTCGGCGGGCTTTTTGATCCCGGTTGCCGGGCCACAGGGACAATAGCGGAAACACGAGAAGCCAGAGTAAGACGCCGCCGATGCCAAAGCTGGTAAAGCTGATGGCGGTAGCCAGCAAGCGCCAGCCGTAATCGATGTGTTGTATTAATTTTTTTGCCATTGCCAGCTGCGGCCCTGATCACCCAACTGCAATATGGTTTGCTCGGATTGCAGGAACTTGTTAAAGGTCGGCAATTGTAGCGGTTGCTCGCTGTCGTGACGAGTAGTAGGGGATAAACAAACGTAGCGTTTGGTCGTGACCGTTGCTCGCTAGCCTTAGCATCGGCGGGCAAGAAATTCGGAGTCCATCGCAAAGCCGGTGGTCGGAAAGGACTCCGGCAAGGCCTTGATAAATCCCGGCTCCAGACCTGAGGTGGCTGGCGCTCATGCAACAATCTCGGAGCGGTCGGCGTATACCATGGAAAACAAGCCGCCGGCATCGTTTCGCCCGACGCCCATGCCCCCGCCAAGGATGGCGAATTGGCAAGACATCCAGTTTCGTAACTTATTCCTTATCTCAAGCTAGATAGCCCGAGATAAGGTTTGTTGAATAGTTGAACAAGCCCTGTCGCTTGTTTGAACGGTAACGCTTACTTAGCGCGCACCCTGTAAATGGCGTAGACGGCAAAACTGATGGTTAATATATAAATACTCGCTGAAATCACTGACACCTCCTGGTTAGTTGTTGTGCGGTTACTTTTATCATTATTTCGCGCGGATGTGAACGGCCTTAATGACAAAGGTTTTTGCTTGCATGCAGAGTCTTGTGGTTTGGCCTAGACTAGGGCATTGCCGAACCTATGGAGGATGACGCCGTGACGGACTTGAAACAAACGCCGCTGTACGATCTACATTTGCACTTGGGCGCGAAAATGACGGCGTTTGCCGGTTACCAAATGCCCGTGCAGTATAAAAACGGCATCATCCACGAGCATTTGCACTGCCGCAGTCGAGCCGGCTTTTTCGACATTTCCCATATGGGTCAATGCCAGGTTCTCGGCGACATGGCTGCCGCCGAACTGGAAAAACTGACGCCCGGCGGTATCGTCGATTTGCCAGTCGGTGCGCAAAAGTACACGGTGCTGACCAACGCCGAGGGCGGCGTGATCGACGACATCATCGTCACCCGAATCTACGCGGGCTTGGCGATCATCGTCAATGCCGGCTGCAAGGATAAGGATTTCGCCTATTTGTGCGCTCAGTTATCCGGAAACTGCCGATTCGAGGAATTGGCCGATAGGGCATTGTTTGCGTTGCAAGGACCGGGCGCGGCGGCGGTGATGGCGAAGTTTGCGCCAGCGGCCGTCGGGCTGTCCTTCATGCAGGCTGGCGATACGGAGATAGCCGGCATCGCATGCAATATCAGCCGCAGCGGCTATAGCGGCGAGGACGGTTTTGAAATTTCCTTGCCGCAAGCCGAAGCCGAACGGATTGCGCGTTTATTGCTGGCGGAAGACGGCGTCGAACCGATTGGTCTGGGTGCCCGCGATACCTTGCGGCTGGAAGCGGGCCTTTGCCTGTACGGCCATGAACTCAGCGAGACGATCACGCCGATCGAGGCGGGCCTGCAATGGCTGTTCAAGAAAGGCCATCGCGATTTTCCCGGCGCCGAGAAAATTCTGGCGCAACTTCAAGACGGTGCCGAGCGGATACGAGTGGGTTTACTGATCGACGGCCGAATTCCGGTGCGCGAAGGTTGCGCGATATATGACCAGGACCAACAAGTTGGCTATGTGACCAGCGGCAGTTATTCGCCCAGTTTGAGCCGGCCGGTGGCGATGGCACTGCTGGATCGCCGATTTGCCGCGCATGGCACGGTATTAACCGCCATGGTGCGGAACTCTCCGATCAGCGTCACGGTCAGTCCGCTACCTTTCGTTCCCCATCGTTACCTGAGAAGCTAATCCCATGCCTGTAAAACGCCCCCGTCTCGACCAACTGGAAATGCGCGGTAATTTCATTCAGCGCCATATCGGCCCCAATCCACAGCAAACCCGGGAAATGCTGGCCGAGCTGGGTTTGCAGGATCTGGAAGACATTGTTCAGCGGGTGATTCCGGCCAATATCCTCAATCACGAGCCGCTGAAATTGACCGGCACCATCAGCGAGCGGGCCGTGATCAAATATCTGCGCAACATGCGCGAACGCAACAAGGTGTTGGTGTCGATGATAGGCATGGGCTATAACGACACCATCATGCCGGCGGTCATCAAACGCAACGTGTTGGAAAATCCCGGCTGGTATACCGCTTACACGCCGTATCAGGCGGAGGTGGGGCAGGGTCGGCTGGAGGCTTTGTTGAATTTTCAGCAGATGATCATCGATCTGACTGGCATGGACATCGCCAACGCCTCCTTGCTGGACGAAGCCACTGCGGTAGCCGAAGCGATGACCATGTCGCGGCGCTTGGCGAAAAGTCTTTCCAACAAGGTGTTGATCGATCAAGACTGTCATCCGCAGACTATCGCCGTGGTGAAGACTAGGGCCGGTTCCTTGGGCTATGAAGTCATCGTCGCCGATCCTTTCGACCATCTGGAGCAATACGAGTTTTTTGCACTGATCCTGCAATATCCCGGCTCCAGTGGTGCCGTGCGGGATTTAAGCGAAGTCACAAACATTGCCCATCGCAAATCCGCGCTAGTCACGGTAGCCGCCGACCTGCTGAGTCTGGTGTTATTGAAGCCGCCGGCCGCCTTTGGTGCCGATATTGCGGTCGGCAGCGCCCAGCGTTTCGGCGTGCCTATGGGTTACGGCGGGCCGCATGCGGCGTTTTTTGCGACGCGCGACGAATTCAAGCGCTCCATGCCGGGCCGCTTGATCGGCGTTTCCAAGGATAGCCACGGCCAGATCGCGTTGCGGATGGCCTTGCAGACTCGCGAGCAACACATCCGCCGCGACAAGGCCACCAGCAATATCTGCACTTCGCAGGTTTTGCTGGCGGTGATCGCCAGCTTTTACGCGGTCTATCACGGTGCGGAAGGGCTAAGACTGATCGCTGGCCGGGTACACCGTTACGCGCAGATTCTGGCCGCCGGCCTTGCCAGTAGCGGCCATCAAGTGCTGAGCCGCTGCTATTTCGATACCTTGCAAGTTAGAGTGCCGAACCGGGCCAGGCGCATCGCCGCTCAGGCCGAGGAAGCCGGCATCAATCTGCGGATTGTCGATGCCGACACGCTGGGCTTCTCCCTCGACGAATCGACCACTCGTGAGCATTTAAAAGCATTGTGGCAGGTGTTTGCGCTGCCGATCGCTGAACTGCCGGATATCGGCGCACTGGATGCGACGCTGAACGAGTGCATCCCGGATGCTTTGTTGCGCGACGATGCGATCCTGCAAAACCCGGTGTTTAGTCTGTATCACTCGGAAACCGAGATGATGCGTTACATGCGCAAACTGGCGCGCCGCGATATTGCGTTGGACCGGGCGATGATCCCCTTGGGTTCGTGCACGATGAAACTGAATGCCGCCACCGAGATGCAGGCGATCTCGTTTTACGAATTTGCCGCGATGCATCCTTTCGTGCCGCTGTATCAGGCCCAGGGCTATCAGCAATTGTTTGCCGAGTTGGAA
Organism: Methylomonas montana; assembly: GCF_030490285.1. Taxonomy (NCBI): domain Bacteria; kingdom Pseudomonadati; phylum Pseudomonadota; class Gammaproteobacteria; order Methylococcales; family Methylococcaceae; genus Methylomonas; species Methylomonas montana. Next base: position 3,585,694 of record NZ_CP129884.1, on the reverse strand, counting down.
GACATGCTCTGCGACCTGACCGGCTTCGATGCTTTTTCACTGCAACCCAACGCCGGTTCGCAAGGCGAATACACCGGCTTGCTGGTAATACGCAAATACCATCAGGTCAACGGCCAGGGCCAACGCACTATCTGCCTGATTCCAGCCTCCGCGCACGGCACCAATCCGGCCAGCGCCACTTTGGCGGGCTTGACCGTCGTCGTGGTCGCTTGCGACGACCACGGTAACGTCAGCGCCGAGGATTTGCGCGCCAAGGCCATGGCATATCAGGACACGCTGGCGGCACTGATGATTACTTATCCGTCCACCCATGGCGTCTACGAACAAGCGTTTCGCGAGATCTGCGACATCGTCCACCAATACGGTGGTCAGGTGTATATGGACGGCGCTAACTTCAATGCCTTGGTCGGTATCAGTCGGCCGGGACGAATCGGCGCCGACGTGGCGCATTTGAATTTGCACAAGACCTTCAGCATTCCGCACGGTGGCGGCGGCCCCGGCGTCGGGCCGATAGGGGTGGGCGCGCATTTGGCGCCGTTCTTGCCGGATCATCCGGTCATAGAAGGCGTCAATCCGGCGAAGGGCGAGCACGGCACGGTTGGCACCGTGTCGGCGGCGCCGTGGGGCTCTGCGAGTATTTTGACGATTTCCTGGGCCTATATCGCGATGATGGGGGCGACCGGTTTGCGGCGGGCTACGTTGGCGGCGATCATGAATGCCAACTACATCGCTCGCCGGCTGGCGCCGCATTATCCGATTTTGTATGCCGACGCCAACGGCTGGGTGGCGCACGAATGCATCATCGATTGCCGCCAGTTCAAAAAAACCGCCAACGTCACTGTCGAGGACATCGCCAAGCGTCTGATCGATTACGGTTTCCACGCGCCGACCGTGTCGTTTCCGGTGCCGGATACTTTGATGATAGAACCCACCGAAAGCGAAAACAAAACCGAGATCGACCGCTTCTGCGCGGCTTTGATTGCGATTCGGCAGGAGATTCAAGAGATCGAAAACAACTTTGCCGACAGCCATAACAATGTGCTGCACAATGCGCCGCATACCCATCGCTTATTGCTGGAGGAATGGACGCTGCCGTATTCCCGGCAAAAAGCCTTTTTCCCGGACAGCCATCAGCACGACGACAAATATTGGCCGCCGGTCGGCCGCATCGATAACGTCTACGGCGACCGCAACGTGATGTGCAGTTGTCCGACAGATTGGGCCGAACCGTTGGGAGGTTCTCCTGAGTAAAGCGATGCAGGCCTTGGCTTTTGTCGATTTGGAAACCACCGGCGCTTCCGCGACCAAGGACCGTATCACCGAAATCGGCATCGTATTGGTCGATGCCGACGGCGTGCGCGAGTGGAACCAGTTGCTGCATCCGCAAACCCGTATCCCGCTGTTTATCGAACAATTGACCGGCATCAGCAACGAGATGGTCGCCGAGGCGCCAACTTTTGCGCAAGTGGCCGGCGAAGTGGCGGAATTGCTGGAAGGACGCTTGTTCATCGCCCATAACGCCCGTTTCGATTACGGGTTTTTGAAGAACGAGTTCAATCGGATAGGGTTGACCTTCCGGCCCAGCGTGCTGTGTACCGTCAAGCTGTCCCGCGCTTTGTATCCGCAGCATCGTCATCACAACCTGGACAGCCTGATCGAACGCTACCGGCTCAAGGCCAAGGATAGACATAGAGCCTTGGCCGATGCGCAATTGATTCATCAGTTCTGGACCCATCTCGGCGAGAACTTTCCTAAAGAGACTCTCGATGCCACGGTCGAAAAGCTGGTCAACCGCTCCAGCCTGCCGTCGCATATCGACCCGCTATTGATCCACGATTTGCCGGAAGGGCCGGGCGTTTATCTGTTTTACGGCGAGAACGATCTGCCCTTGTACATCGGAAAAAGCGTCAACATTCGCTCGCGGGTGCTGGCGCATTTTGCCGCAGACCACAAGAACAACAAGGAGATGAGTCTGGCCCAGCAATTGCGGCGGATAGACTGGATCGAAACAGCCGGCGAGCTGGGCGCTTTGCTGACCGAGTCCAAATTGATCAAGCAGATGATGCCGGTCCACAACCAACGCTTGCGCCGGAAAAGCGCGTTATGTGCCTGGCAGTTGCAACAGCAGGGCGAACATTTGCGGCCGGTGTTGAGTTGGGCGGATGATCTGGATTTTGGCGAGCAAGACAATCTGTATGGTTTGTATCACAGCTTGCGCGACGCGCAAAAAGCCTTGCGTAGCGTCGCCGATCAACATCAATTGTGTTTGAGCGTGTTGGGTATCGAAAAAACTGCCGCCGGCCGGCCCTGTTTTGCCCATCAATTGAAAAAATGCCGGGGTGCGTGCGTGGCTAAGGAAGCGCCGTTGGTCCATTCCGCGAGATTGATGATCGCGATGAACAAACTCAAACTCGCCAGTTGGCCCTATCCTGGGCCGATAGGCGTCCGCGAGGGCGAGGAGTTGCATGTGTTTGATCGCTGGTGTTATCTGGGTACCGCCAAGCATGCAGCGGACATTCATCAATTACTGGCCGGCGGCCGTCCTGCATTCGATCGCGATACCTATCTGGTGTTGAGTAAGGCTTTGAAAAAAGCCGACATTGTCTCGCTGGTATCGAGTAGCCAAGGCGGCCGCGGGCTGCAAGCCTAGCAGGGGAACGAGTCTTGCAGATGGCGTTTGTAGAACCGGTTTTTGGAGCGCGCGTTCAAAAACGCGTTATACAGGTGTTCCGGCACATGGCAGAAATCCTGGGCTTGCTGGTCTCTGAAAGACACCCGTAATTTATGGGTTTGCTCGTCGTAGCCGATCACATCGATCATGCTGGATTTTACGGATTGCATTTGCATGGTAGCCTCCTGGTGGACGCTGGGACTGTGGCGATAAGGCATGACTACTCGCAAATAGTTCAATCGCGGATTTTCCGCCGGTCAGCTCACTGGAATGGCCTCAGGTTTACGGGGCGATCGAAATTTCCCGCTGCCTGGCGCTTTATTTTGACAATTCGTCTGGAGACTTAACGATGCAAACTGTTTTAATCACCGGCGCCAATCGCGGCTTGGGTCTGGAGTTTTGCCGGCAATACGCCGCCGCCGGTCATCAGGTGATAGCGGCTTGCCGCCATCCGAACAAAGCCGAGCAATTGGCCGAGCTTGCCAAGCAGTACCCGCAAATCCAAATTGAAGCGCTGGAAGTGGCGGATTTCAATCAAATCGATGCGCTGGCGGCAAAACTGGCGGACCGCAAGATCGATGTCTTGCTGAATAACGCCGGTGTCTATGCTGATAAACCGGGGCGCGGTTTCGGGCATATCGATCATCAAGCCTGGACCGCTTCATTGGCCGTCAACGTGATGGCGCCGCTTAAATTGGCCGAGGCATTTTTGCCGCATTTAAAGCGCGGCGACAAACGTTTGATCGTGGCCTTGAGCAGTTTGATGGGCAGCATGACCGACAATACTAGCGGCGGCAGTATCTTGTATCGCTCCGGCAAGGCTGGCTTGAATGCCGCGCTGAAAAGCCTGTCCATCGATTTGCGGCCAACATCGGTTGGCGTATTGATTTTGCATCCGGGCTGGGTCAGAACCGACATGGGCGGGCCGAATGGCCTGATCGATGTCGAGGAAAGCGTGTCCGGCATGCGCCGGGTGATCGATAACTTCAGTCTGGCCGATACCGGCCGCTTTGTTAAGTACGATGGCTCCGCCTTGCCTTGGTAACAGCATTGCCGATGTGCGCTCGCCAAATCGCTAAATAATATTGTCCATCCTTCGCGTGCTGCTTGCCTCGGTGTATCCGGCGCGCCTCTCCGGCAGTTTCCGCGTCCCCTTGGTTTCGCTCATCGTTAGCGCATTTAAATATCGAATCGAAACTTTATTGCTTGCATAAAAATTTCGATTCGATATTATTTGCTCAGCCCCGGCTAGACATTTGTCTATGCCGGTTGCTTAAGTGCGACGCGTAAGAATCGCATCGATAACATCAATGAGCCAAGGGGAGGGTCCTATGCAGACACCCGCCAAATTATTACTGGAAAACAAAGCTTGGTCGGAAGCCATGCTAGGCAGAAAGCCTGACTTTTTTACCAAGCTAGCTAAGGAACAAACTCCCGAATTTTTATGGATAGGCTGTGCCGATAGTCGGGTGCCGGCGGATACCATCGTTAAAGCGCAACCTGGCGAAATATTCGTACACCGCAATATTGCCAATCAAGTCGTGACGACCGATTTCAACGGACTGAGCGTGTTGCAGTATGCGGTTAACGTACTGAAGGTTAAGCATGTAATCGTCTGCGGCCATTACGGCTGCGGCGGTATCGAAACCGCTTTGCAAGCGCAACATGAGGAGCTGGCGATCGCCAATAAATGGCTGGCGCATATCAAGGAAATCTATCGGCTGTATCAGGACGAACTGGATGGCTTACCGCCCGAAAAAAGGAGCAACCGGTTAGTCGAATGGAATGTCGTCGAACAGGTCCAGCGTCTGGCGCATAGCTCTATCATGCAATCGGCCTGGATGTCCGGTCAAAAAATCAGTTTGCATGGTTGGGTATACGGGCTAAACGACGGCTTGCTCGACGAATTGGTGCAGATCGACGATAGCGCGCCAATTCACAAAATCTATCGATACGCCCATTGAGGCTGTCCGTTAATAGACCGGAGATTGCGATATGAAAACGCACTTGGACTACTATCTGAAATATTTACGTCAGGATTTTTCGGCCAGCATCGTGGTGTTTTTGGTGGCCTTGCCTTTATGTCTGGGGATTGCGCTGGCGTCCGGCGCGCCGCTGTTTGCCGGGATTATTTCCGGCATGGTGGGCGGTATGGTGGTGGCCTGGTTCAGCGGCTCGCAGCTTAGCGTGTCCGGGCCGGCGGCGGGCTTGACGGTGATCGTCTTCAATGCCATCGAAACGCTGGGCAGTTTCAAGGCATTTTTATTGAGCCTGGTGATCGCTGGCATCATGCAAATGGCGCTGGGTTTTCTTAGGGCAGGCATGATCGGCACGTTTTTTCCGTCTTCGGTGATCAAAGGCATGCTGGCGGCGATCGGTATGATTCTGATCATTAAACAAACCCCGCATGCTACCGGTTACGACGCGGGTTACGTGGGCGATGAAAGCTATATGCAGGAAACCGCCAGATCCAGTTTTCTGGATTTTGCCCAGTCGTTACATGGCATTTCGCCCGGTGCCACGTTGGTCAGCGTGGTGGCTTTGCTGATTCTGATCGTTTGGGAAAGCGGCTTGGTGAAACGCTTTGATCTATTGCGGATTATTCCCGGGCCGTTATTGGCGGTTACCTGGGGTGTGGCTTTCAATACCTGGGCCTTGCGATTCGCCCCAGAGTGGGCTATCAGCGAAAAATATCTGGTGTCGCTGCCGGAGCTGGGAAGTACCAGCAACTTCGTCAATCAATTGCGGCTGCCGGATTTCAGTTATTTCATTAATCCCCAGATATACAGCGTGGCGACGACGCTGGCGATCATCGCCAGCCTGGAAACCCTGTTAAGCGTCGAAGCAGTGGATAAGCTGGATCCACATAAACGAATTTCGCCTACCAATCGCGAACTCAAGGCCCAAGGCTTGGGCAATATTGTCAGCGGCATGATTGGGGGCTTGCCGATCACCGCAGTGATTGTCCGCAGTTCCGCCAACATCAACGCTGGCGGCCAAACCCGGATAGCCTGTTTCTTTCACGGCGTGTTGTTGATGGTTAGCGTGCTGTTTTTTGCGCATTATCTGAACAAAATTCCGTTGGCTTGTCTGGCGGCGATTTTGCTGCAAACCGGTTACAAACTGGCCAAACCGATGATGTTCGTCGAGTTCTATAAAAAAGGCTTGAATCAGTTTGTGCCGTTCAGCATCACCGTGCTGGCGATTCTGTGCACCGATTTGTTGGAAGGTATCGCGATAGGCATGGCGTGCGGCATTTTCTTCGTATTGCGGGCCAATTTTCATGTGGCGATGTCTCTGACCCAACACGGTTCGCATTACCTCCTCAGGCTGCACAAGGATGTGTCTTTTTTGAATAAAGCGCTGTTACGCCATTATCTGAGCAGTATTGCCGACGACAGTGAATTGATCATCGATGGCGACAAGGCGCTGTTCATCGATCACGATATTCTGGAAACCATCGCCGACTTCTTGCAGGCCGCGCCGGATCGTAATATCGACGTCGAATTGCGCGGCTTTGCGTTGGAATCTCAGACGCTTGAATACGAGGGAGCGTTCGTACCCAGGCTGGTCGCTGCGGCCGGCCATGCCTGACCTTGCGTAAGTCCGTAACGCAATAATCAATTCAGCTCATTTTCATGCCAGCCGAACCGACCAAGTCGGTCCGGCTGTCGGTAAGGTCTTGCACTTGAATCATCATGAATCGTCTAGGTTTACCTGGGATCGCCTGGATTTTGGCGCATGTTTTATCGGCGGTATCAGCTTGTACGTGGGCCGATGCTGAGCTGCCTGAGGCCGACCAAGGTTTGTTCGATCTGATCCCGGCACAGAACTCTGAACAAGGGTCTGCGCCTGAAAAAGGGAATCTGAAATGGGGCGGTTGGCTGAATGCCGGCATTAGTTACAACGCCAATCAGCCGGCCGATCGATTCAATGGCCCGGTGAGTTTTTCCGATCGGGCCGGCGAACTGCAACTGAACCAGTGGTATCAATTTCTGGAACGTAGTGTTTCCACCGATGCAGACCAGTGGCGTTGGGGCGGCCGCTTGGATTTTATGTTCGGCAGCGATGCATTTTATACCCGCTCGATGGGCGACCCGGCCAATCATTGGGACTCGCACCTTTTACATCAGCGCATCTACGGTATCGCCTTTCCGCAAGCCTATCTGGAACTGTCCGCGCCGCTAGGTCGTGGGCTGCGGCTTAAATTCGGCGAATTTTACACGCTGATCGGCAACGAAGCGGTCAGCGCGCCCGACAATTTCTTTTACTCGCATTCCTATAGCATGCAGTTCGGCGAGCCGTTCTCGCATACCGGCATGCTGGCCAGTTATTCTGTCAACGACAATCTCGAACTAAAAGCCGGTGCTGTGACGGGTAGCCCCTATGCCGGCTGGGACGGCAGCTTTCAGCATCGTTTGGAAAATTGGGGATTTATTGGCGGCGTTAACTGGACGCAGCCCAAAACAGGTAGCTCGCTGGCAGTGAGCGGTGCGCACGGTAGTTTGAGCGGAGCCGTGGCGCAGGACGTCAATTTGTACAGCGTGGTTTTGAAGCAAGACATTGGCGAGCGCTGGCATGTCACCTTACAACACGATTACGGCTGGGTTAGTAAGGCCCGCGGTGTCCATGGCGCGGAGTGGTATGGCGTGGTCGGTTATTTAAATTACGATCTGTTGGACGACGTGGGTTTGGGCTTGCGTCTGGAAGGGTTTCGCGACGATGACGGTGCTCGGGTTGGCGTACCCGCGCGCAAGCCGACCATGACAGGACAGGCGGCTAATTATTATGCCGCTACCCTTGGTGCAAACTGGAAACCCTGGCCCTGGCTGACCTTGCGGCCTAGCGTGCGTTACGATGTCAGTGACGGTTGGCGGGCTTTCGATGTTGGAACCAGTCATCGTCAATTATTAGTGTCGACGGATCTGCTGCTGATGTTCTGACGATGGGCTGTTACGGGCCGGATATTGAATGGTGTTCGGAGGCGTCAAAAAGACGCGATTACACTATTGCGCCCGGTATTCTTGGCTTGATAAAGCGCGGTATCAGCCTCCTGCAAAATGCTTTCCACGGATGCCTGAGGCGTGGCCATGGTGGCGACGCCGATCGATACGGTGAACTGGATGGGCTGATCCTGGTTGTCCCATACCACGCGAGTATTCTCGATTTCCTGGCGCAAGCGCTGCGCGACTTCCAGTGCCCGTTCGCCGGCTGTTTCCGGTAGCAAAATGGCGAATTCTTCGCCGCCCATGCGGCCGATCACATCGACTTCGCGCAGGATGTTTTTGCAGACGGTCGCGAACTTTTGCAGCACCAGATCGCCGGCCTTGTGGCCATAGGTATCGTTGATATTTTTAAAGAAATCGATATCCATCATCAGCATGGATAGCCAATTATCGTAACGTTGCGCGCGGGCGATCTCCAGTTCGGCCAGTTCCAGAAAATGCCGGCGGTTGGCCAGTCCGGTCAGGAAATCGCTTTTGGCCTGATGTTCCAGTTCTTGCAGTAAGTTGATGCGCTCGGTAATGTCACGGGTGACGCCGACCAGCGCCTTGACCTTGCCGTGTTCGTCGAATAGTGGCGCGGCATGCGTATCCAGCCAGTAACGGCTGCCGCGTTTGCCCTCGATGATGAACTCCAGCGATCCGGATTTACCCAGAAACACCTGGCGGTGCAACTTTAAAAATAGCGGCCGGAATTCGGGCAGGAGGAAGTTGATCAGGCCGTATTCGCGGGCTTCCTCGACGCTGTCGACTTCCAGCAGTTTCAAACCGGCTGGATTCATCTCCAGCAGTTGCCCATCCTTGGCGACCACTTTCACGCATTCCGGTTCGCTGCGCAGGATGGTATCCAAGTACTCGGTTTTCTCTTTTAAAGCCTGCTCAAACGCTTTGCGTTCGGAGATGTCGCGCACCAGCGCGCAGTTATATTCCAGGCCGCCGTATTCGAAATAGTTGGCGACGATTTCGGTGGGAAAAATAATCCCGTCGCGACGCTTATGACAGGATTCAAAGCGTAGCGTCTTGTTTTGTTTAAGTGCCTGCCAATGTTCCGGCCATTGCGAGAACGGAAAAAACGCGTCGATATCGGCCACCGTGAGTTGGAGCATTTCTTCACGAGAGTAGCCGAGTTTGCGACAGGCTGGTTGGTTGGCATCCAGAATCCGTCCATTTTTGCCGATCCAAAATATGTCTTCCCCAGCATGGTCGAGGCTAAATTGCCGGAAGCGGATGGTTTCTTCGATTTGCTTGCGTTCGGTGATGTCGGTCATCATGCCGATGTAACCAAGGAATTGGTTGTGTTCGCCATAGCGCGGCTTGCCGACATCGATAAACCAATGGTATTCGCCGTCGCGGCCGCGCAAACGGTATTCCATTTGGAAGGGTTGGCGAGTATCGAAATGGGAGGTGTAAATTTCCAGGCTATGCTGTAAGTCATCCGGATGCACGCCTTCGGTCCAACCGCTGCCATGCTCTTGCTCCAGGCTACGGCCCGTGTAATCGAGCCAGGTCTTGTTAAACCAGCTACAACCTTTATCGGTTTCGGCGACCCAGATTAATACCGGGGCGGAATCGGCGAGACTTCGAAAACGCGCCTCGCTTTCTTGCAGGGAGGCTTCGAAAATTTTATGTTCGCTGACGTCCTGCAAGGCGCCGAACAACCGGTGTTGGCCCCGGCTGTTGCTATCTTCCTCGACCTCGGCATAACTGCACAGATGGCGCAACGATCCGTCGCGATGGCGGATACGCAGCACGATTTCGCTGGATTGGCCGGGCTTCAGGGCAGTGATATGGCTGGCGAAAAGCGGCAGATCGTCTTCAATCACAAAGCTGCACCAGCAACCGAGACTCATCAATTCTTCGATTGGATGGCCGAACAGATGTTCCGCATTACCGCCGATCCACTCGATTCTGAACAGGCCGTCCTCGGCCCGATGGCAGGAATAAATCAGGTCGCTGGTCAGCTCCAGGATACGGCGGGAGCGGTTTTCGCTTTCGCGCAATGCAATTTCGGTGTGTTTACGATCGGTAATGTCGCGAATGATCGCGACAAAATAATGTTTGCTTTCGCTTTCCCAGGTGTTAAGCGATATTTCGACCGGAATCTCGATGCCGTCGCGACGCAGGCCGGTCAATTCAAGGGGATGGCCAAAATGCGTACCGCTTCCGCCTTGGAGAATGCGTTGCATCGCCGAGCTATGAGCCTCACGGAACCGTTCGGGAATGATGGTGGTGATGGATTGATTGATAATCTCGGACTGCCTGTAGCCAAAGATGCGCTCCGCGCCTTCGTTCCAAAATAGAATTTTATCGTCGGCCGTGGCAAGAATGATGGCATCGGTTGCCGTGGTCGCCAGATAACGGAAGCTCTGTTCCGAAGAGGCCAGACGTGTCTGTTCCAGTTCCAGCGTACAGGCCATGTCATCAAATGCCTGGCCGATAACGCCAAATTCGCCGGGCAGGGTGCCGACGCGGCCTGAAAGCACTCCGCCGGCCAGATGATTGATGCCGGATTTTAACGAGGCTAATGGTCGTAGGACGTCGCGACGAATGACAAAGCCCACCGCCGACCAAAGCAGTAGCAAGGTGCAGCCGGTCCACGCTAAGGTGAATAAAAAACCGTGTCGGAGTTGTGCCTGTATGGTTCGGGCCGGAATCTTGATGCTGAGGATGCCGCGCAGTTCGCCTACTTGATAGTCGTATGCCGTATCGTACAAGTCACGGATGGTGTCTGGCGCCTGATTGCGATCGCCGTGGCATTGCAGACAATACTGCTCGATCCAGATTGGCCGGGCGTAGTGATAGTAAGGTTCGCCATTTGCAGAGGTAAATGCCACGAAGCGAAGCTCGGCTTTCGGGTGTTGGCGAAAATACTCGATCGCCGACATTTCCGTCTCGTCGGCTTTTTGGGTCAAATTGCGTGGCTGATCGCTGACATTGTTGAAGGAGAAACCGGTCTTGTCCCAGTTTGTCAGATCCCTGGAAATCTGACTGAGTGCGTGAGCCGGTAAAAAACCGATGGTTTTTTCGTTGAGCGGTAAGCCACTGTCGATGAATTGATGATGATAGACGCGCCGGGTCGCCATCAACACACTACGCACCTGGTCGGCGGACGCCAGCAAATTGGCTTCGGCCGCGGCTTTTTCGGCTTGATAGCTAAGCGTGGCGAACAGGATAAATCCGATACCCAGCGTCAAGCCAATCAGAAGGTGGATGCGGTGTTTCAGACTCATCGAGTTTATGGTTACATCCTTGGCGACGCGGGAGCCGTTGCTGCTGCCAGGGTTCAGCGTGATGGCGCCATCCAAAGCAGACAATAATCGTTAGCTAATCACAATGTAGCGACTTAATCATAGACCAATGTGGATGTCGCTAACAGACCCGCTATGCTGTTCGAGGCGATTCATTCGGTATATGTACAAACTAGACGCTAGCCTAACTGGCACTAAACTGTTTAATATTGCCACGGATAGCGTAGTTTGAAGTGTCGCGTAAACCGGGTGAATTTGTATCAGTTATGTTGTCGCCTCACATCTGCCCGATATTCTCGCAGAAAAATGCGTTCCGCTGATTCAAACAATTTCTCGGGCATGATCAACCAATAAGGTTTTAAGAGCATGAAAAATAATAATAACGTTCAATTAACCGTCACCATTTCTGATCCTGATTTAGATGTCGAGGAATTACAGCAAACTGTAGAACGTTTACTTCCACAAATACGGGAAGTTGACGGTGTGGAAGCGGCGGATCTCGTTATCTCCGAAGATGCGCCGGAGGGTTCGAAAGCAGTCGGTGGATTTCTGCTAGGAATGCTGACTGCGGAGGTTAGTCTCGCCAATATAAAAAAACTGATAAATTTCCTGGGAGATCGCCTGGGGGGCAAACAAATCGAATTGATGGTTAAGGCAAAGGACGGTCGAGAGCTGAGTTTGAAAGCCGGCAGTCAGGCAGAGTTTGACTACGCTTTTCAAAAAGCCCAAGAATTTTTAAATTCATAGCAGAGGTCATTGGCATGGCTAAAATAGCTTTACTGATCGGAGTTAGCGATTACGAGCCTGGTCTGAATGCCTTGCCTGGCGCCGTTAAGGATGTTGATGCCCTGCAGCAGGTGTTAAAACGTAACGATATCGGTGAGTTTGTCGAGTCGGATATCACCGTTTTAAAAAGCCCTGACCGCCAAAAAATGGAAGAAGAGATCGAGAAGCTTTTTGCCGGCCGACAAAAAGACGATCTGATATTGCTTTATTTTTCCGGTCACGGCGTCAAAGACGATACCGGCAGGCTCTACCTGGCGACACGTTACACGCGCAAGACGCCGCGCGGCGAATTGATCCGCTCTTCGGCGGTGGCGGCTGGTTTTATCCACGAAAACATGGATCGCAGCCGCAGCAAGCGCCAGGTCGTGATTCTGGACAGCTGCTTCAGTGGCGCTTTTGCCGAAGGCCTGTCTGCCAAAGACGACGGCAGCGTAAACATTGCCGCACAACTGGGAGGTGAAGGGCGCGCGGTTCTCACTTCATCCACGTCAACGCAATATTCTTTCGAGCAACAAGACGCTGATTTATCTGTCTACACCCGCTTTCTGATCGACGGCATGGCGACTGGCGCGGCCGACTCGAATGGTGACGGCTTCGTATCGATTGGCGAATTGCATGAGTATGCCAGTCAAAAAGTCAGGGAAATTCAGCCAGCGATGAAACCGGAGATTTATCCGGGCAAAGAGGGCTACACAATCCGGCTCACAAAAACGCCGCCCGTCGATCCCAGAGAACAATACGCCCAGGAAGTCAGACGCTATGTGACTCGTGGAGATGTCAGCTTTGTCGGACGCAAGATTTTAGATGCCTTGAAAACCCGCACCCGACTATCGGACACCGAAGCCAAAGCTATCGAAGATGACATTTTAGCCGAAGCCCGCCAGGACTTCCGAGAACGCTTACTACGCTACGAATGTGACTTCACCGAAGCGCTACAACAGGATACGCCGCTCAGCGGCGTGGAGTTGAAAACGCTGACCGAAAATCTTCAGCAGATATTGGTGTTGAGAAACGAAGATACGCAAGCTATCGAGGACAACGTCCGAGCAAAAATCGCCACTTACCAGCAACACTTATCTGAATACCGGCAGGCGTTGAGTCGGGCGATGAACGGCGAAAATCCTTTGAGCGAAAAATCCCGGCGTCAATTGCAAAAGATGCGCCGGGAATGGGAGTTGGCGGATAAAGACGTATCCCGAATTGAAAAGCAAGTTACCGTCGAGATTGCCGAGTATCAAAAAAAATTGCGGCAATACGAACAGACGCTGGCGGACACTTTACAGCAGTACAATCCTCTTAACGACTCGCAACGTCAGGCATTGCTTCAGGAACAACATCAACTGGGTTTGAACCCTGCCGATGTCGAAGTCATAGAAAACCGCATCATTGGCGAATTTGCAGCTTATGGGCAAAAGTTGCAGGATTATGAACAGACTATGCGGGAGACGATCAGGCGTGAATCGCCGTTGAGCGATGAGAGTTGGGAGGAATTGAATCGCTATCAACGAGTCTTGGAACTGAAGGACGAGGATGCGGCCAGCATTAAGGTGCGGATTATTTCAGAGCACATCGCCACGCCGGATGAGGATATTGAAGCGCTTTCCGAGGAAAATCAGGGATTGGAACCGGATGTCGTTACCGAACCTGATACTCCAGAAACGCATGTATCGGGTCCGTCGACTGAGGTTGTTCCCGAGGAAGGCGATTTGGGAACCGCTCAGGAGATGGATTCTCCCGAGAATCTGCGACTATATCAGCAAGAACTGCTAGCAATCGTTCAGGCCGGCGAAACACTGGACGCCAATCACGTTCGCTATCGCCTGACTAAGTTGCAACAAACTTTGGCACTCTCCGATTCGGCAATCGCCGGCATTCAGGCGAAAGTTAAACCGCAGACGGCAGACTGCGAAGTACAGCCTCCATCAGATATCGTGGACGGGCATAAACGACCCAAAAGCGTTAGACGGCGATGGATGTTGTTTGGGAATGGGCTGATGGGTTTGATATTAACTTTCGTCGCACAATGTAGTTTTACGCTGTTTACGATTGGTGCTGCACTATTGCTGACTGTCAGTGGTTATGAAATTTTTTTTGGTGAACCGGAGACTCTGCCGGTCTGGAGACGTTGGACAATGCGGCTGGGATTAACTCTCAGCATTCCGTGGCTGATTACCATGATCAATCTTTATTACACTAATCGCATTGGCTGGAACGGCGAGTTAGCTTGTTTTGATTCTTCGATATACAGCTTAGTAGGTTTCATTCCATATCTCATATTTGTCTTCATCGGCCGCTGGTAGGCGATACCCGATACCTTGGTTGGTCTATGCCTGTTCGGTCTAGTGTGCCCGCAACATTTAAGCATTTAAGCATGGAATCAACGCAGTCCCCGCCGATTCAGGCCGTCAGTGCAGCCGATAATTTACCGTAACAAATTGTTATTTTTGGAAAACAAGACCCTCCTCTCAATAGTCCGTCTTTTTTTTACGTTTAATTCTGCACCAGGGATTTTGGTCTGAACAAGTCGCATTATCCGTTTTTTAAGGCATAGCCTTTTCACCGGGAAAATTATTATGAACAGACAGACACTGATAGCATCGGCCATATTTACCGCTTTGGTGGGTTGTGCCGCCGGGGCACCCAATCAGACAACTTTGCTCGACGGCGATTTACTGCTCTTAAAATAAGTTAAGCCATATTCATGAGATAATATTTCCATGAAATGTAAACGAGATTCAGACGGCCGGGAAATTGATCACCATACTCTGCAAGTGATGCGACAGCAGGCGGTCAAAGCGGTGAAAAATGGGCAGACGGCGGCCAGTGTGGCGGCAGCGATGGGCGTCAACATTCGCACGGTGTTTCGGTGGTTGTCCGACTTTGCAACCGGCGGTCAAAATGCCCTGCTGGCCAAGAAGATTACGGGCCGCCCACCGCTGGTGACGCCCGACGAAATGCGCTGGATCGCCGAGACCGTGCGGGACAAAACACCCTGGCAAATGAGACTGGAATTTGGCTTGTGGACCTTGTCGCTAATCGGGGAAGTCATCTATCGCCAGTTTGGCAAACGCCTGACCGCGCCGAGTGTGGGACGGATCATGCGGTTGCTGGGGTTTACCCCGCAAAAGCCCTTGTATCGGGCTTGGCAGCAGGACCCAGTCTTGGTGGAAAAATGGCAGGCCGACGAGTTTCCTGCCTTGAAAGCCGAAGCCAAACGCACGGGTGCTGTGATTTATTTTGCCGACGAAGCCGGCGTGCGCTCCGACTTTCATGCAGGCACCACCTGGGCGCCGGTCGGTCGGACGCCGACCGTGAAGGCGACCGGGCGGCGATACGGTTTGAATCTGATCTCTGCGGTCAGTGCGCGGGGCGATTTTCGCTTTATGGTCCAGGAAGGCAACGTCACCGCCGACGTGTTTATCGAATTCCTGAAACGTCTGCTGCGCGGTGCCGAACAGCCGATCATACTGGTCGTCGATGGCCATCCGATTCACAAGGCCAAGATCGTCAAAACGTTTGTGGAACAACAGCAAGGCCGGTTGCAGTTGGCCTTTCTGCCGCCATATGCGCCACAACTGAATCCGGACGAACAGGTCTGGGGCTATATCAAACCGCGCGTCGCCAAGCAAATGCCAGAAAATAAAATTGAATTAAAGAAACTCGTCCAATCCGCCATGCATCGCTTACAAAAACTCCCGCATGTCGTGAAATCTTTTTTCAGACACCCAGAATGTCAATATGCAGGTTAGTGACAATACTTTCTTTAAGAGCAGTAAGTACGAAACTGCCGGCTCCCGCTGCCGGCATTCCGTCCGAGCCGCTTTATTTTTCGACGCGGGAAGACGCCGAGAAGGCCTTGATAGGTTACAACTATGGACTGGAAACCCTCCCGGATGGCCGGGTACTAGCCTTTGTCTCGGGTCTGAATGGTTCTGGACTACAAAATCCCATAGAGGTAGTTCGCGCCAATTCGCAAAAGTCTTTATCCAAAGTCGATGATCTGGCGCAAGCCGATGCAACGGAAACGCCATTTCCACAAATTACGCTAAAAGAGAAACTCAATGGTCAAGCGGCAGTTGATGCGCTGGGAGACAGGCTGCCGTTAGTGGCAAAAGCATATGGCATGTCCGCCGAGCGTTTGGAAAACATTCTGAGAACGGATCAAACGGCCTGGATTGATGAAGGCGGAAGACTGCTTTATGTCGAGTCGGATACGAAACCGATTCCTAAACCAGAGCCCAAAGACACCAGCAATGACATCAACTCGGTCAATGCCACGACGGTAACTGACACCGCAACTTTTGCTTCTGTGGCGTCTTCAACTGCGGATCCTTTCACGCTGCATAGTAAACCCGGCGCTAGCCGAGTGATTTATCTGGATTTTAATGGCCATGTTGCGACTAATACCGCCTGGTATGGCGGGACTCTAAACGCCCAAGCCTTTGACACCGATGGCAATGCCAGCGCTTTTAGCAGTGCGGAATTGAATAATATAAGAGAAATCTGGCAGCGTGTCGCGGAAGACTACGCCCCGTTTGACGTGGACGTTACCACTCAAGAACCGGCTGCCGATGCACTGCAACGAACCAGCAGTACCGACACGCAATACGGTACGCGCGCGGTGATCACACATTCCATGCCTGAGTTGTGTAGCCAAGCGTGCGGCGGTGTGGCTTATGTCAACGTGTTCTCTTATTACTCATCCACCACGCCGGATCGTTATCAGCCGGCGTGGGCGTTCTTCGATAAATTAGGTAACGGCTATCCCAAATATGTCGCCGAAGCGGTATCGCATGAAGTAGGTCATAACCTGAATCTCAACCATGACGGCACCTCCACCGTTGGCTATTATTCCGGTCAAGGCAGCGGTGCAACTGGCTGGGCGCCTATCATGGGTGTCGGCTATTACCAACCCGTCACGCAGTGGAGCAAAGGCGAATATCCAGACGCCAACAATTTACAAGATGATGTCGCGGTGATTAGTGCGGCGGGCACGCCGTTACGCGCGGATGATTACTCCAGTACAACGGCAAGCGCTGCCCCGTTATCCGGTGATCCCGGCGCCGTGCTGCAAACGGGCATCATCGAAGGTAATGCCGATCTCGACGTGTTCACCTTTTTTACGGACGGCGGCAATGTGCAATTCAATGTCGATTCGGGATCGATAGCGCCTGATTTGGACCTCTCCGTAAAATTAATCGACAGCGCCGGTAACGCAATAGCCTCGGCCAATCCGGCCGATAGTTTGTCGGCATCATTGACCGCAAGCTTGAGCGCCGGCCAATATTTCCTGCAAATCGAGGGTGTTGGCTACGGCGATTTAACGACCGGTTACTCCGATTATGCCAGCTTCGGCCAATACCAAATTACCGGCAGCTATCCCAAAAGCGCGACGACATTGATGGCGCCGACAGCGGAGATTTCGGCTTTGCCAAGCTCTGGCGACGCTCCATTGACGTCATCATTTAACGGTACTGGCTCTAGCGATCAGGATGGCAGCATTGCCGGGTATGATTGGAATTATGGTGACGGTACCGCCAACGGCAGTACATCAATAGTAAGCCATGTTTACAACACGCCCGGCACGTATACCGCTACATTGACCGTTACCGATAATAGCGGTTTGAAAAATAGCAGTACGCAAACGATTAACGTGACTCAGGCGCCAACTGCAGTCAGCATGAAGGTGGGTAGCACCACATTAACCCGCAAGCTGCTCAGTAAAGGCAGGTCTCAATGTGTCGCAAATGTTGCGGTCAACTACGGCGCATCGACTGTTGCCAGCGCCACCGTTTACGGTTCGTGGAGCGGATCAGTGAAAACAAGTTCCGGTTATAAAGCCGTAACGGGTTCTACATCGGGCACTACTGGTGCCAATGGCACCGTCAATATCAGCAGCACGACCCTGCCAAGCAGCACGTCCGGCACCTGCGCCTTTACCGTAACCAATGTCGTCAAGAGTGGATACACTTACGACGGCAGTGGCCAAGTTGCAGGCAGCTTTTCCTGGTAAGCGATTGCCACTGAGAAGAAGGCGTGGATTCCACGCCTTCACGTAGTTGAAAAAATGGACTACTGAAGTGTCCCTTAAACTCCCTGTACCCGTCATTCCCGCGAAAGCGGGAATCCAGACCTGCGTATCAACAACGGCAAACTTGTTTGAGCAAAGAGTCAATTGCCATGGTGCGAAAAGGGGGCTTTGCACCATGCGCCTTTCCTGACACTTTCGTCGATCGCAGGCCTAAAAATACCTCTGCGATTCAAAATCAACTCGCGATCCGTTCGATCAAACCGGCTGGTTGAGGCGGTTTTCCAAAAAATCCAGGAAAGCGCGGGTCTTCGCCGGCATTAATTTTCGCCCGGGAAACACCAGCCAGGCGTCAGTCTGCGGCAGGCACCAGTCCGGCAGTATGCGCAACAGTTCTCCACTTTGCAGATACCCTTGGGTGTGAAAGCTCGGTGCGGCGACGATGCCTTGATGTTGCCGGGCCAGTCTGACGAGCAATTCAGGCGAATTGGCGGATATGCGCGCCGGCGGCAGCCCGGTCCAGTGTTGTTCGTCCCGGTGCAGGCGCCAGACTTGGGGTTCTCTGTTGCTTGTCAATAAATGCAGCGCGTCGTGGCTCAGCAAGTCTTCGGGATCTGTTGGGGTGCCATGTACACGCAAATACTCTGGCGATGCATACAGGCCGTATGTTTCCCGAAACAGGCGTTTTGCCGTTAGCGTTGTGTCGTCGTTCAGGTCTCCCATCCGGATGGCGAGATCGAAACTCTCGCCGAGCAGATCAACCCGGCGCGCGGATAAATCGATTTCCAACGCAATAGCCGGGTAGGTGTCGCTGAATTCGGCCAGCAGCGGCGCCAGGCATAGATTGGCAAAGTCATTGGGCATCGAGATGCGCAGCACGCCGCTGGGCTGGATTTGCCGATGCTGAGCCAACGCCATCGCCGCTTCGATTTCCTCGCTGACCTGTCGGCCGTGTTGCAGCAAGCGCAGACCAAATTCAGTCAGATTCAGTTGCCGGGTAGTGCGTTGCAGCAAGCGCTCGCCCAGCTGTTTTTCCAGATTGCTGATACGCCGCGACAAGGTGGATTTGGGTAGTCCAAGCGATTCGCCTGCTTTGGAAAAACTGCCGGCGTCAGCGATTTTGGCAAACAGCCACAGGTCGTTGGGTTCGATGTGCATAAATTGTTCCTCCAATGGAACAATGTTATCCATTTTCTGGTCTTCTGCCCAATATTCTGCAGGCGTATAGTCAGCCCAACTTCAAAACAATTGGGAGACTGACATGAACATTCTGCAAATCAATTCCAGCATCCGCGCCGAAAACGCTTATTCCAGCCGTCTGGCCGATACGCTGGTCGCTAGTTTGCGCCAGCAATTTCCTGCCGCGAGATTGGTGGTGCGCGACTTGGCGAAAACCCCACATCCATTGCTGGATGAAGCGGCTTTGATTGCGTTGAGTACGCCCGCCGAGCAGCGCAGCCCGGCACAAGCGCAACGCGTAGCGCTGGACGATGCCTTGATCGCCGAGATTCAACAAGCCGACACCGTGGTGTTGACCGCGCCCATGTATAACTTTGGGATTCCCGCGCAACTGAAAGCCTGGATAGATGCTATCGCCCGTGCGCGGGTGACGTTTCAATACACCGAAAACGGCGTGGAGGGCTTGCTAAAAAACAAGCAAGTCTATGTGATCCAGACCGCCGGCGGCAAACACAGCGGTACCGAGACCGATAGTCAAAGCGCTTATTTGCGTACCGTCTTGGGATTTTTAGGCATGACCGATGTCACTTTCATTTATGCGGAAGGTTTGGCGATGGGCGGCGATGCCGAACAATTGGCCTTGCAAGCCGCCGCTACCCAGATCGCCGCGTTGGCAGCCTAAATATCAATCGAACACAGGAGATCAGCCATGAACAATGAAACACGCAAAACCGATTTGGTACGCCGTTCGCGGGCTATCGAACAAATCGTGCTTGGCCACGCAACCTCGGATGGCGCCGGCGTAAAATTGACCCGCGTGCTGGGCCAAGCCCTGCAGCAACGTCTCGACCCGTTCTTGATGCTGGATGCCTTTGGCAGCGACAAACCTAACGACTACATCGCCGGGTTTCCTAATCATCCGCATCGCGGCTTTGAAACCCTGACTTATTTGGTCTCCGGGCGGATGCGGCATAGCGACAACGCCGGCCATCAAGGTTTGCTGGAAACCGGCGGCATTCAATGGATGACCGCCGGGTGCGGCATTATCCATTCGGAAATGCCCGAGCAAAAAGACGGCTTGCTGGAAGGCTTTCAATTGTGGATCAATCTGCCCGCTGCGGAGAAGATGCAGGCGGCGGGTTACCAGGATGTGCAAAGCGAGCAGATTCCGGAATGGGTCACGGCGGACGGCGTCAAGGTCAGAGTCATCGCCGGTGCCAGCCATGGCGTAATGGGGGCGATTCAACGGCCCAATACCGAACCGCTGTTTCTGGATGTGCATGTGCCGGCTGGCGTTAGTTTCAGTCAGTCTCTACCCATTGGACATAACGCCTTTTTCTACGTGTATCGTGGCGAGGTGGCGGTGGCTGAACGGTCGGTTTCCGCGCAACGGATGGCGGTTCTGAACAACAATGCGGCGGATGGCGTGATCTTGCAGGCCAAGCAAGACAGTCGCTTGATCCTGGTGGCCGGCGCGCCATTGCGCGAGCCGATAGTTCAGCACGGGCCGTTTGTGATGAATAGCCGCGAGCAAATCGAGCAGGCCATAGACGATTACCAGGCCGGTCGTTTTAACGTAGTGGCTTAGATTTTCAACGGGCAGAACACTTTATGGGAGCAGATACGATGAATTCGGCCAAGCCTGTCAACCATAACTTGCCGAGGATGCCAGCCTTATTCATCGGCCACGGCAGCCCGTTGAATGCGATTGAAGATAATGAGTTTAGCCGGGCCTGGGCAAAGCTGGGGCGGCGCCTGCCCAGGCCCAAGGCTATTCTGTGCATCTCTGCGCATTGGCAAACCGTGGGGATTCGGATTACCGGGATGCCGCAACCAAGGACCATTCACGATTTTTACGGCTTTCCGCAAGCCTTATTCGATTTTGAATATCCGGCGCCCGGCAAGCCGGCGTTGGCAGCGCGCATTCATGCGGTTATGCCGTCGATCCAGCTGGATCAGGATTGGGGTTTGGATCATGGTTGTTGGTCGATTCTGCGCCACATGTATCCGGATGCGGACATCCCAGTTCTGCAACTCAGTCTGGATAGCAATAAGTCGCCGGAACAGCATTATCAATTGGGAAAAGCGCTAGGCTGGCTGCGCGAGGAGGGCGTGTTGATCGTCGGTAGCGGCAATATCGTACATAACTTGCAGGCCGTGATTTGGCGGGACACCGCACATCATTGGGCCATCGCGTTTGCCGAACGGGTCAAACAGTTGATTGCGGACCGAGATCATCGCGCGTTAGCCAGATACCGGGAGATTACCGATTCAGCTTTAGCCATTCCTACAGACGAACATTTTTTGCCCTTGCTGTACATCCTGGGTTTGCAAACCCAGGATGAAGAGGCGACGTTCTTGACGGATAAAACCTCGCTGGGGGCTATTTCGATGTTATCGGTGCAAATTGACAGTTAGGTCTGCGCCAATTGCTTCCGGTATCGGGATATATTGTAGGGGCGAATTTATTCGCACTGCCTAATAGCCAATGGCTCAAGCAATCTCGCCCCGACAAGCTGGATCCCCAGGTAGGCGAGATAAGGATTTAATCGTTCTTCGCATCGGAAGGTTTAGCGCTGAACTCCTTGATCAGTGTGGTAAATTGCTTCAGCTGCGTAGCTATCCTACCGTTAAACGAGTCGGCCGGGTACTGGCCTTGCGCGTCGACTAAGCCCACTTCCATTTCACTCAATAAACCCAGCGCTTCATCGACATGGCTGACCGGGTAAATATGAAATTGTCCGGTTTGCGCGGCATGCACTACATCCCAGCGCAGCATTAGATGCGGGATATTGCTGGCCGGGATGATCACGCCTTGACTGCCGCTCAGACCGCGAGCCGCGCAAATATCAAAAAAGCCTTCGATTTTTTCGTTTACCCCGCCGATCGGCTGTACTTGACCCAGCTGATTCACGGAGCCGGTCATCGCCAGATCCTGGCGCAACGGCACTTGTGCCAGCGACGACAGAATCGCGCACAATTCCGCCAGGGACGCGCTATCGCCTTCCACATGGCCGTAGGATTGTTCGAACACCAGACTGGCGGATAGCGAAAACGGGCTGGTGCGGGCATAACGGGAGGCGATGAAGCTGGATAGAATCAGTACGCCCTTGGAGTGAATCGCCCCGCCCAGTTCGGTTTCCCGTTCGATGTCCACCACCTTGCCGTTACCCATCCGAGTGGTGGCGGTGATCCGCGACGGCTGACCAAAGCTGAACTCACCCAGTTGTAAAACCGACAAACCGTTGATTTGGCCGGCGACTTTGCCTTGGGTATCGATCATCACCGTGCCGCGCTGGATGGCTTCGTAAAGCCGCTCACGGAGTTTGTCCAAGCGGTGGGTTTTTTCGTCAATGGCTTGCTGAACATCGCTATTGGCGATCAGGGTATGGCCGTTTTCGGCGGCCCAGTAATCGGCTTCGGTCAACAAGTCCTTGATGCTGCGCAGATGGGTCAGCAGCTTTTCCGCATCCTCGGCCATCCGCGCGCTATGTTCGATGATTCTGGCCACGGCTTGTTGGCTGAGCGGCCGCAATTTTTCGCGGCGGGCGATGGTCGCCAGCAGGCGGGCGTATTCCAGGCTGTTGTTTTCTCGATTGACATGGCCGGCGAAGTCGGCGGCGACTTTGAAAAAGTCTTGAAATTCCGGGTCGTAAAAGCTCAACAGGTAATACAGCATCGGATCGCCGAGCAGGATGACTTTCACGTTTAGCGGGATCGGTTCCGGCTCCAACGACGAGGTGCTGATCAGACTCAAGGCTCGTTCCAGCGATTCGATGCGGATTTCGCCGGCGTGCAAGGTGCGTTTCAAGGTTTCCCAGGCGTAGGGTTGCATCAACACCTTACGGGCATCCAGGATCAGATAGCCGCCGTTAGCTTTGTGAAACGCGCCGGGCTTGATCATCGTAAAATCTGTCACCAGCGAACCCATTTGCGCCTGATGATCGATGCGGCCCAGTAGGTTGCCATGATTGGGTAAATCCTCGCAAATCACCGGCGCCGAGCGTTTGTGATTTAAATCCACCATCAGATTGACCTGATAGCGCTTGAACGGATTAGGGTCTTGCGGCAATTCCATGAAGGACAGCACCTTGTCGCTATGCGGAATAAAGTCACGGACATGGTCGATGATGTCTTGTTGCACCGCGCTGAGATAATCCAGCACCGCCTGATGCTTGGCGTATTTGTCCTTCAACTCGTCTATCGAATGATGTACCGCCAGTTCCGCGACTTCCCGGTTCAAGGCTTGCAGCTTGCGTTTGGTCTCCTTGCGCCATTGCGGAAATTTTTTGATGGCGTCCTGCACGCGCTCCTGTAACGCCAATACCGTATCGTGAAATTTATGCTGGCGGTCTTTATCCAGCTTATTGAACTGTTCCGGCGTCAGCGGTTCGTTGTTGTCGTCGGCCGGCAAAAACGCGTAACCGTTGGGCGTTTCCGTGAAAATGACATGCGCTTGTTCGGCTTCTTCGCGCAGTGTATTCAGTACCTCAATTTCCCGTTGACGGGATTGATTTTCCAGTTCGCCGGCGCGGGATCGATATTCATCGCCATCGAAGGCGGCCGGGATGCCAACGCTGAGCTCGTCGATCAACTCGGCCATGTCGTCTTGAAATCCCTTGCCTTCGCCCGGTTCCAGACGGATCGCCTTGGGTTTGGCCGGCTGTTTGAAATTATGCACATAACACCAATCGGACGGCACCGGCTGGCGGCCGGCTTCGTGCTCGGCGAGTTGCGTGATGATCGTCAGTTTGCCGGTACCGTCCGGGGCCATCGCAAAAATGTTGTAACCGCTTTTATTGATGCGTATGCCAAATTTGATCGCGGCTATTGCCCGGTCCTGGCCCAGCACGGTATCGGCATCGTCCAGCTCCTCGGTGGAGGTGAAACTTAACTGTTCCAGGTTGCACGGTTTATACAGCTGCGACGGTGCTAGCGGTTTGATTTTCATGGATTTAAATCCCTGTCCGTAAATGACTCGGTTATAGTTTTTGTTCGATTACGTTCTGAAATAGACGGCCTGGCCGAATACGGTTTCGATTGGGCTGCAGGCATGTTGCCGGATAAGCAAATCGAGGTCAAATGGCTTGGTGGCTATTTTGATGGCGGCGGAGTATCGATTGACGCATATTCGGCGCCGGAAGTGGCCGGCGGCGGCTTTCCGGCATAAAATCCACTCCTTAATCATCCTGCGGCGTTATCGATTGGCCTTTGGATCAACTGAAAATCAGCGCCCTAACATAAATAAATGGCTAAGGAACCTATGGCTATCAGTCCTCGCAAGCCCGCTGCAAACAATGGCGACATCGGCGCAGGACAAGCCGAAATAGACTTACGTGAATATGCGCTCGGCTGGCCCGATTACGAGTTGCTGGATGCCGGCGACGGCAAGAAGCTGGAGCGCTGGGGCGAAGTCGTTACCATCCGTCCCGATATCCAAGCCCATTTCAAACCGGGCTGGTCATGGTCCGATTGGCTGGATAGGGCGGATTGGGAATTCGAGGAGCTATCGTCCACCCAAGGCACTTGGAAAAACTTGAAACAGCAGGCTCCCGAGCACTGGGATATTGCCTATCAACAATTGCACTTCGGTTTGAAGCTCACCAAATTCAAACATGTAGGCCTGTTTCCGGAACAGCAAGCCAATTGGCGCTTTATCGCGGCACGGGTGAAACCTGGTCAAAAAGTGTTAAACCTATTTGCCTATACCGGTGCGGCATCGCTGGTGGCCCGTGCCAATGGCGCGGAGCTGGTGCATGTGGATTCGGTCAAGCAGATGCTGGGTTGGGCTAACGAAAATAGGGAGCGCAGCGGACTAACCGACATCAAATGGGTGCTTGAAGATGCGTTGAAATTTGCCAAGCGCGAACTGAAACGCGGCAATCGCTACCACGGCATCATCATGGACCCGCCGGCCTGGGGCCTGGGCGCCAAGGGCGAAAAATGGAAATTGGAAAATCATCTCGCCGACTTGATCGAAACCGCGCGCGGCTTGATGCATCCGGGCGCGTTTTTAATCCTGAATACCTACTCGCCGAAAGTGGATTTGGCGGATTTGCAAAACGCCGCCGAGCAATGTTTCGCTAAGAATCAGATCGAAATCAAACAACTCTGGATGCAGACAAAAACCGGCAAGGCCTTGTTTTACGGTAATTTATTGCGGGCGATCAGATAGCGGCGACGGATTGTTCAGCCCATTCTATCGACTTACCCGTTTTTACGGCTAAAGAACCCAATGCTGCAGAGTTTGAATCGGATGCCGCAGCGGCGCATGCATATCCGGCGTTTGGGTGATGCCACTACCGCCGTCGCCGGAACCGACGATGTGGGTATGGCAATCCCACCAGTCGGCCGGATTGATGCCTTGCCAGGCCGCGGTTTCCAAGGCCGATGCCGGCGTTCCGGCTGGATCGAGACATTGATTGTTCAACCGGAACAGCGCCGCCGCCGGCGTGCTGGTGGTCGCCAGACTAGCAGCGGCCAGTTTTAGGAAACGGCGGCGGGCGCGGTTGGGGGTGGTGTCGGTATAACTTACGGAAAATGACTTCATGTCGGTGCTGGTTTGTCTCGGTAAGATTCGGGAAATCGTCGGAGAGGCGCAGGCCCAGCGCTGTTTAGAGTGCTCGACATTTTCGACAGTCTGTTCGCTGATATCGATTCCTTAGTGTTATACGGCGGCATTCATCGCATGCTGGTGTAACGTTTCGTTTAAGCCAAGATCGATTTGCGCTTAGCGCTTGGCCCATTGTTTCATGATGGCTTTGCATTCCTTGTCGAGGTCTTCCTGCATCGTCGAGAAGGCTTCGACGATGGCTTCAATGCGGTTTCTGTAGTATTTGGGCTGGTTAAGATAATCAAATGTCATAACTTGAGATTCTAGCAAGAGTCATGCTTCCAGCAAGAATTAAAATTGTCTTAGGTGCACGCGGAGCCGGCTTTTGATCTCAAAGAGATTGAGGTTGGTGATGAGTACCCGTCTCAAGCGGTAATTAATGGGTCGGTCAATTCCTGATAATTCGGAAATGCCGAATCAAAGCTGATGAGTTTATTTTGATTGACGATGCTGGTGGCGATGATGAGCCGGTCCGCTGGGTCTTTGTGATGTTCGGGGAAAATGCCGGCCAAGTGGGCGATTTCGCTGGTAATGGGGATTACTTGAATATCGGAGCCATGCAACGCCGCATCAAGCCATTGATTGAGCGGAACAGGCAATTCAATGCGTTGGCGTTTTTGCAACAGAATGACTTCTCAAATCGAAATTGCCGAAACGGCAATAGTCTCGCTGGTTTCTATTATCTCGACGATAACGTCCGGCAACGGGTCGTTACCAACTGGCCAGCGAACCCAAATGTGCGTATCCAACAGTATCAATTCAGAGCGTCCCATTCACTCTCGGTTGCGGCGGGTGCCATGATATCGCCAACGATTTTGCCTTTCCTGGCTATCAGCGTAGAAGGCTTGCGTCTCTTTGGCGGTGGAGGAGACTGATTCAGTACCAGGAAGATGGTTTCCAATCGCGCATTGGGCGGCAATTTGGGTATTTGCAGCAATTTGCCTTGTTGATCGGTTTCTAAAATGATTTTCTCGGCGTGCATGGATTTAATTCTTGGTTGGTAAAACCTTGGCATGCGCCGAGCGGTCTTATTTTGCATCTTGTCGTTGCTAGAGGTAACGCAACTGCGAATGCGCCGATTGCTGCTCGGCGCATCCATGTCCAGACAAATCTATTCGTCGTCCTGGCAGCCAAAATGATACTGATAATCCGCCATCGCGCGCTTGATCACCTCGTGGGCCTCTTCGCGGCCGTAGACGTGAGTGATTTCGCAGACGCTTTTCTCGCTGGGCAGATGTTTGTAGGTGAGGAAGTAATGTTTCAGGCGGTTGATATAGGATTCCGGGCAGTCGGAGACATCGCGCCATTGCCGATAGAACTCGTCGCCTTTCATCACCGCGATGATCTTGTCGTCGGCTTCGCCGCCGTCCAGTAAGCGGAATCCGCCGATCGGAATCGCTTGCAGCAGGATGTCGCCGTGGGTCACGCTGCGTTCGCTCAATACGCAAATATCCAAGGGATCGCCGTCGCCCTTGCTGACCGGGCGGCCGGACCGGGCGGCGGCGTAATCGGCGGTTTTTTCCGCGCAATAACTGCGCGGGATGAAGCCGTACAGCGTCGGAATCATGTTGGAGAATTTCTGCGGCCGGTCGATTTTCAGATAGCCGCTTTCCTTGTCGATTTCGTATTTAACGGTATCGGATGGGACGATTTCGATGAAAGCGGTGACGATGTCTGGCGTGTTGTCGCCGGGGGAAATGCCGTGCCAAGGGTGTGCTTTGTGTTGAATATTCATCTAAAGTTTTCTGTGTTAACGGAAATAGTTGCGAGGGATTATGACGATGGTGGGGACGCTACCCAAGCGATTCAAGGCTAATACTAGCATTGGATGCGGCTTGGGTAGCCATTCTTGCGGCCGGCGGGGTGAGTTTATTGCTCGACGGCGACCGTGGCGGGTTTACGTTTTAGGTCTTTATTCAGGCGTTGCAGACGTTTGATCATTTCTTTTTTCATCTGCTCGCGGCCTATCGAATGTTTCAGGCTGCTGCCCATGCCGGCGACTTGGTCGGTGGAGCTGCGGATCGAATAAAACACCAGTGTGCCGTCTTTATACGGTAAACCGCCGGCCACTACATGGCTGGAGTTGTAGGAATGGCCGACGTAGAACTGCCGGGAGACGATAATGCCGCCGGCCTCGCCGGTGACCATCACGCGGTGATTGAGGATGGCGGTGGGCCGGTCTTCGACCCGGCGATTGAGCCAGCTGAATTGCTCGGTGGCATTGGCCGGCAGCGTGGCCGGATAATTGAGCCAAGCTTGTTGCAGTTCCGGAAAATAGCGCGCCCAGGCTTTGCTGTTGACGGCGTCGTTGCGCAATTCGGCGGCTGGGTCGGCACTGCCGTCGTCTCGGCTGTAGGCAGGGATGCCGGCCAGGCCGCTTTTACGGTAGACCTGCAAGCGTTGCAGCAGAAATTCCCGATATTTTTGATTGGCGGTTTTCAGCAGGGTTTTGTTGTCGGCGTTTTCCAGTCCGGCTTTCAGGCTTTGCAAACTGTCGAATTCGCTTTTGGATAGATTGAATTCGTCGCCGGGCTCGGCTTCTAAAAAGGCTTTGGCCTCGTCGAGCTGCTTGTCGGTAAAGCCGAATTTCTTGAAGGCGTCGATGCCGGCGTTATCGGTGAGTGCGCCGCTGGCGATGATGTCGCTCTCGCCGGCATTGAGTTTGCCGCTTTTGATGTAATCGACGATTTGCGGCAAGGCCACCGGAATGATCATCGCCACGCCGATCGCCAGTTCTTTTTGACTGGTTTCGCTGACATCGTAGCCGACGATTTCGCCGCGTTCCAGCTGGGCGAATTGCGCCGACTCGATGCCGAAATTTTGCAGGGCTTGTTGCGGGCTGGGCGTGTCCTGGGCAGAAGCCGGTAGGCTGAATAACGCGCCACTCAGTAACACGGCCTTGAAACGGATTAGGTCGATGCGCATAAATACTCCTAGAAAATTTGGCATAAGTTGGATAGTAGCCAATTTGGCGGGTTTTTGCCAAAAGCGTTCAATATCCGATGCGCTCAATCCACCGATTTGTCGGAAGCGAACAGTTTGGAAATGCTGGAATCAGCGCGGGTTGCCGATCTTGCCGCCGGTTTTGTCGAGGTTTGTGCCGATGGCTGCGCTTCCGTATCGAACAATAGGACAAATTCAGCGGCGGGCAGCGGTTTGGAGAACAAATAGCCTTGACCATAATCGCAGCCGGCCGCCGTCAGCAGATCCAGCTGTTGTTGGGTTTCAATGCCTTCGGCGATTACTTGTAGCCCCAGTTTGTGCGCCATCACGATGATGGCCTCGCACAAGGCATGGTCGCTGGAACCGGCGGCCAAATTGCGGGTAAAGGATTGATCGATCTTCAGATAATCGATATCGAATTTTTTCAAATAGGATAGCGAGGAATAACCGGTACCAAAGTCGTCGATCGCCACCTGGATACCGGCGTCGCGATAGGCGTATAAATGTTCACGCACGGTGCTGTCCGCGTCCAGCAACAGGCTTTCGGTAATTTCAACGACGATGCTTTGCCCGGACATGCCTTGTTGTTGTAGATAACTGATCCAGTCGTTGCCACCTTCAGCGCTACGGATGAATTGTACCGGCGATTTATTCACCGCAATTTTAAAGTTCGCTTGGTAGTTGGCGCGCCATTCGGCTGCCTGCGTCGCCGCGGTGTGAAATACCCAGTTGCCGATATCGACGATCAAACCGGTTTCTTCCGCAAGCGGTATGAATTCGACTGGACTGATCATGCCGCGGCTGGGATGTTGCCAGCGAATCAGCGCTTCGGCTTTGTGGATATGGCCGCTATTCAACGCGACGATCGGCTGATAAACCACCCGAAATTGCTGTTGGGCAAGCGCCTGACGTAAATCGTTGGTCAAGCGCATCCGGTTTTGCGCGGCTTGTTCCATTTCTAGGGTAAAGTAACTGTAACGGTTGCGGCCCTGTTGTTTGGCGGAATACATGGCTTGGTCGGCGTTTTTGACCAATTGCTCGGCCTCTTTGGCGTCTTGTGGATATAGTGTGATGCCGATGCTGGCCGAGATATAGGCTTGCTCATCGCCTAGGCGGAACGGATCGGCAAGCTTTCGCAAGATCGCCTGCGCTACTCGGTCGGCGCTGACGCCCGAGTCCAGATCGCCTAGTATGATGGTAAATTCGTCGCCGCCCAGGCGGGCCACGGTGTCCACCTTGCGTACGCAACTGAGGATGCGTTTGGCGGTTTCTTGCAACAATGTGTCACCCAT
The DNA here is from genome assembly GCF_030490285.1 of Methylomonas montana. NCBI lineage: Bacteria > Pseudomonadati > Pseudomonadota > Gammaproteobacteria > Methylococcales > Methylococcaceae > Methylomonas > Methylomonas montana. The sequence goes on along the minus strand of NZ_CP129884.1, from coordinate 3,555,931 downwards.
GCCGTGGCCCAGGGTGTCGTTGACTTCCTTAAAATGATCCAGATCCAGCAGCATCACCGCCAGGCTGTTGCCGTCGCGCTGGGCTTTGTTGATTTCCTGGCTCAAACGGTCCTGGAACATGCGCCGATTGGCCAGGTCGGTGAGCGGATCAAAGTTAGCCTGCCGCCAGATGGTTTGTTCGACCTGCTTTTGCTCGGTGATTTCCGAGAACATGCCCACACGGCGTTCCACGCTGCCATTGCTGCCATAAATGGTGTTGATCACCAGCCACTCGTGGTAAATCTCGCCGTTTTTGCGTTTGTTCCAGATTTCGCCCTGCCAATGCCCGGTGAGCGCCAGCGAGTGCCACATCGGTTGATAGAAATCCGGGTCATGACGGCCGGATTTCAGCAGATTGGTGGATTGACCGATCGCGTCCAGTTCCGTGTAGCCGGTTAGGCGGGTAAATGCCTCATTGATGGCAATGATGCGATTATTCGCATCCGCCACCATCACGGCCTCGCCGATGGCCTGATAGATCATCGCCATCAACTGCATTTCGTGTTCAACCCGTTTGCGTTCGCTAACATCCAGCACCGAGACGATGATGGCCCGCTGATTATCGATATCGATGGGCGTTAGACTGATCTCCACTGGAAATTCGCTGCCGTCGCGGCGCAAGGCTTTCAAGTCGCGGCTGGCATTCATCGGTCTGGCCTTGTTATCGCTCACGAAATGCGCGCGTTGCCGGTCGTGGCCGGGTCGGGCGGCATGCGGCACCAGGCTGTCGACTTTGGTGCCGATCAACTCGTCAAGCGGATAGCCAAATATCCTCGCGGCAGGTGAGTTGGCCAGTTTGATGTTGCCGTTAGCGCCGACCAGCAACATTGCTTCCGGCGAGCCATCGACAATCTTGGCGAGTTGGGTCCATTCCAACTGCTTGCGTTCGGTAATATCGGTCTGAGTGCCGATCATGCGCTGGGCTTTGCCGTTCGCATCGCGGCTGACTACCAGGCCGCGAGTCAGGATCCAGCGCCATTGCTGATTGGCTTGTCTGACCCGATGTTCGTTGTGGAAGCGCGCGCTACGGTTTTCCAGATGCGCCTGTAAATCGGCCATCATCCGGGCATGATCTTCCGGGTGTATGGTGTCTTGCCAATTGCGGTAATTGTAGTTTCGATCCTGCTCGTTCAAACCCAGGATTTCCATGCAGCGCGGCGAATAAAATGCTTTGCCGGTCGCCAGATCCCAGTCCCAAACGCCGTCGCCGCCGCTTTCCAACGCAAACTTCCAGCGCAGCTCGCTTTCTTGCAGCATTTTCTCCGCTTGTTTGCGTTCGCTGATGTCGGAGGAGATGCCGCACACCGCATAAATTTCGCCTTGCGGATTGCGTAATGGAAATTTATGCGACAAATAAATGCGGGTTTCGCCGTTCCAATGAGAGACTTGTTCTTCAAATATCCGTGCTTGACCGGTATTCAATACCAGGAAATCGTTCTCACGAAGTGCGCGGGCTTGGTCTGGCGGAAACAGATCAGTATCGCGTTTGCCTCTGATAGTCTCATTGTCGATGTTGAACAGCTTTTCGAATTGGCGGTTGATCAGCAGATAGGTTCCGTTCCGGTCCTTGCTGTAAATGACCGCGGGTGTGTTGTCGAGAATGCTTTGGAAGCGCGATTCGCTGGCCGACAGGGATTTGCCGAATTCAATGTGCAGCGACTCATCGTTAATCAGCTCGATCACGCCGACGATACGTTCCTGTTCGTCGCGCAACGGCATTTGCACTGTGCTGATCCAGATGCCTGTGCTGGACATAAAGGGGGCATGACTGACGGTTTCTCCGGCTAGTGCTTTTTGCATGCCTTGGGGCAGCGTGGTTTTCGCTAGCCAGGGAAACACATGCAGCGGCGACTTGCCCAAGCACTCGGCTTCGGCGATGCCGCTGAGCTTTTCCATAAAGCGATTCCACAGTTTGAAGCGGCCGTGAATATCGTAGACTACCACGCCTTCCTGTAACGATTGCAGAATTTGCCGATTGAAGTCGCTAATGGCTTTTATGTTCTGTTCGGCGTGTTTATGTTGCACAAAGGCCAGCGCCAGTGGAATCCCTATGCTGGACATCATCAACAGGAACGACCAATGCAGTATCAATCCGGTTTCGCCACTGTCGGCTGCAAAATAGCCGACTTGCAGAATGACGCTGAACATACTTTGCAGCGTGACCATGCCTATCAGAATCAAGGTGCCGTGCAAGCCAAAATGCAGCGCGCCGTAGACCAAAAAGGCGAACATATAAAATGCTTTACCATAGTGGCCAAGATCAAACGGCCATTGCAAAAAGACCATTTGTCCTATCAGAAATGCCGTAAGCAAATAAATCGCCATGTGCCAGGCTTGTAGCCGACTCCAGACGAAGCTGATAGGTTGCCGCCACATCAGAATCAACGGCGCCACGATGGTGATGCCCAGCGTATCGCCCATCCACCAATAGGCCAGGTTGCTTGGCCATTGCCGTTCCGATATAGCGCCGGAATACCATAAGGCCGAGGAACCGATGATGGCGGCGATACCGGAAGCTAACCCCGCTGCAAATAACCAGCGCAGGTAATCGCGCGGCTGTTGCAGCTTGCTAGCCAGCGTCCCCAGCAAATAGCAAACGGCCAAGGCTTCCAGGGTATTGCCACCCGCTATCGGCAAAGCTTGCGCAACCGAACTGCCTGCCCATAGATTGCCGGCCAATGCGCCGAGGAATACGCCGGGCCAGAGTTTTTTGCCGTCCAAGAGCAAAGCTGCCAGCGCGATGCCGCTGGAGGGCCAGATGACGGAAACCAAATAATTTGCCGCAAAAAACGCCAACACCAGTTTCGCGACTAGCGCATAGACAATGGCCAATCCTACTATTCTGGCGCCGGCACGGGTCAATAAATGTCGCAATGGATTATCTTTTTGTAGGTTAATGCTTACAGAAATCAGGAGAATAGGCCGGCCAGTTTATCTCATGAAATACCATGTGTTGTCACGGGTTGAGTGTCTGTAATGTAAGGACGTAATCAATATCTGGAAATCGGTCGCGGAATGCTGTTGATGAAGGGGATAGAGATAGAGGTATAGCGCGGCAGTTGTGGTCCCTGGAACTAACAAGCTAGTGTGGCATGGCGAAAATTATGCTCCCAAATTTGCTACTTCCACCGCCACTTTTAATTCATGGTTTTGACCGCCGAAAATCACCCCTTTCAAAGGCGTCACGTCGCTATAGTCGCGGCCCCAAGCGACGATGATATGTCGGTCGCCGGGCAGTTGGTTGTTGGTAGGGTCGAAATCCATCCAGCCCAGATCCGGCAAGTACACTGAGAACCAGGCGTGCGAGGCGTCGGCGCCGACCAGTTTTTTCTTACCCGGCGGCGGCAAGGTTTCGATGTAACCGCTGACATAGCGAGCTGCCAGGCCTTGCGAGCGGATGCAGCCGATGGCGAGGTGGGCGAAGTCCTGACAGACCCCGCGCCGGTGTTCCAGCACGGTGGCCAAAGGCGTGGCAAGATTGGTGAATTCCGGGTCGAAGGTGAAGTCGCGATGGATGCGTTGCATCAGGTCGTGTATCGCTTCGATCAGTGTTTTGCCGGGGGAGAACGAGGCTTGAGCGTAATCGGCCAGATCGGCATCGGCGGCGATGAACGGCGAGTCCAGTGCGTATTGCCTGGCTTCCAGCGTAGGTTCGCTCCTGTCGGTCCTCAGCGTTTCCTTGACCGCCTCCCAACTCATGCCGTGGCTGAAGTCCAGCTGCACCGGCTGCGGAAACACCTGCACTTCGCTCACCGCGGTGACCAGGAATTCCCGATGCGGTTCGCGGATCGAAAACCAGACCACCTGATTGCCGAAAAAATCGGTTCGGGTCCGATAATCGCTGGGTTGGGGGGCGATGCGCAGGCTCGAACTTAGCAATTGCTGGTTGGGGCAGGGGCGCGGCTGCATCCGGACTTCGTTATAGGACAATCCTACCGGCTGGTGATAGCGATATGTGGTGGTATGAGTGACTCGATAACGCATGGGGCTTCCTTAAGACAGCGATTGCGGCGCGTCCCCGTGCCGAAAATAGGTAGACGTCAGGGTATCGGACAGCGCGGCCAACAGCGCGTAGATTTTGCCGAGATGTTGATCGAGCGTTTCGCGGATGCCGGCTTCGGATACGCTCAGCAAGTCTTCGATATTGGCGATATTCAGAATACAGCTGGCCTCCAACAATAGCCGCTCCGCTGGGCTGATCCGGCGCTTGTCGGTTTCGCGCGGCAGTTTGCCGACATGCTCCTGCAGTCGGTTGATTTGATAGGCCAGCGAGCGCGGGTTATTCGGGTCCATCAACAATAATTCCAGAAACGATCCCAGTTCCAGATTACTGCGGTAATGCTGGCGGTAGCAGATCAGATTATCGCTGGTGTCCAATAAGGATTCGATCAAGCGGGTTTCCGCCGCTTCGCTTTGCGCCATCGCAAATGCGGTTCTTAATACCGAAACTAGCTGCAAGCCGCGCTCCAGCCGCCGGCCGATGTCCAGAAACAGCCAGCCGTTACCGCGCGTCATGCTTTCCATCACCAAGCCGCTGAACGCCGATAAGGTGGTAATCAACTGGTCCATCTGTTCCTGCATCGACCATAAACCGGTTTTGCCTAGCCGCCGGGCTTCGGTGATTTGTTCCTCGATCTCGTCTATCACCCGCCAGGTGTCGGACGACCACAAATCGCGCACCGCATAACCCGATTGTGCCATTCTGGCCACGGTGTTGGCCAAACTGCCAATACGGTTTTCGGCCGTCACCACCGCCAGCAGTTCGGTTTCGGGTGCTTGTAGCAGACTATCGTTATCCTCGGCAAAAAATCCGGGGTAGGTGCCGGTCATACTGGTCACGCAACACAGCAGAGTCTGAAGGCTGTGTTGGTAATCCGGATTATCGCAGTCGGGATTGATGAACAGTTTTTTGATGGTGGCGCGCAGCAGGCGCACGCCGCCTTCCGCGCGTTCGGCATTGCGGCCCACCCAGAAAATATTGTCCGCTGCCCGGCTGGGCAGAGCGTTGCCGTGGTTAGCCACTCCGCTGTTGCTCTGTTTGGCCTGGATCGCAGCGTGTTGCGGCTCGGTGGCGATCACCCAGGTGTCCTTGCTGATGCTGCCCATTTGGCTGGTGATCAACATGTCGCCGTATTGCGGGGCGCTACGGGTCAAGCCGCCCGGCAGCAAGGCATAGCCGTCGGCGCGCGCCACCATGAAACAACGCAGCAGCGTGGGGCGTGGTTCGTAGCCGCAGGCAATCAACGACGGTACCGTGGAAAAGCTCTCATATTCCTGACCCACGTACATGGCCGGTCGGGCGCGGATTCGCTCGCGCCAGGTCGCCAACTGCGTCCGGCTGAGTTGATGGCCGAACACCGAGTGTTCGCCAGGTTTGCGGTAGATCGGTTTGATCACCAGCCGTTCCAAATTGGCCAGCACATAATTCAGTTCGCGGGCCTGGCCGCACCACCAGGTGGCGATCGAGTTCAGTTTCAGCGCTTGGCCGAGGAAGTGTTTGGCGATCCCAGGCAGGAAGGGCATGATTCCGGGATTTTCCAGCACGCCGCTGCCCAGCGGATTGGCGATGGCGACATTGCCGCGTCTGGCGACGTCCAACAAGCCGGGGACGCCCAGTCGGGAGTCTTCGCGCAATTCCAAGGGGTCGCAGTAATTGTCGTCGACCCGGCGCACAATCACGTCAACCCGTTGCAGACCGACTAGCGATTTCAGCCAGACATAGCCGTCGCGGACGGTCAGGTCGTCGCCTTGTACCAAGGGATAACCTAGATAAGAGGCTAAATAAGCATGTTCAAAGAAGGTTTCGTTCAGCGGGCCGGGGGTTAGCACTACGATGCGCGGGATTTCGGCGTCGCTGGGGGCGATGGCGTTCAGGCCGGCGCGCAGAGATTGAAAGAAACGCGCCAGCCGGTGGACATGCGTGTCGCGGAACAGACTGGGCAAGACGCGCGACATCGCCATCCGGTTTTCCAGTGCATAGCCGGCGCCCGAGGGTGCTTGGGTGCGGTCGCCCAATACCCACATTTTTTTGTCCGGGCCACGGGCCAGGTCGGTGGCGTACAACACCAGTTGATGTTGGCCTGGCAGGAACACTTGATCGCAAACCCGCAGGAAGCCGCCGTGGTTATAGATTAGTTCCAGCGGTAGCAGGTTTTTCTTGATCAACTCGCGTGGACCATATAAGTCTGCCAGGATCAGGTTCAACAGTTCGGCGCGTTGCAATAAGCCGGCCTCGATATCGAACCATTCGTCGCCGGACAATAGTAGCGGTACCGGGTCGAGTTGCCAGGGACGGTTGATGCCGTCCGGATCGCCGTAGACGTTGTAGGTGACGCCGTTTTCGCGCAGCAGTTTCAGGGCTTCCAGGTGGCGTAGCCCGACTTCTCGTGGCCCGAGTTGCTGCAAGGCCTGCATCAGATGCGCCCAATGCGGCCGCACTCGGCCGGTCTCGTCCAACATTTCGTCGTAGATGCCTGGGTCGAGGGGATATCCCGGCGCGAAAGCTTCTGGTGTACTTAGCGTTTTCATAAGGCTTAGTTTGCCGGTTTGTTGGGTATTGCGCAATTTATCAAACTTGATCGCGATTCGGCGTTTATGCCGAATCGGATTCCAGGCAGGGGTTGATGTTTTGAATGAGGTATCGGGTTGCTGCTAACGGGCTTTGCATGGGACAAATGCAAACGCAAAAACCATGCCGTGAAGCGTGCGACTAACTCGTGAGTCCCGGCTTCGACAATAGTCCAGGGCGATTGGCCTGGAGCGGTACTGATGTCCAAAGCGATCAGTAGCTGGTCGGCACAGATCAAACCAGCGGATGGGCCTATTTATCCGATTGTTTGGGTAGCGTCCTTGAAACTTGGCATTGCTATTGCTTTAGGGGTATCAACCCATTAGAACCGGCTTGCTTCGAAATGGTGCAGTACTTTTCGCACCATTATCGAGCATATCCGCACCATAAAAGCAATGCTCAAGGATGTAAACAATATGGCTACGCAATCGATTTGGGCGCAGTACAGCGCCGACAAGGCTTACGACGAAATGATAGCAGCGGGCGGCAAGTCTCGTGACGCCTGCGCCAGTTTGAGTCAATACCTACAATCCTTGGGCATGGAAGCCATTAAAGGCCGATTGTCGGCGGCGGAAGCGGCGATCATGGAGATGGGCATCACCTTCACGGTTTACAGCGACGAAGGCAATATCGATCGGGCGTGGCCGTTCGACATTATTCCGCGCTTGATCGATTTTCAGGAATGGAAAATCGTCGAAACCGGCCTGAAGCAACGCCTGAAAGCCTTGAATTGCTTCATAAACGATATTTATAACGAACAACAGATTATCAAGGATGGCCTGGTGCCGGCCGAACTGATCGCCAGTTCCAGCAATTTCCGTCAGGAATGTCTGGGCATGCGACCTAAGTTCGGCAGTTGGGCCAATATCTGCGGTAGCGATCTGGTACGGGCCGGCGACGGTAAGCTGTATGTGTTGGAGGACAATTTACGGGTGCCGTCCGGTGTGTCCTACATGATCGAAAACCGGGTGATTACCAAGCGGATATTTCCGGAGTTATTGGAAAATCTGAATATTTTGCCGGTGGACGATTACCCGACCCAATTGTTCGAGATGCTGGCTTCACTGGCGCCCAAGCCTGACGACACGCCGCAAATCGCGGTTTTGACACCGGGCATCTACAACTCCGCGTATTTCGAACACGCTTTCTTGGCCCAGCAAATGGGCGCGGAGCTGGTGGAAGGCGGTGACTTGCTGGTCAAGGACGACGATTGCGTCTATATGCGCACCATCAAGGGCTTGGAGCAAGTCGATGTGATTTACCGGCGCATCGACGACTTGTTTCTCGACCCGGAAGTGTTCCATAAGGACTCGGTGTTGGGCGTCAAGGGCTTGATGCGGGCGTGGAAGGCCGGCAATGTGGCCTTAGCAAATGCGCCAGGTGCTGGCGTGGCGGATGACAAAGTGGTGTATGCCTACGTGCCGGAAATGATTCGGTATTATCTAAACGAAGAACCCATCCTGCCCAATGTACCGACTTATCTATGTAGCGACCCAGAGCAATGTGCCTATGTGTTAGCGCATTTGCCGGAACTGGTGGTGAAGCCGGCCAACGAATCGGGCGGCTACGGTATGTTGGTCGGTCCTCACGCTACGCAAAAGGAGATCAGGCATTTTCATAAGTTGATCCAGGATAATCCGCGTAATTACATCGCCCAGCCGACCTTGGCTTTATCGACTTGCCCGACACTGTGTGGCGACAAACTGGAACCTCGGCACATCGATTTGCGGCCCTTTATCTTGCAAGGCGAGAACAGCTTTGTCACCGCCGGCGGCTTGACCCGCGTGGCGCTGCGGGCCGGTTCGCTGGTGGTGAATTCTTCGCAGGGCGGTGGCAGTAAAGACACTTGGATTATCAATAGGGAGCAATAAGATGTTATCGCGATCTGCCGAACGTTTGTACTGGATGGCGCGTTATCTGGAACGCACCGAAAACACTGCCCGCCTGATCAGCGCCACGATGCATTTGATTTACGATCTGCCTTATGGGGTGGAACTGGGCTGGCGCAATCTGCTGAACATTTGTGGCGTGGAAGAGGCGTTTTACCAGCGCTTTAAAAATCCCAGCGAGCAAAATGCAACCCGTTTTTTGCTGGCCGATATGAATAACCCTGGCTCCTTGCTGGCTTCGCTGTCATTTGCCCGCGAGAATATCCGCACCAGCAGGGAACTGATGCCCGACGAAGCCTGGCAGCAAGTCAACGAGATGTATCTGTATGCCAACAATAATCTGGATAGCCTGTCCAACCGCAGGGGTAGGGCCTTGTTTTTGCAGGAAATCATGGCTGGTTGCCAGCGTTTTACCGGTTTTATGGCCGGAGCGATGAGTCTTAGCGACAGTGCCCGGTTTATCTGTATCGGTCGTAATCTGGAACGGGCCGACATGACCAGCCGGATCATGGATTTCGGCACCGTATTGCTGGCGGAAAATCGTAGCGACAAGATGCGCGAGTACGAGACGATGTTGTGGATTAATGTCTTAAAGTCGCTGAGCGCGGTGCTGATGTACCGCAAACATGTACGCAACCGGATTAAGGGCGAGGATGTATTGAATTATCTGTTAAAAAATCCGGATTTTCCCAGGGCGGTGCTGCATTGTCTGGAAGAAATTACGCACTGCATCAAGCGCTTGCCGCATGCTGTCGAGTTGTATCCACATCTGGAACAGCTGGAACAACATTTGTTGGCTATCGATATTCAGCAGGCCTCTCCGCAACAATTGCATCAGGTGTTGGATGGCTTGCAGAGCCAGTTCGACGATTTGCATCGACAGATAGCCGCGACGTGGTTTTTTAATAACCATGAAGCTTGACGTGGCTGCCGAGAGTCGGCACGGGTAAGTATCATGGGTTTTCCCGATGCGGTGCGCCAGTCCTTGCGCCTCTAAAGATGGGGTGCAAGGACTGGCAGATCGTGTTTTGTATGGGTGGCTGCCGCTTGAATCGGGATGGCCAACGCCTTTTACACTGATTTATATACTGCCCGGTAACGGCCTTGAATCATTCTTACTGAACTGCGGTAAGGTTGCAAACGCTTCTTTTAGTTTCTCGTGCCACATCCGCCGCAGTTGAATCAAATACTCGTTGTCTTCCTGAAAACAATAATACTCATCCAGCGCCAGGGTGTCCCTGTGGTAAATCAACAGTTCCACCGGCGCACCGACGCTGGCGTTGCTGCGCATGGTCGAGTCCATCGAGATCAAACAGCAGCGGCCGGCTTCCTGTAGCGAGGTGTCGATTTTGATGAAGCGATCCAATACCGGTTTGCCGTATTTGTTTTCGCCGATTTGCAGGTAGGGGGTTTGCCGGGAGGTGGTGATGCAGTTGCCTTCCGGATAAACCAAATAGGCGCCATGAGGCTCTTGGCCGATTTGGCCGGCCAGGATAAAAGTGGCGGAAGGGTTGAAACTGCTTTGACCGGCGTCGACATGGCGGCGTTGTTTTTCGACGCTGATTTTGCCGATATAGTCCGCCGCTTCCGACAAGTAACGTACGCTATCCAGATTGACTTCGGTTTCTTCCTTGATGTCGCGTTTCAACTGGTCGATCACGGCCTGGGTGGTGGCCAAGTTGCCGGCGCTGAGTAGGACGATCTTACGGTCGGCCGCCGTGGTAAAAGCATGCATTTTGCCGTAGATGCTGACATTGTCGATGCCGGCATTGGTTCTGGAATCCGAGGTTAATACCAGTCCGTCCTTTAGAGAGACAGCGATACAGTAAGTCATACGCTCTGCGCCTGGAAATGGGTTGTTGGCAGTGTACTAAAGATGCGGGATAAAGGCCAAGGGGCGGTCTTGATTAACTGCCGGTGTCAGCAGGCGGCGTATTGGTCGGTATTATCGCGACGGGAGCCGGGTCAATTTCAGCTGACTTGGAACTCGGTTTTATCTGCTCCATGCCGGTGCGAGCACGTCAAGATTTGGTGCGATCGGTATCTCGTTCGCTCGCAAATACGTCCCGCCTAGATCGAAAGGTCTCGGATTTAACGGTTTGGTACGGATACTGCTTTCAGATGCGCGAGTTTAAGCAATGCGCTGCGCAGGCTTCGGCTCAAGCAGTCTTGTCGCTATCCCGACACATCGTTATTTGCAACCGGTCAGCAAAGGATATTATGAATACACTCTTGGAAACTCATTCGGCTAAGCTGTTGTCGGCGATGCCCGTGGTAAAAAGCTTTGAAAGCAAACTGGCCTCGTTGAACGATTGGTGGGGCAAGATCGCCCTGATCGGTAAAATCAACAGCCATAACGTGGCGACGACCATTCTGGATGATATGCATCGCACCCAGAATAAGTTCGGTGAGCTTCAGAAACAACTGACCCGTAATCTGCTGATTGAAAATGTGCAGAAGTTGGTGCTGGATAATTCGTCGAAAGCCCAAGTCGCCATCGATCTGCTGATTCGTAATTTGTTCGAGCGTACCGCGGATGTCGGTTTTCTGGCGACTGACGAGGATATAAGAGCATTTCTGGCGTTAGACATGCCCAGTGCCGACCAGGAGCAGTTCATCGAAAATCGGCTGCGAGAATATGTCAGAAAATACAGTGTGTATGATGAGATCATCGTTTTCGATACTCAAGGCCAGGTAAAGGCTCATTTGGACCAGACCAATCCGATACGTTTTTCCAGCGATCCGCTGTTGGCGGAAACCCTGGCGACCAGTCAAGATTATCTGGAAACGTTTAGGCATTCGGACTTACAAGATAATCGGCTGCGTTCGTTGATTTATTCCTGCAAGATCACCAGTACCGATGACAAGAGTTCGCAGTTGTTGGGGGTTTTATGCCTGTGCTTTCGATTCGATGACGAGATGAAGGGCATTTTCGCTGGGCTGTTGATGCCGGGTGATACTGGAACCATAGCCGTGACTGACGCGGACGGGCGCGTGATCGCCAGCAGTGACGAACGACTGCTGCCGCTGAATACCAGTTTTAAAGGCGAGGAGCGAGTGCGGATCGCTTCCTATCGGCGCCAAGATTACATCATCAATACCCGCGCTACCGCCGGTTATCAGGGCTTTTATGGTCTGGGTTGGCGTGGGGTGATGATGACCGCGCTGGATAAGGCATTTAGCCAGGATGATTCGGCGGGGCAGAAAAATAATTACGCTGACATTATCGATCAGGCCAGTACTTTTCCTAAGGAGTTGCGCGACATCCGCAAGGCTTCGGCGGATATTAATACCGATTTGGGTTTGCTGGTGCTGAACGGCCAAATCGCCTCGGCCCGGAAAAAAGCTGCCGAGTTCATGCCGGTGCTGGAGGCGATCAAACAAATCGGCAGTGATATTGCCGGTATTTTTGCTGCCTCGGTTAACTGCTTGCAGGAAGTGACCGTAATGTCCTCGCATTTGAACAATGCCGGATTTTTAGCCTCGTTGGCGGTCGATATCATGGACCGTAATTTATACGAGCGTGCTAACGATTGCCGTTGGTGGGCGCTGACCTCAGCCTTCAGACGCTGTTTAGCGAGTGCCGATCTGTCTTTTTCCGCCAGCCGGCAAATCACCGAGATTTTGCAGTATATCAATGCGCTATACACGGTTTACACCAACCTCTATGTCTACGACCGCAGCGGCCGGATTCTGGCGGTATCCGATCCCAAGCAGTCAATGTTGGTCGGCATGCAGGTCGATGCACTGGGTGGCGCGTCCGAGGCCTTAAAAAATGGCAGCTCGCAGCGTTATAGCGTCTCGGCGTTTGCGAAAACGCCGCTGTACCAGGGTCGGCATACCTATATTTACAATGCCGCGATCACCGATTTGCATGACCCGAGACAAATATTGGGTGGTATAGGCATCGTGTTCGACAGCGAGCCGCAATTTCAATCGATGTTGAACGATGTGTTACCGCGCGATAAGCAAGGCAATATCTTGGCAGGCTGCTTCGCGGTGTTTGTCGAACGAAATAAAACCATTATCGGCGTTGCCAATCATTCGAAGCTTAAGATAGGTGATACGCTGGGTTTGGACGAGTCGTTCTTTAAGCTGAAAACCGGCCAACGCAGTTCCGAAGTTGTGCAATACCAAGGCAAGAATTACGTATTGGGTGGGGCGGTATCCAAAGGATATCGGGAATATAAGGTTGAGGACGCCTATAGCAACGATGTGATTGCCATGGTGTTTATTCCGTTTTGAATGGTGGTTAAACGGAGGCCGAGGGGAGGTATTGGTGCCGACTACACCTAACTAAAAATCAGGCTGCCCTTTTTTACCTTGAGTTTAGCCACTAACAGGCTGTTGATTTTATCTCCCCCTCAAGCCGCATTGATTCGTTGAGTCAGAAACGATACCAATCAATAAGGCGCTGTTTTTATTGTAAAAATATCATTCATTGCATATTGCATTGACTTCATGCGTGGCGCCGACATTCGCAGAGTATAACAAGCTATACCCTAAGCCTCAGGCAGTGGGTCAGGAAATTTTGCATTGGGTTGGCTCGAGCAAAGGGTTCTGGATCCTTTACGGGTCTTGGGTGGCTCGAACAAAGAACTCTGACACCTTTTGCTATTTCTCTATAAAAACATTTTATACGTTTTGCTTGGTGTTTTGGGTTTTGGCGTGGCGGATATTTCGGTTCTTTGTGAAGCAGGATTTGAGCTGATTTGGCGCGCCTGACAAAACGCTAAGAAATTCGAGCTGTGCAGATGCTATTTTGCCATTACGGGGGGGGGTGATTTCGGCGCTTCCTCCCTTGACCGAGCAAATCTCAAAATGACTATCTAATGTTACGTAACGGAATCTATCAATTCCGAAATTCTTCTTGCATCAAATAAACGATCCTCACTGACTTCCGGCCTGTTCTTATTCGACAACGTTCGATTAACAGCAGACATTATCTTCTCCGAACTAACCTGACTAGGCCGAATAAGCACACCATGGCCCAATTTTTCTACCAGACTCATCATCAAAAATTGATCCAGATTGCTTGGAATCCCTATAAGAGGTTTATTTTCGATTAGGCTTTGATAAACCATTGGGCTTCCTCCGTTGCAGATCACAACGTCAGCTTTTTTTACACACACATCCGCTGGCAAATATTTACTTAAAAATATGCTACGAGCCCCCATTTCTTGCGGAAAATCATCAACGGTCGCGCAAATTACCGTGACTTGCATTGCACTCAGAGTTTGCAATAATAACGGCAAAACGCTACTGTCTCCGGAACTTCCAAGTGTAATGAAAATAATTGGATTTTCGGCTGGTACTCTATCCCACCAGTCAGGTAAAGGTACCGGTGCGGACCATAGTACCGGGCCGATAAACAAATGACTTGACGGGAAATGTTTCATCGGAATAAAAGAATCCAAATCCGCATAAAAAGTGAAATCAGCATCGGTGTACATCTCTCGTAAATCTTTTACTAGCCCTGAGTGCCCAAATTTTTTACATACTTTGTTAAACGCATTCGTATGAATTTTAAAGACAAAAGGTCTGACAAAATCGAATATTTTCTGAGCAAAACGGACGCCGAGGATTTTAGTCAGAATCATTTCAGGAACTGGATATTCGATATTTGCATAAGGACTCCAATACGCATTGGTGATCGTCGCGAACGGAACCTTTCTTAGGCGACAACTGATCGCCAAAGTAAGCCTGAAATCACCGATAACAAAATCCGGCTTAACTTCATCGATAATTTCCAATTCCTCATTAACGTATCGAGTCAACTCGTTAACGTTATAAATTGGCATCCCTTTCTGTAATCGTTGCTTGAATTCCGTGCAGCTTATGGAATACAAGTCTATCCGCTTAAATTTGATTAACCCCAGCATTTGATCGAATCGTGAGTCAGCAGCCAGCATAATGCTATAATTTTTGCAGCGGGCTAGTTCATTTGCAATTTTAATGCATCGCGCGACATGCGCGAGAGTAACCGTTTCCGCAAAAAAAAGGATACGTTTAGTGTTCATTTATTCTAAGTTTATTGGGGTTTAGTAGTTCTAAACTTTAAATTGAAGCAAATCCACCAAAGAGCAAGGAGTACCAATGTACGCCAATTTTTTAAGCCATTCAAACAGAACCCTAAAAGCGATAACACAATTGATTTTTCTGTCAGCTTTGTTTGCACCGCAAGGCTATGCAGCTAAATTCGACTTAGACTCGCAAAGCGAGGTGATTTTTCCTTCGTTTGATTCCAACAAAGCGCTTCCCGGACTTGAATCAGGCGAAGTTTATCAAGGAACTGACGATGTTAAATTACTTGAAAGCGAAGATGATTCGATCAGAAATTTACTTAGAAACGGCATTCTTCATTTTCGTGCTGGTGACATAACAAAGGGGTTGAACGAGCTCAAACAGGCTTGGGAAAAGGCTCCAAATATGCCTTCAACCAGTGTCACGCTTGGCATGCACTATGTTAAAGCCAAAAAGTACAGCGAAGCACTGGGAATAGCAAAAAAACAAAAAGAATTTTTTCCTGACAAACCATATGCTTTTATTTTAGAAGGTTTTGCGTATCAAGGTTTAGGGGAAAAAGACCGATCTATAGCTGCCTTTAATCAAGCGCTCAAAATGAGTCCGGGAGAACCCGTGGCATCCGCAGCACTTGCTGATTACGCCGTAAGTGAAAAGAATACCGACAAAGCCAGAGACCTATATCTGGCAGCACTTAAACATCATCCCGATAGCCTTAGTACCTTATTACTTCTGATAAGACTCGATAATCCATTAAAGAAAGATACTCGCGAAACTGAAATGCTTGTTGAAAAAGCGGTCCAGGCTTCTCCCGACACACCGTTCACCCATAAAACGGTTGCTTATGCATATTTTCTACTTAAACAATATTCGCATGCCGTAGCGGAGATAAACAAAGCTTTAGCGGTTGAATCCAATGCACCGACCCAGTTTCAACTAGCTCAATATTTAGCGTATGACGGACAAATGAAGGCATCGAGTGAAATTTTGCACACGTTAATGAAGCAATACCCTGATAAGGTAGCCCCAAAGGCACTGGCTGGAAGACTCGCTCTCGCACAAAAGCAGCCGGAAGAAGCGGTAAAACTCTTTAAGGAGGCTTATGCCTTACAAGATACGACAGATATTGCCCTCCAATTAACCTTGGCACAAATCGCCACAGGCGATAAGCAATCAGCTTTCATTACGCTGGAAAACCAGGTCAAAAAATTTCCTAAAGATGCAGTGCTGCGTGGCCGCTACGCCGAGCTGCTTAGAAAAAATGATCGTCAGCAAGAGGCCATTCAGCAATACAAAGAAATCTTAAGCCTCACTCCCGGCGATCCGTACATTAAAAACAATCTAGCGTGGCTACATTTCGAACAAGGAGACCTCAAGGCGGCGATGCAGCAAGCTGAAGCGGCAAAAGATATCGCTCCAAATGATCCTAAGATTTTGGATACTTATGGTGTAATGTTAATGAAAAACAATCAATTTTCGATGGCTGTTGAAATTTTTCAAAAAGCGCTAAAAGAACAACCAGATAACACGACTGTACGCATTCATTTAGCCGAGGCATTAGCCAAAACAGACAAAATCGATCAATCCAGGATACTTTTGAAAGAATTAATCAAACATACCGATTCGTTAGAAGAGCGTCAGTCAGCCGAAGAATTACTGAATAAGCTTGAATCACATTAGGGGACCTCGAAATACAGGCAAAATGGCCTACAAATCTGTATCTAAGTGACCCATCAAACCAGCCAGCTGATTTGGTGCCTTATTGTCGCCCTGTTTGGGGCTGCTTTTATCCTGAAATCGCCTTTTTTTAACGATGACAGGCACACACTATGCTTGTCAGAAGGCAAGCAGGCTTAATGCGGCCGCTCCTTAAACTGCAGAGGCGGCGCAAATTATACGTGGCGTCCTTAAATTTCAGCTAACGTGGCGCGAGCTAGCTCAATACTTCGCAAGCCTTTGTCGCCCATCAGTTCCAAGCTGGCAAACACATGCTCAACTCGGGTACGGGTTTTGGCAATCCGCGTATTGCGCCGCTTTTGGAAGTTGGATATTTTCTTATGGGTGCCGGTTTTTCGAGGAGTCCCTTGGTGTCAGATTTTTTTACACTATAACGTAAAACCTTGCCGCGCCATTTGGGTTTTTATTTAAATTTCAATAACATAAATATTATGGCCCGTATACTGCTTATTCTTTATCGCAATCAACAGATTGTTTGTTGAGTTCGAGAGTTTTTACTGGAGTTTATTATGAAATTACATACACAAATATTGGGCGCGGTTTTCGCACTTTCTGCGAGCGCAAGCGCGAGTGCGGATGGTTATATTGACTTATTTGCAGATCCACCGGGTGGCATTCAAGTTTTAGACAAGGTCGAAGGCGCAAATGCCGACAACGCCACTAACTTTGCCGAGAGCGGTGCATATGCTTCAATTTTAGGCGGGTATCGTGATATAAAAGCAGACCTTATCACTACTAATGATCCGGGTTTTGATGCAACTTCTATAGTCGTAAATAACGGCCACTTAGCATTTAATAACGACCAAGGCACTAACGGATTAGGCATAGTACAGTGGGACGGCCAGGATAATAGTAGTGCCCTTGATACGAATGGTTTAGGCGGAGAAAACCTATACAGCCTTGGAGATGCATTTTTCTTCGAAGTCTTGACAGCAGACCTTGGTTTTGATTTTAGTATTGGCCTTTATGACATTGATGGCAACTACACAATTTACGATCTTGCATCAAATTCGGGAAATCATTTTCAAACTATTGCCTTTGACTTATTCGACAACGCACAAGGCTTAGGATTGTGCGGACAGACTGATTTTGACACAGTTGCTGGGCATGTTAATTCTGTGACGTGTAGTGGAAACGTCGATCTTACAAGGCTTGGTGCCATTGAGGTAATATTCAACACCAACGGTGGTATCGTAGATGTTGACTTATCCATTGGACCGGTTAAAACAGTCCCCGAACCAAGCACAATGGCTCTTTTAGGCTTAGGCTTAGTTGGTGCTGGTTTTTCTCGCAGAAAAAGAAGTTAAATTTATCAAAAGGTTGGTAAGTTGAGAAAAGCGCTCCTTTGAGCGCTTTTCGTTTTTGCGTCAACATACTTTACGTCCATAATTCTTACTCGACTTCTATTTGTTTAATGCGTTTGAAACCATTCGGTTCGCGAGAACTCCCATTACCCCAGGAAAAAAGCGATATATCCAAAGCAAAATCTTTATCTGCCCTATCGGAATAAATACCCGACCTTCCTTTAATTCCTTGATAATTTCGGCGGCTACCTTATCAGGCGATAACTTTTTCATCTTAAAATCAACCACCATTTGTGTATCTACTGGCGGTAATAAAACCTCGATCACTTGCATTTTGGTATTCCTTAACTGATAGCGAAGCGATTGCGAAACTGAATGTAACGCAGCTTTCGAGGCACTATATCCCGGCATTACAGTCAAAGGCAGAAAAGCAGCCGCAGAGCCGATATTTACTATAGCAGAATAAGGCTGATTTCTTAAATGTTCTGAAAATAACTGCGCCAGCCTGAGCGGTGCCAAGAAATTCGTTTCCATCTCCTTTACTATGTTTTCGTAGAAATTCTCGTCTCTTAAATCACTAAAAAAAGCAACTCCCGCGTTGTTTATAACAATGTTCAGCTCTGGAAACTGATTCTTCAGTTCACTCACAAGATTTTTCCGCTCACTATCTTGGCAAAGATCGCACTTTACTGCATGAAGCCTAGGAAATTTATTTTTCACTTGAAGCAATTTTTCGTCATTACGACCGGCAATAATTACCGTATTATTCAGTTGAAGTAGGGCTTTGGCTAGAGCCAGACCCACGCCGGAGTCTCCGCCGGTTATCAATACGGTGTTTCCTTCTATTTTCATCCGCTACCGCCTCCCCAGGCTAATTTTTTCTGACAATAACCGCTGGTTCGGCGGCGGAAGGAAACCAATAACCAAATAACGCAAAAAACCATAATTTCGGATTCCGCAAAAACGCACGCGTAGTATGTTGCTCATTCATCGCATGATCGAGATTATGGCCAAGCGCTTTATTCAGTTCGTCGAGAAAGCGATAATTGGAAAACGGTCTTAGTGTATCGTGATATGAACGACGGTAATGAGCAACCAATGTAACATCGTAACGCTTAACAATGTTATGTAATGTCGATTCGGTAATGATAATACGGTGATAGGGTTGATGAAGCCGCATAACATGTGGCTCTAAATTTTCCATATTGACCGGCTCAGAATCAGCGGTGCCTATATATAAAAGCCCTCCAGACCTCAAAAGCTCAAGGTTTAATTCGATCAGTTTATAAATATCATCGCAGTGCTCCAATGTATCGTTATTGACAATGACGTCAAACGGAGCTTTATCTGACGGCAATTCTGCAAACGCTTCGACATAAGGATCATAGCCTACAACACTCTGAAAACCCTGTTGTTTAAGATAGTCGACATAGATGCCGTTTCCGCACCCAACATCAAGAATTGTGTCCGTTTTCTTTACCCCTGACCTCAACAGGCGTCCAGTAAGATTTTTCAATGTTCCTTTAGCAAACACATCCAACTGGCGTTTGTTTAACGGGTAATCTTTGTAAATATCTTCAAAATCTACAGGCTGAATACTTATGATGCTCAAACATTTCGGGCATTTCCATAATGGAAAATCCGTATGGAGGTAGCGCTCGGTATTTCCTTTGACAGTGCCTAAATCCTGCGGCCTAGGATCGGTGGTTGAAAAATTACAAACTGGACACGTCAGGGGGTGATTATTACAGTCAAAGCCGCTTTTCTTCATTTGCTTTCAAGTTTTTTCGCTACGCCAAAAATAAAATCTCCGCCGGCCTTCTGAACCCAGCTTTGCCTAATTTCAAAACCTAGCCTTTCCAGTTCCTGAATAAATACATTCCCTGAAAACCGATTTTCCATCGGATGCTTAAATAATACGTTATAGGGCCATCGTAATATCCATTGTTCGGTAACTTCTTGAAAAATAAACTGACCATTAGGCTTTAAAACGCGATGAATTTCGCTTAGAGCGACCTGCCAATCCGGAACATGATGAATCGCGGCAAAATTAACCACTGCACCAATACTGTTGTCGCGAAATTTCAGGTTTGTAACATCACCAACAAACAACTCTAATCTATTACTGCTGAATTCGTTTAACCTGTTTTTCGCTTTACTTAACATATCTTCATCCAAATCAAAAGCAAACACTTTCTTTGCGTTCCATTGGTTTAAAATTATTTCCGTTCCGACGCCATGAGCGCATCCCACTTCCAGTACATCCAAGCCGTCAACGTTTGCTCCAAGTTTTTTAAGCAATGGTGCTTCGATTTGGCGTTGAATATAAAACCGAATTGGATTGTTCATCGCCATTTTTTCAAGAAAGTTCATTTTCATTTCGTGAAGCTCCCAAATATACTTCAATAAAATATAAGTTAAAATTCACAGACTCAATAAATGATCTGCGACACGCAACGCGTTCGCAGCAATAGTAAGGGAGGGATTGGCTCCCCCGCTAGAAGGAAAAAATGAGCTATCTATAATCGTTAAATTATCAAAATCGTGAACGCGGTTGAATTTATCAACTACGCTAGTTGCTGGATCGTCGCCCATTCTACAAGTACCACACACATGCGCGAGTCTTTCATTGTTTTCTGCTTGCTTGATAAGAATATGACGTAAAGGCTTGAAAACTTGCTTTAACTCCGTTCGGAATCTTTTTATTCGCCTTTTATCATAATCTTTGATTTTGTACGTAAACTTGATTCCAGAATTACCATCCGGGAACACTCTATTATCTGTATACGGCAAATCTTCGAGAGTTGATGCAAGAATCAAACGGTTACACAACATTTGTTCTACCATTGGCCTAATAATGGGTTTTATCCCTCTATAAAGATAGGCAGCAAAAGCAAACGCAGTATTATGTATATCTTGTTCAATTGTCTCGACTAATATATCAGCGGGAGGCATCCAACCAAATGATTGAACAGTCCCGAATTTCATTTTAGTTGAACAATAAAAATCATTAAATGCAATTTCTTTTATATTTTCGTACTTTTGTGGTTTGATTCCTGAATGAAAAACATACATATCAACAAAGTGCCGCATCAAGTTTTTTCCTACCATCCCTGAGTGGTTTGCCAAACCGCTTGGATATTTTTCCGTGGCTGAGCGAAGTAGAATAACAGGCGTTACCAATGCCCCCGCCGCTAAAACAAAATGCTTCCCTTTAAGCCGAATTTGACTACCTTTCCACTCTGCGTGAATTGCTGTTATTTTGTTTTTAGACGAATGAATTTTTTCTACCTCACACTGATCTAATAGTGTTGCTCCATATCTGGTGAGTGCTGGTTCTAAACAAATTTTTGAACTGTCATTTTTACATGCTTCGGAACAGAGATATCCTTGGCATGTATTGCATTTGTTCGAGGAAAATTCGCAAGCAATTGGCAGCCTATAAGGATGCATCCCTTGTTTTTGTAAAAAATCATATAACTCCTTATTGGCATTGGAGAGCGGAGGCGCGGCAAACGACATATTATCCCCTCTAACTCTATATAATTTTTCTGCCAATTCGTAGTAAGAAGAAAGTTCATCGTAGGTAATAGGCCATTTTTCAGGAATCGAAGATTCCTCAGCGTCGAAATGCCAACGACCAGCTTCGAAGTCTTCTGGTTTGAAACGTTCCATTGCTGCACCATAAAGCGAGCTAGATCCACCCGTTCCTACGCCCATGAAGGGGATAAAACTCTTTGTCTTTTTTGCGGAAACATCTTTGATTTTAAATGGCCACCTTCCTGACTGTTCTAAAACTTCATGATCTTCTTCAGAAGGCGATTTCCGAATTGGAAAGAACTGCTCCGCATAATCTCCTGAAAACTCCCCGGAAGTAGCAAATAACGAACGTCCTTTCTCGCAAAACAGAACCTTTTTTCCTTCTTGAGCTAGTCGGAAACCTAACGTTGCCCCTCCAATGCCTGTGCCAACAATAATATAATCCCAGTCAATATCTTCAGGATTATCGGTCTGGTCATTAAGAACTGAATCTTTCATAAATATTAATTCGTTTGTATGTTGTGCTTAGTGTTTAGTGAAACATTCCCAACATCAATATAATTATAGTATTCCATTATTATCCAGTTAAGAATTAGTGGCCGTAACTGCAAAACCTAAGCAACTTGAAGTTAAGGTGCCGTCATTCTAAAGCAAGGGCTGATAGGCGTTGGGATAGCGGCAATCAATACCCTCAATCTCCAAAGTTACCTAGAAATACTCCCCATCGATTGGACTGTCCACTAGATGGCGGCATTTCTGTCATTGATTAAGTCTCTCCAAAATGTTTTTTCCATGGCAACTTTAGAAACAATCCAAATTCCATTTTTCTAACTATCTAAGTTTCTCCGTTTTGTTTCGATTGTGCGTGCGCTTCCGTAACCAATTCGAAAGCTTGAAATTAAAGTTTCCGTTTCAGAGATACTAGATTGATCAATTAAGGATATCCTCGTACGCTCGATCATTTGCCTATGTTTATCACCAAAATTCAATACTTTTGTTTGAATTAATCGGTGTATAAGTAACGGCAAACCTATTATGGGTTGCATTTCTAACCCCTGATTTGTCGCTTCCAACCATAGCCTTTGTACTGCACGACCGCCTTGCACGAATGCAAATTTATCATTTCCAGCTGAACTGATCATTGCCAAAACTGAAGCATTTCGGCAATTCCACCAGCATTTGAGGCCTATAATTCTCGACAAACCGAATAAGTTAGCTATTTTGACCACCCTCCAGAACCGCATTAGCGGAAAAAACACTTTCTCTATAGGATTGAGTCCTAATGTTTCAACCGGCAAACCATCTCGCGTCTCGTCTACTTGCTCCATGTTCCAACGGATTTTGTCAAACAAGAAGCCATGTAGATCCTTGCGCTCGAAGACTAGGCGATCATTGACCATTAAAATTTTTGCCAACGCATTGATTTTATCTTTTTGGTTTATAAGGCTGATTGATATATTGTCAAGACATTTTACAGATTCCTTTAACTTCTCAAGTGATTGTTCCGTAACGTCGACTCGTCGAAAAGGGAATCGGTTAGTGCGTCGATTGAAAATCGAGTGATACAAAGGATCGGGTTGAGGCAATGCACCGGTCAGATCCATTCGAACCACTAGGTCTGGCTCCAAATCATCGGGAAATAATTGATAGCGCACTGCAATTCCCATATGCCCCGCTGCAATCAAAATGTTTTCCAATAAGGCCCCATGGGCTATATAGGAAGCAGCTTGCTCGAAGTTGTAATAGGAATCGTCTTTCTCCGGAAGGTTATACAAGTCTATCCTTGTAAAATCTTCCGACACCTGAAACCGCCACGGTTGGACGTTATCGCCGGAAGGGGCTCTAATTGCGGCTTCCAAAATTTTATTGATCAATTCTTTATTCATTTTTTGACCCGACATCGGATGTGAATTTAGGGTGTTTTTGGATTTTATTCAGCCACCGTTAAAATAATGGGGGACCTCGAAATACCGGCAAAATAGCCTAGAAATCTGTATCTAAGTTACCACTCAAACCAGCCAGCTGATTTGGCGCCTTATTTTCGCCCTGTTTGGGGCGGTTTTTATCCTGAAATCGCCATTTTTGACGATTTCAAGCGCACTATGCCCGTCAGAAGGCAAAAGCAGGCTTAATACCGCAGGTCTTTAAACTGCAGAGGCGACGCAAATTATAAGTGGCCACCTTGAAGTTCAGTTGTAACGTGGCGCGAGCTAGCCCAACACTTCGCAAGCCTTTGCCGCCCATCTGTTCCAAACTGGCAAACACATG
The DNA here is from genome assembly GCF_030490285.1 of Methylomonas montana. Lineage (NCBI taxonomy): Bacteria > Pseudomonadati > Pseudomonadota > Gammaproteobacteria > Methylococcales > Methylococcaceae > Methylomonas > Methylomonas montana. The sequence goes on along the minus strand of NZ_CP129884.1, from coordinate 3,532,562 downwards.
CTCAACTCGGGCACGGGTCTTGGCAATCCGCGTATTGCGCCGCTTTTGGCAGTCGGATAGCGGTTTGCCTTTGGCCGCCTTGCGTTGGATATGCACCCGAAGACCTGACGCTTTGATTCGCGCTTCACGTTCTTTGTCCACATAGCCTTTGTCAGCATACAGTTCGCGGCCGGTATTAAAAGTGTCCAGCACCTCATCCAGATGCAAGGTATCGTGCTCGCTGGCCGTGCTGACTTTAACTTTACGAACCAGTTTGTATCGCTTATCCACGTTGGCTGACAACTTGTATCCGAAGTACGATTTGCCATGCTTTTTTGTCCACGTCGCATCGATGTCTTTTTGCCGACGCTTGGCGGGTGACCAGTCGATAGGCATGGCCTGCTCTTCGATCAGGGCTTTCTCGCCTTTAGGCCGATGCTGCTTGGGCGCGGGCACGATGCTGGCATCAATCATTTGGCCACCACGCGCCAGATAGCCGTGCTTATCTAATTCGCGATTCGCGGCTTCAAAGATCGTTTCACTGGCTCCCGCCGCCATCAGCCGCTCACGGAATGTCCAGAACGTGGTACCCACAGGGCATAAATGCGATCGGGGATCTGGCTGCTGTGCCTTAGCCCGGCAAATCGTTGGAAACTCAAACGATCCAGCAATTGAAATTCCAGTTGCTCGTCGCTGAGGTTATACAGTTGCTGCAATAACAACATACGAACCATGATTTCGGTCGGAAACGGCGGACGACCGCCGCGCTCCCGACTGGGTCGGGGTGCCGCTGCATCAATCGCAGCTGCTAAGGCGGCGAAATCAACATGCTGTTCCAGGATTTGAAGAACATCACCTAACTTGTTCAGCTTGGTTTCTCGTTCTTTGGCAGCAAACAGGCTTTCTTTGATCATGGGCTTTAGAATCCGCTGGATGATGATGCGACTATGTTCTCTTGGGGGCAGGTTTTTCGAGGTGCCCAATGGCGCCACCGAAAACAGACTACGTAATACTTATCCAAGCCGAATATTTGCATTGCGAATTCCTCTACCGCCAAAGCCTCAAAATCCGCAAGCGGATAGAAGAAGTCTTCAGTTGGACCAAGACCGTCGGCCCGCTACGACAAACCAAGTTTCGCGGGATGAAGAAGGTCGCGGCACAAGCGATTTTTACCTTCGCGGCCTACAAATTGGCACGGATGAGCGCCATTTTTGGCTGGTGATACAGCACCGCCTAGGCGGTCGTGCGCCTGAAACCCGCCAAAAGGCGGAAACTTAACCCCTTTAGGGTGAATATAGGCGGCCAGAACGGTTTTTTAAGGCGTGCTCGGGCTTCCGGACGCCCCGCAGCCGCAAAAAATGCTTTTGAAGCCGAAGGCATGGGGGCAATTTTCAAAAGCCTGTTAAACGACGGCGAAACCTTGCATATGCTGTTCAGGGTAGGCTACCCAAAAAAATGCCGATAAAATCGAAGCGATTGCCATCGAACGCGGTCTATTCTGGCATTTCGTTTGAAAACGAATGAAATCAACCCATTGTCAATTTCATAAACTGCCGCTTAGCCAGCGCAATGCCTAAACGCTGAATCGGATTACCATTCCCGCCAGGCCGCCAAGTTCTTACCAGTTTGTTTGTGTATGCATCGAACTGTAGGCCCCACGGCGCCGCCAACACTTTGCCGCGCTTGAGCAATATCTTTAACACTTGTGTTGCAGCAACACCGGCACAGAGTTCACAGGCCATCGGCGTAGAAGGGCCTTGGTGACGGATCAAATCGACCGCGCTTTGGTCGACTAAATAGCCTTGTTGCAGCATCGCAGGCGACAGTCCCAGCAGGAAATGAAGGATTTTATCGGTTTCGGATTTGCCTTCCAGCCGGAAATATTGTTCGAACGTAATTTGGCCAGGCAAGAAATTCAACAGCGCCGTACCCATGCCCAACGGCGCAGCCGTCACTGCGGGGATATTGTGTTTGGCACAATAGGCGAAAACCTGCTCCCGTGCATCGAAAGCAAAAAAATCCAGACCATCGACATATATATCGACACCCGTAAAAAATTCCGACAGATTTTCTGCCGTCACTCCGCTGGGAAATGTTTTAATCTTTATTTCCGGATTTATATCGCGCGCCATTTGCTCGAGGACCTCGGTCTTCGGTCGTTCCAGGTGTGAAACAGCTGCGCCAGCCTGGCGATTAAAGTTGGGCAATTCGAATTTATCGAAATCGGCGATATTAAAGGCACCCACACCGAGGCGCGTCAATGTCAATAAATGACTCCCTCCCACGCCGCCTAAGCCGGCTATTGCTATCCTTTTGCCACGCAAAATATATTGCTCTTCCGTCGTCATCCAGCCTATGTTTCTGGAAAACGCCTGTTGATAATCAAATGCCGTAGCCATAACTACCCCTGTTGTTTATTTATGGTTGTATAGGTGAAATGATATACTGTCAATCTGAATCTGTATTGAGAATCTAATTATGACCTTCCCATTGGCGTTCGCTAAAACTTAACTTAGCTGTTCTACTAATGAAATCCGTTGTAGTGACCGTTTCCACACAGATGCTGTATCACAACCCCATGCGTTTGGTTATGACGGTCATCGGCATCGCCATCGCTTTTTTCCTTGCAGCAGCGCAAATTGGCCTGCTGGTCGGCTGGGTAAATACTAATAGCGCAATCATTAATCATGCTGGCGTTGATATCTGGGTAATGCCCAAGGCAACCCGTACCCTGGATTTCGGAAACCCACTTCCTCGACATCGAGTTCAACAAGTCAGTAGCGTTAAGGGAGTAAGTTGGGCTGAAGGCTTGATAGTGACCTGGGTCAATTGGCAACATCCGCAAGGCAAGCGTATAACCGTCGAATTAATTGGTATTGACATCGGAAATGCGGGCGCACCGTGGAAAATGAAGTCCGGTTCGATTGATTCCATCCATCTACCAGGCACCGTTATTGTCGACGAATTATCAGCTGACGCATTAGGCGTCAGCAATGTTAACGACAAAGCGGAAATGGAGGAAAAAAGGGTTATCGTTGGCGGTATCTCAAAAGGCGTCCGTACTTTTACCGCCTCTCCGTTCGTCTTTACATCTATCAAAAACGCTTTGAATTATGCGCGATTATATCGCGATGACGAAATATCCTATGTTGTAGCCCGTATCGATTCCGGTTCCAACCCATTTGATGTACGTGACCGCATAGCAAAGGAAGTGGCAGATGTCGAAGTTTTGACCACTGAGGAATTTGCCGATAGATCAGTGAAATACTGGATGTTGGAAACGGGGGTTGGCATAACTGTCATCATCACAGCGCTGTTAGGGTTGCTGGTTGGAGCTGTCATTATGAGCCAGACTTTGTTCGCCATAACCCAAGACCATATCGGCAATTACGCTACATTATTAGCTCTGGGCTTCCATCAAAAAACCTTGCGTCAAATCGTTCTAACCCAAAGTTTGAGTTTGGGTGGAGTGGGTGTGGCTGTCGGTTCTTTGCTGTTTATCATTGCATGTAACATCTCTGCACGTAGCCCGATTCCTTTAGAGACCACGCCTTTGGTTTCATCCTGCCTTATAGTCTTTTCACTATTTTGCTGCATAGCCGCTACCTGGTTTTCGATCAGAGCCATTTTTAAACTTGACCCTGTATCGGTGTTCCACGGATGAAAAATGTCATGACATGCCAAGGGATCATCAAAAACTATGGTTCTGGGGATATTATGGAATTGGTGTTAAAACAAGTGGATTTGGAGTTCTTTCAAGGACAAGCCTCCGTTTTGATTGGTCCTTCCGGCTCAGGGAAAACCACATTGTTATCAATATTGGGCTGTTTGCTCTCACCTAGTGAAGGGAAGCTATTGATAGACAATCAAGCCGTCAATTTCTCTGACAAAAGCAGTTTGACAGAAGTGCGTCGGCAAAAATTAGGGTTCATTTTTCAGCACGCGCAATTGCTCCCGTTTTTGACGATAGAAGAAAATCTCGCTGTTGTAGGTCAAAATGCCGGCATGAGCAACGATGACATTTTCTTCCGCCTTGATGGGCTATTGGACCGTCTCGAACTCAGAGCAATGCGTTACAAATACCCGTCACAACTCAGTGGTGGCCAGCGACAACGTGTAGCCATTGCCAGAGCCTTATTACACCGACCATCAATCGTTCTGGCAGATGAGCCTACTGCCGCATTGGATTGGCAGACAGGTAAAACTGTAGTCGAGCTATTGCTAGACCAAGCGCGACTAGAGCAGGCAGTGCTGGTAGTCGTAACGCATGATACACGTATGCTGCCCTTGTTCGACCGGATACTATCGATCGCAGACGGCATTGTTTCCGAACAACAGCAAACTGCGGCTACGGATAATATCTTTTACTAACCTAATATCGTTGGAAATTTAGCATGCGACGCCTTTCCTTCCTGTTTTTCTTTATTAAATTAGCGACAGCACAACCTGCATACTCCGAACAACGCTGGATTCAAGGAATTGGTTATGTTGAACCAACTAGCGAGATTCGCCGACTTGTTTTTAGGCATGAAGGCATCTTAGGCGGATATAAGGTTGATATCGGTCAACAGGTTAAAATTGGCGATATCTTGGCCAATCAAAAAAATGACGAAGAACAAGCCGCAGTAGCCTTAGCTGAAAGCCAATTAGTCGCGGCTCAGGCAGAATTAGAAAAGGTGTTGGCAGGAGTTAACCCTTACGAAATCGAAGCCAAAAAAAGTGCTGAACATGTCAGTATATTAGATTCAGAGTACGCTCGTCGCAAATTAGAACGCATCGATAAATTAATGGACGGTAAGTTTGCATCTGAAGATGAGCGAGATTTGGCCGAAACCAACGCCAAGCTCAAACGAGCGGAAAGCCAACGCGCTATCGCCGAAACGCGCTACCTGACTAACTTTGTACGTGACGTCGACAAACGAGTTGCCGAAGCTCAAGTAGCTATTGCTAAAGCCCAATTACAATCGGCCAAACAACATCTATTGGAAACGATGCTAGTTGCCCCAGAAAATGGGACTATACTGGAAAGGATATTGCGTGTTGGCGAATCCACTTTTGCAGCCGGTAGCCCTGAACCAGCTTTACTGCTTGGCAATTTATCCAACCTCAGGATCAGAGCCGAAATAGACGAAAATTATGCTTTAACGCTTCGAGAAGGGCAAAAGGCAATTATTTTCGGCCGCGGACTCGGGGAAAGAGAAATTCCCGCCCATGTCGCCTTGGTGAAAAAAATCATGGGCAAGAAAACGGTTTTTACGAAAGCCGCTACCGAACGCAAAGATATCGATGTGATTCAGGTATTTATCGAGCCTGATGGTGAATTACAGTTGCCCGTAGGCTTGGAAGTGAATGTGAAAATAGCCACAAATTGAACACACTCACCTTGCACCTTTACCCCACAAAATCACTTCTACCGTACTCATCATAATCGTCAAGTCCAGAAAAAGACTATAATTTTTGACGTAATATAAATCGTATTGCAGTTTTTGGCGGGTGTCGTATTCGCTGGCACCGTAGGGATAACACAGCTGAGCCCAGCCGGTAATGCCCGGTTTCACTCGGTGTCGTTCCTTGTAATAAGGGATGTTCTCTTCAAAGCCTTTGACGAACTCGGGGCGTTCCGGGCGGGGGCCGACAAAGCTCATATCGCCTTTTAGTACATTCAATAGTTGCGGTAGCTCGTCTATCCGGTATTTGCGAATGACTTTACCTACTAACGTGACGCGATTATCGGTTTGGCTAGCCCATTGCGCGCCGTTCTTCTCTGCATCCACGCGCATGCTGCGGAATTTGATGACATTGAAAACGACGTTACGGTAACCCACGCGTTTTTGCCGATAAAAAATCGGTGCTCTAAAACCGCTCTCGATATAGATAGCCAGCATGGTAAGCAGCATCAGCCACCAGCTCACGGCAAGTAATATCAGGCTGGCAAAGATATCGAAGCTTCGTTTTATGATGGGACGTAATCCGTTATTGACGAAACCATCAGAGAATAGCAGCCAGCTAGGGCTTAACGCTTCCAGGAAAACTAGTCGCTGCTCTCTTTCATAGAAGGTTTGCAGGTCCATGACTTGTACGCCTGACATTTTGACGTCCAGTAAGTCTTCGACCGGTAGTTTTTTTCGTCTGTCGTCGACCGCTATGACGATTTCATCAACATTGGCCGCTTCCACAATGTCTGTGAGCGTGATGGCGTCGCTGAGAGCGATAGCATGAGGAACGCTGATGGGTTCGTCTTCCAGTGTGATGTAGCCGACGATTTCGAAGCCCTTGTAGATGTAACTAGAGTTAACGACGCTGAGTTCGCCGGCTCTTTGACCGCACCCGATGACCAGCACCCGACGTTTTAAGTTATCAAGGTTAACGAAGCGGTAAAACAGATAACGAGTTAACAGCAATCCCACGAACGAAAAGATGATCGCCGAGATTAAAACGCTACGGGCCAACATCAAACCTGGAATGATGTAATAAGTGAACGCTAGTATAAAAACAGCGATGGCGAAGCTAACGCTAATGCGCTGCAAGATATTATATTCTTCTTTATCTAGGGTTTTTCGATACAAGCCCAAAGCCGAACAACTGAGGATAAAGGCGATCGAAAAAACCAATGCCGATGCTGCCAGTTCAGATGGCGAATACCAGGACGCGGAATATAAAAATCGAACCGCCGCGCCGCAGTACATGGCGACATAAAATACTAGCGATTCTGTTAGCAGCAACCAAAGATAGGCTGCGGAGATATAGTGTCTAAATATTCTTATCATATCGAGCTAAAGCTAGACTGCTGAAGGTATTATCATTTGAGGCTATTTTTATTCATTAGCGCCTTGATGTGTTCCGCAGGTATCGCATAAGTAATACCACTGGGGTTAGATATTGCATTTTCTTTGCTGCCCTGCACGAACACCTTATTGATGATGCCTATAACCTTGCCGGAGTTGATGTCGTATAAGGGGCTGCCACTGTTGCCCGGATAGGCGGTCGCGTCAAGTTGAAACACGTTAAACGGGGTTTCTAGTCTTTTCAGCATGTTGACATTCAGTTGTCGGGTAGCAATTACGGGTATGGCATTGGGTGAAATCGCCGAAATAATGCTGCGGTGGGTGACAGGATATAAGCCTAACACCATACCTATCGGATAACCGGTGAACGCATATTGTTCGCCTTCGCGAACCCGTAACGAGTCGCCGAGTTCAAGTGCCGGCAATGGGCCTCCATCCACAGTCAGTAGCGCTAGGTCGTGGTCTTCGTCGGTTGCCGAGAGTTCGGCTATTTGCATTTGTTCTTTCTGTTCTTGGCGATAGAACACCGCGAAGCGCTCCAGATGTTCAATATCCAGTTTTTTAGCGGTTACATGCGCATTAGTGATTACTTTTTGTCCATTGGCAACCGCGAATCCGGTGCCGAGAAACACTGCGCGAGGACTGCGGGTTGGCATGTAGGTGCCGATTGCCACAATCCCTGGTTTGATGCGGGCAAGAATGTCTGGCAGGTTGGCTTCATTGGCATGGCTGTTGGTTAGCGCTAAGGAACCTAATAAAAATGCTAAGAGATACGAAGTCAGGTTTTTCATGAATTAGAGGATTCAATAGGCCCCCAAAGGGCGGATGCTTGGCAAGTTTAGCGTAACTTAGCATGATTAGCATGGGGAGCTGGATATAACTGCCTTGGATGTATATTGGTGTTTGGTTGCGCGTTCGACCAGTGTCGATAGCAATAGGTGTTGATGATTGATCCGAACCACTGATGGTATTGCGATTGTACTTATTATACGTCGGATTGAGTGGACAAATTTTCTATTTCCCAGTGAACTAGTGGGTTTAAGCCTGGTCCATAAACGCGGGGATAGTAGAATGTTTCCCGGTAGTGTCGAGCGGTTGAAGAAAGGCAATCTGGTGGCTAAAAACTATAGATTGCCGAGTTTCGTTTCCAAGTTCGTTAACACTGCCGGGTTTTTTACGACTTTCCGCAGCTAAACAATTTCAACTTCAAAGCCGGTTTTTTTCCAACACAAAAGCTCTGCGCCTAGCGGTTTCCAATCCGCGAGTACAAAACGTTTTGCCGGTATGCCGTCTATCGTAAATTCGTGCAGATTTGGCCGGTGCGTGTGGCCATGTATCAGCGTGTGGCAATCGTAGTGGCGCATCATTTCAATCACTGTCTGTTGATTAACATCCATGATGTCCGGCGTCTTGCCGCGCTTGTGAAAGTAGCTGCGCAACCGGTACCAGCGTGCCACCAGCAATCTTAGCCAGAGCGGTTTGGATAGCACGTTGCCTTGCCATTCAGTACTGTGCGATTTGATTCTAAAGGCTTGATAAGCCAGATCGTCGCTACAGAGTAAATCGCCGTGAGTCAGCAAAATCCGCTGACCGTCCAATTCAATGACCGCATATTCCTCCAATAGCTTGATGCCGGTTTCACGGCAAAAATTTTCGCCTAAAAGGAAGTCGCGATTGCCTTGCAACAGAAAAATGTCGGTACCGGAATCGGTCAGTTGTCTTAAGGCTTTTTTGATGGTGGGGTTGGGTGGGGTATTGTCGTCGTCGCCGATCCAGGCGTCGAACAGATCACCCAGAATATAGAGTGCTTTCGCCTCGACCGCGCGCTGTTGTAAAAAACTCAGGAAGCGCCGAGTAATCTCGGTTTTCTCCAGAGCCAGGTGCAGGTCGGATATGAATAATATGTCGTGTTTCAAGTGAGTCCGGAATCTTTGCCGCCCGTAAACGGGCGGCAACTATTGAGCCTTATTCGACGATTTCGGCTTTTTCGATGACGATGTCGGTTTTCGGCACGTCCTGATGCGGGCCGCGATTGCCGGTAGCTTGCTTGGCCATGGCATCGACTACATCCATGCCTTCGACGACTTCGCCGAATACTGCGTAGCCCCAGCCGCTGGGTGTCGGGCTGGTATGGTCCAGAAAGGAATTGTCTTTGTAGTTGATAAAAAACTGAGCAGTAGCGGAGTTTGGATCATTGGTACGGGCCATGGCCAGGGTGCCGCGTTTGTTTTTCAGGCCGTTATCGGCTTCGTTTTTGATTGGCGCTTTAGTTTCTTTCTGGTTGAAAGCAGTATCGAAGCCGCCGCCTTGCGCCATGAAGCCAGGAATCACTCGGTGAAAGATTGTACCGTTATAGAAGCCGTCCTTGACGTATTCGGCAAAATTCGCGGCCGAAACAGGCGCTTTAGCGCTGTCGAGTTGGATGACGAACGCGCCTAGTGAAGTGGTCAGTTTTACTTTGGTTTGGGTATCGGACATTTTATTTTCCGTTGCAAATGAAAGGGTTGTGGATAAAAGCAGTATCAGAAAACTAAGGGTTGTGCGCATGAAGGTTCCTTTAAATCGCTGCAAGCGGCGAATTCTATGTGTTTTTATCTTGAAAGAGAAGCTGGAATCTTGATAGATTGCCCGATGTTTTGCCGTATCCATCCATCATCGCCATGCTGAAAATCTACAATACTCTGTCTCGAAGCAAGCAAGAATTCGTCCCCAAACAGCCCGGCAAAGTCGGCATGTATGTCTGCGGCATGACGGTTTACGACTACTGTCATATCGGCCATGCGCGGGTGATGGTGGTGTTCGACACGGTCGCCCGCTATCTGCGACACGCCGGCTATCAATTGACTTATGTGCGTAATGTTACCGACATCGACGACAAGATCATTCAGCGTGCCAATGAAAACGGCGACAACTTTACCGCATTGACCGAGCGATTTATCGAGGCGATGCACGAAGACGAACGGGCTTTGTCCGTGTTGCCGCCCGATATCGAACCAAAGGCGACGCAATCGATTGCCGACATCGTTAAGATGATTTCCGTCTTGATTGAGAAAGATTTTGCTTATGTCGGCGGCAACGGCGATGTGTTTTATGCGGTCAGCCATTTCGATGGTTACGGCAAACTGTCCGGGAAAAATATCGACGATTTGCAGGCTGGCGAGCGGGTCGATGTCGATACCGCCAAGCGCGATCCGCTGGATTTCGTGCTCTGGAAAATGGCCAAACCCGGCGAGCCTTCTTGGGAGTCGCCATGGGGCAATGGTCGTCCCGGTTGGCATATCGAATGCTCGGCGATGTCCACCTGCTGCCTGGGCAATCATTTCGACATCCACGGCGGCGGCATGGACTTGCAATTTCCGCATCACGAAAACGAAATCGCCCAATCCGAAGGCGCCACCGGTGAGCCATTCGTCAACTACTGGATGCACAACGGTTTTGTGCGAGTCAACGAAGAAAAAATGTCCAAATCCTTGGGTAATTTTTTCACGGTGCGGGAGGTGTTGAAGCAATACCGGCCGGAGGTGATTCGGTTTTTCATACTGTCCAGCCATTACCGCAGTCCGCTGAATTATTCCGACGAACAGCTGGATGAGGCAGGTGTGGCTTTGACCCGGCTGTACACGGCCTTGAGAGGCGTCGAGATTGCCGATGTCGCCATTGACGCCGATTATCGTCAGCGTTTTGAGCAGGCGATGGACGATGATTTCAACACGCCGGTGGCTCTGGCGGTGTTGTTCGATCTTGCCCGAGAGTTAAACAAGGCCCGGGACAAACAAATATTCGCGGTAACTCTGAAGCAGTTGGCGGCGATTTTAGGTTTGTTGCAGGACGACCCCGACAGTTTCCTGAAAGGCGGCGCGACTGATGGCCTTAGCGAAACCGAAATCGAACAATTGATTGAAGATCGAAAAACCGCCAAAGCCAACAAGGATTGGACTCAAGCGGACGGCATACGCGATCAGTTAAAAGAACAAGGTGTCGTCTTGGAGGATGTGGCGGGCGGTAACACTATTTGGCGCCGCGGAAATTAAGGGACTGGCGATGAGCGAAATCAAAGACAAATCTGTTCAAATTTTTCTCGACGAACTGGCCAGCAAACAAGCAACCCCGGGCGGCGGCAGTGCGGCGGCGGTGATGGGGGCGCAAGCGGCGGCCTTGACCAGCATGGTTTGTAACCTGACCATTGGGAAACCCAAATACGCCGAAGTGGAAGCGAAAATGCAGACGCTGTTGGCGGAATCCGAAGCGCTACGGGCTACCCTGATCGGCATGATTAAGGCCGATGTCGAGGTGTTCGATAAGCTGATGGCTTGTTACGGCTTGCCGAAAAGCAGCGACGACGAAAAAGCGCTACGCACGCAGCAAATCCAGGCAGTGTTGAAAGAAGCCACTCGCGTGCCGTTGGAATGCGCGAAAGCCTGTGCCAAGGCAATCGAACTGAGTAGGGTGGCTGCCGAACACGGCAATCTGGGCGTGATCAGCGATGCTGGCGTCGCGGTGATGGCGGGCTACGCCGGACTAAAAAGCGCGGCGCTGAACGTGCAAATCAACGCCGCCAGCTTGAAGGACAGGACATTTGCCGAAGCCCAGCTAGCCGAGCTGGATACTTTGTTGCAAGCCGGCGAACAGGCTGCCGAGCAGATATACCGGTTAGTCAGGGAAAAGCTTTAAATCATTCCTTGGGTTAGGGGCGATTGAAATCGCCTCGACAGTCTCTTTGATTAACCTAAGCGGCACTATTCAGCGAATCACAAAACCCGGTGAATAGTAAAAAGTATGCCCCTCTCCCGATGGAGAGGGCTGGGGTGAGGAGATTTAAACCAGTAACTTGCCTTGTTTTTATTCCCCTCACCCTACCTCTCCCTTTGGAGAGGGGCTTTGTTGTTGCGCGCTGAATAGTTACTAATTTGCTATATCTGCTTAACGTTGATATTCAAAGTCTGGATCCGATAAGCAATCTGCCGAGGCGTCATATCCAGCAGGCGCGCGGCCTTGGCTTGTACCCAGCCGCTTTGCTCCAGCGCGGCGATTACCCGTTCCCGTTCGTCCATGTTCTCGTCATGTAGATCGACATGTTTGATGGATTGCGGGGTGCGGCTGATGCCGATCTCGTTTTCCAGGCCGGTGCTGGCAATCACGTCGCGGTCGATAATGCCTTCCTGGCTCATGATCGCCGCGCGTTCCAAGCGGTTTTCCAGTTCGCGGACATTGCCGGGCCAATCGTGTTTCATCAAAATCCGGATCGCACTTTCCTTGATCTCCAGCGGCCGGCCACCTTGTTGCCGAGAAATCCGGTTTAACAGAAAACTAGCCAGTTCCGGAATGTCCTCGATACGCTCGCGTAGCGGCGGCATCTGAATCGGCATCACGTTCAAGCGGTAATACAAGTCTTCGCGGAAATTGCCGTCAGCCACTTCCTGCTCCAGATTGCGATTGGTGGCGGCGATGATGCGCACATTCACCTTCAAGGTTCGGACGCCGCCGACCCGCTCGAATTCGCCTTCTTGCAATACCCGTAATAATTTGGCCTGAAACGATGCGGAAATCTCGCCGATTTCGTCCAGAAACAGCGTGCCATTGTCGGCCAGTTCGAAACGGCCCTTGCGCTGCCCGATCGCGCCGCTGAAGGCGCCTTTTTCGTGGCCGAACAATTCGGATTCCAACAAGGTGTCCGGTAGCGCCGCGCAGTTCAGCTTCAAAAATGGGCCGTTGGCGCAAGCGGAATTGAAGTGGATGGAACTGGCGACCACTTCCTTACCGGTGCCGGATTCGCCGCGTATCAACACGGTGGTATGCCATTTCGCCACCTGGCGGATGATGTCGAATACTTTCAGCATCGGCTCGGAATGGCCGATGATGTTTTCGAAGCGGTAATTCTTGACCAGGGTTTGTTTCAGATAATCGCGTTCGCTGGCTAGTTCGTACTGCTTGCGCTCCATCACCCGCAGCATATTGACGCTGTGAGCGATCAGATTGGCGACCATTTCCATGAAACGGGCGCGTTCGCCCAAAAAAGTGGAGCTGCAAGGCTGGGCGGCGAGAATGCCTACCACTTCGCCTTGTTCGACGGCCAGCGGCGAGCCGATAAAGGGCAAGTCCGGATCATAAAGTCCCAGCCGGCTCAAGAAGCGCGGTTCGTCGGCGATCCGGTCGACGACGATCGTGCTGCCCTCATCGAGGATGGCGCCGACCAAGCCTTCGCCCGGTTGGTAGCGCACCGAGCGGTCTATGCCTTCGCCGTAAATCTCGCAAATGCTCATGCTGTCGTCTTCGATGTCGCGCAACGTGATCATGCCGGAGTGCAGGCCGTTACGTTTATGCAAGATCTCCAGGATGCCTTTGAGTTTGGTGCGCAAATCGTGGGTGCTATTCAGTAATTGGCTGACCAGAAACAGGGTGTCCAGCTCGGATTCGACCAGTAATAAACGATCACTCATGGATGTTCACCATGTGGGTGTTTTTTTGACAGGGGAAGCTAATTTTAAAGCTACAACCAGTTTGATAATGGGGGTCGATTTCGATCATGCCGCTATGTTGATTGACGATTTCCTTAGCCATCACCAGTCCCATGCCGGCCTGGACGCCGACCGCGTTGTGATTGGTGGTGAAAAATGGTTCGAATACTTTACTGCGCTGATTGGCCGGGATGCCGGGGCCGGTATCGTCGATGGTGACGCAAATCCAGTCGTGGTCGATAGCCGTGCTGATTTTGATCACGCGCTCCCGGCTGCCGGCCCGGTTCATCGCGTTAACGGCGTTGTCGATCAGTTGCTTGAACAGCATCCGTAATTTGTTTTCGGAACCCAATATAGTCGGTAACACCGGATTGGGCAGCCAATCGACCACGATACCGTTAGCCAGAAATTTGGTGCTATACAGCAGCATCACTTCGTGCAAGAGTTGGTTGAGGTTGACCGGCACCACAGCCGATTCCGGGATTTCCGGTACACAGCGTTGCAAGGTGGCGAGCGTCTCCTCGCCCATTTTTTGGACTTGACCCAGTAAATCGCGCAATGGCAAGTTATTAGCATCGTTACGTTGGGTCATGATCTGAATCGCCGCGTTGACCTGGTTCAAGGGTTGGCGAATCTGATGCATGGCGCCGAGCAAGGTTTCGCGGATACTGCGGATATGTTCCTCTTCCGCCAAAATAGTGCGCAGGGTCTGGATTTGCAGTTTTTCTTGTTGCCGACGCAATTGGCTGACGTCGTTAATGGTCAGCAATAAATAATCCTTGGGTTGCTTGGTAAAGAAGTTGTCGGCGCAGACGTCGTTTTCGATAAACCAGTTGCCGGAACACGAAAACCAGCGAGTGCCTCTGATGCCAGCGCTTTCGATGCGAATCTCGTGATTGGCAAAGCTATGTTGGCGATTGACGGTCTCGTCCCATAAATCGCCCATATCCTGTTCCAACGCGTCCAGAAAAAATAGGGCGGGTTCCTTTTTATCCAGTTCGCTGATCAACATCTTGTACATCTGATTATCCAAGACAACCTTTCTATCGCTATCCAACACCGCCATCGCCACCGGCGAAGTGTTCAGTACCGATTCGATCAATTGTTTCTGGTTATTAACCTGCTGTTCGGCGTAATGCGCTTGAGTCACGTCGCGGTGCATGCCGATGTAATGGCTGATCGCGCCGCGGTCGTCGAGCATGGGGGCAATGGTCAGGTCGGCCAAATAACGTTGACCGATTTTTTGGCGGTTGACCAGTTGGCCGTGCCAAACCTGTTTGCGGGAAATGGTGTGCCAAAGATCGTAATAGATCTGCCGAGGTGTGGATTTATCGGACAGTTTCGATTCGTTCTGACCGAGAATTTCCGCAGCGTTGTAGCCGGTGACTTCGGTGAAGGCGTCGTTGATATACAGAATATTGGCTTTTTTATCGGTAATCGAAATGGCTACCGGCGCCTGCTCGACGGCTTTGACGAACAATGAGAACGGCAGAGTCTTGCTCGGCTTGCCGCTTTTCGAGTGTTGCGCGTTGGTGTCTAGTGCCGGCGATAACAGATCGGCCGTTTCTATCTCAATCTGGCTTTGCAGGTAGTCAGGGGTGGATTTGGTCATGGCAAATTGTTCTCGAGTATTTTTCTTGGGTGAGGTTTTAAAAATACATGCAATTTGGGCGCCAAATCTGTTTCGGCTTGGCTGCTGTCGGAAAATCCCGGTAATTTGTATGGTTTACGACAAATTTTAGCGGACTTGTTTCGGCTCTGTGTTTTTTAGGACAGAGAATCTGCCGTTAATTTCCCCCGCTATGCACTAATCCGGTGAGTTGCGGCACCTTCAACGCGTTGGCACAAATGATGCTGAGTTATTAGCAAAACATCTGGTTCAAAGTGATGAGCGAATATTTACTTCTAATATTGGGTACGGCGTTGGTCAACAACGTGGTATTGGTCAAGTTTTTAGGTCTATGCCCGTTCATGGGGGTTTCCAATAAGCTGGATACCGCATTGGGCATGGGCTTGGCGACGACTTTCGTGTTGACCCTGGCCTCGGCGGCCAGCTGGGTATTAGAACACCGTTTGCTGATACCGTTTGATATTGGCTTCCTGAGAGTGCTAGGTTTTATTTTGGTGATTGCCGCCGTCGTGCAATTTACCGAAATGGTGATTCATAAAACCAGCCCGGTGATGTATCAGGTGTTGGGAATTTTCTTGCCGCTGATTACGACTAACTGCGCGGTGTTGGGTGTGGCGCTGCTTAACATCCAAGAGAAATATAATTTCGTGCAAAGCCTGCTGTTTGGCTTTGGTTCGGCAATGGGTTTTACCCTGGTGATGGTGCTCTTCGCCGGCCTACGTGAACGCTTAGCGCTCATGGCAGTGCCGGCGCTTTTTTCAGGCACCCCCATCGCGTTTATTACCGCCGGCATTTTGTCGCTGGCGTTTATGGGGTTCGCGGGGCTTTACAGCAAATAAGAGGCACATCATGTACGTTTTATCTGCCATTGTTATTTTGACATCGCTAGGACTACTGCTAGGTGTGGCTTTGGGTATAGCCGCCAAGTATCTGAAAGTGGAGTCAGATCCCTTGATCGAAACAGTCGAGGCCTTGATGCCCGGCTCGCAATGCGGCCAGTGCGGCTTTCCGGGCTGCCGGCCGGCCGCGGAAGCGGTGGTTTCCGGCGCCGCGCCGGTGACCTTATGCCCGCCCGGCGGTACTTCGCTGGTCGAGCAACTGGCCAAATTATTAGGGGTCGATGTCGATTTAAGCCAAACCCAGGATCAAGAAGCGATGGTGGCTCGCGTCAGCGAGGAAACCTGCACCGGTTGCACCCGCTGTTTCAAGGTTTGTCCGACCGACGCGATCGTCGGTGCACCAAAACAGATCCATGCCGTGGTGGCGGATGCCTGCATCGGCTGCAAAAAATGCGTCGAAGTTTGCCCGACCGAATGTCTGCAAATGCACCCGGTTGAAGTCACCTTGCGTAACTGGCGTTGGCCTAAACCGCTGGCCGCCTGACGGAGACGCCTATGTTCGCTTTATTCGAAAATCCCCGCTTGCGCGGCGGCATCCACGCCGAGGAACACAAATCCGAAACCTCGCCGCATGGCATCGTCACCGATTTCCCGTTACCCAAGAAACTCTATATTCCGGTGCAACAGCATGTCGGTAAACCGGCCGAGCCGGTAGTTAAAGTTGGCGAGAAAGTATTGAAGGGTCAATTGCTTGCTTATAGCCAAGGCACCATTTCGGCGCCTGTTCATGCACCAACATCGGGCATTATTGCCGATGTGAAGGATTTTCCGGCGCCACATCCGTCGGCATTGCCGATTCGTACCGTGGTGATCGAGAGCGATGGCAAAGAGCAATGGGCCGAACTGACCATCCCGGACGATCCGTTTCAACTCGATCCCGAGGAAATTTGCGAGCGGGTCGGCGCGGCCGGCGTCGTCGGTCTGGGCGGCGCGGTATTTCCGTCGGCCGTCAAACTGAGTCTGGGCCGCAAAAACAAGATACATACGCTATTGATCAACGCAGGGGAATGCGAACCCTATCTGACTTGCGACGACCGTTTGATGCAGGAGCGCGCCGGGGAAATCGTCGGTGGCATACGCTTGATGCTGCGCGGCATGGATGCGCCGAAAGCCATGGTCGGCATCGAGGACAACAAGCCCGAAGCCTTTCAAGCGATGCAGGCGGCTAGCCGGGATTTTCCGAATATCGTGGTCGCCCAAGTGCCGACTCGCTACCCGATGGGTTGGGATCGGCAAATGCTGCGCTATTTGACCGGGCAAGAAATTCCGGCCGATGGCCGTGCCACCGACATCGGCGTGGTGGTGCATAACGTCGCCACAGCTTTTGCGGTCTATCAAGCGATATGCTTGGGTCGGCCCTTGATCAGCCGGGTGGTCACCGTCTCCGGCGCCGCTGTCGCCAAACCCAGAAACGTGGAAGTACCTATCGGCACTTTGATGTCGGAAGTGCTGGCCTATTGCGGTCTGGAAAAATCGAAGATGGCGCGCTTGGTGATGGGCGGACCGATGATGGGTGACGCCTTACCGATTGCCGAAGTGCCGGTGGTGAAAGCCTGCAACGGCATCCTGGCCTTATCGCACGCCGATATCGACGAACCTCCAGTACAGCCCTGCATCCGTTGTTCAAGTTGTGTGACGGCTTGCCCGGTGGGGCTGCTGCCCTTGGAAATGGCTAGCCGGATCAAGGCCAATCAACTCGATTCCGCGGTGGATCTGGGCTTGAAAGATTGCATCAGTTGCGGCAGCTGTTCCTATGTCTGTCCGTCGAATATTCCTTTGGTGCATTATTTCAAATTCGCGTCCGGCGAGTTGGTCAAGCGCCAGCAGGCCGAGCATAAGTCCGATCAAACCAAGCGCCTGATCGAAGACCGCAATAATCGGATGGAACGGATTCGTCTGGAAGCCGAGGCGGAAGCTTTGCGCGCCCAGGAAGCACGGGCGGCTCGTCTGGCCGCGCAGCAGGCTCAACAAGCGCAACAAGCAAAAGCCGAGGAGACCGCATGAGCAGTAAACCGATTAGCGGACCCCACGTCGCAGCCACCCGCCGCGTCGATCAAATCATGCGTCTGGTGATTATCGCCTTGGCGCCGGCGACGGCGCTGGGTGTATTGTTGTTCGGTTGGCCGGCCCTGTATTTGCTGGCGGTGACCGTGCTGTCAGCCATGGCTTTCGAAGGCTTTTGCCTGAAATTGAAAGGCGTGCCCGCTATGCCTTATTTGCGCGACGGTTCGGCGATCGTCACCGGCTTATTGGTGGCGATGACTTTGCCGCCTTGGGCGCCTTGGTGGATAGGCGTGGTTGGCTCGGCGATTGCCATTATCCTGGGTAAGCACGTCTACGGAGGCCTGGGGCAAAACTTATTCAATCCGGCAATGCTGGCGCGTGTGGCCTTGCTGATCTCCTTTCCGATCGAGATGACGACTTGGGCCAATGTTTCGCCGCTGTTGACGGGGCCTGGTGTGATAGACAGTTTGGCGATTACCTTCGGCGGTTTGGACAATACCGATGCGGTGACCGGCGCGACTACCCTGGGCTTGGTGAAAACTGAGTTCTCGCAAAATCATCTGTTGCCCGGCATTCTCAGCGATTATTCCGGCTTTTTGGCCTTCATCGGCTGGGAGCGCGGCAGTCTGGGCGAAACCTCGTCGCTACTGCTGCTGGGCGGCGGCATCTGGCTGATGCGCCAAGGCGTCATCAAGTGGCACGGTCCGCTGGCATTGCTGGCGACTATTTTTTTGTTATCCAGCATTTTTCACCTGTGGGATAGCAAGCATTATCTGAGCCCTTGGGTGCATTTGAACTCAGGGGCAGTGATGTTGGTGGCATTTTTTATCGTCACCGATTATGTCACCTCGCCGAATACGCCGTTGGGGCAGGTGATTTTCGGTGTCGGCTGCGGTTTGCTGATTTTCGTGATTCGTTCCTGGGGCGGTTACCCGGAAGGCACCGGCTTTGCGATCTTGTTGTTGAACGCGGTGACGCCGCTGATTGATCATTACATTCGTCCCAGAATTTACGGCCGCTACCGTAACGGCAAGCCGCTCGATATTTCCAATCCCTGAGAACGGCCATGAATTCCGAACCCGCTAAACAAACGCCCAAGGCCAATGAAGCGCTTGAATATGCCTTACGTACCTTAAGCAGCATCAAGCAAAAATTGGCAGTTTGGCTGGAGCCGGCGCATCTGGAGCAGCTTAGACCGCAATTGCAGTTTCAGGCCGGCATACTGGGCGGTTTTGCGTTATTGGCGGCAATTTTGCTGGGCGTTGCCGATCTGGCCACGCGTGGCGTGATACAGCAGCGCTTGCAGGAAGACTTGCAAGCCAATCTGGAACAGGTGGTGCCGGCGGAGCTTTATGACAACCCATTATTGGAAGATAGTGTGCTGTTACCTTCTGCCGACGCCAATCTGGGCGCCGAGCAAACCGAAGTGTATTTGGCCAAGAAACAAGGCGTGGTCAATGCGGTTTGTTTTAAATTTGTCGCGCCGGACGGGTACGCCGGGCCGATCAGTCTGGTGATGGGTATCGACAGCAAGGGCGAAATCCTGGGCGTGCGGGTGATCGCTCACGTTGAAACGCCGGGCTTGGGCGACAAGATCGAAGTGACCAAATCAAAATGGGTGTTGTCATTTAACGGCAAATCCTTGGACAACCTGACTGTCGAACAATGGGCGGTAAAAAAAGACGGCGGGGTGTTCGATCAGTTTAGTGGGGCAACGATCACGCCGCGTAAAGTGGTGCAGGCGATCAAGCGGGGATTGGAGTTTTATAAACTGCATCAGGCGGAGTTGCTGAGTCCTCGCCAATAATATTTATGTGTCGCTGTCGCGACGGACTTAGTTGAATCGGGTGTTCGCATCCGAAGGCGAGATACTTTTGCTACGAAAACCATCCATGGTTTTCGCCCTCGCGGGCCAGCCTTTTGGCTGTTCAAATTCGTTCCAAACGAATTTGTGCTCCGCCAAAAGAAAGTACCCAAAGAAAAGGCGGCCCGGATGCCGCTTCGATCCTGCGCTCCGTAGCGTTTATCGAGGGTCGGCGGAGGGGCTTCCCAGCCCCTCCGCCGACGCGCCGCTTCCTTGCGGCGCCCCTTCGGGCTGTTCTCGATAAATGCTACGGTGCTCGGCGCGGCATACGGGGTGCAAAACCTCGCTCGATACCAAGTTTGCTGAGTTTTTTGGAGAAACCATCATGAATCTTTCGATTCTGTTTTCAGAGCAATATAGAAAAATCGCCCGCGATGGCCTGTGGGACAACAATGTGGTGCTGACGCAGAACCTGGCCTTGTGTCCGCTGCTGGCTGTCACAGGCACGGCGACTAACGGCTTGGGCATGGGTTTGGCGACCATGGTGGTGATGGTGGCGTCCAACGGTGCTGTTTCGGTAAGCCGGCATCTGATTCCGTCGGAAATTCGCATCCCGATCTTCGTGTTGCTAATTGCCGCGCTGGTCACCTTGGTGGACATTTTTCTGAATGCCTGGATGCATGAACTGCATAAGGTGCTGGGCCTATTTATTCCGCTGATCGTCACCAATTGCGTGATTTTGGGTCGGGCCGAAGCGTTTGCCTCCAAGCAGCCGGTGATGCCGTCGATGTGGGACGGGCTGATGAT
Source organism: Methylomonas montana (assembly GCF_030490285.1). Taxonomy (NCBI): domain Bacteria; kingdom Pseudomonadati; phylum Pseudomonadota; class Gammaproteobacteria; order Methylococcales; family Methylococcaceae; genus Methylomonas; species Methylomonas montana. The sequence goes on along the minus strand of NZ_CP129884.1, from coordinate 3,512,199 downwards.
GGGCGTGGGTTTTACTGCCGCGATGGTGGTGTTGGGGGCGATGCGGGAGATCAGTTCGGCGGGTACTCTATTCGCCAATGCTTCTGTGCTGTTGGGCGAGAGTTTTCGGTTTTTGGAGACGACGCTGATTCCGGAATACAAAGGCTTCTTGTTGATGGCGCTGCCGCCGGGCGGATTTATCATGCTGGGGTTCATGGTGGCCTTGAAACGCCTGTTTGATCGAAAAGCCGCCGTCAAAACGGCCCAGCCTATTATGGTTGATGCGGTTATCGTGGAAGAAGGAGCGTAAGCTATGAATGTGGGTGTATGTTATGCGCAGGCCGATCGGCAAATCTGGTTGCGGTTGGAGGTCCCGGAGGGCAGTACCATCGCCGAGGCTATCGAGTTGTCCGGCGTATTGAAGCAGTATCCTGAGATCGATCTGGAAACCCAAAAAGTGGGGGTTTTCGGTAAATTGGCTAAACTGGATGCGGTGGTCAAGGAAGGCGATAGAGTCGAGATCTATCGTAAAATTACCGCCGATCCGGCTCAGGTGGAACGGCGGCGGGTGGCCTAAGCCATGTATGTTTGCGTCTGCAAAGCGGTCACCGATAGTCAGCTTGATGCGGCTATCGAAAGCGGGTTATGCTCACGCAAACAGTTATTTCAGTGTTTCGGCGTTGGTGGTGATTGCGGCAAGTGCAACCGCGATATCGTCCGGATATTGAATCAAAAAAATGCATGTCGGCTATTACAGGCCGCCAACGATGCGCAGCTAACCCCCAAATCCCAGGAGAATTGACATGCAAGGCGATAAAAAAGTTATCGAATATTTAAACAAAGCGCTGGAAAACGAATTAACTGCGATCAACCAATACTTTCTGCATGCCCGTATGTATAAGAACTGGGGTTTTCAGAAGCTTAACGAAAAGGAATATCACGAGTCGATAGACGAGATGAAACACGCCGATCGCCTGATCGAGCGGATTTTGTTTCTGGAAGGCCTGCCCAATCTGCAAAGCTTGGGACGGCTGATGATAGGTGAGAATCCCAAGGAGATGTTGGAGTGCGACCTTAGATTGGAACATCTGGCCTTGCCGTTGTTGAAGGAGGCTATTGCCTATTGCGAAAGTGTCAACGACTATATATCCAGGGAAGTGCTGGAGCATATTCTGGAGAGCGAAGAAGAACATATCGACTGGTTGGAAACCCAACTGGAATTGATCGAAAAAATCGGCATTCAGAATTATCTGCAATCGCAGATGTAAAGGCGCCAATAGTCATATCGGCCAAGCAGGCGAGGCACGCCTGCTTGGCCTTTTTTGTTTAATCTGTCCAACAAGCCAACATCCCGCTTCGGGAGCGATTTAGTCTTGCCTGGCTGTTCCTCGATCGACAAAGTCCAAAGGCGAATATGCGCCCCGCGGCTAAATTTCTGCTTTTTTCAGCGAGTTATTATGATGAATGCGTTATGCTCAACTTATAAGCTGGGAGCCAAACGCATAGAATCTTGGTAATGGGCTGTTTCTGGTTAAAATGGCCTTTGAATGAATGACAGCGCTTAGTGCGAGTAGCGCAATTGCGATTGTCAGTACATATTTCAAATTCGGAAAAATGTTGAATGGAATTTATGCCGCAGAGTGCCTTTACGCTGGAATCATTGCTGGAAACTCATGACCTGCCGTTGGTCATTATCGACGCCAATTTGCGCGTCGTTGCGGTGAATCGTGCCTGGGAAATGGGATTTGGCGCGACCAGGCAAAGCCGAATCGGCCAAGCTTGCTGCAGCGACAACAGCGATTGCCGTCATCGGCGACTGTTTCAAACCCTCGAAGCCTACGCAGGCGTCGTTGCCGACACCACAGTGGTCAATGCCCAGCGCTTGCTGAATGTGCGCGGTTTTCCATTGTTGGATGCAGATGCCACCTTATATCTAGGCGAGGTGGTCACTGTGTCGAACAGGTCGGTGGTTGCCGACGATGGGCCGGGTATGGTGGGTAAGTCGGCAACATTTAGCGAATTTAAAAACCGCTTGCAGCAGGCAGCGGAAACCCAAGCGCCGGTGATGTTGCTGGGCGAGACCGGGACTGGTAAAGAACTTGCCGCCGAGTTTGTGCATAGGCATTCGAAGCGGGAGAGTGGCAATTTTGTGATTGTCGATTGCACCATCCTGGGCGAAGAACTGTTCGAAAGCGAATTATTTGGCCATGAAAAAGGTGCATTTACCGGTGCGACATCGGCTAAAAAAGGCTTGTTTGAGTTGGCGGATAACGGCACCTTGTTTTTTGACGAGATTGGCGATTTGCCGCTTTCGCAACAGCCGAAACTGCTGCGAGCCCTGGAGAACGGCCAGTTCCGGCGCGTAGGCGGGACGACGATGCAAAAGGCGAAAGTCAGGGTGCTCTGCGCCACGCATCGGAATTTGGCTGATATGGTCAAGTCTGGCCATTTTCGTGAAGACTTGTTTTACCGGCTGTCGGTGTTTCCGGTCGAGGTACCGCCATTACGGCAGCGCCGGCAGGATTTGCCGCTGTTGATCGACCATTTTCTCAGCCAACTCGGTGACAGCGCGGCTTGTTCTTATGAGATTACGCAGGAGGCTTTAATCAAACTGATCCAGTATGCCTGGCCTGGCAATATCCGCGAGCTGAGAAATTGTCTGCAACTCGCCGCGGGATTGTGCAAGGATAAAAATATTCAGGAAGCTGATATTCATTTCATGCAGCGCCAAGGGTGGACACAAGCCGCCGATACCAGCCTAGCGAATGAAACGCCGCATCCCGCTATTAGTAGTCTGGCGCAATTCGAGGCGGAATTTATTAGCAGCCTGATTAGCAAATATCAAGGTAATCGCAAATTAATCGCCGCGGAAATGAATATCAGCGAAAGAACGCTTTACCGAAAACTTAATCGGCTCAATCTGAGCTAGGCGGCGTACAAAGATGATGGAATCCAATTTGGTAAACTGGACGCTCGACAACATTGGCAGCCGGCAACGCAACGGTTTTATGCCGCCGCGCGACATGCGCGAGACTATCGCCCAAATCAAAGCCTTGCCGCCCCTGCCGGGCAGTGCGCTACGCATATTGAATCTGATCGCCGATCCTCACGCCGATGCAGGTAAGTTGGCGGAAATTATCGAACTCGATCCTTTGTTGACGGCGCAAATCATCAGGTGGGCCAGCTCGGCGCTTTACGGTTATCGCGGACATATCACCACGGTACACGATGCGATTACCCGAGTATTAGGTTTCGATTTTGTGCTGGATTTGGCACTGGGCTTGGCAGTATTGGCGCCCCTTAAATCACCGAAGGAAGGCCAGATTGGTACCCGGATGTTCTGGACTCATGCCTTGGCCAGCACCAGACTGATGGCGCAACTGGCCGCGGCGATGCCGGAGGCCGTTCGACCCGAACCGCAGGCTTTGTTTTTAGCCGGTCTGATGCACAACATCGGTTTTCCGTTGTTGGGGCATCGTTTCCCGGATGAATTTAACTATTTAAGCGAATTGATAATAGCCAATCCCAGCCTGGCCATATTTAATCTGGAGACCTTTGCTTTCGGACTGAATCATGCCGAAATCGGTACTTGGCTGATGAATGTCTGGTCGATGCCGCGCACCATTACCGATATTGTCTATCACCACCACAACCCCTGTTATCGGGGCGAAAATCACCAACTCAATCTGCTGACCTTTTATAGCGATTGTTTGTTGGGCCGATTAGGCGTCGGTGACGCGGTTAATCAGCTTTGTCCCGGCGAAGTGCCGGAATTGCTGGGTTTGGATGAAGCCGTTTGTCTGGAGATTCTCGATAGCCAGAACGACGACTTGGTGAAAATTCAAGCAATGGCCGAACAACTGACCGATTAGCGATCGGGGGGCATTCCAGGCTGCGCTAGTCGCGCAATACCGCATTGCGGCGGTCGGATTGTTTCAGAATGCCGCCCAGTATCCACATTTGATACATTGAAACGGTCCACATAAAGGCGAAGGATACGCCCAGGCCGGCGCCGGCGATGATCACCAGCCAGGCAAAGTGCGGATTGAGCTTGGTCAGCCACCAGGAGGCAATGTCGATCAGCAAAAACAGATAGGGCATCACGATGGCCGGATATTTGTATTTGCACGGCACGTCGGTGCTGAAACTGAAGATGATGCCGACGAACATGAATATAAAGCTGATGCCGAACAAATGGATATGTGATAAGCGGGTCAGGGACTGAAACGTCGCGCCCTCACTGGATTCGGAGACTTTTTTCAGGTTTTCGAACTTGGAGAAATCCGGTAACGGGCTGGCGCCGGCGTTGTGGCAGGTCACGCAATTCCGATCGATCACCGGTTTAATATTGCTTCGATATTCCGCTTCCGAAGCGCCGTCGCGCACCCATTGCACGATTTTGAAGCGTTCCTGTTCCGGCGCGTTGAATTTCATCGAGCCGTTTAATTTCGATTCCAATACCGATCCCGAGCGGTCGCCATAATAACTGTACACCACGTCGTCCAGAGATAAGCCGAATTTACCGTCGGCCATGCCGTGGGTGAACAGGATTTGGATCAATGCCATCAAATAGCCGGCGGCGATAGTGACCAGATAACCGGTAAACAGCAACTTGATCGAAGTCCCGAAACTGATCAGATTAGCGCCCTTGTAGGCATATTTAGCAGGTATGTTGCAATCGCTCGACATAATCAATCCAATGGCTTAAACAAAAAAAGCTCAGCTCGGCGGGACGGTGAGCTGCCCGCCGGCTATCGTCACAGAGCCTCAATTTCTGATGTTTTGATAATAAAAACCCAATTCTTCGATTTCCTGATCGGTCAGGCTTTCGGCGATCAAGCGCATCCGGCTGTAGATGTCGTTACGGCGCGCGCCGCTTTTAAAGGCTTTCAAGCTGGCCGAGGTATAGGCCGCATTTTGACCCGACAAGGCCGGCATATCCATTTCTTGTCCTTTGCCCGAACTGCCATGGCAGACTTCGCAGGGCGGTAACACCCGTTCGTTATTGCCGTTTTTGACCAGATTTTCCGCCTGCTCGTAAACCATCGGGCTACGGGATTGAAAAGCAGGTGCTTGCGAACCGAACCAGGCGGCCAAATCCGCATTGTCCTGTTTGCTAAATCCCTTTGCGATACTGCCCATCATCGGATCCTGGCGATCGCCGTTGGCGTAGTCCTGCAACTGCTTGTAGAGGTAAGTCGGCAATTGCCCAGCCAGGGACGGATAAGTAGGCGAAACGCTGATGCCTTTGTCGCCATGGCAGGCGGCGCAAGTTTTGGCCAGTTCCTGGCCTTTCTGCGGATTACCTGTTTTGACGAAATCCAGTTGATCGGCGCTCCAGGCCACTTGGGAAGACGGTTGGCCGAACACGACGCTTGGCAGTAACAAAGCTGCGCTTAGAATGATATTTTTCATGATCAGACCCCCCATCTGCATGAGCCAAAGGTTTCCATCAAGAAGAATTGCAGGATCGGGTAACCGAAGGCAATCAACATGAATACGGCGATGACGATGTTCCACAGACTAAAGCTGTTCAAATAGTTGGGCAAATCCTTGACCGGATGAATCGGTTCGGCATATTCGACCTCGCCTTGGTAGCTTTCGTTGCCAACCTGGGTTTTGTAGAGGTTGTAAATCAGCAATCCGGAAGAGTAGATCAGGATCGCGCCGCCGAATATCATCGTCGCTTCGTAGGGCTCCCAGGACAGAGTCAGCAGGTTGTTGTAATTGACGCTATCGATCCGGCGCGGTTGGCCCAGCAAACCCAGGACATGCCAGGGCGTGGTCAGGAAGATCATGCCGACGAACCAGGTCCACAACTGGGTGATCGCCATCGATGGACAATGCAGCGGCTTGCCGGTCAACACCGGCCAGAAGTAATAGGCGATGCCGAAATACATGATGATGGTGGTGCCGCCGAAGATCAGATGAAAATGGCCGGACACCCAAGCGGTGTTATGAACCATAGCGTTCATCGCGTAGCTGGCATTGATCAGGCCGCCGAAGCCGCCGAAGATCAGCATCAACAGGCCCAGAATGATCGCCAGCACCATCGGATTGGTCCAGGGCAGCGCCGCGATCCAGCCGAACAGGCCCTTGCCGCCGTTCAAGCGGCCGGCGATTTCCAACGAAGCGATCACGGTAAAGCCGGTGATGAAGGTTGGCAGGGTTACGACGAAGGTGCCGACCGCATGTAGCAGTTTCCAGCCGTGGCCTTGTTCAGGGTCCATGTACAGATGATGAAAACCGATCGGCAGGCTGAATACCACCAGCAGGATGAACGCGGCCCGGGCCATTTCGTCACTGAACACAAAGCCGCCGGCCTGTTTCGGCACCAGGGTGTAAAAAGCGGTATAGGTCGGGATCAGCCAGAAATAGACGATGGGATGCAAGGTCCAGGCAAACAGCGTGCGCGCCAAGCCGGCATCAATCGTGTCTATCCAGCCCAAGGCCCAAGGAATCAATTGAAACAGGACTTCCACCGCGACGCCAACGCTGGTCCACAGCCACAAGATAGCGTTGGCGGTGGTCGCGAACATCGCCAGCGGCACCGGCAAGCCGGGGTTGGCCTTCTTCCATTGCAGGTACATGACGATCATCGACACGCACCAGAACCAGGAGCCCACTACCAGCAAGGTGGCGCCGATATAAAAAATCGGATGCGCCATCAGCGGCGGATAGAAGGTATACAGTACCGATGCCCGGCCGATCAGCAACGGTAACGCCGCCAATACCACGCCGGTCAGCGCCACGCCGAAGCCGGTCCAGGCGAAGGTTTTATTCCACACCGGCAGCTTTAAGCTGCTGGTGGCGACGTAATAGCCAAAACCCATGATAAAGAAGAAGGTCAGCACGAAGCCCATCAACACCCCATGGGTACTGACCGAGGCGTAATAGACCTCGCGCGATTCCAGGAAACCGAAAAAGCCGCTACGTTCGATGACCTGATACAAACCCATCACCGAGGCCAGCGCGAAAGCGCCGAATGCGACCCATAGATGGGTTAGCGCCAATTTTTTCTCGACTGCGTTATCCATGATTCGCTCCCCCGTTGTTATTGAGCGCTTCCCACTGCGTTTTGTTGACGACCTTGATATTGGTCCACATATGCGCATGGCCCATGCCGCAATATTCGTTGCATAGCAGTGGATAGTCGCCGATATGGTGCAGTTCGGTTTTGACCTGCGCTACGTAACCGGGCACGATCATCGTACTCATATTGGTCATCGGAATGTGTACGCCGTGAATCACGTCCAGGCTGACCCAGCGAAAGGTGATATGAGTATCCGAGGGCAAGGTCAGGATTTTGGGATAAAAGCCGTAGCGGCCTGCCACCATGCGCACCGTGACGCTGCCGTCGGGATTGCGTTGGGGGCCGAGATTGTCTTCGGCAAATTCCTGCGACAAATGCAGGCGAGCCGAGTCTATGGTCTCCACGTTACTGGGCGCATGAATGCCGTGAAACAAGGCGGAAGCCAGGATGACGACAACAAAAAGGCCGGCAATTCCCAGGGAAATGCCGGCCCATTTTTTTTCCAATCGATCGATATGCATGGCAGCCTCCTAACCGATATGGCCGCGGGGCAAAAACACCCCGTAGTACATCAGCAGCCAGGCGATTACCATGCCCCCGCCGACGATCAGCATCAATGCCCAGGTGCCGACCGGCGAGCTCTCCAGAATTTTTTTGCGTTCTTCTTCGCTGAGATTGTTCATATCCTGCCTTCCTACATGTTGTTATTGGTATTGGGTTGGTGATAATCGGCATGAACGGTGCTGGCTGTGTCACTCTTGGTCATAACTGTGGCCATTTCATTGCTGAGCGCAATCATAACCCTAAGATTTAAGTTATCCAAAGTAATAGTTGAATGTTTTTATGGGCTTGTGAGATGTTTTTATTAAGGTTTTCTAACATTGCTTGGCGAACCAGGAAACCAGCAAAACCGGCAACATTTTTAAGTACTTGAAGGGGCTTATCGGCAGGTCTAAATCCGGCAAGGCATGGATTCTGAGGGTATAATGCCCGGTTTTTCCAGATCATCGGGTAGTCAAAGCCGTGGACATCAACACCTATATGCAGCAGCTCGGCCAACAGGCCAGACAGGCCGGCCGGGAAATCAGCAAAGCCGACAGTGGTCGGAAAAACGACGCCTTATTGAAAATTGCCGAAGCCATTGCCGCTGGTAGTACGGAATTGGCCGTCGAAAACCGTAAGGATTTACAGGCCGGCCAGGATAGCGGCATGGATTCGGCATCACTGGACCGCTTGGAACTGACGCCGGCCCGCATCGAGGCGATGATCGAAGGTCTGAAACAAGTGGCGGCTTTGCCCGATCCGGTCGGCGAAATCAGCAATCTCAGCTACCGACCCAGCGGCATCCAAGTTGGTCAGATGCGGGTGCCTTTGGGCGTGATCGGCATCATTTACGAATCGCGGCCTAATGTCACTGTCGATGCGGCTGCGCTGTGTCTGAAGGCCGGCAATGCCTGCATCCTGCGCGGCGGATCGGAGTCTATCCATTCCAATCGGGCGATTGCCGCCTGTATTGCCAAGGGCCTGGCCAAGGCCGGCTTGCCGCAACAGGCGGTGCAGGTGGTGGAAACCACCGACAGGGCGGCGGTCGGTAAGCTGATCACGATGAAAGAGTTCGTCGATGTGATAGTGCCGCGCGGCGGCAAGAGCTTGATCGAGCGCATCAGTGCCGAAGCGACGATTCCGGTGATCAAGCATCTGGACGGCATCTGTCATGTCTATATCGACGGCAAGGCCGACCTGGACAAGGCGGTGGCGATCGCGATGAATGCCAAGACCCACCGTTACGGTGTTTGCAACGCGATGGAAACCTTGTTGGTGGCGGAAAGTATCGCCGCGAAGGTGCTGCCGATATTGGCGGAGCAATATGCCGCAAAAGGCGTGGAACTGCGCGGTTGTCTGAAAACCTGCTCGTTGATTCCGAATGCGGTGCGGGCGACCGAAGAAGACTGGCATACCGAATATCTGGCGCCGATCTTGGCTATCAAGATCGTCGCCGATATGGACGAGGCGATTGTCCATATCAATCAGTACAGCTCGGCGCATACCGAAGCCATTGTCACCGAGGATTACAGCTTGGCGCGGCGCTTCCTGCGCGAGGTGGATTCCAGCTCGGTGATGGTCAATGCTTCCACCCGTTTTGCCGATGGCTTTGAATACGGCCTGGGCGCGGAAATCGGCATCAGCACCGACAAGCTGCACGCCCGCGGGCCGGTTGGTTTGCATGGTTTGACCTCATTGAAATTCATCGTGTTGGGCGATGGCCATATTCGCCAATAATGATCGGTATTTACGGCGGCACCTTCAATCCGGTTCATTACGGCCATTTGCGTACCGCCTTGGAAGTTAAGGAGCTGTTTGAGCTGGAGCAGCTGCGTTTGATTCCTTGCCGCTTGCCACCGCATCGCGACGAACCGGAGGTGCCCGCCGAAATCCGCTTGCAAATGCTGGAAGCGGCTGTCGCCGATACACCAGGGTTTAGCGTGGACCGCCGCGAATTGGATAGGGCAGGGCCGTCTTACATGGTGGAAACGTTGCAATCCTTGCGCGAAGAGTTGGGCAGGGAAGTGTCCTTATTGCTATTTATCGGCGCCGATGCCTTCGCCGGCTTGGCAGGCTGGTACCAATGGCAGCATTTGTTCGATTATGCGCATGTCGTGGTGATGACCCGGCCGGGCTTTTCCGGTCAAGCATTGCCGGAATTTTTACAACAACGTTGCGCTCGCACTGGCGAGCAATTGCGCCGTCAAGCTGCCGGTTATTTATATTTCCAGGAAGTCACCGCGTTAGCGATCTCGGCAACCGAGATCAGGCAACTGCTGGCGGTTGGCCACAACCCACAATTTTTATTGCCCGACTCTGTCATCGCTTTGATTCGTCGGTATCAACTTTATCAAGCACCTATTCATTACACAGGAAATTGAATGCAAACCGAAGCATTACTGAAATTAGTCGAGACCGAACTCGACGAACGCAAAGGCCAAAACATTAAGACTATCGATGTGCGCGGCAAAACCAGCATCACCGACTACATGGTCATCGCGACCGGTACTTCCTCGCGTCATGCCAAGTCGCTTTGCGATTATGTCGTTGAGAAAGCCAAGGAGCATGGTCATCAGCCTTTGGGCTTGGAGGGTGATCAAAGTTGCGACTGGATTTTGTTGGATTTGGGCGACGTGATTTTGCATGTGATGACCGGTCAGGCGCGGGAGCTTTATCAGCTGGAAAAACTTTGGTCGGTGGCTGGCGACAAGACCCACGGCTGATTGGCGATGGTTTGAATTGTAGATTCTTCCTCAAGAAAAACCGCAACCAGTCGATGACTTAGGCAACTGGGAGGAGGAGCGATGAACGCGTTTAACTATTTGTGCCTATCGGCTTTATTGTTGATTTTAAGCGGGTGTGCCGCAGTTGGCGGTAACAGCGCTGAGACCTACCCGGCCGGTAAAACTTTGCGCGCCAGCGGTTACAGTCGTTTCGACGACAGCGGCAATCTGGCCGTCAATCAGCGTTGGCTACAGGCGCAACAGGCCGCTAAGCTCGATGCCTATCGGGACTTGGCGGATTTGCTCTACCGAGAACCCCTGGGTAATCAAGCCACCGTTGGCACGCAGGTGATGCGCAACGAGATCTACCGGGTTTATTTGGATACTTACCTGCGCGAGGCCCGTGCTACCGATTATCGTGCGGTCAAGGACAGCCTGAAAACCACGCTGGAATTACATTTAAGCCCGCGTTTTTATCGATGCATGGCCGGCGATACTGCGGTGGTGGGGCAATGTTTGCAGGAAGACAATAAGTTGGCATTCACTCGGCTGGGATATAAGCCGGCGACGGTGACGTCCGCTAACTTGGCCTGCGGTTCTCGCGATTGCAGCGACCAATTTTACGTGCAAGGTTTTTCCAAGCAGCCCCATGTCGTTAACGATGTGTTGCTGGACCTTGGCATGTATGACGTGGAATGGACCGCCAACACGGCGGTACGTTTAATATTCAATCATCTATTGATCAATGGGTTTTTGAATGTGCTTTAAAGGTGTTCTGTTTGGAATATTGGTCGTGTTGCTGGTGGGCTGTAGTCATCCTGGCAACGGCAATAGGCGCAGCGGTGACGTCGATGCCTCGGTGTCGGGCCAACAAGTTAGCGTTCAAGGTGCGGCCCCGTTAGCTCAAGGCGGTATCGAAGACGTCCGCCGGGCAGCCATTGACGACGCAGTCAACAATGCTTCATTACAACTCAAGCGCAACAATGCTGCGGCGATGCTGATCAGCGACATTAAAGTCGTCGATGAATGGCAGGATGCTAACCTCTATCATGTACAGGTATTGGCGGTGCTGTCGGACAAACAACGTTGCGCCTCGCCGTATCGCAAAAAAATCGTCGCCACCGGTTTTCCGATCATGAATACCGAGCAGGTCAGTGGCACCGAAAGTCAGGATCTGTTCAGCGGGATTCCTAGAGAAATCAACAACCGCTTGATGGAAACCGGGGATTTTATCGGGCGTAACCTGACCAATACCATATTGTACAGACGGCCGGACATGGCACCGGAGATACAGCCGGAAGACGGCCCTGGAAACGCCGCGTTGCTGCGCATCGCCAGCATGCATAATGCCCAATTCGTGCTATCGGGAGTGATCCGGGATTTTCGGGTGGAGTCTGCCGAATATGTGCGCGGCAGCGGTATATTGGCCGAGTTGAAATCGATGGCGCGGGATTATATCGCTCGGCGTAGCATTGGTATCGATGTCTTTGTTCACGACGGTTTTAGCGGAGCTTTGCTATTTCAGCATCGCTATACCGATTCGATCATCGGCGACGTCACCTTGCCGACCGGTTATACCGTGGGCAGCGACCGATTTAACGCGACGCCGGCCGGCCATAAAATCGGCGAAATTATTCAGCAAGCCAGCGAGGACATTCACCGGCTGTTCGGTTGCTATCCGTTCGCGGTGCGGGTGGTTCAGGCCAGCAGCAATCGCGTCGTGATTGCCGCCGGCGCCCAAGACAAGATCAAGATGGGTGACAAATTGATGGTATATTCCGCTGGCGTCGGCGGGCAGGCGGGAGCAGGTTTGGGCGAGCCCGTGGGCATTTTGACGATTACTGATGTTAGCGCGACCTCGGCGGCCGGCAGCCTTGATTCGAGTGCGCACGTTGGCATAGTGCGGCCTGGCGATTGGGCCAAAAGTTTTCCTACCCCCTGAACGCTAGTCGTTTTTCAGCAAGCGTTCTATGCCCCTGCTGATCGCCGACGGCGATACTATCGGCGCGTAGCGCTTGTAGACCTTGCCATCCCGGCCCACCAGAAATTTGTTGAAATTCCATTTGATACTCTGGCTGCCTAACAAACCAGGCGCGGCGGCTTTCAGATAGTTGAAAAGCGGGTGAGCATGCTTGCCGTTCACCTCGATTTTTTCAAACATGGGAAAGCTCACGCTGAAATTCAGTTCGCAAAACTCGGCAATGGTTTGGCTGTCACCGGGTTCCTGGCTGCCGAACTGATTACAGGGAAACCCCAGTATTTCCAAGCCTCGGCTCTTATACGTTTGATACAAGGCTTCCAATTCCCGGTACTGCGGGGTAAATCCGCATTGACTGGCAGTGTTAACGATTAACAGCACTTTGCCACGATAATTTTCCAATGCGACCGTTTCGCCGGCAATACTGTTGGCTGAGAATTGGTAAATAGAGTTCATACAGGTGAAAATCCGGTTATAGGGTGATATTGGGAAGTCAATCGAAGCTATCCAAGATATATCGCTCGCGACCTTCAACTTTCGGTCTTGCCGGCCGGAGTCTTACCAAAACAGACGCGAAACCACTGAGGGAAAACTCTCCGGATTAGCTTGTCGGCCATCCGGAGTTTGTCATAGACATTGGGTAGCGTTGCGACGCGTATGACTGGTCTGACTATGCGGCGTATTCTGTCAAGCGTTGTTGCAGTTTTGCCTGCACCAAGCCTTCGTAGTGACGTTTCAAGGCGGAATCGGTCGGTTTAGGGGGCAGTTCCGCTTCAATCTCGCTGCGCAGTTGGCTCAGAACATGTCGCTTCAGTGTCGAGTCTTCCGGAATGCGCTCCTTTTCCGCAATCGGCGCTTTTACTTCGGCTTGCGGCTGGGGTGATACGGTTTCTGTAGCGGTGTTAGTGTTAGGTACGGCGACTTGGTGCATGGTGTCATAATGCCTGCGCAGCACGGAATCGGTCGGATAAGGGTTACTGATATGATCTTTTTCGGCTTGCAAGGCGGCGAGGTGATGCCGGCTGAGGACTGAATCTTCTGGAATTTTGTCTGTTTCAATTTTGGCTGGAATCGGGCTTGCGGACTTGACGGCAACGGGCTGTGCCGGGGCTGGTTTAGGCGCTAGGCTCGATTCAGATACTGAAGCGGGTTTAGTGGTATCCACGGACTTGGCAGTCTGTTCGCTCGTTGTGGTAACGGGGTTTGTTTTGGGTTGTGGATTATTGACTGCAGACGATGCTGGTTGATGGGTTGTTGTCGGGATTTTGCCGGTTGTCTTGTTCTTGTTTTTGATTACCCAAACGACTGAACCGATGGCTAACACTGCGGCAACGAATATTAAGATTTCTAACATGACCTGTCCCCCTGGAATAAAATTATTGACCCGACTGGCATTGCCAATCGGTTTTTTTGTGGCTACCCTGAATTTCCACCTGGCGGATAGCGCTTTGTTATCGACTGTCAGCGAGCACAGCACGGCCGATGGTAGCGACTCAAATAAGCAGCGCTTTATATCATAAATCCTCGAAACAGATGACACCAAGCCTTTGGAGCGTGGTTTAACTGTATGCACGGTAAAACTTGGCAAAGCCAATATCAGCCGACATTGAAATCTTCATCAATTCTTAATCTGTTCCTAATCAAGAATTAAATAATGCGCTCTACACTAATTAGCAACTGAATTACTTTTCCAGAGAAGGCGTTTTTTATGTTCAGAGTGACAGGTTTAGTTGCAATTGGTTTGTTGTGTTCGCCTTTGGCCTACGCTGATGGGCACGGTCACGGGCATGGACATCACGGTCATCATCATGGGCATCACCATGACCATTATGTTGAAGTTGAACGGGTCTATTATCCCGAGCGCGTAGTTCATTACGCGCCGGCACCGCAGCCAGCGCCGCGCTATCAAAGTTACGATCAGCGTTCGACTCAAGGTTTGGTCGGCGGCGCTTTAGGCAGCATGGCGGGTTACGAAATGAGCAAAGGCGATCCACTCGGTGCGGGTATCGGCGCGGCAGCGGGCGCTTGGATTGGCAACGGCATCAGCAGATAAACGAAACAGTATTGTCGTAGGCGGCGCCATCGATTTGGCTTTGACATGTCTCATGGAACATCGGAGGGTCGGATGAGAGCAAAAAATGCTAAAAAATATCAGCAAGAACAATACAGTAGAGTCGAAAAACTATTGAATGTATTGCTTTTGGTGTCTGTGGTTTATTACAGCTATTACGTTTTATCGGTCACCCAAATTGGGGTGTAGATATAAAAAACGCTGAGGTTAAGCTAGTCCTTTGCCGATAAATCAGTATAAGGTTTGCGCTGTTCGGTGCGAGGCGCGCCAATAACATGTTGGCCGGTACGGTAAACATTCCGAATCGATTCGAATAACTCGCCGCAGCGCAATACGCGGCTCTATGGTTTCTCCATGGTCTTGATGAACGCATCCGCTTCATTGATCGATTTTTCCATCTCCACCACCAAAGCCGATACGTCCGATTTGACCGAATCCAATTGACCTTTTAGCGCGGCAATCGCTTGGGCGTTCAGGTTGTGTTTCAAATACAGCACTTGATCTCGGAATACACTCAGCACAGGCTCGATTTTAGCCTCAGCCTTGCGCATCGCGGCTAGCAATTGCTGATAGTGAGCCTTGGTCGCGGTCAATTTTTGTTGGCTGGTTCGGCGCAACGAGGCGTTGCTGTATTGGCCCAGCTCGGTTTCCCATTCGCTGAATAGCGCGTTGGAAACGTCCTCGATATCGGCGATGCGTTTATTCACTTCCTCCGCCTTTTTGACGCTGGCTTCGTACTCACCGTTTAGTTTGTTATAGGTGGCTTCCAGATCGCCGCCCTTGAAATTGGTCAATACGGTGAATTGCTCCAATGCCGACTTGAACTGCTGCTTGGTTTCTTCCTGGGTGTCGCGGGCTTTTTCCACGCGATGCACCATCACCTCGCGCTTGGGGATGCCAATTTTCTCCAAGCCGCTGTAGTACACGGTGGAGCAGGCTGATAAGCCGAATGACAGCGATAGTGCCAATGCCAGTTGTGTTGCGCGTTTCATAAAAGCTCCCAAGCTTAATTTATTGTTTTCGAAGAAAATTGAGTTTTTCTTTGATCTTGGCTTCCAAGCCGCGCTCGACCGGAAAATAGTAGTGGCGGCCCTTTAGCGGCTCCGGGAAATAGTTTTCGCCGGCTGCATAGGCGTTCGCCTCGTCGTGGGCGTAGCGGTACTCGGCGCCGTGGCCCAGTTCCTTCATCAGTTTGGTCGGCGCATTGCGCAGATGGACAGGCACTTCCAGCGAACCACTGTTGCGGGCGTCGTTCATCGCCGCCTTGTAAGCGACATAGACCGCATTGCTTTTCGGTGCGCAGGCCAGATAGACCACCGCCTGGGCCAGCGATAATTCGCCTTCCGGGCTGCCCAGCCGTTCGTAGGCATGCGCCGCGTTCAGCGCCAGTTCCAGGCCGCGCGGATCGGCGTTGCCGATGTCTTCCGATGCCATCCGAATCACCCGGCGGGCGATATACAAAGGGTCGCAGCCGCCGTCCAGCATCCGGGCAAACCAGTACAACGCCGCGTCGGGATCGGTGCCGCGCACCGATTTATGCAAGGCCGAGATCTGGTCGTAAAAAATATCGCCGCCCTTGTCGAAGCGGTTGGCGTGGCCTTGCAAGACTTCGTTGATAACTTCCGGGTTGACGGTTTCCCGGCCGTCGACGGTCTCGGCCAGATCGGCGGCAATCTGCAAGATGTTCAGGCAGCGGCGGGCGTCGCCGTCGGCGGCTTTGGCGATCAGTTGCAGGGTATCGTCGTCTACGCTGAGCTGGCGTTGACCCAGGCCGCGTTGCGGGTCATGCAGCGCTTGTTTCAATAGATTCGTCAATGCTTCGGCGTCCAGACTGCGCAGTACGTAAACCCGCAACCGGGACAACAGCGCATTATTCAATTCGAACGACGGATTTTCGGTGGTAGCGCCGAACAGGATGATGGTGCCGTTTTCGATCGGCGCCAACAGCGAATCTTGCTGGCTTTTTGAAAAACGGTGGATTTCGTCGATGAACACCACGGTATTCAGATTGCGAGTCAGTTTGACATCTTCGGCTTCGGCGACCGCGGCGCGGATTTCTTTGACACCGGCCATCACCGCCGACAATTCGATGAAATGGCAGTGGGCGCTGCTGGCTATGATTTTGGCCAGCGTGGTCTTGCCGACGCCGGGCGGTCCCCAGAAAACCAACGAGTGCGGCACACCCTGGTCGATGGCGGCTCTGAGCGATTTACCTTTCGCCAACAGATGCTGTTGGCCGATAAAATCATCCAGTGTGGCCGGACGCATCCTGGCGGCTAGCGGCGCATGCACTTGGGTCTCTAAGGTGGCGTTTTTGTTCATTTTCTAGGCGGTTGGGTAAAACAGATAGGCAATATCGGCTTTTTTCATTAGAATTGCCGACCATTTTAGTGATTCTGACGCCGATTGACATGGATTTAAAATTCTTAGATTTTGAACAGCCTATTGCCGAACTGCAAGCCAAGATAGAAGAGCTGCGCAAGGTCGAGCTTGATAATAATTTCGATATTTCCGAAACCTTGAAGTTGCTGGAGCAGAAATGCGAAAGCCTGACCGAGAGTATCTTTTCGGATTTATCCGATTGGCAGATTTCGCAACTCTCCAGACATCCGGGCCGTCCGTATACGCTGGATTATATCGATCTGATTTTTACCGAATTTCATGAGCTGCACGGCGACCGGGCTTATGCCGACGACCCGGCGATAGTCTGTGGCCTGGCGCGTCTGGAAGGTCGGCCAGTGGTGGTAATCGGTCATCAAAAAGGCCGAGACACCAAGGAAAAGATCTATCGCAATTTCGGCATGCCGCGTCCGGAGGGCTATCGTAAAGCGCTGCGAGTGATGAAACTGGCCGAACGCTTTAATTTACCTATCATCTGTCTGATCGACACCCCCGGCGCATATCCCGGTATCGGCGCCGAGGAGCGCGGACAAAGCGAGGCGATTGCCCGCAATTTGTTCGAAATGTCCAAATTAAGAACACCGATCATCTGCACCGTAATCGGCGAGGGCGGTTCCGGCGGCGCGCTGGCAATTGGCGTCGGCGATCGCTTGTTGATGTTGGAGTACAGCACCTATGCGGTGATTTCGCCGGAAGGCTGTGCGTCGATCTTGTGGAAAAGCGCCGACAAGGCCCAATTGGCGGCGGAAGCGATGGGGATTACCTCGGACCGGGTGCGCGAACAGGGATTCTTGGACGAAGTGATTCGTGAGCCAGTGGGCGGCGGTCATCGCAATTTCGAGAAAATTGCCGGGAATTTGCAGGAGGCGTTACTGAGACATCTTGATGAGCTCAGTAACGAGGCGCAAAACTTGGATCAGCTGTTGGAAAAACGCTATCAACGTATCATGCGCTTTGGTTCGTATATCGAAGAGCCCGTTAAATAAACTTAAGCTAATTTTTGTTCGATAAAGGCCGATTTCACTCGGCCTTTTTTGTGGGTAAAACATGCCTGTACTCAGTTATAAAGCCATCGCTTCGCTGTTGCCGGAATCTGCCGGCAAAATCTACGTGGCCTACAGCGGCGGCATCGACTCGCATGTCATGCTGCATTTGTGCGCCACGCAGCCGACGCTCAAAAGCAAAATCGTCGCGGTCTACGTCAACCATGGTTTGCAAACAGTCGCAGCCGCTTGGGGCGAACATTGTCGTCGGCAAGCCGAGCGCTTGGGTGTTGATTTTCAACTGTTAATAGTCGATGCCCGTGCCGAAAACGGTCAAAGCCCGGAGGCCGCGGCGCGCGAGGCTCGTTATCAGGCGTTGCGGAATTTGCTGACGGTCGGCGATGTATTGTTATTGGCCCAGCACCGCGAGGATCAGATGGAAACGCTGTTGCTGCAATTGTTTCGGGGTGCCGGCGTGGCAGGGTTGGCAGGGATGCCGGTCGCCGCCGAGTTTGGTCTGGGGCGAATGTTGCGGCCTTTGCTAAATGTGGCCAAACAGGACATAGCGCAATATGCGCAAACCCATCGTTTGCAATGGGTTGAAGACCCTACTAATCAAAGCAGTGATTTCGATCGCAACTATCTGCGCAATCAAATCCTGCCATTATTGAAACAACGCTGGCCGTCCCTGGACAAAACCGTGGCCCGTTCGGCAGCGCATTGCGGCGATGCGACCCGGATGATCGACGACTGGACTGAACAAACCTTACAAACTATTTTCGATCCGGCGGATGGCAGTCTGTCGATAAGTGATTTACCGATCATGTCGGCCGCGCAGCGCAATGGTTTGTTACGGCGATGGCTAAGCCGGATGGGCTTGAAGCCGCCTAGCCAAGCAGTGTTGCAAACCTTGGTCGATCAATTGATCGACGGCCGGGACGATGCGCAGCCGCAGCTTTATATTCAAGGCTGTTACATCAAGAAGTACCGGCAAAAATTGTTTTGTATAGCCGCCGAGCATTTGCGCAAGCAGGCGCAGCCCATAGTCTGGCCGCGGCAGGATAAGAGCGTGGCACTGAGTAATGGCTATGTATTGAGTAAAGTGGTCTCTTCGTCCGGCATCGCCAAATCGTTATGGGATATTTCGGAAGTGGTCGTGGCTGCGCGGCAGGGCGGCGAAAAATTGAAGTTGCCGGGGCGGATAGGGCATCATTGTTTGAAAAAACTCTATCAAGAAGCGGCTGTTCCGCCTTGGGAAAGAGATGCCCGGCCGCTGATTTATCTAGGCGAGCGCTTGGCGGCGGTGGCCGGCTTATGGGTGGCTGAATGGGCTTGGTGCGATGCATTGGATGATTGTTATCGCGTGGATTGGCGTGCGCCCGAAAGCGTGTGATGATAAGCGGCAAATTGTGTTGGGAGGAGTCATGATGATGTTTCCGGATATACTTCAGGCGGCAATAGTGGGCATGATGATCGCGATACCGGCCATCTTGATCTACAAGAAAGCCGGTCTGAATCCGGCCTGGGCTGCGCTGGTGTTTTTACCTATCTTTGGTTTGTTGATTGTTTTTATGCAATTGGCCTTGCAAGCTTGGCCGCATGCTAAAAAGGAGCGCTGATCATGGAACTGTATTTTATTTTACTACCGGTCTATGTGTTGTTTTGCTTGTGGCTGGGTTATCGAATTTTGGAAAAGGCCGGATTCGATGGGCGTTGGACGCTAGTATTGTTAGTGCCGGTCGTCAATATCATCATGATCTGGGTGTTCGCCTTCAGCTCTTGGCCCAATTTGCGATCGGGTGCCGAGCAGGATTTATAAGCTCAAAAAAGTAGGCGTTTTAGCGATTGGGGCGGGGCAAGCTCAAGCGTATTCCCGGCGGCAACGCGAGGTAGTTGCTGGTTGTGTCGAATTAAAAAGGCAATTTCAAACCAAAACTGATAAAATTTGCGCCTTTTTCGACCCCTTGCTATTCGCTGAACAGGGCGCAAAACGTTCATGACAAAATTCATCTTTATCACCGGCGGTGTGGTTTCATCCTTGGGAAAAGGGATAGCCGCTTCGTCCCTGGCGGCGATTCTTGAAGATCGCGGCTTGAAAGTCACTCTCACCAAGCTCGATCCATATATCAACGTCGATCCAGGCACCATGAGCCCGTTTCAACATGGCGAAGTATTCGTCACCGAGGACGGCGCGGAAACCGATCTGGACTTGGGCCATTACGAGCGGTTTTTGAAAACGACGATGGCCAAGAAAAACAACTTCACCACCGGCCAGGTCTACGAGCAAGTATTGCGCAACGAGCGCAAGGGCGAGTACCTTGGCGCGACGGTGCAGGTGATTCCGCACATTACCGACGAAATCAAGCGCCGGGTGTATGCCAGCGCCGAAGGCACCGACGTGGCCTTGATCGAGGTCGGCGGCACGGTGGGCGACATCGAGTCGCTACCCTTCCTGGAATCCATCCGCCAAATGGGCGTTGAACTGGGCCGCGACCGCGCGGTGTTCATCCATCTGACACTGGTGCCCTACATCAAATCGGCCGGCGAGATCAAAACCAAACCGACCCAACATTCGGTAAAAGAACTGCGCACCATCGGTATCCAGCCGGATATTCTGATCTGCCGTTCCGAGCAGCCGATTCCGGCCAGCGAGCGTCGCAAGATCGCACTGTTTACCAATGTCAACGAAAAAGCGGTGATTTCCGCGATCGACGCCGATACGATTTACCGTATCCCGCTGCTGCTGCGCGAACAAGGTTTGGACGATCTGGTCGTCGACCAATTACGTCTCGATGTGCCGCCTGCCGATTTAACGGCCTGGGAAAAAGTCGTCGACGGTCTGACTCATCCGACCGATGAGGTGGAAATCGCTATTGTCGGCAAATATGTCGATCATACCGATGCTTATAAATCGCTGAACGAAGCCTTGATTCACGCCGGTATTCATACCCGCCACAAAGTCATCATCAAATACATCGACTCGGAAACCATCGAAGCCGAAGGTACCGCGCAATTGAAGGATGTCGATGCGATTCTGGTGCCGGGCGGTTTCGGCGAGCGTGGCGTGGAAGGCAAGATCTCTACGGTGCGCTTTGCTCGCGAAAACAAAATTCCTTATCTGGGCATTTGCCTGGGCATGCAGTCGGCGGTGATCGAATTCGCCCGCGACGTGGTCGGCCTGGAAGGCGCGCACAGTACGGAGTTTTTGCCGAACAGTCCGCATCCGGTGATCGGTTTAATTACCGAGTGGATGGACGAGGCCGGACAATTGAATGTACGCGACGAAGATTCGGATATCGGCGGCACCATGCGCTTGGGTGCGCAAAAATGCAGCCTTAAAGCCGATTCGCTGGCTTTCGAGTTGTATCAAAAAGACGTGATTACCGAACGCCATCGCCATCGTTACGAATTCAACAATCAATATCTCAAACAACTGGAAGAAGCCGGTATGCGCTTCTCAGGCAAATCGCTGGACGGTCGCTTGGTGGAGATTATCGAGTTGCCGGATCATCCCTGGTTCCTGGCGTGCCAGTTCCACCCTGAATTCACCTCGACGCCGCGCAACGGCCATCGCTTGTTTTCCGGTTTCGTCGAAGCGGCCGCCAAACACAAATGCTCTCAAGAGCACAAAAAACAAGGTTAAGCATGAAATTATGTAATTTCGAAGTGGGCCTGGATCAGCCGTTTTTCCTGATCGCCGGTACCTGTGTGATTGAAAGCGAGCAAATGACGCTGGATACCGCTGGTAAATTGAAGGAAATCGCCGACGAATTGAATATCCCTTTCATCTACAAATCGTCGTTCGACAAGGCTAATCGGTCGTCATTGGGCAGCTTTCGCGGCCCCGGTCTGGAAAAAGGCCTGCAGATTCTGGAAAAGGTCAAACAGCAGTTGAACGTGCCGGTGTTGACCGACGTCCACGAAGACACGCCGTTGGCGGAAGTCGCGGCCGTGGTCGATGTGCTGCAAACCCCAGCTTTCCTATGTCGGCAAACCAATTTCATTCAAAGCGTCGCCGCCTTGGGCAAACCGGTCAATATCAAAAAGGGCCAGTTTTTAGCGCCTTGGGACATGGCCAATGTCGCCGCCAAGGCCAAGGCTACCGGCAATCAACAGATCATGGTTTGCGAGCGCGGCGTGTCGTTTGGTTATAATAATTTGGTTTCGGACATGCGGTCTTTGGCTGTGATGCGCGATACCGGTTGTCCGGTGGTGTTCGACGCCACCCATTCCGTGCAGTTGCCGGGCGGGCAAGGCAATGTCTCTGGTGGCCAGCGCGAGCATGTGCCGGTATTGGCTCGGGCAGCGGTAGCGGTTGGCATTTCAGGGATTTTCATGGAATCGCATCCCAAGCCGGAAGAAGCGCTCAGCGACGGCCCCAATTCCTGGCCGCTGCACCGCATGAAAGAATTATTAGAAACGTTAGTAACAATAGACCGGGCTGTTAAATCCAGCAGCCTGATTGAAACCACACTATAGGGCAAGGTAATGGCAAGAATAGTAGACGTAAAAGCAAGAGAAGTATTGGATTCACGCGGTAACCCGACTGTTGAAGCGGAAGTCTATCTGGCGTCCGGCATTGTCGGTAGCGCAATGGTACCGTCAGGCGCTTCCACTGGCGAACGCGAAGCGATCGAATTGCGCGATGGCGACAAAGCCCGTTATTTGGGTAAAGGTGTGCTGAAAGCCGTCAACTACGTCAACACCGAGCTGCGCGAAGCGGTGGTCGGCCTGGATGCCTCTAATCAGGCTGCTCTGGACGAAAAAATGATCGCGCTGGACGGCACCTCTAGCAAAAGCCGTTTGGGTGCCAACGCCATCCTGGGCGTCTCGCTGGCCGCCGCTCGCGCTGCTGCCGAAGAAGCCGGCCTGCCTGTGTATCGTTTCCTGAATACCAGTGGCGAATTCATCTTGCCGGTGCCGATGATGAACATCATTAACGGCGGTTCGCATGCCGACAACAGCGTTGATCTGCAAGAGTTCATGATTCTGCCAGTCGGCGCGCCAACTTTCCGCGAAGCAATCCGTTACGGCGCCGAAGTGTTCCATAACCTGGCGAAAGTGTTGAAATCCAAAGGCCTGGCGACCACCGTCGGCGACGAAGGCGGCTTCGCGCCTAACCTGCGTTCCAACGAAGAAGCCATCGAAGTCATCCTGGAAGCCATCGAAAAAGCCGGTTACAAAGCCGGCCAAGACATCTACCTGGGTATGGATGCCGCTGCTTCCGAATATTTCGACGACGGCAAATATGTATTGTCCGCCGAAAACCGCAGCTTTAATTCTGTGGAAATGGTCGACTTTCTGGCGGCCTGGGTTGACAAATATCCGATCATCTCGATCGAAGACGGTCTGGACGAAAACGACTGGGACGGCTGGAAATATCAAACTGAAAAATTGGGCAACCGCATCCAGTTGGTCGGCGACGATTTGTTCGTGACCAACCCGGCGATTCTGAAAGAAGGTATCGAGAAAGGCATCGCCAATTCCATCCTGATCAAAGTCAACCAAATCGGCACTCTGACCGAAACTTTGGAAGCAATCAGCATGGCCAGAGCGGCGGGTTACAGCGCGGTGGTTTCACACCGTTCAGGCGAAACCGAAGATACTACCATCGCTGATCTCGTCGTTGCTACCGGCACCGGCCAGATCAAGACCGGTTCATTGAGCCGTTCCGACCGTGTCGCTAAATACAACCGTCTGATGAAAATCGAAGACGAGTTGGGCGCAAAAGCCAGATACGCCGGCCGTAGCGCGTTTAAAATGCTGTCTAAATAATGTAGGTTGGGTTAGGCTCTGAGCGTAGTCGAAGGGCGTAACCCAAAATGTTGGCCTTATTGTTGGGCTATGCTTTCCTGAGCATAGCCCACCTACATGATCGAGATACCCGCCATTAAAACGTTGATCGCCGTCATCATTCTATTGATTGTCCACTTCCAGTACCGGTTTTGGCTGGGCGATGCCAGCGTCTCGCAAATTAGCGATTATCGGGAACGCCTGGATACGCTGACCAAGGAAGCCCAGGAAAAAAAGGAACGCAACGATTCCTTGTATGCAGAGGTGCTCGATCTGCGCCGCGGCCTGGAAACCATCGAGGAACGTGCCCGCTACGAGCTGGGCATGATCAAGGAAAGCGAAACCTTCTTTCAAGTGCTGGAATAGCATGAACCCAATTCTCAAATGCTGGGCCGTGGTGCCCGCAGCCGGCGTCGGCAAACGCATGCAAGCCGACCGCCCCAAACAGTATCTGCCGCTGGCCGACAAGACCGTCATCGAACACACTTTGCTTCGCTTGCTGGAATCCGGCGCTTTTCAGGCAGTTGCGGTGGCGATTTCCATCGAAGATCCGTACTGGCCAGAGCTGGAAGTTTCCAAGCATCCTAACGTGATTACCGCCCCCGGCGGCAAGGAACGTGCCGATTCCGTGTTGTCGGCGCTGAAATCCTTGCAAGGCCTGGCCGACGAAGACGACTGGGTGCTGGTGCACGACGCGGCACGCCCTTGCCTGACCTCGGCCGACATCCATCTCCAGATCGAAACATTGAAGAACGATCCGGTCGGCGGCATCCTGGCGCTGTCCTCGCACGACACGCTGAAACACGTCGACGGCGACACCATCACCGCTACCGTCGACCGCAAACACATCTGGCGGGCGCTGACGCCGCAGATGTTTAAATACGGCATGCTACGCGATGCGCTGCAACAAACCGAAGGCAATCCTGCGATCACCGACGAAGCCAGCGCGCTGGAACTGTTGGGCTACAAGCCTAAGATCGTCGAAGGTCGCCCCGACAACATCAAAATCACCCGGCCCGAAGATCTGGCGCTGGCGCAATTCTATATGGAGCAACAAGCATGATCCGAGTCGGTCAAGGCTACGACGTTCACCGTTTCAACGACGGCGACCACATCATTCTGGGCGGCGTCAAAATCCCTTATGAAAAAGGCCTGGAAGCCCATTCCGACGGCGACGTGGTCTTGCATGCCCTGGCGGACGCCATTCTCGGTGCGGCGGCTTTGGGTGACATCGGCAAACATTTCCCGGATACCGACCCCGAATTCAAAGGCGCCGATAGCCGCGTGTTGTTGCGTCATGTTTATAAAATCGTCCAGGAGAGCGGCTATACGCTGATCAACGCCGACGTAACGATCATCGCTCAGGCGCCAAAAATGCTGCCGCATGTACCTGCCATGCGCGCCAATATCGCTGCCGATCTTAAGGTCGATGTCGATTTCATCAACGTCAAAGCCACCACCACTGAAAAACTCGGCTTCGAAGGCCGCAAGGAAGGCATCGCCGTGCAGGCGGTGGTGTTGATCGAAAAGTGAGCAACTTTGCATTACCCGAATGGCCTTGTGCCTACGGCGGACCGTCCGGTACCGGCGACATCAAAACCGAAGCCGACGACTTCATCGTCGAGGAAATTTTGTCGTTCGAGCCGGAAGGTAGCGGCGAGCATGTCTTTCTGTATATCGAAAAAGTCGGCGAAAATACCGAATATGTCGCTCGCCTGCTGGCTCGGTATGCCGGCGTCCGCCAGCGCGATGTCAGCTATGCCGGCCTGAAAGACCGTCACGGCCGCACCCGGCAATGGTTCAGCGTTTGGTTGCCGGGTAAGGAAGATCCTGACTGGTCCGGTGTCGAAACCGACCAGTTGAAGATTCTAAAAGCGGTTCGCCACGCCCGTAAACTGAAGCGTGGTGTATTGGCTGGCAATCGATTCACGCTGTTGATTCGTAATTGGTCTGGCGACAGGGAACTCGCCGAAAAGCAGCTGGAACAGATCAAAGCCCATGGTTTTCCGAATTATTTCGGACCGCAACGTTTCGGGCGGAACGGGCAGAATATCGTTCGCGCGCAGGCGATGTTTGCCGGCGCTAAAGTCAAACGCGAACATCGTTCCTTGTATTTGTCGGCGGCGCGCTCTTATTTATTCAATCAGATATTGGCGCGGCGGGTCGAGTTAGCTAATTGGAATCGCGCGCTGGAAGGCGATGTGTTCAAGCTGGACGGCAGCAACAGCTGTTTTACCGGCGACGCCCACGACACTACGTTGGCCGAACGCGTCGAGCAAGGCGATATTCATCCAACGGCGGTGATGTGGGGGCGCGGCGGCAGTTTGACTAGCGCGGAGGCGGGGGCGATAGAGATTGCCGTGATAGCGGCGAATCCGGCGTTGGCCGACGGTCTGATCGCATTTGAACTGGAAGCGGACCGTAGAGCCTTGCGGGTATTGCCGGAAGCCTTGGGCTGGCAGTGGCGGCCGGTGCAATTACAGCTAAGTTTTACCTTGCCGGCCGGTAGCTATGCGACGGCGTTGTTGCGGGAAATCATCGGCGACGCAGCGGACACGGCGATTTAAGCATTTTTTGAATTAGTTTTGATAAAAAAGCTTTTTGGGTTGTAATCGTCTAAATTTATAATTCTTACACGGACGGTAGCGCGTGATCGCGTTATAAAAATAATAACTTTTACGCTCATCCTACATGTTTGATAGCGTCGCCGGGCCGGGCCGGGCCGGGTCCGACGTTTGACGGTCCTGTGTTGCGGGCATCGCGGTCGGTTCTGTAATTTATTGGATATCCCGCAAACTGCGAAGGCCTTGGTCGCGGGTCTGCTTTAGCCAACAACAAGTTGACGTCGGCAGTGTTCGTTCGCGCGGCCGATATGGGTTTTCTTCGTCCTGGACAGAAAGCTGTGGTAAAACTTAGTTTCTATTTATGGTGGACCGGATGTTTCGCTGGGACATATTAGTGCCGACAGCGTTCCCGGTTAGAAAAAGACGAAGATAATTACTATTTGATTCGATTATGTACCGCAAAAAATCATCTGGAAAAAACGGCGGACGAACGACTCGAAATTATTGCCGGGATGGCAGCTGAGGTCGATATTTTAAACGGCAAGAAAACGGTACTCGATTATTTGCTAAAGCCGATATTGAAAGCCATAAATCGGGCATTAAGAGAACGATAACCCCAACGACATTTATATTATTCGTGGCTAACATACTGATTTATTCTAATAATCCTCAGCTGACCGCGCAATGGACCCACGCGCTGATCTCGGAATATAACGTTAGTATGCTGCACAGTATCCGTAGCGAATATACAGCCGATGCGGTGCTTTTCGATGCCAAAAAATTGGACGACGACGCCAGTTTGTTATCGGTTTTTGCTAATAAAAATACCCGTTTTCTGGTTATGGGTACGGATTGGCCGGAAGATAAGCAGATCGATGTGTTGATTAACGGTGCCGCCGGTTATTGCGAACAAGCCGATGCGCCGGAACTGTTGGCGCGGGCGATCGCCTGTATTCTTGCTGGTGACATTTGGATTCGTCGCGCTTTGGTACCCAAGGTAATCGGGGTGTTGACCAGCAACTGGCGAGCGCAACTGACGCCTAAAACCGCCGATACTGAACAAAAATTGAAAATGCTTGCCAGTTTATCGGTTCGCGAAGTGGAAGTGGCCAATATGATACGCCAGGGCGAGAGTAATAAACGCATCGCTTGTGCCATGAATATATCGGAACGAACGGTGAAAGCTCATTTATCTTCGATTTTTAGGAAGTTGAACGTCGATGACAGGCTACGGTTAGCCATATTGCTAAAAGAAATCGATCAATATCAAAGAGGAATGGCCTGAAGTTCAACAGGAGATTGATAGTAGATAGCAATGCAATTGGTCTGTGTATCCATGACCAAGCCAAGGATATTCGCGGTAATATCCACCGACAAGTCCTTGAAAGCATGCGTTTATCGTGGGTTCCCCATCAAACGGTCAGAAGCCAGTTGAACAGACATTTGGGTAGGACTTTACCGCAAGAAATTCAGCTGCTTAGTTCCGCTGTTTAAGTAGAGTCTGCTCAGTAAATCAGCTGTGGCAATGACGAGCAAATCGGGTCGGCCAAGTTAGAATGGGTGCGCAGATTCCAAATCTTTTGTTTCCAGGCGCGCACGATCATTTGCAGTAACCCGACCAGGCGGCATTGACCGAGGGCAAAAAAGATCCCTTGCAGGACCAGCAGGTTCATCACCAAGAAGATGGTGTTGATCCAGGCGAACGAGGTGTTGGCGCGCTTGGCGCGGATGTAGTTGAGTCGGTAACCGCTTTTACCTTGGCCGAATTTGCCTTCGATGGGGATGCGCTGCAGGTATTCCTGCCGGCGCTGTTCTTTGTCGTGTTTGAGTTGCTCCCGGTTGGCCTCGGTTTCGCGTTTGGGGCGGCCGAGCGGTTTGCCGGCAAAGCGGATACCGTGTTGCTTCAGGTAGTCGCGGTTGGCGCGCGTGCCGTAGATCGGATCGGCGAGCACCCGTTCCGGATAGTGGCCGTAGCGCGCCAAGTACGCTTCGACTTGCGAGACCAGATCCAGTCCTTCGTGAAAGGCATCCCATCGCAGGTGATCGACATGAGCTAGGCCTTCGCCGCTCAGGCTGACGCTGAGTTTGGCGCCGAATTCGACCGGCTTGTCCAACTTGCCGCGCACCATCGGCCGCACATAGGGTTGACTGATACTGACGATGCGGCGGTCGCAGCGGCGGGTCTGGTTTCGATACATGTCCCATTGTTGCTGGTACAGATGCTGAATCACCCAGTAGCGATGCAGCAGCCAACCCGGCAACGGCAGCGGCGAACCCTGAGGGATGGGCGCCAAGAGTTGTTCGATGTGGCTCAGGTTGCGGCGCAGATATTGCCACTGTTGCTTGATGCCTCGGCGTAGCACTTTCCGGCCGGGGCGCTTTTGTTTGGCGACGGCCAGATACGCACTGCGGGCTTTGTGGCGATAAGTCCTGGGTTTGTCCGTGACCTTCAGGCGCTTGCACAGGGTGTCGATGATCCGTTCCGTTAATTCCCGCGCTTCGTTCAACAGGCTCAAATCGGTGGGAAAGCGGATGGCTTGTTCGACCACGGTGGCATCCAGAATCAATTGGCCGCGCGGGGCGGCCGGTGCTTCCGGCTCCGGTGCCGATGGGACACCGTCTTTATCGGCAAAATCCAAGGCCGCTTCGGCCGCCTCGGGCTGAACCTCAGCTTCAGGCGCGGTCACGCTAGCCGCGGCCTTCGGCTCAGACGCAGCGGGCGTTGCCGCGGCCGGCGGCGTTTCCAGTTTGGTCGGGGTCGGCTTTTGCCCCTCGTGCGCCTCGATGATGGCGCGGTGAAAGCCTTCGAACACGGCTTCGCCCATGCGCTTGCGCACTTCGACCAATAACGACGGCGCAAACGGCGCCGCCGCTTGGTAGCCGGGCAAGCCGACGAAGTATTGCAGGTACGGGTTTTCCTGGATTTGCTGGACGGTTTCCACGTCTGACAAACACAGTTTGTGCTTGATGATCACCGCGCCGATTACGCGCCGCGCGTCTTTCAGCGGCCGGCCCCGGTCCGCCCTCATCCCTTGGTAATAGCATTCCGCCAGTTCGTCCCACGGGATGCACTCACTCAGTTTTACCCAGCGATTGTGTTTATCCAGGGCTGTCTCGAACGGCCAGTCGAATTCAGCTATCGTCAGTTGTTTTGAGCTCGTGGTTCGAATCATGGCTGCACGGTTTTTGAGGCTAATGGCATGTTTTTCGTGCAGCAATTATACCAAAATCCCTCAATAACTAAGCTTAATCAATGGGTTATATTTTCTGAGCAGACTCTAAGTAGCTTTCATTAGAAAGCTGTAAGCTTACCAAGCTTGTTCCCCAAGAGTTTCAGTTGGGGAAACGCCCGGTTCTCTCTGGAATGCTGTTGGTGTGAGCAGGGTGGCTTATAGCGTTGTTTTGGTAAGCCCTACTGATCAGGATTGTTTGGCAATGTGCAATACCGCTTCCGACACGATGTCCATCAATTCAGTGCCACCTTGCTGGACATACTCGACGATAGCTTTACGCATGCGGGGTTCCCAAGAGTTTCTGATGTGCTGCTCGACGCCTTGGATGGCAAGTTCTCTATCGGGTTCGGATTTGAAGAAGGCGCCAATATTATTGGCCATTTTAATGAGATTGTGGATATCCATGATTTATGCGGCTGATTCTTGATAATGTTGTAAACGATGAGGGTTGGTATAGATTACGTGATTCTCGTGACGGGCGAAACCGATCAAGGTTAATCCGCACTCTTCCGCCAGTTGAATGGCTAAGGCCGTGGGGGCGGATATCGCTGCCAGCAAGGTGATACCGACACTGGCTGCTTTTTGCACCATTTCGTAACTGGCGCGGCTGGTGACCAGCAGCCAGCCGTTTTCAAAATCGCAGTTGGCCTTGGCCAGCGAACCGATCAGTTTATCCAGCGCATTATGACGGCCCACGTCTTCTCGAACCGCGACAACGCCGCGCTCGGGATGCAGCCAAGCCGCGGCATGCACCGCGCCGGTCAGTAAATTAAGGGATTGTTTTTGCGCCATATCGGCGAAGCCGCTGCTCAATAATCCCGCATTCAACGCTAAGCCTTGCCCGACCTGATGCGGATGTCGGATGGCTTGCTCCAAAGTGCTGGCGCCGCATAATCCGCAACCGGTCCGGCCGGTCATGTTCTTGCCTTTGCCGTGCAGTTTTTCAAAACGGCCCTCCGGAATCGTCATCCGCACTTCAACGCCCTTGGAACGCTGCACGACACGTACCGATTGCAATTCCGAGGCATGGCCGATGATTTCCTCGGTCAGGCTAAAGCCCAGCGCGAAATCTTCCAAATTCAACGGCGTAGTCAACATCACCACATGTGGGATAGTGTTGTAGACCAGCACCACCGGCACTTCCTCGGCGACGTAATCTTGCTTGCTGGTATGAACCGATCCGCGCCAGCTATCGAAAGTACCGGTTCGATAGCTGGTCCAGCCCAATTCGCTTGAAACTGCATCCATAAGCCGGGCTGTTGATTATTCGCTGACCGCGATGCGATTTTCCAACAGGGACAATTGATTGTCGGAAAAGTCCTGGTATTGCTGCTGCCATTCCGACGGTTGCGCAACTTTGGCGACATGCACGGCTGTGACTTTATATTCCGGACAGTTGGTGGCCCAGTCTGAGTTGTCGGTCGTGATGACGTTGGCGCCGGAATGCGGGAAGTGGAAGGTGGTATAAACCACGCCCGGCTGCATACGGTCGGTGATCTTGGCTCTCAATACCGTTTCGCCGGCACGGCTTTTCACGCCACACCAGTCGCCATCGCTAATGCCTAATACTTCGGCATCGTGCGGATGCAATTCCAGACGGTCTTCTTCGTGCCAGGCGACGTTTTCGGTACGGCGAGTTTGGGCGCCGACATTGTATTGGGACAAAATTCGGCCTGTGGTCAGGATCAACGGATATTTGCTGCTGGTGCGTTCTTCGGTAGCTACATATTCGGTCAACATGAAACGACCTTTGCCGCGCACGAAGTGATCGGCATGCATGATAGGGGTGCCGTCCGGTGTCTCGTCATTGCAAGGCCATTGGATACTGCCCATCTCTTCGATTTTGGCGTAACTGACGCCGGCAAATTGCGGGGTCAGCCTGGCGATTTCATCCATGATTTCCGACGGATGGTTGTAATTCATCGGATAACCCAAGGCGTTTGCCAAGTCCTGAGTGACTTCCCAGTCTTCCTTGCCGGCCAGTGGCGTCATGACTTTGCGTACCGGTGAAATTCGGCGTTCGGCATTGGTGAAGGTGCCATTTTTCTCCAGGAATGAGGAGCCGGGCAAAAATACATGAGCAAACTTGGCGGTTTCATTCAAGAAAATGTCCTGAACCACCAAGCATTCCAATTCGCGCAAGGCATGGTGCACATGCTGAATGTCAGGGTCGGATTGGGCAATGTCCTCACCTTGCACGTACAAGCCTTTGAAGCTGCCGTCGATGGCGGCGGCAAACATGTTGGGGATGCGCAGGCCGGGTTCGGATGCTAGCTTAACGCCCCAAGCCGCCTCAAATTGCGTGCGGGTTGCCGCGTCGGACACATGGCGGTAGCCGACGAACTCATGCGGGAAGGAGCCCATGTCGCATGAGCCTTGTACGTTGTTCTGGCCGCGTAGCGGATTGACGCCGACGCCGTCTCGGCCGATATTGCCGGTTGCCATTGCCAGGTTAGCGATGCCGATGACGGTCGTCGAACCCTGGCTATGTTCGGTAACGCCCAAGCCGTAGTAAATCGCGCCATTGCCGCCGGTTGCGTACAAACGCGCCGCGGCGCGCATGTCTTCGGCGGGTACGCCGGTCAATTCGGCAACTGCTTCGGGCGCGTGTTGAGGTAGTGCAACAAAGGTTTTCCATTTATTGAACGACTCGACATCGCAACGTTCGAGCGCAAATTTTTCGTCTGCCAAGCCTTCGGTGACGATGACGTGGGCCAGGGCGGTAACGACGGCAACATTGGTGCCGGGACGTAGTTTCAGATGATAATCGGCTTTGACGTGCGGACTGTTGCGTACCAAGTCGATACTGCGCGGGTCAACGACGATCAGCTTGGCACCTTGGCGCAAGCGGCGTTTCATCATCGAACCGAACACCGGGTGGCCGTCGGTTGGGTTGGCGCCGATCACCATAATCACATCGGCTTTCTGCACCGAGTCGAAGGTTTGTGTGCCGGACGATTCGCCAAAGGTGACTTTCAGTCCATAGCCGGTTGGCGAATGGCAGACGCGGGCGCAAGTATCGACATTGTTGTTGCCGAAGCCGGCGCGGATCAGTTTTTGCACCAGGTAGGTTTCTTCGTTAGTGCAGCGCGAAGAGGTGATGCCGCCGATCGAGTCTTTGCCGTATTTGGCTTGAATGCCTTTCAATTTGTTGGCGGCAAAACCGATCGCTTCTTCCCAGCTGACTTCGCGCCAAGGGTCGGAAATTTTCTCGCGGACCATCGGTGTGGTGATGCGGTCCTTGTGTGTCGCATAACCAAATGCAAAACGGCCTTTGATGCAGGAGTGGCCATGATTGGCCTGGCCGTTTTTATCCGGCACCATACGTACCAGTTGTTCGCCCTTCATTTCGGCTTTGAAGGAACAACCGACCCCGCAATAAGCGCAGGTGGTAATAGTGCTGTGCTCGGGTACGCCATTGTCGATCACCGATTTTTCCATCAGTGTCGCGGTGGGGCAAGCCTGTACGCAGGCGCCGCAGGATACGCATTCCGATTCCATGAACGGTTGGTTTTGTCCCGGAGAGACTTTAGAATCGAATCCGCGGCCGTCGATGGTCAGTGCGAAGGTGCCTTGCACTTCTTCGCAGGCGCGTACGCAACGCGAACAGACGATACATTTCGACGGGTCGAAGCTGAAATAGGGATTGCTGACGTCTTTTTCGGAATTAAGATGGTTTTCGCCGTCGAAGCCGTAACGCACTTCGCGCAAGCCGACTTGACCGACGGTGTCCTGCAATTCGCAGTCGCCGTTGGCGGCGCAGGTTAAGCAGTCTAAGGGATGATCGGAGATATACAGTTCGGCGATGCCGCGCCGGATGCTAGCCAATTTGTCGTTCTGGGTACAGACCTTCATGCCGTCCGCGACCGGCGTCGTGCACGAGGCCGGATAGCCGCGCGCGCCTTCGATTTGCACCAGGCACATTCGGCAAGAGCCGAAAGGATCGAGGCTATCGGTAGCGCAGAGTTTAGGAATGTTGATCCCTGCTTCGGCGGCAGCGCGCATCACGGAACTGCCGGCATTGACAGTGACCTCGTGGCCGTCGATTTCCAGAGTGACTTGATTTGCGGACGAACTCGCTGGAGTTCCGTAATCTATTTCGTTATTGGCAGACATATTAATCTCCTGGTAATCGATCAGGCTTTGGCGGCTTCGAGGCCAAAGTCTTCAGGGAAATGATTCAGCGCGCTCAACACCGGAAAAGGTGTCATGCCGCCCATCGCACACAAAGATCCGTAGGTCATGGTGTCACACAAATCGCGCAACAACACGGTATTTTTATCCTTTTGCACGCCGTCGACGATGCGGTCAATTACTTCAACGCCGCGCGTCGATCCGATCCGGCAAGGTGTGCATTTGCCGCAGGATTCTTCCACGCAAAATTCCATCGCATAACGGGCCATGTCGGCCATATTGACGGTTTCGTCATGCACGACGATGCCGCCGTGGCCCAATACCGCCGATATAGCCGCGAAGGCTTCGTAATCGAGCGGGGTATCGAACTGGCCTTCGTGTAGATAAGCGCCCAAGGGACCGCCGACCTGCACGGCGCGTATCGGTCTGCCACTGGCAGTGCCGCCACCGTAATCGTAAAGCAATTCGCGTAAGGTCATGCCGAAAGCCGCTTCAAACAATCCCGGATGTTTAATGTTGCCGGCCAGTTGCAAGGGCAGGGTGCCGCGCGAACGGCCCATCCCGTAGTTTTTATAATATTCGCCGCCTTTGTCCAGAATCACCGGAATTGAGGCCAGTGAAATGACATTGTTGACGATGGTGGGCTTGCCGAACAGACCGACGATAGCGGGAAGCGGCGGCTTGAAGCGCACTAAACCGCGTTTACCTTCCAGACTTTCCAGAAGTGAGGTTTCTTCGCCGCAAATGTAAGCGCCGGCGCCACTGCGCACTTCCAGGTGGAAGGTCTTGCCGCTGCCTTGAATGTCTTCGCCCAAATAACCATTTTTGTAGGCCGCTTCAATGGCTTGATTCAATGCTACCTTGGCATGCGGATATTCGACGCGCAGATAGATGTAACCTTGAGTCGCACCGACCGCCAGACCGGCGATGGTCATGCCTTCGATCAAAACGAAGGGGTCGCCTTCCATGATCATCCGGTCAGAGAACGTGCCGGAGTCGCCTTCGTCGGCGTTGCAGACGATGTATTTTTGTTCGGCCGGTGCATTCAACACGGTGTTCCATTTGATGCCGGTTGGGAATGCCGCGCCGCCGCGACCGCGCAGGCCCGAGTCGGTAACGTGCTTGACGATTTCAGCGGGTTGTAAGCCTAAGGCATTTTTCAGGCCGCGATAGCCGTCGTGAGCCAGATAGTCATCAATGTTGACTGGGTCGGTCAGGCCGACACGAGCAAAGGTTAAGCGGTTCTGGTTTTTGAAATACGGTAAATCTTCGATGTTACCCAAATAGAGCGGGTGTTGCTTGCCTTCCAGCAGGCCGGCGTCGAGTAAAGACGCAACATCTTCTACTTGAACCGGGCCATAAGCTACTCGACCTTGACTGGTTTCAACTTCGATGAGTGGTTCTAGCCAGAATAGTCCGCGTGAGCCGTTACGGACAATTTCGACATTTTTGTCTATGTCGGCGGTTTGCTGCTTGAGTGCTTTGCTTACTTGCTCCGCGCCGAGAGAAAGCGCGGTGGAGTCGCGGGAAATAAATACGCGGGTCATTATTCGGTACCTTTAAATGAGGCTAGCAGTCGATCGAATTTTTCCGGAGTGACGCGGCCAAACACCTCGTCGTCTACAGTAATCGATGGTGAGCAAGCGCAGTTTCCCAGGCAATAAACAGGTTCCAGTGAAAAGGAGCCGTCGGCCGTGGTTTCATGAAAGTCGATGCCAAGCTTATTTTTTGCATGATTTTCTAAAGACTTTCCGTTCATGGCCTGGCACGATTCGGCCCGACAAATTCTGACGGTATGTTTGCCGGGTGGAGTGTCCCGAAAATAATGATAGAAACTAATAACCCCATGTACTTCTGCGTGGGAAAGATTGAGCGATTTGGCAATGTCCGCGACAGCTGCGGGCGGGATGTAGCCCAGTGTATCCTGAATGCCATGCAAAATTGGCAACAGGTTACCCGGCATCGCTTGATGAGTGTTCAGTATCTCCAACACTATGGGTTTTTGGGTTTGATAGTCTTGCATCATCGGCTCTGTGATAAATAACGGAAAGGTTATCGACGTATTTAATCATGAACAAACCCGGGTTTGCAATTCGGGTTCATGCCTCAATCCCGCGTATTTCCTCAGCAAAACTGAGAAATTACGTTATTCGACTATCTGTGCATTGGGAAGTTCGAGCCTGCAAAAAAAGCGAAGTGGGACACTTTACTTTTAAATGATAATTGTTATCATTAATCCGAACTTGGATTTTGAGAGGGCATTATGTACGTTTGTGTGTGTAAAGCGATCACCGATAAGCAGGTAACTCAAGCAATCAATCAGGGTGTGTGTAGTCGTAGGCAGTTGATGCAATGCACGGGGGCGGGCGGCGTGTGCGGAAAATGCACGGCCAGCATCAAAGCCATGCTGGACGAGAATCTGCAAAATCAGCCGATGCGAGCGCAGGCGGCTTAATTGCGGTATGTTGTGCGGCCGAATCAGATTCGGTCGCCAATGATGCGCGGGTTTAAATACAAGACAGGGCGGATATACCGCCCTGTTTTTTAGGAAGGATTACTTCGCTGTGCTTGCCGGTTCGGCGGGTTTGGCTTCGGTGGTTGGTGCTGCGGCGGCTGGTTCAGCAGGTGCCTGTTCAGCAGCAGGCGCTGGCGCGGCCGGTTCTGCCGGAGCGGCTGGTTGGGCTTCTTCCGCTTTTGGCGGTGTGGGCGGCAACAGCACTTCGACTTTAGCGTTTTTACGCAGATTTTCGATCATGGCCTGTGCTTTCTGACGCTGCAGCATCGGCCGAATTTGTTCCTTCACCGCGTCGAACGGCGGTGGGGTCAATGCTCTGGATTCTTCACGCAAAATCACGTGCCAGCCGAACTGAGTTTGCACCGGTTGTTTGCTGAATTTGCCGTTTTCCAGCGCAACAACCGCTTCGGAGAAAGGCGGGACCATGCGGTCGGCGGTAAACCAACCTAAATCGCCGCCTTCCGAGCCCATCGGGTCGATGGAATGTTTCTTAGCCAGCGCAGTAAAGTCGCCGCCTTTTTCCAGTTCCGCGATCAGTTTTTTCGCTTCGTCTTCGGTTTTTACCAAGATATGACGGGCTTTGTATTCGCTGCCCATATTAGCCATTTTAGAGTCGTATTCCGCTTTGATTTCTTCGTCGGTGACCGGGTTGGTTTTCAGATAATCTTGCAGAGCGGCTTGCGATAACAAGGAATTTCTAACGGTAGCCATACGCTCGATGACTTCCGGGGCTTTATCCAATTGCTTTTGTACGGCTTGTTGAATCAACAATTCGCGTTGAATCAGCTCTTCCAATAATTGCTCTTTAGGAAACGTCTGGCCCTGGCTGCGTTCGGCAATTTCTTTTTCCAGGGTTTCCAGAGTTTTTTTGCTGATATAAGTACCGTTAACCGAGGCAACCGCGTCCTCTTTAGTGACAACCGGTGCCGCTGGGGCAGCAGTGTCTTTAGCTTTTTCTTCGAAGCAGCCTGGTAACAGGGCGGTGCTGGCCAGTATCAGGGGGATAAGTTTCAATTTCATATCAAGAATTTCCTTTAGCTGTTTTCAGAGGGGGTTAAAGCGTTAATGCCGAGGGCATGGATTTCATCCTTCATCATGTCGCCCAGAGCTTGGTAAACCAGCTGATGCCTTTGCACCAGCGATTTGCCTTCAAATTGAGCGGATACGAGAGTGACATGGTAATGGCCGCCGCCCTTATTGCCGGCATGTCCGGCGTGAGCGGCGCTATGATCGATGATTTCGATTAATTCTGGCTTAAAAGCTTCTTCCAGCTTCTGTCTGATATGGTCGGCTGTCATTGGGGAAATACTTGTTTAAAAGGTTTAACAATAACGCTGGCATAAACGCCGGCGGCGAGATACGGGTCGGCGTTTGCCCAGTTTTGTGCATCCTGCAAGTCGGTAAACTCGGCAACGATCAGGCTGCCGGTAAAACCGGCATCGCCGGGGTTGTCGCTGTCGATAGCCGGATGTGGGCCGGCCAATACCAAACGGCCCTGGTTTTGCAGATATTCCAAGCGTTGCAGATGCTGCGGACGGACAGCTTGTCGTTTACTCAAGCTATCGGCGACATCTTCCGCAATAATGGCATACAGCATTATTCTTTCGCCTCCGGCGCCGGCACGTATTTATATAAGAAGATCATCTGCACGGCAATGAAGATGATCATCAAACCAGGGACGCCGAAGGTTTTGAAACTGACCCAATCGTCGGTGCTGTAGTTCGACATCACGTATAGATTAAGAAAGCCGATCCCGATAAAAAACAAAGACCAACTTAAATTCAGACGCTTCCATATCCGGTCCGGCAACTCCAGATTCGCGCCCATCATCCGTTCGATAAAGGTTTTCTTGCCGATAAACTGACTGACCAAAAAGGCGCCGCCGAATAACCATTCTATGATGGTTAATTTCCATTTAATGAATTGCTCGTCCTGTAAATATAGCGTGGCGCCGCCCATCACCAGAATCAAGCCTAGAGTGATCCACTGCATGGTCTCGACTTTGCGGTATACCAGCCAGTAGGTAATCACCTGGACGATAGTTGCCGCGATCACCACGCCGGTGGCGATGTAAATGTCGTACAGTTTAAAGGCGACAAAGAACAGAACGATAGGGAAAAACTCTAAAAGCGGTTTCATGATTGACGGTTAAAAATGGGCGGGATGGTTAGGCGTAAAAATCGATACCGGAAATAATTTCGGCGACTCGAAGCTGTGCGGGTTGATTGCGGTTTTCTGTATAAGCGTTCAATGCTTTCAAGGTGCGCGAATTGGTTGGCTGGTCGTTATTATTGACTGTCAAACCGTTCTCAGCCAAGGCTGCCTTGATTTGCGCGGTTGACGAGGGCTTCGGTAAGTCCAGATTGTGCTGGTTTCCACCGATGGCGTTGCTATCAGGGCTTGGCTTTTGTTCACGATTATTTTCCAGTCGTCCAGCTTGGGGCTGGGTATAACCGACCGGATAGAAAGCGAGAGATGAACTGTGTATGGTGTTCACGGAGCGACGTTAAAAGCCTGAGTAACGATACTTCATTGTAGAATCTTTGTTCGCAATTGTACATGAGCCGAGCGGCTTTGCTGCTAAAATGCCGGTTTTAAAGGAGGATTTCATGGTTCAAACCGATCATATCGAATTGGAAGCCGCAGCTTTCAGACAACTGCTAGCCCATTTGCAACAGCATACCGAAGTACAAAATATCGAACTGATGGTGCTCGCCGATTTTTGCCGGAATTGTCTAGCGAAATGGTATGCGGCCGCGGCAACCGAGCGCGGCGTTGAGATCGATTACGAGCAAGCGCGGGAAATTGTTTACGGTATGCCTTATAGTGAATGGAAGGCTAAATACCAACGCGAAGCCACCCCCGAACAACTGGCCGCTTACGACGCCAAACAAAAGTTAAAAGGACAGTCATGATGGCCAATAAGGCCTTCGATGCGATGTTCTCCGGCGTGATCGGCCAGGAATATCAAATGTTGAAGTTAATTTGCCCGCTGGCGACGGAAATGAGTCGCCTGGTTGGCGTCGAGGTGGGCACCTATTGCCAAGCACAACAGAGTCCGCAAACGGTGGTCGAACTTGGCGGCGGTACCGGCATCACCACCTTGTCGATTTTGTCGGCCGCCGATCACTTGAGCCTGCTCAGCGTCGATAACGAGCCCGCTATGCAGAATCAGGCTAAACAGAGTTTGCAGGACTGGGTAGCGGCGGGCCGCTTAAATTTTTCCGGCGACGATGCACTGAGCGCATTGCGGGCGCTGGCGAACGATAGCGTCGATATGGTGGCGTCGGCCTACACCATGCATAATTTTCAAAACGATTATCGCCGACAGGTCTATGCCGAAATATATCGGGTGTTAAAACCCGGCGGCAAATTCGTCAACGGCGATCGTTATGCCTTGGACGACATGTCCGCGCATACTCGCAGCACGCAGCGGGAAGTGGGCGGTTATTTTAAGGTATTGACCGAAATCAATCGGCTGGATTTGCTTGAACATTGGATTATCCACTTGTTCAATGACGAATCGGAAAACCATATCATGCGGGAAGCGACGGCTCTCGGACAACTGGCCGACGCCGGATTCCGGCAAATCGAGTTAAAACAACGCATGGAGGTCAATGCGTTGGTGACGGCGGTTAAATGACGCTTGGCGGCGCTTCGCAAATCAGGATTCGCCGAATAATCTGCGGCTTAAGTGAGAAAAGACATGGCTGAATCGACAGGTAGTAAAAAGACTGGCGCTAAAAACAAAAAAACCTTGGATGCGTTCGCTGACGATTTGGATGCGATGCTCAATATTGACGATATATCCAGCAAGACGGTCGGCACGATAGACGACGATGAGGCAATCGATCGCCTATTGGTTGGCGACGAAACCGTCGAGCGAGACGAGCGGCAGGAATTCGAGGAGTTTGCCGACATCGACAGCTTGCTAGCCGGCGACGACCTGAGTGCTAAGCAAAATCTGGCCGATGATTTCGATGAATTTGGCGACGATTTCGACACAGACATCGCCATCCATCCCCGTCGCACCGGACAAACGGTTGACGACGAGTTTGCCGACATTGTTGGTGCCGAAAACCGCCAAGAGGACGTCGAACTGGCGGCGGCCGAGGTATTTGACGAGGTGGCGGCATTGGAGCGCGTCGGCGAGGTCGAGGATTTGGCCGACGAAGAGCCGATGTTAGTCGCCGGCTCGGCAGTAGCGCCCAGGGATGAGTTGGAGAACATGACGGAAATCGATGAGTTTTCCGATGACTCGGCGTTGGTGGGTACTCATGCCGATTTTCTAATGGCCGATTTCGATATTTCTGCGGACGACGACTTTGTATCGCCGGTCGTGCCGCCAATCGATGAATTTGCGCTGGCCGAGGAATTTCCAGCCGCTGGCGTTGAGCCTGTCGACGAACAGCCGTTGCCGACTGGGCCGGATTTATCGATGGAGCAGGAATTGTCTGCGGCCATCGAAGAGGAACCAGTCGAAGAGGTGGTAGCTGCGCCGGTGCGAGAAGCAAATCCGGAACCGTTGCGGACGCCGGAACCGGTCCAGCAAACGCCGCCCGCGCCGATACCGGTACCGGCGGTCGATTATAGCGGCGACATTGGCACGTTGAACCGGCAAATCGTCGAGCTTAAGAAACATCAGCAACAAATCCGGCACGACTTGACCGAGTTGGCCGGCAAAGACGAATTATCGAGTTGCCTGAATGGCCTGGAAAGTTTGCAGACCGAACAGAAAAAAAACAAGCGCGGCTTGGATGCGCTTGCCGCTAAAAAACCGGTGGCGGCTTATGTCGCCAACGGCGTGGCCGCCGCGGCCTTGTTGATCGGCACCGGCCTGGGCATTCAAGGCATGATCGCCAAGTCGCAGGTCGGCGACTTAGTGACTATCATCGGCAAGTTGCAAGAACAGATCAGTTCCGCGCCGGCCAGCGATGCCGCCGACAAGGAAATGCTGCGCAAGCAGATGGACGAATTGACGGTAAGCAGCGGGGTGATGTCCACCCAGATCGGTGAACTGAACAAGGCCATACAACCCGATGCCGGAGGTGGTAAACCTACCGGCGATCTGGGCAAACAATTAGCCGAACTTGGCAACCAAAATATGCAAATGGGCGCGGCGATAGAAGCCTTGCAAACCAAGATGAGCGTGCTGGAAAAAGGCCGGTCGGCGGCAGCGGCGCCGGTGGCGAAACCCGAAAAGAAAAAGCCGGAAGTGGTTCAGGAAAACTGGGCGGTGAACCTGATCGCCTTCAAACAGGACTGGTATGCCAAACGCAAAGCCGAAGAGTTTGCCGGCAAGGGTGTGCCGGCCAAAGTCAGCAAAACCGAAGCCAAGGGCGAAAGTTGGTATCGCTTGAGTGTCGATGGTTTTAAATCCCAGTACGAGGCCGCGTCTTACGCGGCGAAGGTCAAGAAAACCCTCAATCTGGATTCGGTATGGGTTACCCGTAATAAAGACTAGCGGATCGGCAGATGGATAATCAAAAACTGGTGGTGGCCGTGTCGTCGCGGACCTTGTTCGATTTGGACGAGTCGCATACGATTTTCGAAAACCAGGGCAAGGAAGCGTTTTGTCGTTACCAGATCGAGCACGAAAACGAAATTTTGCAGCCCGGTTTCGGGTTTTCCTTGGTGAAAAAATTCCTCGACATCAATAAAGCGTTTCCCGGTGCGCCGCTGGTGGAGATCATCCTGCTATCGCAAAATAGTGCTGACACCGGTTTGCGGATATTCAATTCCATCAACCATCACCAACTGGCGATCAGCCGGGCCGCGTTTACCAGCGGGGTTTCGCCTTACGAATATATTCCGGCCTTCGGCGCGCATTTGTTTCTGTCAGCCAACGGCGAGGATGTCAGGAAAGCGCTGGCTGCCGGTTATGCTGCGGCGACCATCGTCTCGGGCGCAGTCGCCAATCCGTCGTCGCAATTGCGTATTGCATTCGACGGCGATTCGGTGCTGTTTTCCGACGAATCCGAACGGATATATCAGCAACATGGTTTGGCGGCATTTGCCGCCAACGAGCGTAGCGAGGCGCATAAGCCTCTGTCCGGCGGGCCGTTGAAGGAATTCTTAAGCGCCTTGCACCGGATCCAGAACCATTTCGATCAAGAATTGTCGCCGATCCGCACTGCACTGGTCACGGCCCGTGCCGCGCCGGCCCATGAACGGGTAGTCAGAACCTTGCGGGCTTGGGGGATTCGTATCGATGAAGCCTTGTTTTTGGGCGGCATGCCCAAGGGCGCGTTTTTAAAAGCGTTCGGCGCCGATATTTTCTTTGACGATCAGAAAGGGCATTGCGAGTCGGCGGAATTGCATCAGGTTGCCGCCGCTCACGTGCCGCACGGCGTCACGAATCAAAACGGATCCTGAAACGGGCGAAACAATCGTTGTGTTCCACGCATTCCTTCAGATAAAAGCTTGGGCCGTATTTCAGCAAGATTTTACTGTCAAGACTGTACTTGCCGCTGGGTAAAAACACCTCGGGATGGTCGGTTTCCCCGCCGATAATAATGGCTTGTTGGCCTTTATTGCCGGCGCCGCTGATGTGGTAGATCGCAACACTGTCTTTTATTTCTTCCATCAGGATCAATTTAACATCCTCATACAACGATTGTTGACGCACGATCACCAATATCGCCGGTTGCTGCGCTCGGCAAAGCAAGCCAATATCGCCGGTAGTGCAGTTCGGGCTAGTGCTTTCCGCCACCTGATACTGATTGCTATGGCTTCGTAACAGGTTTAAGACCGAACGCGTCTCTACGAAGTTAACCTTGGCCGGATCGATCGATTTGTAATGGCTAGACTCATTTTCCAGCGGAACCAGCGTCATGCCACGGGCGATGGACTTGCCGTTATTTAATTGAGCGCTGAGACGCATGATTTTGGTGACTTTGTCTTCGGCATGCAAGGATGTAGTGACGGAAGCAAAACCGGACAACAATTGCGCGGGTATCGGCTGGCCGATAATGGTCGAAGCGAATATCTGCGGGTAACCGGTCAAATGTTGCACTAGCTTGATTTGCGTCTCTGCGGGTAGCTCGGTTTTGATTTCGCCCATTTGCAAAGCATGGCCGATGGCAAGACTGTTGACCGCGACACACCCCATTGGCAGTTTCCAGTGCGCTTGTTTTTTCGGGTTCGGCTCGCCGCAGTCCGCTTCCCAGTAAAAGTTGAAGTCGGTAGCCTGATGGTCGCCAATTTCGAGTAAATGCTGATACTGATTGGCCAGTTCGAATAATTGGCTGATTTCGCCATACGAGTAACGGTTAGGTTGGCTGATTGCAAACAACAGATTGCGTCTGATGACTGCGGCAATGTTGGGATGTAGCTTAAATTCCGGAATTTTTGTCGGTATCGTTTGTTCTAGCCACTGTTGCTCGACGGCCAATTGATAAAGAAACGCGGTCTTTTTCCACAAAGTGGCAGACCACATTTCATAAAACAGTGCGCCATTGCGTTGGCAGTAACCAATTAATTGCAAGGCATGGTATATCGCCAACCGGGCTTGCGCTTCCTCCAACTCCTCATGCTCGGCTAGCTGGCAAAAAACTAGACTCAAATGTCTGGGCAGTTGGATGGCCAGCTTGGCGATCTTGACAGCTTTTTTGTCGGTGGTCGATTGGGTGTCCGGGCGCGCCAGATTCGCCAAATTGTTGGATAAATGCAAGGTCAGCGGGGTTAAATTAACCAGCAACGGTAACAATGCGTTGCTGAGCGCTTCGCCACGCGTCAGTTGTTTCAGGGTTTGATTCAATTGGTTGGCGGCATTGGCGGGAGGTAAGGCACTTAAGGATTTTAACCAGCCGGCCAGCGATTCGGTAGAAAGCTCAAAGGGCAACGAAGCGTTATGGGTCATGTACTTGCGACTTAAATTGCGTTGGAAACGATAGCAAGTTTAGTCCAGATTAAAATTTCAGGCATCCGCCGATTTTGAGTAATGCCAATGGCTGACTAAAATGCCGGCATCACTCGCTGAATACACAAGCCTAAATGAATAGACTACTAAAGTACCAATGGGAGTTGGCCGCCCCCTTCTGCGGCGCATTATTGACTTTGGCGTTTGCGCCTTACGATTATGCATACGTCGCCATCTCGGCGCTGATATTTGTTTATGCGGCATGGCAGCAACGGACGCCGAAACGCGCAGCATTGATCGGCTATTTATTTGGTTTGGGTTTGTTCGGGACCGGCATCTGGTGGACCTATATCAGTATCCACGACTTTGGCGGCGCCGATCCTTATAGTTCGATCGCGCTGACGGCATTGCTGGTGGCGGTCTGGGCTTTGTTCCCGGCCTTGACCGGCTGGCTGATTGCCAAATGGTCGGTTGTGCCGGCTAACGGCTTGCGGATCGTCGGCGCTGCACTCGCTTGGGTGGCGGTCGAGTATTTTCGCGGTTATTGGTTGTTGAATGGTTTTCCCTGGTTGCAAATTGCGTACAGTCAAATTCAAACGCCGTTGGCAGGATTTGCGCCATTGGCCGGTGTCTACGGCGTCGGTTTTTTATTGGCGTTATCGGCCTTCACTGCGGTGGAGATGCTGCGAGGCAGAGTGGCTACGCG
The DNA here is from genome assembly GCF_030490285.1 of Methylomonas montana. Taxonomy (NCBI): domain Bacteria; kingdom Pseudomonadati; phylum Pseudomonadota; class Gammaproteobacteria; order Methylococcales; family Methylococcaceae; genus Methylomonas; species Methylomonas montana. The sequence continues at coordinate 3,467,683 of NZ_CP129884.1, read as the reverse complement.
GCACGGCCTGCCGCTTTTGCTGGTGATCTGGGCGGGCGGGGCTTATTTGCAAACCGTGCAGTGGACCGAAGCGGCCGGCGAGCCGATCAAAATCACCCTGGTGCAAGGCAATATCGGTCAGGAGCATAAATGGCAATCCAGCCAAAAACTCGCCACGCTCAAGCTTTACCGCGAACTGACCGAACAGCACTGGGATTCGGATGTGATCATCTGGCCGGAAACCGCGATTCCAGCCTTTCTGTCGCAGGTCAAAGAGTTTTATATCGATCCACTTCAGGCCGTCGCGCGTGAACACGGTGTCGATCTGGTGGTGGGTTTGCCCAGCAGCGGCCAAGGCAAGGACTATTACAATAGCGTGATGACCTTAGGCGAAACGCAGGCCTTGTATCACAAAAATCATCTGTTGCCGTTCGGCGAATATTTACCGCTCCAGCCGTTATCGGGCTGGGTTTTGGATCAACTGCAAATTCCGCTCGGCGATTTCGCCGCCGGCGGCGACCGGCAAACCTTGTTGAGCGCCGGCGGCCATGCTTTTGTCACGACTATCTGTTATGAAGACGCGTTTGGCGAACTGGTGGCGCGGCAAGTCGCCGAGGCCGGCTACATCGTCAATATGACCAATGACGCCTGGTTCGGCGATTCTTCGCAACCGCACCAGCACATGCAAATGGCGCAGATGCGGGCGCTGGAAACCGGCCGTTATCTGGTGCGCGCCACCAATACCGGCGTTACCGGCTTCGTCGGCCCGGACGGTGTCTTGCGCAAACAAGCGCCACTGTTCAATACCGTGACGATTACCGACCAAATCGTGCCGATGACCGGGCTGACGCCTTACGTTGTGTTGGGTGATAAAGGCCTGTTTGCGCTGCTGGCGGTGCTGTTAACGGTGATGTACGGGTGGCGCCGCTGGTTCGCCGGCTATACGCCCAAACCGGCCGCTGATGCAGTCGAGAGCATTGGCGATTGATTTAAACCTTAAACTGGCATCCAAATTTAACGGAATATCTTATGCTGAATCAGCAATCCAAGGCCTTGCTGTTGACTGGTTTGTTGGTCATTGCATCAACCCCGCCACTGGCCGAACCCATAGTGGAAACGCCAGCGTTCTGGCGGGAATCCGGTGAAAACGCGATTAAAGCGGCGGAGCGATTGGTCGCCAATCAGGCGTACGCTAAAAATGTGATTCTGTTTGTTGGCGACGGCATGGGGATTTCCACCATTACCGCCGCGCGCATCTTGGAAGGGCAACGCAAACCCGATAATCGTGGCGGCGAGGAAAATTCGCTGAGTTTCGAAAAAGCACCCTATGTCGCCTTATCGAAAACCTATAGCGCCAACCAACAAACCCCTGATTCAGCGCCGACTATGACGGCAATGATTACCGGCGTGAAAACCAACGACGGCGAATTGTCGGTAGGCATGCAGGTGGCTCGACAGGAAAAAAATGCCGATGTGATTAATACCTATAAGGTGAAAACCTTGCTGGAACAAGCCGAGGAAAAAGGCCTGTCAACCGGCGTGGTGTCAACCGCCCGCGTCACTCACGCCACCCCCGCCGCGTGTTATGCGCACACTTCGGAGCGCGATTGGGAGTCCGATGCGCAAATCCCGGCCGGCGCCACGGTCAGCGACATCGCCAAACAATTGCTGGATTTTGACTATGGCAACGGCCTGGAAGTGGCGTTGGGCGGTGGCCGCAGCATGTTTTTGCCCAATACCACCCCCGATCCGGAAGATAGCGATAAATTCGGCGGCCGTAAGGACGGTGTGGATTTAACCCAGCGTTGGTTAACCCAATACCCGAAATCAGCCTATGTCTATAACAAAGCCGGTTTCGATGCTGTCGATCCCAAACGCACCGAGCATTTATTAGGCTTGTTCGAGCGGTCGCATATGGAATACGAACACGATAGGCTCAGCGATAAAGGCGGCGAGCCGTCGTTGACCGAAATGACCGAAAAAGCCATCGATATTCTGTCGAAAAACAAAAAAGGTTATCTGCTGATGGTGGAAGCTGGCCGTATCGATCATGCCCATCACGCCGGTAACGCATACCGGGCCTTGACCGAGGCTGTGGAATTATCCAATGCGGTGCGCAAAGCATTGGAAAAAACTAATCCTAAAGACACCCTGATCGTCGTCACCGCCGACCATAGTCATACCTTTACCATTGCCGGCTATCCGCAACGCGGTAACCCGATCATGGGGTTGGTGAAACAAGCCGGTGAGGCGGGTTTGGCCAAGGACAGTAACGGTCTGCCTTACGCGACCTTGGGATACGCTAACGGCCCCGGTTATCGCGGAGCGAACGGCAGACCCGATCTGAGCATGGTCGATACCGCGCATCCCGATTTTCTGCAGGAAGCCGCGGTGCCGCTGGCTCTCGAAACTCATGCAGCCGAAGATGTGGCCATTTTCGCTTTCGGTCCCAAAGCGCATCTATTTCATGGCGTGCAGGAACAAAGCTATATCTATCAGGTGATGGCGCATGCCTTGAAGTTTAAAGCCGGCCGCTAATACATGATGCGATTGACGACTGGAGCCGCCTGCGGGTGTCTCTTCTTGTTTCCGGAGTAATGATGTTCAAAAAATTATTGCTAATTCCTATCGTGTTGTGGGTATTGAGCGGCTGTTCGAGTCAGCCTGCCCAGCCTTTGCAAATTCAAGTGCTGCAACAATTGCCGGCCTTGGCGGCGGAGTTTGAAACCACCGTCGAAACCGATGGCCATGGCGATGAACCGGCTCGTAGTTATCGTTGGCGCTTCTGGCGTGCGGCCGATTACGTCGAAACCCATAATTTGCACGACGACAGCGGCGAAATCTGGTCCAAATCGGCCGGTACGGTTGCCTACCAACAGGTGTTTCATAACCAACGCCAAGTCATCGATTACCTGCCTGGCGACTTGAAAGCCATCGGCGCCGAGCCGGATTGGCGGGCAATCTCGACTTTACTGAATCAAGCGACGATCGCGCCATTGCTGGCCGATAGGCGGGAAGAGGCGCTCGGTCGTCCAGCGCTGCTCTATAAAAGCCGTTCGCCGGACGATGTCATGGAAGTCAGCTGGTTGGCGCGCGAGCAATTGCCGGCGCTGATCAAACGCAGCGAACACGGCCATACCCTGACCACCCGCATCGTCGCGCTTTACCCGTTGGCGCAATCGCCCTGGCCGTATCGGCGCTCCGGTGATTACGCCTATACCGATTTTGCTGACATTGGCGATAAGGAAAACGACGCTTTCATCAAATCCATACTGCCTAAAATCAAGGGTGGACAGAGTCATCGCCATTAAAGCGGCAGAATCCGTCAATTTCAAAAGCGGTGAAAACTTAATCCATTGAAAGCTAGCGGGTCTCTGACGAAAACGGACCCGCTAGTCCGTCGAAGGCGAGACCCCGGGAAAATTAGTACCTAGAACTGTGTTTTTGCGTCGACGATTAGAGTTTCTTGAGCGCCGCTTAAGTCGCCGTTCGTATGGATTTTGCTTGAGACCGACATCAACAACCCTCGCTATTCTGCGTTTATCAAAACGTCACCGATCTGTCATTTAATTTTCATATTGATTGTCAACAATGAGCCTGCCTTGCGAAGGGCAGATGTGATTAGGTCAGCCATTATTTCTAATGAGTGGCGCCTTACTAGATGATCAATTCAATTTCGGAGTTTGAAAAATGTCAGTGTTAAACAAAAAAGCGATGGCTGTTGCTGTAGCCGCCATGCTGTCGGGCGCGGCTTATGCTGAATCGACCATCGTTAATGGTCCTATGGGCTTTGATCCGATCGGCGCTTCCGCATATGCTCAAGTAACCACCGATGCGTCCATCCTGAACAGCCAACCCTGGGTTATTCCAGCAGGCTTTACCCAGTCCATCGTTTCTGACGAAAGCGACCTGAACATCTATTCTGCTCATGACTGGAATGACATGAACACTGTCAACGAGACAGGCAAACAAGCAGGCCGCTACCTGTACCGCACGCATGAAGTGCGCCCAGATAGCGCGACTGTTGCTGGCAACTCTGCCCGCATCGACGGAAGCAGCGGCGGTGCGGTTTCCGTGGTTGATTTGCAAACCGGTGAAGCCAAAGAAGTCGTAGGTCGTGCCGATTGGGAGGCTTTGGATGGTATCGTTTGGACACCTTGGCAAACCGTATTATTTGCTGAAGAAATGATCACCGCAAACCGTCCTGATCCGGTCGCTACACAAGCTACCAGCGGCCTGGTTTATGAATTGAAAATGAAGAAAGACGACCTGACCAGCATGGAAAGCGTAGCGGTACGTCCGATGTTGGGTGCGCTGTCTCATGAAGGCCTTGAACTGGATGACGAAGGCAACGTTTATGTGATCGACGAAGACCGCAAAGGCTCGATCTATAAATTCGTACCGACCAACTATGGCGACCTGTCCAGCGGCCAACTGTACGCTTTGAAAGTAGCCAACGGTGCCAAAACCGGCACTGCCGAGTGGGTTGCGCTGGATATGGCTCAAGCCCAAATCAGTGCGCGCGTAGCCGCAACTGCCGTGGGTGCTACCCAATTCTGCCGCCCTGAAGATCTGGAACGCCTTGGCGAAACCTTGTATGCGGCGCTGACCTGTGAAGATGTCGATAACGCGGCCAACACCAGCGGTGCCAACGCTCAAGGTTACTCGGTCGGAGCGGTGCTGGCCGTGGAACTGGGCGAGCAGCCTACTGTGAAATATGTGGTGGCGTCCGGCAAGAATGCCCCGTTCGAAAAACATTCGACCGCTACCACCGGCTTCGCCAAAGTAGACAATCTGGCCCACGGCCCGGACGGTAAACTGTGGATGGTGGAAGACAATGACTACAGCGATATCTGGGTATTCGACCCTAACTCCGAAGACGCTAATAACGATGGCTACAAAGACGGTGTGCACCTGTTCGCTTCTTTGAAGGACAAACCAGCGGAAGGTACCGGCATTTACTTCGGTAAAGACCCACATACCTTGTTCGTCAATGTTCAGCACTCAGGTACTGGTAACGACAAAACCGTGATGATTACCAACCGCGACGAATAATCGTAAAGCGAGTTGGCAGCCGCCGCCGAGGGCTTGGCGGCGCTTGACGGGGTTTCCCTACTGCAAGGCTCATGGACACAAGGGTGTGGCGCATTGGCGATCGCACCCTTTTTTATTGTCAAGATAACGGGCCGTTGTCATCGCCAGTAACAGGATCTTAAAACCAGAATGCTAGCGAAGCATCTTGTCTGATGAAAGGTCGGTTCGGACCCGGTAAGTGGCGATCAGCGGAAACTCTAGGCAATATGAGTGGTAGCTACAGCCAGCCGGCATAGTCGCTGGTTAATCTTCCCGCAAAATAGCCTTTACTACCCGGATTGCCGACTGCGAAGCGCCGTTGGAATGCGTATCCTCGGTAAAGTCACCGGCAAAATACACTCGGCCTTGCGGCTTTCTCAACGATTCCGACAAGCTATCGAAGCGCGAGCGGCCTACCGGCCAAGAGGCGATGGCGCGCGGGTGGTAGCGGTAAAAACTCATCTGTTTCACCGATTGCCGAAAACCCGGCCATTGCTTGTCAAAGGCCGCCAGCAAGGCTTCCTGAATCTGGTCCGGATCGCTGATCCGCGAATTAAAGCGCTCCGCGTCGGCCCCGCTCACCAGTAAATTCAACAACGCATCCTCGCCCGGCTTCGAGGCGCCTTCGTAAATCACTCCCAGCGGTCCGTCGGTCAATATCGGCAGCACGCTTTCGCCGGCATGGGTCCAGAAACTGTTGGCGGCATTATCCACCGTCAGATGGGCGGTAAAGTAAGCGCCGGCGGATTGGGTCTGGATAGCCTGTTTGCGCTCGGCGCTCAACGGCGGGCTGAACTGGATGTCGTTGAGCCGGAACAAAGGGATCGCGGTAATCGCGTATTTGGCGCGGAACACCTGTTGCTTAAAACTGCCTTGGTCGGTGGCGGTGACTTCCACGCCGCTGTCGGTGGACTTGATGTGCGTGACCAGTTGGTTGAGCAGGATGCGCTCAGTGCCGATAAACTTGGCCAGCGCCAATGCCGCGCGTTGGTTGCCGCCGACCACATGGCGCGGCGCCAGACCGTTTCCGGAAAAGTAATGCCACTCGGCGATGCCATCCAGCGCGCTGATTTTTTGCCAGGACGTGGCATATTCCGGCTCTGTTTCGATGCGTATCAATGCCTGGGCCTTCGCCGGCAGGCCGCTGGTGTCTTTAATCCAGTCGGCAAAGGAAGTCTCTTTCAGTGCTAACAGGTGGTCCGGTAGCGGGCGCCGATCCAGTTGCCGGTATAGCTCGACCATTTTAGCGTCCCAGTTTTGGTAAGCTTTCAACTCGTCGGCATCCAGCACCGACGCCAGGAATGCCGGATTGGAATCTTGGGTAAACGGATACAGTTTGCCTTGGTAATAAAAACTGGAAAAACTGCTGTAAGCGGTTTCCATCGGCATATTCAGCTCCCGAAATATTTCGATAGCTGGATTATTTTCCCAGAACTCTTCCAAGCCCACTTCGGCATGAGCGCCATCGGCGTAGGATGCGGTACGAATCCGGCCGCCGATATGCGGACTCATTTCCAGAATCAGGGCGGATTTGCCGGCCTTTTTTAAATGATAAGCCGCACTCAAACCCGATAAGCCGGCGCCGACGATCAACACCTCGGCGCTAGCGGGTTCCGCGCACAAACCGGCCGAGCGCAAGCTCAGCGACAGCGTCAACAGTATAAAACCAACAAAACGGCTGGTTTGTTCAGGATAAAGAGGGGTCATTTGCATTGCCTGCTGGAGGTTGAGGTAGCTAATCATGTCAGCGTATTACCTTAATATTGCACAGCCATGACTAAACCCGCGAGCACAGCTTCGATATGCAAAGCGTCACATAGCGGTCACAAAGTTGTCGTATTCTCGGTTTTTACCGAATCATCCCGTACCTTTTGGCTTATGATCTATTCCGCAACCGGACAGGGCAAGAGTTTTAGTTTTCGCGATCTGCGCACCTTGATGGCCAAGGCTTCGCCGCGTCGAGCGGCCGATGAACTGGCTGGCTTGGCGGCGGAATCGGAAGTCGAGCGTGCCGTCGCTCAGCGGCTATTAGCGGATGTGCCGTTACGGCAATTCATCGAAGAGCCTTTGATTGCATCGGAGCAGGACGAGGTGTCGCGACTGATCTTGGAACGACACGATGCCGAGGCATTTTCACCCGTGGCAATGTTGAGCGTCGGTGAGTTTCGCGATTGGCTGTTAAGTGACGGAGGCGATTTGGCAGCCATCTCGCCTGGGCTGACGCCGGAAATGGTCGCAGCGGTCAGCAAGATCATGCGCAACCAGGACTTGATCGCCGTGGCCCGCCGCCGGCGTGTGGTCAGCCGTTTTCGTAATACCGTAGGCTTGTCTGGCCGGCTGTCCACCCGCCTGCAACCCAACCATCCTACCGATGACCCGCGCGGCATTGCCGCTAGTATTTTGGACGGCCTGCTGTACGGTAGCGGCGATGCGGTGATCGGTATCAATCCGGCCACCGACAATCTGGATAATGTTTACACCTTGTTGAATTTGCTCGACGAGATCATCAATCATCACCAAATTCCCACTCAATCTTGTGTGCTGTCCCACGTCACGACCAGCATGGAACTGATGCGCCGCGGCGCGCCAGTGGATTTGGTGTTCCAATCCATCGCCGGCACCGAAGCGGCCAACCGAAGTTTCGGCATCGATTTGGCCATGCTCTACGAAGCCAAGGCGATGGCCGAAGCCTTGGGCCGCGGCAGCGTCGGCAAGCAATTGATGTATTTCGAGACCGGCCAGGGCAGTGCGTTGTCCGCCAACGCCCATCATGGTGTCGATGCTCAAACCTGCGAGGCGCGGGCGTACGCGGTCGCCAGGGAATTTGATCCGCTACTGGTCAACAGCGTGGTCGGTTTCATCGGCCCGGAATATTTGTACGACGGCAAGCAGATCATCCGCGCCGGCCTGGAAGATCATTTCTGCGGCAAGCTGCTGGGTTTGCCGATGGGCTGCGACATTTGTTATACCAACCACGCCGAAGCCGATCAGAACGACATGGACACTCTGTTGACGCTGTTGGGCGTGGCCGGCTGTAATTTCATCATGGGTATACCGGGCGCCGATGACGTGATGCTGGCGTATCAAAGCACGTCGTTTCACGACGCGCTGTATCTGCGCCAAGTGCTGGGTTTGCGGCCGGCTCCGGAGTTCGAGGCATGGCTGGAGCGGATGGGTATTTTCGACAATCAAAACCGTTTGGCGTCCGGCCGGATTGCAGCGCCACTGCTGAGCGATTTCCACGGTTTGCCGGCAGCGTAGCGATGAACGATTCCTGGTACAACCTACGCCGTTTTACCCAGGCCCGCATCGCCCAGGGCCGCGTCGGCTGCGGCCTGCCGACCGCCGCGCTACTGGATTTTCAGCTCGCCCACGCCGCGGCGCGGGATGCGGTGCATCAACCCTGGGACGTGGCCGGATTTGCCGAGCGCGTGGAGAGGCTGGGATTGGAAACGTTGATTTTGGCGACGCCGGTTGCCAGTCGGCAGCAGTATCTGCAACGTCCTGACCGTGGCCGTTGCCTTGCCGAATCGAGCCGGCAATTGCTGGAGACTCGCTGCACTCAAGCGGTCGACGTGGCTTTGATCGTCAGCAATGGCTTGTCGTCGACGGCTTTGGATCGTCATGGTTTGGCCTTGTTGGAAGCAGTGGTTGCCGCTTACCGGAGTAGCTCGTTAACGCTCGGACCGATCTGTCTGGTAGCCAACGCTCGGGTGGCGCTAGCGGATCAAATAGGCGCGTTATTGAAGGCGCGGTTGGTGGTCATCATCGTCGGTGAGCGTCCGGGCCTTAGCGCTGCCGACAGCTTGGGCGCTTATTTGACCTACGCGCCGAAAATCGGCAATACCGATGCGGAGCGCAACTGCATCTCCAATATCCGCCCGCCGGACGGTTTGTCCTACCCAGCCGCTGCCGCCAAACTGGCCTATCTCGGTAATCAAGCCTTGATGCGCGGGGTTTCCGGCGTGATGCTGAAAGACGATATGCCGACAGATCGCTTATGCGGCGATGCCCATACCATTCAATCACCGTTATCGCGACAAGAGGACAATCCAAGTCTTCTTTGATAACTTTGGCCTCGGTCAATCAAACCCGCCAAATTGATTGACGAAACTGCTGGAGACGCCGACCGGCAATTGCTAATCTAAATTCACTATCTGAATTTGGAGAATGCGATGATTGATACCGCCGAGGCGATTGTGCCCGATCCCGTCCGCGAACGCTTGTTGAAAGCCGCTCTGGACAGTTTTTTGTCCGATGATTACCACAAAGTCACGACCCGGCTGATCGCGGAAAAGGCCGACGCTAACGTCTCGATGATCCGTTATTACTTCGGCAACAAGGAAGGTTTGTACGAGGAGATGATCCGGGAAACCTTGAATCCGCTGTTGAACGTATTGGACGGGCCGCTGTTGGATACGCTGGATGGCGTTAAGGATTTCCTCGAATTGTATTACCGGACGATGTCCCAGCAACCGGAATTCCCAAAGTTGATCCTGAAAGTGCTGGCATTAAACCAAGGGCCGGGCCGGCGTTTCATTCAACAGCTATTGGAACGCGGCCGCAGCCGAGGCGCCAAAAAGGTCAACGAGCTCAAATCGGCTGGACAAATCGGGTCGGCATCGGACCCCGACATCATACGGATGGCATTCGTCAGTTTGGCGATGATGCCGATGCTGCTGAAAGATTTTTTCGAGGAGCAGATGGGCCAGCCCATGGACGCCGCATTCCTTGAACGATTGGCGGCATTCAATGGCCACTTGTTTGCCGCCGGCTTGGCGCCGGCCAAAGAACAATAAGAGGAGGCAATACATGTCGTTCCAAAAAAATGCTGGCGCGGTGAGGCGCTTTGCCAAGCTGATGAAGTTTGCCGTTTGGCTGCAACAGCTTCCCAATAAGTTGATGCCGGCGCCGTTTCGGTTGATCCAGATCGGCTCGGCGTTTTGGCAGTCGCGCGCGCTTTATGTTGCCGTGCGTCTGGACATCGCCACGGTGTTGGGCAATCAACAGCTCGCAATCGAAGTGATCGCGGAACGGGTCTCGGCTCAGCCTGATGCCGTTTATAGATTGCTGCGCATGTTGGCGGCGCTGGGCATCTTCGCAGAAGTATCGCCCAGGGTTTTTAAAAACAACGCACTATCTGAGCATTTGCGTGAAGATCATCCGCACAATGTCAGAGCGATGGTGTTGATGCATAACTCGACGGCAATGAGCCGGCCTTGGTATGAACAGCTGGAGCAGGGGCTGCGCGGCGGAGCGGTGCCGTTTCAACTGGCTCATGGCCGCGAGCTATATGCCTACATGGACCAGCATGCCGAATTCGATGCGCTGTTTGCCCGCGCGATGGATAGTGTCGAGGCCTTGACCGGCGACTGTTTTGCCGACGATTTCGATTGGGGACGCTTCGAGCGCATCATCGATGTAGGCGGCTCGAAAGGCAGTAAGGCTTTGGCGATCTTGAAACGGCATCCGCAGCTAACGGCTTTAGTGTTCGACCGGGAGCAGGTGATTCAAACGGCGGCAAGCGATTGGGCCGGCAAGCAGCCGCCAGAGCTGCTGTCCCGTTTGAGTTTCCAGGCTGGAGACCTGCTCGAAGCGGTTCCCCCGGCCAAGAGCGGCAAAGACATCTATTTATTAAGCGCCGTGCTGCACGGCATGGGCGACGAGAATTGCTTGAAAGTGCTGCACAATCTGGCTACGGCCAGTGCCGGTAGCGGTGCCCGGATTGCATTGCTGGAAATGGTGGTCGCGGAATCAAAGGCGGATTTTGCCAGTGCGGCGTTCGATATGCAGATGTTCGTGAACACCCGAGGCCGGGAAAGAACGCTTGGCGAATGGCGCGGGCTTTTCGAGAAGTCCGGATGGGCGCTGGAGGAGTCGGTGGGTTTACAGACGATGGGCAAGATACTCGTTTTGAAACCCGCGTATTGAGATCGGCGCGGTAGCTTCAGCTGCAAATGCATTCGGTTCGGCAGGCGCGTGCGGGCAGTGTTCCAGTTGGCGAATGCGACGCAAAAAAAAAGCCCGCCGTATTGCAAACCGGCGGGCTAAGTACTACAGAGCTTACAACTACAATCGCTTATGGCGCCAGCAAGATACGATTCCGTGGACCGGGCTCGACGACGCCGTTGACGGTGAAATAGTTTTCCAACGCATCCAGATCCAGCGCGCCACCCAGGCGGTTAGTGCCCTGCGTCAACACATAATATTGATCGCCGCCGTCGGCCATGAAATTGTTGACGGTAATCCGGTAGCTGACGGCAGGATCGACCACGACGCCGTTGATCTTGATGCTGGCCGGATCGACGTTATCGCAAGGCGTGCCTTTTTCCTGCCATGTGTAGCTGAAGCCGTTGGAGACTTGCAGGATACGGTTGAAAGCTTGTCCGCCAGTGGGCGCACCGGCCGGATAGCCCTCTGTGCAACCGGTGAATTGTTGTTCCAGCAAGCTGTGAATTTGCGCGCCAGTCAAGGTCAAGGTCACCAAGGTATTGCCGAAGGGTTGTACGGTAAAGGCTTCGGCGTAAGTGACCTTGCCGTCGCCTTCGCCCACTGCGCTGGAGGCATAGCTTAGATCGGCACGGATGCCGCCGGGGTTCATGAACGATGCCACCGCTTCGCCGAAACCAGGTTTGCTGGTGGCCAGTAGTTGTGCGTCGGCAATTACGTCGCCCAAGGCGGATTCGCCGGCAGCAGTGGCAGCTCGGGTGATTGAGCTCTTGATCGTACCGATCACCCGGTTGGCAATGGGGGTAGCAATCAGTTTGTAACCATCCACGATGTTTTTAATGTCCGCGTTGGGTGTGACGGCAGTGTTGTTGCGATCGACCACAATGTTTTTCGCACTGACGCCGCTGACTTCGCCGTTGGCGGTGTTGATCGCGACATCAATATCGGTCAGTACCCGGCCTTGAGAATTGGCACTGGTCACTGAAATCAGGCGTCCCTCCTCGTTGGCAATCTGGCAGTTATAGGCTTGATGGGTGTGTCCGGAAATAACCAAATCGACCGCATTACTTAACTGATTAACAATAGCTTTGATCGGCGAGCCTTCCAGTTCGCCCTCGCACGAGTTGATGGTTGCAGCGCTTTGGGTAAGCGGTACGGTTCCGCCTTGGTGGATCAGCACGACCACCGCCTTAACGCCTTGGGCCCGAATCTTAGGAATCAGCGCGTTCACGGTCGCGGCCTCGTCGGCAAATTGCAGGCCGGCGACGCCGCTTGGCGTCACGATAGTGGGCGTTTCTTTTAAAGTCATGCCGATAAAAGCCACTTTGACGCCGCCCACCTCTTTGATGGCGTATGACGGGAAAATAGTGTTGCCGGTTTCGGTTTCGATGACATTGGCAGCCAAAAATTTGAAATCCGCGCCTTCGAAGGGCACCGGTGTGCCGACCGACGCGCCCTGGCAGGAATTAGGGTCGGATGGGTGGCAACCGCCGGTTTGCATGCGTTTCAGCTCGTCCTTGCCTTCGTCGAATTCATGGTTACCCACCGCGTTGAAGTCCAAGCCGAGGCGGTTCATCGTTTCGATGGTGCCTTCATCATGAAACAACGCCGAAATCAGCGGCGTTGCGCCGATGATGTCGCCGGCTGAAACTACCACGGTATTGGGGTTTTCGCTTTTCAAGTTTTCAACATAGCCTGCCATCCAGTCCACGCCGCCAACCGGGATGTTGGTTGATTGGGGGCTGGTCGGAGTTTGACGAAAAGTACCCGGCGATTCCATTTGACCGTGGAAGTCGTTGAAAGCGACGATTTTGATCGTGGTGGTTGCCGGTTTGCCGTGCCGGGTTTGATCGTCTGTCGCCAGCTCATGATGGGTGCCGTTTGCATTCAGATCGGAAGCTCCGGCTTGGGCAGTTAAGGCCGACAGGATGGCCGCGGCAAGAAACGATTTACTAAACATTCAATTGCTCCGTTAAATATTCCCACTGCCCCGATTTTCGGAGCGGGTTACTTGATTGTGGGTCGGTTGAGAAAAGTCCAGCGCACTGCTTAAAGCCGGGAGATTAGGGGATTTTTATGATGAACTTGTGATTATTCGATGACAGTTTCGCGAAACGTAATACAAATTTGGCCCGACCCGCTTTGCACGGACGTCGTCGTGGCAGTTTGTGGGTTGCTGTGGCGGTCCGTCGAGAGGGATAAGGATCAGCGTTCGCTAAAGCCGATCAGGTTTTCATAAAGCGTTAACAAGTCCGAGATCAAACGGCGGCATCATAAGAAACGCTACCGGTATACCGTTGATTGTTAGCTTAACAACAATGTTAGGACGAGCACGCCTTCGTTGTAAACAATGGTACATAACGAATATTGACCGCCGAGGTCGGAAAAAGCCGGCGATGTGCTGAGACACAGGCTTTTCGGTTCGAAAAAGACAAATGGGTAGACGGGTTTCCGAGTGACATATCATTGATCGTAGGCATAACGTATTTTACTGGCATACATGTTGCTAATTTAGTCGTTATATACCATAGGTTATAACGAATGATTAAAATTCAGCACGGACGCGAACCGTTCTCGCACAACAAACTTACGCTTGCTATTTCGACGGCGCTGGCTCTGGGCCCCATGCCGCTGCTTGCTGCCCCCACGGACGGCGTGGTCGTCAGCGGCAGCGCGGTGATCGGCCAGACTGACGCGGCGACCAACATCACCCAGCACACGCAAAAGGCGACTATCAACTGGCAGGGCTTTTCGGTGGGTCGTGGCGAAACCGTCAACTTCCAGCAGCCGGATTCGTCTTCGATCACCCTCAACCGCGTGCTGGGTAACGAACGGAGCCTGATCGAAGGGGCGCTCCACGCCAACGGCCAGATCTTCCTGATCAATTCCAACGGCGTCTTGTTTACCAAGGGCAGCAGCGTCAATGCCGCCGGGCTGGTGGCCAGCACGCTGGACATCCGCAACGAAGACTTCGAAGCCGGCCGCTACGTGTTTCAGGGTAGCGGCGGCAGCGGATCGGTGATCAACATGGGCACCCTCAGCGCGGCCGACGGCGGCTACGTGGCGCTGCTGGGCAAGGAGGCGTTGAACCAGGGCGTGATCCTCGCTACCCGTGGCACGGCGGCGCTGAGCGCTGGCGAGCGGATCACCCTCAACTTCAACGGCGACTCGCTGCTGAGCGTGAGCATCGACCAGGGCGCACTCGATGCACTGGTAGAGAACCGGGAGGCAATCTACGCCGATGGCGGCAAGATATTCCTCACCGCCCGCGCGGTCGACGAACTGCTCGGCAGCCAGGTGAACAACGATGGCTTGGTACAGGCGCGCACGCTAGCCGACCTCAAGGGCGAAATCGTCGCCTATGCCTACGGCGGCACCGCCAACATCGCCGGCACCTTGGATGCTTCGGCGTCGGGCGGCGGCGATGGCGGTTTCATCGAGACCAGCGGCGAACATGTCAAGATCGCCGACAGCGCCGTTATCACCGCCAAGGCTGCTAGCGGCAAGAACGGCACCTGGTTGATCGATCCCGACGGTTACACCATCGCCAACAGCGGCGGCGACATGACCGCTACCCAACTAGCCGGTTTCCTCTCCAACGATGCGGCGAACATCATCATCCAGTCGACCCAGGGCAGCGGTTCCGACGGCGACCTCGACGTCAACGATGCCGTCGGCTGGAACAGTAACGCCAAGCTCGCCTTGCAGGCCACCCACAACGTCAACGTCAATGCGGCCATCACCGCCGATGGGGACTCGGCCGGACTTACGCTGACCGCCGGGCAGGATGTCAACGTCAATAACGGTATCGCGTTGAGCGGCGACCATGCAGCGCTGGCGATGAATTACGGCGGCGACTACAACATCCGCACCAAGGCCAGCTACAGCGGAACGGTGCTTGATGCCAACGGCAATCCGGTCGCGAAACCCGATACCAGCGGGGGAATATACGGCAGCGTGACGCTTCCCGGTAGCAATAGCAGCTTAACGCTCAATAATCAAAACTATACCCTGATCCGTAATATGGACAGTCTGGCGGCTATCAGCGGCGTCACCGGCAAATACGCGTTGGCAACCAACTTCGATGCGACGGCCTGGAGCAGCGCCCATACCGGGGCTCTGTCGGTGGTGGATTTGTTTTCAGGCGTGCTGACAGGGCTTGGGCATACCGTCAGCAATCTAACCCTCCGGGCGTCGGTCCCCGACGCGCTCGGCCCCTTCAACGGTAACTGGGGCGGTATCGGATTTATCGGCAAAGCAACCGATCCCTCGGCGACGGCCCGCGATATCGGTATCGTCAATGCGGATATTTCCCGCGTGGACACAAACTCACGCGGTGTGGCTGGTGCCGGCATATTAGCCGGAAGCTTCTCGGGCACTACTATAAATTTTACCGGCAATATCTCCAACGCCTATAGCACCGGCAAAATCTCAGTAGAAGCTTCGGGAGGTCTTGCAGGGGGATTCGCGGGGACAATGACCAATGCTTTTTCAAGCGTGGATATTTTAGCAGGTGGCGCTGGGTTATTGGGCAGCGCTTCTAGAGGCGTGCTTAAAAACGTCCACGCGACCGGGAATGTCACCGGGAACGGTGCTGGCTTGGTCGGTGCTGCATATAACACAAGTATATTCAATGCCTATGCCCTGAGTAACATTATAGCCCTTGATTCGTCATACGCCGTTGGCGGCTTGGTCGGTCTCATGAGTTATAGCCCCGGACTTCCGGGTTCTCTAACGTCCATGACTGTCAAGGATTCCTTTGCCACCGGTAATGTCAGCGGCGGAAAGATGATTGGCGGGCTTATCGGCCAAATCAAGTTAAATGGTTCCACCCAAACCCCGGTTAATATCATAAACGTCTATGCGACCGGAAATGTGACCGCCAACTACTCGAGAACCGATATTGTAGCGGAGGGCGTAGGCGGATTGATAGGCAACGCCGATCTGGGACCTAATGCCGGGATATTAACGATGGATCGCGCCTATGCCACCGGCGACGTTGTGCTTGGCCCCGGTTACATCGGTACCGGTTATGTCGGCGGATTGATTGGCAGCTTGAGCGCCAAAGCCGGCACGATCACAAACTCTTATGAGACCGGCAATGTTTACGCGCCGAACGGAACCAATGTAGGCGGCTTGATCGGCTATGCGAATGCCGGACGTCCCGGAGGATACACGCTAAACATCAGCGGTTCTCACGCTACCGGGAATGTCACGGGCAAGCAAAACGTAGGCGGTTTAGTTGGTCAATTTAGAGTCGCTCTTGGCTCAGGGCCGGCCGGCACCATCAGTAATTCATGGACGAGCGGGACAGTCACCGGGAGTTCAGGCGTCGGCGGTGTGATCGGGCTATCGAATAAAGCGAACGTTAATTCCGATGTGTATTACAACGCCCAAGGGGTTTCCGGCGCTTTCGGCAATTCCGACAACTTCGTGAATAGCGCCGGAACTAATAGCAGTCATGGTTTGAGCGGAGATCAGGTTCCCGACATGGAGTACTACGCAAACGGCACCATCGATCAGGTGCTGGCCGAGCGGACCGCAGCAGAGGCTGCTGCACAAGCTACTGCTGACGCTGCCGCGCAAGCCGCTGCCGAGGCTGCTGCGAAAGCTGCCGCAGACGCCGCCGCACAAGCCGCTGCCGAGGCTGCTGCGAAAGCTTCCGCAGACGCCGCCGCGCAAGCCGCTGCCGAGGCTGCTGCGAAAGCCGCCGCAGACGCCGCCGTGCAAGCCGCTGCCGAGGCTGCTGCACAAGCTGCTAAAGCCACTGTCGCCAGGACGGCGTCACAGCTGGGTTCGACGCGTGCGGCAGAGGCCCAACGGCAGGCCGTCTCTAGCGCCGGCATCAATACTCGATCAGTCGAAGCTCCATCCAGCATTGACAATAATATTGTTTTCATTGACTCAGACAGCTATTCCGCGAACGTGCGGCGTATCGAGGTCGATGGGGTCATTTACGACTTAGATGAGGAGGAAAAACCGAATAGTAATAATAGTAAATAGACGCCACACCCTGCTGTTCTCCGGTTGACGATGATCGGGCATAGCTACGTTTCTGCACTGCTCGCGGAGATGCCAGCCGTCGCAGGCGTCGGCGACCGGCCTTTTACCATTCACTGTTACCAGCCATCAAATGAACCGATCTTCTCGCTGTGCCGCTGCAAAACGACGGCTATTGACCCTTTTCGCTCTGGCTATGGGCTGTACCTGTTCCGGCGCTAGCCAGGCCCAGACGCCTGTAACCCCCAGCTACCGCGCCGGCGACGCAGTCAAGGACACGCAGCCGCCGCGCCGTCCCACGCCGCGCGAGGCGCCGGAGCCGGAAATCATTCAGCAGGAGACGCGCCCGCTGGACCTGCCCAGAGGCGAAACGTTGATGGTGCGCGAGTTCCGCCTGGAAGGCGCCGAGTTTATCCCCGAAGCCGAATTGCAAGCCGAACTCGCTCCCTACCAGGGGCGGGCGCTCAGCATGGCCGAGATTCAGGAAGCCGCCGCCAAGCTCACCGCACTGTACCGCAGCCGCGGTTATCTGATGGCGCGGGCCTATGTGCCGCGCCAGGATGCCAGCACGGGTGTGCTGACCATCCGCATCATCGTCGGCAAGTACGGCAAGCTCATGCTCGACAACCAGTCGCTGGTGGACGACGGTTTGCTGCTCGGCGCCTTCGCTTCGTTGCAAGGGGAAAACGCGGTATCGCGGCCCGATCTCGAACGTGCGATGTTGCTGGTCGATGACATGCCCGGCGCGGCCATGCCCAAGCTCACCATCGAGCGGGGCATGGCCGCCGGCACCTCGGATTTCGGTATCGTCGTACCTAGAGATCAACGGGTGTTGGGCTATCTGCTGGGCGACAACTTGGGTTCGCGCTACACCGGCGAGTATCGTCTGAGCGGTGGGGTGTCGTTGAATTCGCCGTTCGGCTTTGCCGATCAGCTCACCGCGCGCGGCATGGTCAGCGACGGCACGGGGCTGGTAAATGGCGGCGCGGTATACAGCTTCCCGCTGATGGACAATGGCCTCCGGGCAGAAATTTCGGCGGCGGCGACGACCTACGAACTGGGTTCCGTCTATGCCAACCTCGACGCGACCGGCGAGGCCTATTACTTCGAGTCGTCGCTGAGCTATCCGCTGCTGCGCGGCCGCGAGGAAAGTCTCTACCTGTCGCTGGGATTGGCGAAGAAGCTGCTGCGCGACAAGGTCGGCGTGTCGGGCCTCATCATTTCCAGGGAGGCGGAAACCGGCACCGTCAGCCTGCGCCACGAGCGCTGGGGTTCCTTATTCGGGATGGGAGTCTACAGCAACCTGACGGGTGGCTTCACCTACGGCAACCTTGATTTCGACGATGCGGAACAGGAAGCGCTCAACCGGGCCGGCACCAACACCGCCGGGGATTACGCGCGGCTGAATATCGATTTTTCCGCCACGCTTGCGCTGACGCCGTTGTGGAGCCTGAACGCGACGGTGAGCCTGCAGAAGGCGCTGTTGGATAAGAATCTCGATGCCGTCGAACAGATGAACCTGACCTGCAGCAGCTGCGGCGGCCTGAAGGTTTACCGCGAGACGGTGACCGGCGACAACGGCTTCATGGTGGGGAGCGAACTGCGTTACACGCTGCCGGAATGGGGCGGCATCAGGCATGCGGCGGGCGTGTTCGCCGACACCGGCGGCGTCTATGTGGAGCATGCCGGCTATACGCAAGAAAACAGCGTCCAGCTGTCCGATGTCGGGGTGGGTTATTACGCGGGCTGGCGCGCCTTCAACAGTCTGGTCCAGTTCGCGCATAGCATCGGACCGATCCCGACCGCCGTGGCAAATGCCGAGGATTACCGGGTGCGGGCGCAAATCGGCCTGACCTTCTGAAGTCGTAAAGGGAGGTATCGGCATGAACATGGAGTGGCGGGGCGCTATGGACCAGAACCTATCCGTTCCGCTGGCTAGGGATAAGAAGATGACGTTACTGCGCTTCAGCGACATCGCCGATATTCAGGCACGGCTTTTCAAGGGTGGCCCTATCGCTGGAGGTGAACGGCTCATGATTGCGTTGGTTCAGGGAACGCGAGCGGTATATGTGAGAGCCAGGGATGTGATGCGCACGGAGACAGGGGCGAAGGCGCCCGTAGTCGCAGATTCCCGTTTTGGTCTGGCTTTCCTCAGCTTGGCCGTTTCGCTGGCGCTGCATGCAGGGCTGGCGATGGGCTTGTTAAACGAAAAGCGTAGCGAGCCGCCGAAACGCGAACAACTATTGGTGGTGGAATTTATCGGCATGGTCGGCAACCGCCAGCTCGAACAGAAGCAGAGGGGCAACGATAGTGCGCAAAAGGCGCCTGCGTTGCCTCCCCAGGAGATGGCGAAAAAGACGGCGAAAAAGGCGACGGCGCCCACACGCAAGGCGCCAAGTCCGGTAAAGGCGAAGGCGCTGCCGGAGAAGACCGAGACCAGGCCAGAACCGAAACTGGAACCGGAACAACAGCCGGAGCAGCAGGCGACAAATGCCGCGCCAGCCGCCGGCGAACAGGCGCTGCCCAAAGGGGCGGATACGCAGCAGGAGCTGCAAACCTTGAAGCCGCGAGAATTGGAAGCCAGCCTGATCCGCAAGTACCTTGCCGGCCTTAAACAGGCGATCCAGAACCATCTGGAATATCCGCAGGAAGCGCGCGATAGCGGTTACGTAGGCGCACCGGTGATCCGTTTTACCATTACCGATAGCGGCGATATCCTGCCGGGATCTCTGGCCGTCCAGAAGAGCAGCGGTTCGGCCCTGCTCGATGAAAGGGCGTTGCTGGCGGCGCGGGGCGCCGCGCCGATGGCTAAGCCGCCGCGGCAGATGGCGGTGACGATCACGGTGGCATTTACCCAGGACGGGTGACCTGGCCTGGATCAAGGACGATTTGAGCGGACGACAGGGAGCGTGCACGGAATGATTTTAAACAGATAGCACAACAACGAGAATACTATGAACCCTACTTTGAGTTTTTCCGAAACTGCCATAGTCGGTGGCACGCTATACCTGCTGGCCTGCTTCTCGGTATTGACCTGGAGCGTGATTTTGCTGAAGGCTGGCGAACTGCTGTGGCACCGCTACCGACTGAATCAACTGATGCCGCCGATCGATCTTAACGAACTGATGCCTAGTGGGGCGGAGCGAAGTCCATTACAAGGCAAACAATTGGCGACACCGGTTGGCCGCTTGTGGCAGGTCGGCCAGCAGGCCTATGGACAGGCCAGCGCACAATCTCGGAAA
This sequence comes from Methylomonas montana, assembly GCF_030490285.1. Classification (NCBI taxonomy): domain Bacteria; kingdom Pseudomonadati; phylum Pseudomonadota; class Gammaproteobacteria; order Methylococcales; family Methylococcaceae; genus Methylomonas; species Methylomonas montana. Next base: position 3,447,440 of record NZ_CP129884.1, on the reverse strand, counting down.
ACCCTGCAACATACCGCGGCCTGGCATGAGCTGATCGAACGTAGTCTGCGTCAGCAACTGCAAAAGGAACGGGCTTTGTTCGATTCCGGCCTGGGCTGGCTGGCCAGTATTGGGTCAACGGCACCGTTTGTGGGTTTGTTCGGTACGGTCTGGGGCATTATGCACGCGCTGAAAGACATCAGTGTGCAAGGCAACGCCAGCCTGGAAGTGGTGGCCGGACCGATCGGCGAGGCCTTGATTGCGACTGCGGTTGGCCTGGCGGTCGCGATTCCGTCGGTGATTGCCTATAACGTTTTTCTGCGTCAGAACCGAGTGCGACTGGCACAACTGGAACATTTTGCCACCGACTTTTTACGCGTCTGCATTCAAAACGATTTAAGCAACGCTCATCAGGAGAACGAGCATGTCCATGCAACGGCCTAGCGACGACGAAGGCGGCGAACTGAGCGAAATTAACGTCACGCCGCTGGTCGACGTGATGTTGGTGTTGCTGATCGTGTTTATCGTCACCGCGCCGTTGCTGACCCAGGCGGTGAAGGTCAAACTACCAAAAACCGGACAGACCGAGCCGACACCGGACAAACACGTAGCCGTTCTGGCCGTCACCGCCGGCGGCGAAGCGATGCTGGACGACAAGCCGGTGCCTCTGCCCAATCTGGAAGGCGAACTAAAGGCCTTGCAGGAACGCGACCCCGACATTAGCGTCCAGTTGCAGGCCGACAGAGCGGCCGTATTCGATTCGGTAGCCAAGGTCATGGCCAGCGCGCAACACTCCGGGATCGGCAAGTTGTCCTTCGTGACAGTGGAGCAATAAGGCTGGGCAGCAAATATCCTCCGGCAAAGCCGGGGATATTTACTGGTTCCAACTGCGTGTTTGCCACCGTAACTTGATAGAGCACTCAGTAGAAATACTTTTTCATCCATTCACTTCAAAAACGTCGTCCGTGGGCTGATTTCTGCCCTGGATGGACGCAGCAAGTCGTTCTTGCGCTTTGGATACGCAGCCAACCCCCACTGCCAGCGTACCTTTCCCGCGACCCACGATTTATCAGGCGCTTCAGGGCGATCAGGTTCTTATGAGAGCAGTTAAGGCGCGGTTTTCATAAAGCCTTAACAAGTCCGACATCAAACAGACACATTCGAAAAGTAATTTTGTGAGCCATGTCTAGTTTTTCATTGAACTGGATAGTCCCTGCCGCCAGCGCGTAACGATCCGGTCAATGCCGGGTTTGTCGCCGGCTAAGCACTGTTATCCCCATAAAAATCAGGAAACATCATGGCTGGAAATTCATTACCTAAGCGGCATCCCTTGAGTTTGGCGGTGTTGGTCGCACTTAATTTTGTGCCGTTAGCGCATGCGGTGAGCACCGACATCGTGATTAGCGAGTTTCGCACTCGCGGGCCCAATGGCGGTAACGACGAGTTTGTCGAGTTGTATAACTTGTCCGGCCAAGCGGTCGATATCGGCGGCTGGAAAATCAATGGTTCCAGCAGCACGGGGGCTACCGGTACCAGGGCGACGATTGCGGCGGGTACTGTTCTCGCACCCGGTTGTCGTTTTTTGGCGACCAATAGCGCGGCCAGCGGATACTCAGGCGCAGTCGTTGGTGATCAAACTTATAGCACCGGTATTGCCGACAGCGGCGGGCTTGCGGTTCTAACAGCCGGTAATGTGGTGATCGATGCGGTCGGCATGTCGGCCACTTCGGCCTATAAAGAAGGCACGGTATTGGCGCAAACGACCAGCAACGCCAACCAAAGCCAGGAGCGTAATGCCATCGGTCAGAACAACCAGGATACCGATGATAATGCCAGCGACTTTACGCTGAATAGCGCTTCGAGTAATCCGCAAAATCGGGCATCGGCCTGTACCCCGATTAACGCCATTCCGAGCGTCAATCTTGCGGTTAGCGTTACGGCAGCTAGCGAAGCAGGGGCAACGGTCGTGACTGTCACGGCCACCGCTTCGGCGGCGGTCACCGACAACGAAACCGTCAGTCTGACGGTTACCGGTACCGGCATCACGGCTGACGACTATAGCCTGAGCAACGCCGTCATTACCATTCCCAGCGGTAATACTTCGGGATCTGTCACCTTTACGGTTGTCGACGACACGCTGGCGGAAGGGACGGAAACCGCAGCTTTAACGATTAGTAACCCATCCAGCGGGATCACGCTCGGCGCGACTACCAGCCAAAACATTTCGATCGCCGACAATGAGCTTGCCACGGTGCCGACTTTAACCGTTAGCGATGTTTCTCGGAACGAGGGGAACAGCGGCATCAGCAATTATGTGTTCAATGTCGGTCTATCCGCGCCGGCCCCTGCGGGCGGTGTGACATTCGACATCGCTACCGCGGATATATCGGCAACGGCGAATAGCGATTACGCAAGTCAAAATCTGACCGGTCAAACCATCCCGGCAGGCAGTTCCAACTATACCTTTACGGTGCCGGTCAACGGCGATACGGTTGTGGAAGCCGACGAAGCCTTTCTGGTTAATGTCAGCAATGTCAGCGGCGCAACGGTTACGGGCGGTCAGGCCGTCGGTACCATCATCAACGACGATGCGGTTAACGCGTGCGGCACGCCGGCCACCAAAATTTCCGCCGTGCAGGGCAGCGGTGCCAGCACGCCACTTGGCGGCGTAGCGGGCACCACGATTGAAGGCATCGTGGTCGGCGATTATCAAGGTAGCAGCGCCAATTCGCTACGCGGTTACTTCGTACAGGAAGAAGACGCCGATGCCGATGGCGACTCTGCCACTTCGGAAGGTATTTTCGTCTTCGACGGCACTACGGCATTAGCCAATGTCAGTGTCGGCGACCGAGTGCGGGTTACCGGCACGCCGGCGGAGTTTTTCAACATGACTCAACTGGGTACTCTCACTGATGTCCAGGTATGTGCCAATGGCCAAGCCATCCCGACTGCAGCCACGCTGACGTTACCGGTGCCTAATGTGCCGAATGGCAATTTGACAACGGCCACGGACGTCATTAACGCCTACTATGAAAAAATGGAAGGGATGTTGGTCACGATACCGGCGACTTTGAAAGTGTCGGAATATTTTGAACTGGAACGTTTTGGTCAGTTGGTCTTGTCGCAGGGCGGACGTATCCCGACATTTACCAGTGTCTCCAATCCCAGCGCGACCGGCCTGGTTAACCAAAATATCACGCTGGCTAAACGTCAGATCATTCTGGACGACGGCAATAATGCTCAAAACTACGCTTTGAATAGCGGCTTGCCCTTGCCGTATCCCAGCAACGGCCTCAGCACCACCAATCGCTTCCGCGGCGGCGATACCATGACTAACCTGAGCGGGGTTTTGCATTGGTCATTTGCGGGAGCCTCAGGTACCGATGCCTGGCGGATACGTCCGGTCGAGGCATTGTTCGATTACACGTTTAGCTCGGCGAATCCGCGTAAGGCGGCGCCTGAGCTGGGCGGATCGTTGCAGGTGGCCAGCTTCAATGTGCTGAACTATTTCACGACGGTCGATAATAGCGTCAGTAATGAGTTTGGCGATTGTTTGGGCGGTCAGGATTGCCGTGGTGCGGATTCGGCGGCGGAACTGGCGCGGCAAACGGCAAAGGCCGCTGCGGCATTATGTGGGATGAATGCCGACATCCTGGGCCTGATGGAGATTGAAAACAACGCAACGGCCTCGTTGAGTGCTTTGGTTGGCGCGGCCAACGGTATTAGCGGGTGCGGACCGTACAACTATATCGACACCGGCACCATCGGCACCGATGCGATTAAAGTCGGATTGCTATATAAAACCTCGACGGTTAATCCGGAAGGCAGCTTCCAACTATTAACTTCCAGTGACGATGCGCGCTTTATCGATACCAAGAATCGTCCGGCCCTGGCGCAAACCTTTAATCAGCTTTCCACCGGTGAAAAACTGACGGTTGCGGTCAATCATCTCAAGTCGAAACGCCCGTCGGGTTGTACCGACGCGGGGGATGTGGATGCGAATGACGGTCAGGGTAGTTGCAATCTGACCCGCAAAAACGCGGCGATGGCGCTGGTGGATTGGTTGAATAGCGACCCGACTGGCAGTGGCGACCCGGATTACCTGATTATTGGCGATTTGAACAGCTACGCTAAGGAAGATCCGATCAGAGCGATCGAAAGCGGCCCTGACGATATTGCCAATACCGGCGATGACTACACCAATCTGGTCAAAGCCTTTGGTGGCGAATCTGCCTATTCTTATGTGTTTGACGGTCAGACCGGTTATTTGGATCATGCCTTGGCCAGTAAAGCCCTGCTGCCGCAAGTCAGCAACACCTCGGATTGGCATATCAATGCAGACGAAGCGCCTTCATTCGACTACAACGACACCATCGCGGATGCCGGCGAAGCTAGCTTCGAAGCCAAACCGGCTGCGTTACCGTTATACGCCGCCGATCAATACCGCACCTCGGATCACGATCCGGTGATCGTTGGCCTGCAATTGGGCGAAACCATCAATATTGTCAACGGCACATCAGCCAAAAACATTTTGAACGGCACCACCGGCAAAGATCGAATCAGCGGCTTTGGTAGCGCGGATACCTTGACTGGCGGCTTAAATGACGATGAATTTGTCTATGTCGGCGTGACCGACGGTATCGATACGATCATTGACTTTACGCTGGGTGAAGACAAGATCGTGTTGACAGCGTTGCTGCAAAGCCTGGGTTATCAAGGCGCCGATCCACTCGCCGACGGTATCGTCAAGTTTGCCGCCTCCGGTAACGATACCTTGGTGTATATCGACGCGGACGGTGCCGGTCCGGCCGTGCAACGGGCTTTAATTCTGGTGCGCGGCGTCATCGCCTCTGGCCTGAATAACGCCGTTAACTTTGTTTTCTAAACAATTGCTTAGGCACCGCTCTCCATACAGGCGGGCGGTGTCAGACCCATTTTAAATAGGATGATATATGTTCAATTTTTCAAAAATTGCTGCCGCTGCCTGCTTGTGCTGGATGTTAATGATCGCCCCAACAGCCGAGGCGGCGCTGGTCGGTTACGATTTCAACGGCACCATTGATTCAGGTTCGCTGCTTGGCGAATCTTATAGCGGCAGTTTTGCCTACGATAACGCCAGCCTGACAAATTCAGGCTTGGAGTCTATTAATCTGTCGTCGTTGACGTTCAATTTTTTATCGACTTCGTTTGATTTGACCCATGCCGAATTCACGCCGACGGCCGATTTCTTGGATGGTCTATTTCTGGGAGTCAGTTATGCCGTTAGTGCTTTCGCCCCTGAGTTTGCCTTGGTGTCAAGCTCCGGTTTGCCGGGAGACGCGCCTTATCTTGCCTATCAATCGCTGTCCGGCGATGCGGGTTTTGGTTCGTTCAATATTGCTGCGGTGCCGTTACCCGCGTCGGCCTGGTTGTTTGCGAGCGGTTTGGGGTGGATGGTGTCCGCTCGACGCCGGAAAGTGGCTGAAAGGCGCTAATTGAGCGGGAAGCGAAGCTGCCGCGACTGGGGGGCTTCGTTCACAGGATTAGTCTGGATGAGGGTAATTCGGTTTTCGCTTGATGGTCTTGAAGCGGCGCTTCTTGTTTGAGCCATCTGATCAACTCAAGGCTGCCATCGTGGTGTTCGACGATGGCGGTGCAGCTTTCGACGAAATCGCCGGTATTGACGTATAAGAAGTTTTCAATTTCCTTGATTTCGGCATGATGAATATGCCCGCAAATCACGCCGTCCAGGCCTTCGTTTTTCAGGGTGCGGACGATACTTTCTTCGTAATCTGAAATAAATTGCACCACATTTTTCACTTTGAATTTAACGAAAGCCGCTAGCGAAAAATGCGACTGGCGGCCGAATAGTCGTCTAAACATCCGCAAAAATCGGTTGATTTCGATCAGCCAGTCGTAACCCAGGCTGCCAATCTTCGCTAACCATTGGTGATGCTTGGCGATGGTGTCGTATTCGTCGCCATGTACGATCAGGAAACGCTTGCCTTGCGCAGTGGTATGAATGTCGGATTTTTTGACGACGATATCGCCAAATATGTAATCGTCGTAATCCCGAACGTTTTCGTCGTGGTTGCCGGGTATGTAGATGATCTGGGTGCCGTGCCGGGCTTTACGCAGGATTTTTTGAATGATGGTGTTGTGATCGCGCGGCCAGTACATTTTTTTGGACAGTGCCCAAAAATCGATGATGTCGCCGACCAAATACAGTTTTTCGCTGTCGTTATGTTTTAAAAAATCCAGCAGCGCGTCGGCCTGACACTGGGTGGAGCCAATGTGCAGGTCGGAGATCCAGATGGTTCGATAAAAAGGTGTAGTCATAAGCAAACGCCGAATATGTAGTGTCGGTCGGGGGTATTTTTGTCTGTGTTTGTGACAGCAGCGTGACAAATCGAACTTCTCTTTCCATGGATTGAAAGTCGGTGCAAGCGGTCTTGTTTAAATGTTTGCGAATCGGAAGATCGATATTTTTCGGTGGAGATTAAAAAATTATTGTTTAAAAACAAAGGCTAACTAGCTATTTATGGCGCCAGGTCACATTCCTGTCATATTGCTGTTCTATGGTTTGCTTATTACCAATTGCACTTTAAACTAGCAAGAGACAGGGCGATGACGAATCAAATTGAGACCGTGAACAATCTACATACCTTGCATGTGTTCGACACTGAATTAGGGTATATGGGTAGCCTGCTTCTGGAAATGACCGATCTGTTGGTCTATCAGCTGGAACAAGCGATGCGCGCGCTGGATTACGGCGATGCCGAGTTGGCGCAAAAAGTCGTATCCCGGCACAAAAAAGTCGCGCATTTGGAAAGCAGGATCGATACCGAAGTCATGAACGTGATCGCCCGCCATTGTCCGGTGGCAAACGATCTGCGGTATGTCATATCAACCTCTAAGATTACCGTCGAGCTGGCCAGAATAGGCGATGAAATAGTCGATTTTGCTAAGTTGATCGTGGTGTTGTTCGATCCCGATACCAGCGATCCGAATCAAAAGCTGTTAACCGACATCGTCAACATCGGCGGATTGATTAAACTGATCTTGGATAAGTTGATGGTGGTTTTCGAGAGTCGAGATTCCAAGTCAGCTTACGTATTGTTGCAATGCGACCGGGATTGCGAAACCGAATTGCAAGAAGGCATCAAACATCAGTTGGCGCTGGTCATGCATGACGCTCGGATGATTCGGCGGGCATTGGATGTGATGCAAATGATGAAAGCCCTGGAACGTTGCGGCGAACATTGCCGGAACATTGCCGAGCATGCGATTTTCATGCTGGATGGCATCGATGTGCGGCATGGCGGCATGGCGCGCAAGCTGGCAGTTGGCTAGTTGTCGGATTTGCGGATTGTAGGGATTTATCGCGTGATAAAAACAAAAAAGCCGGCAATGCCGGCTTTTTTGTTGTCGGTTGCTACCGAAAACCTTATTTGTGAATTTCCAGATGCAGGGCTCGATATTCCTCGGTTAGCTTGTGAGTGGGCGCATAGTGAATCAAGGGCTGGGCATCGCTGTGCGATTCGCGGACTTTCACCGAGGTGGAAATTTTGGTTTCCAGCACTGGCAAGCCTTCGGCGATCAATTCGTCAACCAGTTGTCTGGGTAGATTGGCTTGTTTTTGATACTGATTGACGATGACGCCTTCCACTTCCAGCTTCTCGTTATGATCGGCCTTCACTTCGGCGATGGCACGCATCAAGGTGTACAAGGCTTCGCGGGCGAAAGTGTCGCAATCGAACGGAATCAGGCATTTTTCGGCGGCAATCAGGGCCGACAGGCTGTAAAAATTCAGGATAGGGGGGGTGTCGATATAAACCTGATCGAAACCCTCCAGTTTTTCCAAAGCCTCTTTCAATTTGTAGATTTTATGGCGCGATTCCAGCCGGCTTTGCAAACCTTCCAGGTCCGAATGCGATGGTAATACATACAGATTGGGGAACGGTGACTCATGAATCAAGCCATCCAAACCTTCCTTGCCGCCGCCGAACAGGCCCAGGCCCAGACTGTCCTTGAAAAAGTGGGCGATGGTTTTATCGGAATCGGCGATTTTGTCGCCCAGCAGATATTGGGTGGAATTGCCTTGCACATCGAGATCGATCACCAGGGTTTTTTTGCCTTCGACAGCGCTGATGGCCGCCAGATTGCAGGTAATGGTGGATTTACCTACGCCGCCTTTCTGATTAAAAATCACCCTGCGCATAATCGCCCTCGATTGCTAAAAGATAAAAGCCCGCATTATAAGGTTAAAGCCTGCAATATCAACAGCGTGAGAAACTATCGCCTTTACATTCCGGGCAAGCCGGGATAATGCTGGTCGATTTGAAGGCAATTTGCTTGCCGCAAGCATCGCAGACGAAGGTGCCGGGGCCGGCGACTTCGCCGCTTTTATAAGGATGATACAACTTGGCCTCCATCTCCAGCGCGGCCAGCTTGACGCGGGTCTTGTCGGCGATGTCCATGAAGGCATCCAGCGCGAAGTTCTCGATCAAATCGATGTCGAATTTCAGCCATTCCGATAGCGAATTGTTTTCTTCCTTCAGTGTGGTCTGCGAGGTGGCGACATGCTCGACGTCGCGCATCACGTAGTCGGCGACTTTATTGATCTCTTCCTGGGTGTGGCCGCCCAGCGCGCTGGTTTTTTCCTTGGCTATTTCCAAAGCGTCGGCAATGGTGTGCAGCGTGTCGTCCAGCGCCTCGTAAAGATGGCCCATCAGATCGTCGTACGCTTTGATCAATTTGTTTTCGCCCATGGTTCCTCCCGGTTGTTTTAATGATTTCACGCTTTAGATTTAAGCGCCTCTAAGGTATTCTAGCGCCTTTTTATAGCAAAAGACGAATAGGATGGAAGAGCATTACAAACCGTCGGCGATAGAGCAAAAAGTACAAGCCGACTGGGAAAAATCCGGGGTGTTCACAGCTTCTGAAGATACCGGCAAGGAAAAATACTATTGCCTGTCGATGTTTCCTTACCCCAGCGGTAAGCTGCACATGGGCCATGTCCGCAATTACACCATCGGCGATGTGATCAGCCGTTTTCAGCGCATGCAGGGCAAACATGTGCTGCAACCGATGGGCTGGGATGCCTTCGGCCTGCCGGCGGAAAACGCGGCGATGCAGAACAAAGTGCATCCGGCCGACTGGACCTATTCGAATATCGATTACATGCGCGAGCAGCTCAAACGCTTAGGCTTCGGTTACGACTGGAGCCGCGAGCTGGCGACTTGCGATCCGAGCTATTACCGCTGGGAACAATGGTTCTTCCTGCGCCTCTTGGAAAAAGGCTTGGTTTACAAGAAAACCGCGCCGGTCAACTGGTGTCCGCACGATCAGACCGTTCTGGCTAACGAGCAGGTCATCGACGGTTGCTGCTGGCGTTGCGATACCCAGGTCGAGAAAAAGGAAATTTCGCAGTGGTTTTTGAAAATCACCGCTTATGCCGATGAATTATTAACTTCGCTGGAGAACTTGCCTGGCTGGCCGGAGCAGGTCAGAACCATGCAAGCCAACTGGATAGGCCGCTCGGAAGGCGTGGAGATGGATTTCGCCGTCGAAGGTTTCGACGCGCCAATTCGGATTTACACCACGCGTCCGGATACCGTGATGGGGGTGACTTACGTCGCCGTGGCCGCCGAACATCCGGTTGCCTTGAAAGCCGCCGAAAGCAATGCCGACATCGCGGCCTTCATCGAGTCCTGCAAGCTGATGGAAACCTCGGAAGCGGCGATGGAAACCATGGAAAAACGCGGTATCGCCTCCGGCTACACCGCGATACATCCCTTGACCGGCGAATCGGTGCCGGTCTGGATCGCTAATTTCGTGTTGATGAATTACGGCACCGGCGCGGTGATGTCGGTTCCGGCTCACGATCAGCGCGACTACGAGTTTGCGAAAAAATACGGTATTGCGATCAAGGAAGTCATCGCATCCGCCGATGGCGCCGACGACAGCGTCGCGGAAAAAGCCTTTACCGACAAAGGCGTGCTGCTTAATTCCGGTGAGTTCGACGGTTTGAATTTCAAGCAAGCCTTCGACGCTATCGCCGTCAAACTGGCCGGCTTGAACAAAGGCGAGCGCAAGACCAATTTCAGACTTCGCGACTGGGGTGTGTCCCGCCAGCGTTATTGGGGCGCGCCGATTCCTGTGATTTACTGCGACGATTGCGGCACCGTGCCGGTGCCGGACGACCAGTTACCGGTGACCTTGCCGCGCGACGTGGTGCTGGACGGCTCGCAATCGCCGCTGGCCGCGCATCCCACCTTTCCGCATACCGATTGCCCGAAATGCGGCAAGCCGGCACGGCGCGAAACCGACACTTTCGATACCTTTATGGAATCGTCCTGGTATTTCGCCCGTTACGCCAGCAAAGACTGCGACACGGCAATGCTGGACCAGCGCGCCAATTACTGGCTGCCGGTCGATCATTACATCGGCGGCATCGAACATGCGATTTTGCATTTGCTTTACGCGCGTTTTTTCACCAAGCTGCTGCGCGACGAAGGTCTGGTGGTTTGCGATGAGCCGTTCAAAAATTTGCTGACGCAAGGTATGGTGATCGCCGAAACCTTCTATCAAACCGACGATCACGGTCACAAACGCTATTTCAACCTGACCCAGATTGACGTCGAACGCGACGCCAAGGGCAAGATCGTCGGTGCCAAATTGCTGGAAGACGGTTCGCCGGTCACGGTTGGCGCGGTCGAGAAAATGTCGAAGTCCAAGAATAACGGTGTCGATCCGCAGGTGTTGATCGACAAATACGGCGCCGACACCGTGCGTCTGTACACGATGTTCACCTCGCCACCGGATCAATCCTTGGAATGGAATGATGCCGGCGTGGAAGGCGCGTTTCGCTTTTTGAGACGTTTGTGGCGGCAGGTGTATCTGCATGTCGAGACTGGCTTGCCGGAAGCTTCATTGGATAAGTCAGTGTTGGGCGACGACCAAAAAGCTTTGCGTCGCCAGTTGCATCAAGCCTTGCAAAAAGTCACCGACGACATGGCCCGCCGCCATACCTTCAACACCGCGATCGCCGCCAACATGGAACTGGTCAACGCCTTGAACAAGTTCGAGGATGAAAGCAGCAACGGCCGGGCGGTGCGTCAGGAAGTGCTGGACGCTATCGTGTTGATGCTGGCGCCCATCATTCCGCACGTGGCTCAAGCGCTGTGGAACGAGTTGGGGCACAACGACGACATCGTGGTTGCCGCTTGGCCGGTGATTGACGAATCGGCCTTGCAACAGGACGCTATCGAGATGGTGGTGCAGGTCAACGGCAAATTGCGCGGTAAATTATCGGTAGCGGCGACGGCTTCGAAGGAGCAAATCGAAGCGCTGGCCTTGGCTGACGAGAACGTGCAGCGTTATCTCGAAGGCAAGCCGGTCAAGAAACTGATCGTGGTGCCGCAAAAATTGGTGAATATCGTTGTTTAACCGCCGTATTTTCGAGAAGCAAATGATGAAGCAAACGAGCCGGATGGTATTGATAGCTGTATTGGCGGCGATGGTTGGCTGCGGATATCATCTGCGCGGCTCGATCGAGATGCCGGAAGCGCTGAAAAATCTCTATGTTTTCGGTTCGTCGCCGCCGCTGCAAACTGAAATACTGTCGTTGATGAAAGCCTCGAAAGGCAAGATAGTTGGGTCTCCGAATGACGCCGGCGTGGTGGTGAAAGTGCTCAGAGAAGAGATGCGTAGTCGGGTGCTCTCGATCGGTTCCACCGGTAAATCCAGCGAGTCGGAGCTGGAATATTATCTGCGCTTCCAATTTTTCGATAGCAAGGAAAATGCTTTAATGGACGAGCAAGTGATCGAGATCTCCAGGGAGTTTTTTAACGACCAGACCGCCGTGCTGGCGAAGGGCAACGAAGAGCAATTGATCCGCACCGAAATCTACAAACAAGTCGCTCGTATGATTTTGGCGCGCGCCCGCATCGCCGTCGACAATCAGAAAAAATAAGCATGCGTCTCAAGCTTGACCAATTAACCGCTGCCTTGCAAAAAAACCTGGCACCGGTCTATCTGGTCAGCGGGGATGAGCCTTTGCAGCTTGGCGAGGCGGCGGACGACATTCGTCGAGCCGCCCGTCAGGCTGGTTACGCCACCCGCGAAGTGATCTCTATCGATACCGGCAACGAGTGGCCGCAATTGACTGCCGAAGCCGAATCGCTGTCGATATTTTCCGATAAAAAGCTCATCGATTTGCGCCTGCCTTCCGCCAAGCCCGGCATGGAAGGCGCTAAAGCGCTTAGCGCTTATTGCCAGCGCTTGCCAGAAGATACGCTGTTGTTGATTACCGCCGGTAAATTGGAAAGCGCAGCGCAGAAGGCGCAATGGTTTCAAGCGTTGGATAAGGTGGGCGCGATTGTGCAAGTTTGGCCCTTGCAAGGCCAGGAGCTGTTGTACTGGCTGCAACGCCGGGCTGAGCGCAAAGGCATGCATCTGGAGAACGACGCGTTAAAAAGTTTGGCGGGTCGGGTGGAAGGCAATTTGCTCGCGGCGGCGCAGGAGATCGAAAAGCTATACATCTTGCATGGCGCCAGCCGTATCGACAAAGCCATGATTGACGACGATGTGGCCGACAGCGCTCGTTTCGATGTGTTTAAGCTGATGGACGCGTTGTTATCGGGCAAGTTGAATCGGGCCGTTAAAATTCTGGCCGGGCTTAAAGCGGAGGGCGTTGCGGCACCGGTGGTGCTGTGGGCGATTAGCCGCGAAGCGCGGACGCTGTTTAATATCAAGGCCGAATTGAAACGGGGTGGCCAGCAAGAGTCTGTCTACAAAAAATACCAGATATGGGATAAGCGTAAGCAATTGGTGCAAGAGGCCTTGCATCGCTTGAAGGCCAGGGAGTTGGAAACGATTTTACAAGCCAGTAGTGATGCAGATCGCCGAATCAAGGGTCAAATTGCCGGTGACGAGTGGGAGAGCTTGTTTGCGATATGCGTGTTGTTCTCGAAAAGCCGTGGACTAGTTAATGTTACCTTCTAATATTCGTGGTTTTTTAGGCGGGGAGCATGGGCTACAATTCGGCCGCTTTGTTTAAACCATCCACAAACTGAGGATCTAAAATGGCAGAATTTAGAAAATACAAATGCAAAACTTGCGGTCACATTTACGACGAACAATTGGGCGATCCAAGACAGGGCATTGCACCTGGCACTCGCTGGGAAGACGTGCCGGAAGATTGGGGCTGCCCGAAATGCGGCGCCGTTAAAGCGATGTTCACCTTGATGCGATAACATCGGCTTTCGGCAATATACGTTTAGCCGGAAATAGAAAAGGGCGCAGATTGCGCCCTTTTTTGTTTAATCAATCCCGGAGGATTTTCGTCGTTTAAGCCAATTTTGCTTTGATGAAGCTGACGATGTCGGCAAACGCCACATCCTGGCTTTCCTTGTCAAGCCGGCCTTGATATTCGACAGTACCGCTGTCCAGTCCGCGATCGCCGATGACGATACGATGCGGGATGCCGATCAACTCCATGTCCGAGAACATGAAACCGGCGCGAACTTTCCTGTCGTCCAGCAGCACTTCGATGCCGGCATCCTGTAATTCCTGGTAGATTTTTTCGACAGTATCAACCAGACGGTCCGATTTATACATATTCATCGGGCAAATCACCACCTGGAACGGCGCCAGTTCGTTAGGCCAGATGATGCCGCGCTCGTCGTGACCTTGCTCGATCGCCGCAGCCACCACGCGGGAAATACCGATACCGTAGCAGCCCATGATCATGATCTGGTTTTTGCCGGCTTCGTTGACGATAGCCGCATTCATCGCCTCGCTGTATTTGTTGCCCAACTGAAATATATGCCCAACTTCGATACCGCGGGCGATAGTAATTTCGCCTTTGCCGTCCGGACTGGGGTCGCCTTCCACCACCATGCGCAAGTCGGCGATTTGTTCGGGTAATGGCAAATCACGTTGCCAGTTGGTGCCTTTATAATGCTTACCATCCTGATTGGCGCCGGATATAAAGTCTGACATGACCGTGACGCCGCGGTCGGCAATGATAGTCATCTTCAGGCCGATAGGGCCAATAGAGCCCGGTTTGCAGCCGCAGGCATCGATAATTTCGGCATCGCCGGCAAATTGCAGTGGTGATAGCACACCGTCGATTTTTTCAGCCTTAATCGGATTCAATTCGTGATCGCCGCGCAGCAACAAGGCTACCAACGTGTCGTTTTCGCCTCTGACGATTAAGGTTTTCAGGCATTGCTCGGCGCCGACATTAAAAAAGCGGCTGACTTCTTCGATGCTGTGCTGATTGGGCGTGTCGACCAGTGTCAGTGCTTCGGTGGCGTCGGCGCGTTGGCCTTGCGGCATCAGCGCTTCGGCTTTTTCGATGTTGGCGGCGTAATCGCTGAGCGTGGAAAAGGCGATGGCATCTTCGCCGGTATCGGCCAGCACGTGAAACTCATGCGAAACCGCGCCGCCTATCGAGCCGGAGTCGGCGATCACCGCCCGAAATTTCAAGCCAAAACGGTTGAAAATATTGGTGTAGGCGCGGTACATCACTTCATAGGTTTGTTGCAGCGATTCCTGATCAAGATGGAAGGAGTAGGCGTCCTTCATCACAAACTCGCGGGAACGCATCACGCCGAAGCGGGGGCGGATCTCGTCGCGGAATTTGGTCTGGATTTGATAATAGGTGATAGGCAGTTGCTTGTAGCTTTTCAGCTCATTGCGGGCCAGATCGGTGATGATTTCTTCGTGAGTGGGGCCCAGGCAAAAATCCCGGTCGTGGCGATCTTTCATTCGCGCCAGTTCCGGACCGTATTTTTCCCAGCGGCCGGTTTCCTGCCATAATTCCGCCGGTTGCAAGGCGGGCATCAATACTTCCAGACCACCGGCTTTGTTCATTTCTTCGCGGACGATATGTTCGACTTTGCGTAATACCCGCAGGCCCAGCGGTAGCCAGGTGTATACGCCAGCGGCGAGTTTGCGGATTAAGCCGGCACGTATCATGAGTTTATGGCTGGCGATTTCAGCATCAGCGGGTATTTCTTTGACGGTGCTAAGTGGAAATTGGGAAGTGCGCATGTTGGCCCTAAGGTTGGTTTATCAAAGTAGCTATTTTAACGGCTAAAAGCTAAAACGACGAATCAGCTAATAAGTTTCGGGTCTATACTGATGGTGCTCGGCATTGCCGATGATGGCGAAATCTGGGAAACTTGACGGGATAGATAGGTCTGGCGATAGGAAGATATGATTAAAGTGTTGTTGGTTGATGATCATGAGTTGGTCAGGAGTGGTATAGAAGCATTGTTGGCTGCGGAAAACGATATCGACGTGGTCGGGGTTTGCGATTGCGGCGAACAGGCTTTGCAAATCGTCGAAAAGAATCCGCCCGATGTAATTTTGATGGATATTAATATGCCAGGGATCGGCGGATTCGAAGCTTGTCGGCGGGTTTTGCAAACCAGTCCCTCCGTGAAGATCATCGCGTTATCGGTTCATAACGACGGTCCGATACCGCAGCAATTGCTGAAACTCGGTGTGGTCGGTTTTGTATCCAAGGCTTCACCGGTCAGCGAGATGGTGGCGGCGATCAAAACCGTGATGTCGGGCAAGCGTTATTTGTGCCAGGATGTGGCCAGTAATCTGGCTTTTCAATTTCTGCCGGGTGGGGACGTTTCGCCATTTTTGCAGTTGTCACAGCGTGAGGCGGAAGTAGTGCGCTTGATTTTACGCGGCAAAAGTATCCAAGAGATGTCGGAGGCGTTGGCGCTTAACCCCAAAACTATTAATACCTACCGTTACCGGGTGTATCACAAACTCAGTATTAAAAACGATGTGGAATTAACCAGGCTGGCCGTCAAGTTTAATTATCTCGATAGCATTTGATGGAGCAGGATTCGGTGCGGTAAAGCGCCGAATCCTGAAAGATTTACACCAGTGTGCGTGCTTTGCTAAATGCTTCGCGAAAATCCAGGAATATCGGTTGTTCGGTTTCCAGCAGCGATTTGAGCAATTCGTGTTGCAGTTGGTACTTGACGTTGCCGACTGCTAACGCACCGACGCCAACCGCATTAGCCGATTGACAGGTCAAAGGCGCGGCGAAATCGTTGAGTTCGATACCTTGGATGCCTAATGGCGGTACTGCGTTGACGTCGCCCGCCACTTTCAATTGTTTGGCCTGTGCCAGCACTGAAGCGTTGATGACGCGGATACCGGCTTTTGCAGTGCAGAATACAATGTCCGCATCGGCGATCAAGGCTGATTTTTCCTCGTCGTTACGGGCGACCGCCGCGCTCATGTGGGCACCAAAGCGCCGGTTATATTGTTTGGCAGCGTCTTGGGCGGAATCGATGGATAAATGATCCACCAAGATTGTTTCGGCGCCCTGCAAGGATGCAAGCACGCCGGTGGCGATACCAACCGGGCCGGTGCCGCCGAAAACCAGAGCCTTGCAGTCCTTCAATTCTTTGCCGTGGCTGTCCTTGAGGGCTTTTTCCACGCAGGCCACCAACGCCGCGGCAGTGGTGCAGGCGCCGCTAGGGTCGGCAAGCACCGATACCTGAAACGGTGGCACCATGGCCGGTTTGCAGGCTTGCAGCATGTCGATGGCCATCCCCATATCGCGTCCGCCGATGAAAATGGCGGTTTTTTTGATGCCCGACGGGCTGCGCGAAAAAATCGCATCCTGAGTCAAGTTATGGATACTTTCCAATTTGACGTTGGAGTAAGGCATCAATACATCAAAACCTGCATCAAGTGCCATGTTGATGTCAAACGGGCTGTTGTTTGGCATCGGGTCGAACATGTGGAGTATGCTGCGTTTTGCCATTTTTACCTTACCCTCTGTGATTGGCAGACTTTGGGGGGAACTTAGCTTGTTAATTAGTCGATTTAATAAATTCACGGGCGACTTCAAAAGCGTGTTCAAAGTGCAGAAATAGCGGTTGATCGCTTTCCAGCATTCTTTTCAGTAGGCGGCTTTGTGCCTGATACTTGATATTGCCTATCGCCAGCGCGCCGATACCCACCGCGCCGCTAATAGAGCCGGCAATGGGTTTGCCATTATCGAACGCATCGACACCGGCGATGCCTGATGGCGGTACCGCGTTAACGTCGGCCGCAACTTTCAATTGTGGGGCTTTGGCGATCAATTCGGCGCTCAGCAACTCGATGCCGGCAGCGCCAGTGGCAAACACGATGTCGGCAGTTTGCATATATTCGGCTTTGTCGGCATCGGCACCGGCGGATACGGTGATTTTGCCGTCGCCGAATTCCTCGCTACACAGCTCTGCGGTGCGTTCGGCTCTATCCAGCTGTCTGCCGATGATTCTGACATTCGCGCCGGCTTGCGCGGCAATCACGGCGGCGGCTTGGCCGACCGGGCCAGTGCCGCCCAAGGCCAGCACGTTTTTGCCTTCCAGCGTGGTGTCGAATTTATCGGCTAATTCTTTTTCGACGGCGGCGACCATGCCGGCTGCGGTGGTAAACGCGCCACTCGGGTCGGCGAATACCGATACTTCGAAAGGAGGCACCATGGAGTTCTTGGCCATTTTCAGCATGTCCATCGCCTGCTTGGTTTCGCGGCCGCCGATGAAGATTGCGGTGCGTAACAGACCTTTAGGGCTACGGGAGAAAATGGCATCTTGAACCAAACCCCTGACTTCGCTGGGCTCAACATTGATATACGGAATCGCTGAAATCCAGCCGGCATCCATCGCCATATTGACGTCGAATGGGCTTAAATTTTTGGCTGTTGTCAGCATGTGCAGGATAAAGGGTTTTTCCATGATGGCCTCTTATAATTTGATTAGCCGGTAAGTATAAAAGAAAAGGCGAGTTGATAACAATTCTAGGCTGGTGGCCGAAAGGCACTTTATTTCAAGCGTGCCGGCACATGCGGTTCGATGGCGTGGTACATCAACTGGTGCATTTTGGGATTGCCGACGATAATGTTTCCGGATTGCAAGTACTTGTCGTTAAAGGAAAAGTCGGTGGCGACGCCGCCGGCTTCCTGTACCAACAATACCCCCGCGGCGATATCCCATTCCTTGACGCCGATTTCCCAATACGCATCCAGTCGGCCGCAAGCAACATAAGCCATGTCCAATGCAGCTGCCCCGGCGCGGCGGATGCCGGCGGAGTCGGCGCAGACGGCTTTGAACATGCCCAGATAAGGCTCGATGTTTTCCATGGTTTTGAAGGGAAAGCCGGTGCCGATCAAGGCGCCGCGCATACTGCTTTGCTTGGTGACGCGAATGCGTCGATTGTTAAGCATCGCGCCGCCGCCGCGTTCGGCGGTGAACAGCTCGTCGCGGGTAGGGTCGTAAATCACGCCCAATTCCAGTTTGTTTTTGTTTTTTAAGGCGATCGACACGGCATATTGCGGGAATCCGTGCAGAAAATTGGTGGTGCCGTCCAATGGGTCGATTATCCAAGTGTAATCGTTGCCTTTGTGTTCGCCGCTTTCCTCGGCCAGAATCGCGTGATCGGGAAAAGCCGTGCGGATGATTTTGATGATTTCCTGCTCGGCAGCCCGATCGACTTCCGAGGCGTAGTCGTTACGGCTTTTTTGGTCGATGGTGAGTTTCTCGATGTTTTGAGAGGAGCGTTGGATTAGGTCGCCGGCGTTCCGCGCTGCGCGGACGGCAATATTGAGCATCGGGTGCATAGATTCGAATTGAAAATGAGCTGTTAGAAAACTCCGATAGAATAGCAAATCTTTTGCTAGAATCGCCGCTTTTTTAGCCACAGAGGCCAGGCATTGCTATCTCATTTTAAAGTGGTTTTAGTCGAAACTTCGCATCCCGGCAATATCGGCGCGGTAGCTAGAGCCATGAAAAACATGCGGATGGATCAATTACGCTTGGTTAGTCCCAAGTTTTTTCCGCATGCCGACGCCACTGCCAGAGCCTCGGGTGCCGATGATGTGTTGAGAACGGCGGCGGTCTTCGATTCCTTGTCGGATGCCATTGCCGATTGCCGGATTGTGCTGGGATCGAGTGCCCGCGATAGAACCATTAGTTGGCCGAGTTTGACGGCTCGGCAAGTCGCGGAAAAATGGGTGGGGGCGTTGCCCGTGCAAAATATCGCCCTGGTGTTCGGTCGGGAAAACTCCGGATTGAAAAACCACGAGCTGGATCTATGTCATTATCTGCTGCGCATACCCTGTAATAGCGAATATAGCTCGCTGAATCTGGCGGCGGCGGTACAGGTGGTCTGTTACGAATTATTCGTGGCGTCCGGTCAGGAGATCGTCAGCAAGGTTGGGGATTACGGCGAAGAACCATTGGCGACCGCGGAGCAAATGGAAGCTTTTTATGGTCATCTCCAGCAAACCATAGCGGATATAGGTTTCCTGCATCCGGAACGTTCCAAGTCCATCATGCGTCGCTTGCGGCGGATATTCAACCGGACCCAGCTCGATACCAAGGAGTTGGACATCTTGAGAGGCATTTTGCGCTTCTCGCAAAATCACAATACCAAGTAAGCAGATGTTGGCCAGACTGAAAGAAGATATTCACTGCGTATTCGCTCGGGATCCGGCTGCGCAATCGGCTTTTGAAGTGATTACCACCTATCCGGGTTTTCATGCGATGCTGATTCATCGCTGTAGCCATTGGTTGTGGTTGCGCGGTTTTCGGTGGGCGGGCCGTTATGTGTCTTTCTTGGGGCGGTGGTTGACCGGCATCGAAATTCACCCCGGCGCGCAGATCGGGCGGCGATTTTTTATCGATCATGGCATGGGCGTAGTAATCGGCGAAACCGCGGTGATCGGCGACGATTGTACCTTGTATCATGGCGTTACCTTGGGCGGTACCAGTTGGGACAAGGGTAAGCGGCATCCGACTTTGGGCAACGCGGTCGTGATCGGCGCCGGCGCCAAGGTATTGGGACCGATTGAAATCGGCGACGGTGCTAGGGTCGGTTCCAATTCGGTGGTGGTGAAATCGGTGCCGGCCGGTGTCACCGTGGTAGGCATTCCCGCGCATATCGTCGATGCCAAGGCCAAGCAAGAAAAAGCCCGACGCGACGCGATGGCGCAGAAAATTGGCTTCGATGCCTACGGCGCTACTGGTGATGTGCCCGACCCGATTGCCAATGCCATTAATTTGATGCTTGACCACATTCATCAACTCGATAAGCAGATCGAAGACATGCAACAAGTGTTGAATAGTGCAGGTATCGATTGCCACCGCCAATCCGTACCGAAGTTGGACGACTGCGAGATTAAGGACCAGCAATAACATTGCGTTAAGTCCCCCGAGTTGATTTCCCGTTATGAGTTTCCCGCAATGGGTTTTATGGGAATGGCTTGATTCTAAACAAAAAATAAGCGAAATAAGGCAATGCAATTGGCCGAAATTTAAATTATGACGATAGAGCGATTAGTGAATACTTGACCAAATTACTGGGTTTATTTATAGTCGCTTTCATTTTCATTAATTTATTAAGGGGTTTGACATGCGGCTTACCACAAAAGGGCGTTACGCGGTTACCGCGATGCTGGATTTGGCGTTTCACAGCCAATCCAACCCAGTAACTTTGACTGATATTGCGACTCGGCAAACCATTTCCCTGTCTTATCTGGAGCAGTTGTTTGCGCGCTTGCGCAAGGCAGGTATGGTGAAAGGGGTTAGAGGGCCGGGCGGCGGTTATACGCTGAGCCGTCATGCCCGCGAGATCAATATCGCCGACATTATCGAAGCGGTCGATGAACCGGTCGACTCGACCAAATGCGGCGGCAAGTCTAATTGCCATAACGATCAACCCTGTCTGACGCACGATTTATGGATGGGCTTGAGCGAACAGATTCGCGCCTATTTAAAGGAAATTAGCTTGGGACAGTTGCTGGAACGAGATTTTGTTAGTGACGTGGCAAAAAGACAGGGTAAGCAAGTAGAACATGTCATCGAACTGCAAGCCCGACAGGAAAAACGCACCGCGTAAATGATCTATTTCGATCACAACGCTACCACGCGTTGCGACGAACGCGTGGTGGAAGTCATGCTGCCCTATCTCAATTCGATGTATGGCAATCCTTCCAGTCTGTATAAGCTGGGCCGTATCGCCCGCAGTGCGATCGATACGGCTCGAGAGCAACTCGCCGCACTGATTGACGCGCCAGCGTCGCAAATTGTGTTCACCAGTGGTGGTACCGAAGCCAATACCTTGGCTTTGACCAATGCACAAGGCGCCGGGCTATGGATTTCGGCCATTGAGCATCCTTCGGTTTTTGAAAATGCCCACGATTACCGAGCGTCATACCGGCATGTACGAACCTTGCCGGTGGATGCATCCGGTATCGTGCCGTTGGCCGTTATTGCGGCTCAGGATTGGCGAGTAGGCGACTTTGTCTCGCTGATGCTGGCCAATAACGAAACCGGCGTTATTCAGGATGTCGAAGGAATAAGCGAACTATTGGCCGAGCGGGGCGTCAAGATGCATAGCGATGCCGTGCAGGCCTTGGGTAAAATTCCAGTCTCGTTTAGAAAGCTGGGTGTGACGATGATGAGTCTGTCCAGTCACAAAATATACGGCCCCAAGGGGTGCGGGGCGCTGGTGGTTGCCGAGGATATTAATTTAATAGCGTCACAGCGTGGCGGCGATCAGGAGCGCGGTCGGCGGGCCGGTACTGAAAATGTAGCGGCGATAGTGGGTTTTGGCAAAGCGGCTGAGTTGGCCAAAGCCGAGATGGAACAGCGCTCCGAGCGGATGCTGGCATTGAGGACTCGCTTGGAACAGGCTTTACGCAGCATTCCGGGTTTGGTGGTTTTTGCCGAACAGGCTGAAAGATTACCGAATACCGTGCAATTTGGCATTCCCGGTATCAATGGCGAAATGCTGTTGATGCAACTTGACCAGCGCAATATAGCGGTCTCCAGCGGTTCCGCGTGTTCGGCTTCTTCCGGCGAGATTAGTCCGGTGTTGGCGGCGATGGGTATAGAAACGTCGCTGGCTAAAGCGGCTATTCGGGTCAGTTTGGGTAAAGATAACCATGAAGTCGAAATCGATCAATTTGTCGATGCCTTAAAGGCATTGATAGTCAGTCATCAGGAGAGTTAACAATGAGTATTACCGTTACTGAAAGTGCCGCCAGGCAAATTCAAAAACAACTGCAAAAACGCGGTTCCGGTCTGGGTTTAAGGTTGGGCGTTAAAACCTCGGGCTGCTCGGGATATGCGTATGTACTGGATTATGCCGACCAGGCCGAAGCGGATGATGTGATCTTCGATCAATACGATGTGAAAGTGCTGGTCAAACAGGCGGATTTGGATAAATTGAGCGGCATCGAGTTGGATTATGCCAAGGAAGGCTTTAACGAAGCATTCAAATTCAACAATCCGAACGTTAAGGGAACTTGCGGTTGTGGGGAGAGCTTTTCGGTTTAACGAACTAATGCCGGCTTTGTCGATGACAAAGCCGGCGTCACCGGCGCTTATTTCATATTAGCGCCGCAATTGCCTTCCGTTTTTTTACCGTCGGCAGCTTTATCGGCAGCCGGTGCCGGTTTGTTGCCGGCGCACTTGCCTTCTGTAGCCGCTTTGGTGTCAGTGCTTTTTTTCATGGATGCGCCGCATTTGCCTTCTCCACACGCACCGTCTTTCATTTTATCTGCACCGGCTTGATCGGGTTTGGCTTCGGCGGTCAACATATAACCTGAACTCAACTCGGATAACGCAAACGGATTGCTGTCGGCTTGGGCAATATTGCCGGCCAGTGTTGGCAGCAGGGAGGCGCCGATTGCAATGGCGAAAGGGGTTTTATTGATTTTTTTCATACTATCTCCTGTGGAAAAACTAATTGTTGTAATAAACGATTGGCGACCGGATCCACGTATTTTCGGCGATGGGCCTGCCGCTAATATCACAAAAAAGCCTAGTAAAGTAAAGGCGGGAAGATTGCGCGGATCGGCAGTATACTGGCGCCCGAAACGACTATTTTCTGCAACCTGCCGATGCGATGTTCGCTACAACCATGACCTTAAAAACACCCATAGCGCAATTGGGCGCGGAAGTATTACGCCGGCAGGCGCAGCCTGTTGACGACTTTGCCAGCCCCGAGTTCCATAGCCTGATCGAAACTATGCACGATACGATGCTGGAGGCCGGTGGGGTCGGTATAGCGGCGCCGCAATTGGGCGCATCCTGGCAGATTCTGATTATTGCTTCTCGGCCTACAGCCCGTTACCCTCATGCCCCGGATATGCCGCCGATTTTGATGATCAATCCGAGCTTTGAGATTGTCGATGGCGCCTTGCATAAGGATTGGGAGGGATGTTTAAGCGTACCCGGCGTTCGGGCCTTGGTGCCGCGCTATCAAGCCATTGATATCGAGTATCGGAATCAGTTGGGCGAGATCTGTCATTTGCCGTTGCAGGGCTTTCCAGCCCGCGTCTTTCAGCATGAATTCGATCATTTGCTGGGGTTGGTATATCTGGATAGAGTCGAAAATAACCGAGATATTATTTCCGAAACCGAGTTTTTCAAACGCATCGCCGTATAGGAGTCGATTGCATGAAGTTTGTGTTTTTTTGGATGGGGATGTTATTCAGTGCCGGTAGTTATGCGTTGGAGCCCCTATCGGTCAATCAGGTAGCGCCGGGGATTTATCTACATTTATCAGAACATCATTGGCCGGATCGGGACAATCACGGCGAAATCGCTAATATTGGATTTATCGTCGGCGAACGCTGCGTAGCGGTGATCGATAGCGGCGGTAGTCCGCAGCAAGGTATAGCACTACGTCACGCCATTAAACAAACGACCGTTAAACCGGTTTGTTATGTGATTAACACCCATGTGCATCCCGATCACATGTACGGTAACCGCGCTTTCAAGGAACCGGGTGTGCAGTTCGTCGGCCATCATAAGTTGGCGCGAGCCATGGCAACGCGCGGCGAGCATTATTTGAGCCGGGCGGCGGAAACGCTGGACATTCATATCAATCAAGACAATATTATTTCGCCCGATTTGCAGGTAAAAGATACCATGACCTTGAATCTGGGTAATCGCGAATTGGTGTTGACCGCTCATCCCAGCGCCCATACCGATAACGATTTGAGCGTTTATGACAAGACCACCGATACCATGTGGTTGGCCGATTTGCTATTTCTGGAGCACATACCGGTGGTAGATGGCAGCCTTAAAGGCTGGCTGGCGGAGTTAGATAGGCTGGAGCAGAATCGCTACAAATTGGTCATTCCTGGGCATGGCAGGTTGGTAACTGATTGGCCTGTTAGTATGCAGCCGCAAAAGGCTTATTTGACCGGGTTGGCGCGTGAAATCAGGGCCATGATCAAGCAGGGCAAAACCTTGGAACAAGCTGTCGAAACGGTCGGTTTGGCGGCAAAAAACGATTGGCAGTTATATGAGCAATTCCACCGTAAAAACGTCACGATCGCGTTTGCCGAATTGGAATGGGAAGACTGAATATCACAGAGGAGCGCACTCATGCACAAACCCTACAACGTTTTTTATTGGTTGGCTTTACTGATTTTACCTACGATCGCGGCGGCGGAAGGTGATGACATCACCTGGAACAACGTTTTGAAAAACCAGTTTTTTGCCGGTAAAAGCATCGAAGAATCCAATGCGGCCATCGAATTGGATGTGCCTTATCGGGCCGAAGATCCGGCTATCGTGCCGGTTAAGGTCAGCAGTAAATTTCTGCAAAGCAAAGACAAATACATCAAAAAGATCTGGTTATTTGTCGATAAAAATCCGTTTCCGTTCGTCGGCGAATTCGAGTTTTTCCCGGAAAGTGGCAAGGCCGATCTGGCTATGCGAGTGAGGGTCAATACCTATAGCGATATTCGCGCGATCGCCGAGACCAACGACGGCAAGCTGAGTATGACCAAGAAGTTTGTCAAAGCTAGCGGCGGCTGTTCGGCGCCGATCGGCGCCGATCTGGACGAAGCTATGAAACGGATCGGCAAGGTTAAATTCCGTCTCGACGATGGGATTCAGAGCGGGCAGCCGGCGTTGACGCAACTCATGATTAGCCATCCCAACCTCACCGGTATGCAGATGGATCAGATGACTCGATTTATCAGAAAGTCGCACTTTATCGATCAATTGAGAGTGACTTTTAACGACAAACCGGTGCTCAATGCCAAAATCGATATTGCGATCAGCGCCGATCCAAATTTTCGCTTTTACTTCGTACCCGATAAAGCCGGTGAGTTGAAAGCGGAGTTCACCGATGTATCCTGCGAATCGCCGACCAGTCGGAATGTGTGCAACAAGGGTAGCAGTTACTCGCAAAGCTATACGGTTAGTCCCTAATGACTCGGCGGGCTACCTGGAAAATACTAATGGCATTGATGATGTTGGCATCTGCCGACGATGTATTCGCGTTACGCTGCGGGCATAAGCTGGTTCAGATTGGTGCTCACAAATCGGAGGTATTGGAAAGATGCGGCGAGCCGGATTCGGTTGAAGAGCGTAAGGCGATCCGCGGCAGCCGATTGCGACATCCCTACGGCTCGCTGGAGATCGATCAGTTCGAAGAAGTGTTGATAGAAGAATGGATTTATAACTTTGGGCCGCGCAAGTTCCAGCAGTTGCTGGAGTTTGAAGACGGCGAGTTGAAAAAAATCCGTAATCTGAGTTACGGATACTGAGCAAAAATGGCCGGGTTGATAGAGATCAGCCCGGCCGGCTGTTACATCCCATTAAGATCGGTTAGCGCATCCATCACCATGCCGCTACCGATGGCAATCATTAAAATATCCGACGCGACTCGTACAAAACGATAGCCGGCAGGCGCAGGGCCGATGATGGTGGAAGGGATGTCGTAATAAATAACATCTCTGGGCAATGGGTAACCTAATCGCCATTTTTTGGCTTGGCCTGGCGGTAGACAGCCGTTATGTTTCTTCCGCAGTCCGGGGGGGCAATGGCCGGAGCGATACTGATCGGTGTAATATTGGTTAATGCTTAGCCGGTGTTGGTCATTGAAATAGCGTTCTCGGCGCGAACCAATATCCTCACGGTTATATGATCGATCATCGTAATTTCGCTGATCTTCCCGTTCGTGTTTCTGATGTTGTGAATGCTTGCGCTCATTGCCATGGCCGCGGCCCGGTTTTTCTGCATATGCTGGGGCGCTGCAGAGCGCACTGACGAGCAATAGACTCAATCCATGCCAAGGTATCAAAGGTAGTTTGCGCATGTTGTATTCTCGTGATCTGGAGTTGGAGATGGAGGTCGGTTAAAGTATGAAGCATACGAGATTAGCATAGGCTATTTTGGAGTATATTCGGCAAAAAGCGTAAATTTGCGAATATGGTGTAGTCGCGGCTAACCTCAATATGAGATGCGTTTGATGTCTATGTATGTTTCTGAATCAGCAGGTATTTAGTTTGGGGTGGTTGAGTGGATATAGCATTTTTGGGATTTTTCTTCCCTTTTTTAAAAAAAGGGCTATAATTGTCGATTCGAGTATGTTGCAGTAACAAGCGCATTAAAAATGTAGGGAGATAGTATGCTTATCTTGACTCGTAGAGTGGGAGAGACCTTGATGATTGGTGACGATGTGACTGTTACGGTTCTTGGGGTAAAAGGGAATCAAGTTCGAATTGGCGTAAATGCCCCTAAGGATATATCTGTTCATAGGGAAGAAATCTACGAGAGAATTAAGAAAGAACAGTCGGAAGCAGGGAGTGCGGAAGGCTGAGCAGTTTTAGGAGAGATGGCCGAGAGGCCGAAGGCGCTCCCCTGCTAAGGGAGTATGTGCCAAAAGCGCATCGAGGGTTCGAATCCCTCTCTCTCCGCCACTAAAATAAACCTTGACATAGGTTGAAAGAAAAAAGATAATAAGCGGCTCAGATAAGCGCCCGTAGCTCAGCTGGATAGAGTACTCGGCTACGAACCGAGCGGTCGGGAGTTCGAATCTCTCCGGGCGCGCCATATCGAGAAGCAAACAAAATATTAATCCCCTGTAGCTCAGTCGGTAGAGCGGGTGACTGTTAATCACTAGGTCGGCGGTTCGAGCCCGTCCGGGGGAGCCAAATAAATCAAGGCTTTAGGTTAAAACCTAAGGCCTTTTTTTTGGCCTGATGAAAATTTGTAGGCATTTTGTAGGCAGTTTTAACGACTTTTTCGGAATACCGATCAACACTTTTGATATGCTTCCTATTGGCGGGACGACGAATGGCGAGCCATCCATTCGGACAATTTCAATAGTGTCTGTCCTCGTATTGCCGCCAGCCGGCCGCCAAGAATGGGTAGCATTACATCGAAAAACCTTAATTGTTATGGGCCCGTCTAGCGCGTAGGAGAACCGTAAAGGCAGTTGCTCGCGTGTAGATAAGGCCCACCCTCTAAACTTCAGACGCTCAGCATTGAAAGCGAACAACATGTGGTCTAAAGTGACGGTTAAGCCCGTTGTAGAGCTGTAACCCAACTTCTCGTCATTATTTAAGGCGGACGAGTCGAGGCCGGCAAACCTGCCAACGGGCTTCGCCATTTCTATCGCTTGGTGATTGCGAAAAGCCATATTCAGCTATTCATCAACATAAGCACCAGTCCTCATAGCACCACGCGCCAGCCTTGCCGCCAATGAGTCAGGGTTTCGTGCGGCTATGGCTTCCAATTCCGCTTTGGCATGCAATGGCTTTGATGATTGTTTCAGGCGTGCATTCGCTAGCCGATCAGCCAAGCCAATATCAACCGTTTTTCCCTCGAGTCGTTCCAATCGGGTTTTAATGCTCATCGTGCTTTTTCTCCAAGGCTTCGATTCGTTTGGTGAGTTCTTCCGCTTCGATAATTTTGGACTGTGCCGCGAGTGCGGTTATCAATTGGCTGCCAATGTCGGGCGGGATACGTCCGGCCATGGTTGCCTTGATGATTTCGCCGCCTTGCTCAGCCAATGAGCCATTGACCGGCAAATTGACAGACTGCGCCTGCGGCCTGCGCGGTGGGCAAACTATCAATCAAAACCTTTGCCGCTGCCACGTCTCCGCCCTTGGCTAGCTCGACCAGTTTTTTTAAAACGTCCGGCATGTCACCAAGAATCGATTTTCTAAGCAATGTCGCCGGCGTCTTGTCTTTAGGTCGGCCTGCTGGGTTTCCGCTTTGGCCGGGTTTGAATTTTGGTGTTGGCATGTTGTTCTATCTCTGCACAATTCAATAAGTTGAGGGTATCGATTCCACAACCACATGGCAAAAACCATCGGCACTGAGTGTTACCGTGTAATCGAGTTGGTGCGTCTGGCATAGTCGCCGATTAACCAACGATAGCGGCACGACGACGCGCCATGGTGAATGATTGGCGCGATAGGCTAGGATGGGTAGCCTATGTTTTTAAATAGGTTATATGTTTTTACTTAGAACAATTCAGACAAGTTATTGAATTGGGAGAGGGGCGAATTGATGAGCCGGAGGGTTTGAAAAAACGATGATTCCTACCGTTAATAGTCGCCGGGTAACGTATTTAAACTACTACCGTTTCGCTTGTGTCAATCATACGAAAATTGTGTGACATAAATATGACAATTCTTTCGGCTCATTGGCAAACGTTGATTTGAATAGCTTATTGGATTGACGTACGTAAACTTGCTAACAAATTTGTAATATTTGGCTAATAAAATTCAAGGCGCGTGAATCAGCGCTGACGTGCTTTAACTTGCTTTTTGCAACCAATTAATCTGGAAAACACCATGACCGAAGTGAACTCTAACGTACCAACCCTTACCATGGGCGACAAGACCCATCCCATCGACAGTCTTAGCGATATCGCCAAAGCGCAAATCACCAATCTACAAATTGTCGACGCGGAGATACAGCGGCTGCAACAACAATTGGGAATAGCACAAGTTGCTAGGGAAAGCTTTCTGGCGACGCTGCAAGCGGAATTTTCCAAATTGGGTTGATTTCCGCTCTCTTTCGACTAGTAAGGGCAATGCCCGAGCGCTATGGAATTCTCGCTGTTAACGCTCAATCTACATACCTATCAGCAGCACCCTCGCCACTGTTGTTTTGAAACCATGCATCTGCATGAACGGGAAGTGCACATCATTGCCGAAGCCATCGCGAACTTAAAGATCGATGTCGTCTGTTTTCAGGAGGTTGGCGAATACAGGCACGATCCGATTACCCAGCCTTATGGCGAGTCGCCTTCCAATATGGCGTTTCGGATTTGCAGTAAACTGCGTTACTGGGGGCTTTGGTATCACATCCACCAAGATTGGAGTCACATAGGCTTTTACAGGTGGCGGGAGGGCACGGCGATTTTAAGTCGTTATCCCATGCATCACAATTACTCGGCCTATGTTTCCGATGATCAGCGCAAAGATAATTATATGTCTCGCAATATCACCTTATCCTGCATCGATGTACCCTGGTTTGGGATGTTACATGTTGCCAATGTGCATTTGAGCTGGACACATCACGGTTTTTTCGATGAATACCGACGTTTGAAACAACTTATCGATTCTCGTCGGCATTTCGGCATCAGGGCGGAATTAATGGTAGGGGACTTCAATGCACCTGCCGGCGAGCAAGCCTATCGCCATATCGTAGGCCATGCGGAATATGTGGACCAATTTTACGAATTACATCCCCATCGATTTTACGAACCGAGTTTTCGCGGCCAGATAGACGGTTGGCAACATAGTCCGCCCAAACGTATTGATCATATCTTCAAGCGAAACGGTCATCCGATGCGAGTTAAATCCATGGATGTCATTTTTAATGACGGCTTTTATCCTACTGTTTCCGATCATTTCGGATATTTGGCTAGGTTTCACTTGTTTTGATTGTTTGGTGCACAGGACGCACACGGCGTCATAAAACTGTCAATTTTTCTTCGATGCTGATCGCGCTCTACATGCGTGGCTATTCCCAACGCCAATCTTACAGGCTATGAAGATTCCATTGTGGCATTGGCAGCCGAAACCAATTTTTTCGGAACACCGCTGGTCCTGGTGAATGGCGATAGTCACTATTTTCGTCTCGACAAACCATTGCCTTCGGAAGTTAAAGTCACCAAGTTTCCGATCATCGTGCCATGGGAAGCCAGCGAACGGAGGCTGCAAAACTTTATCGCGTAGAAACCTTTGGCAATTCCCATTCGGATTGGATAAAAGCCACTATATACAGACAGGATCCCAATGTTTTCTCTTTCGAAGCGCAATCGTTGAGAAAATATCGCACCACGATGTTAGGTTGCTTGGGTTAGAAAGTGCTTTGTAAACTGCAATTGCACTTTCTGATCGGCCAGTGAGATGGTTACTAACAAGTGGGTCCAAAAGCCTGATAGCTAATCAGTCTTGAAACTTGGGCGTCCCGTAGGTACTTTGTCCACGTTCTCTATGGCTTTTTTGAGTTCTTCCGGATTTGCCTGGGTCAATAGATACAAGCCAGCCCGGAGAATTTCACTTTTCTTCACATGAATTCCAGCGGCTAAGCAGGTTTTTTTCAGTTCCGAAATTTTCCGGTAATCGTGTTCTGGAAATGAAAAGCTATCTCTAATGACTTTGGTTTTTGAGACCTTTCTTTTTTTAACCGAAGTTTTTTCTTCGTTATCGGCTGTTTCAAAAGTGGTTTCGAGTTCAGGCTTTATATTTGATTCAGCAATGACCGGCTCGTTTTCGGCTGGCCGTGTAGCTTCCGTTTTTGACTTTGGTTTTTTGGTATTCATCACGGTTTCCCAAACTGGCAGCGAGGTTAACAGTATATACCGTTTATACTGTTTTTGTTGGGAATCAGTCCAAAACGATTGGGACGAGATAATGATGTCAAATCAAAAGTGATCAAACCTATCGAATCAAATATTTAAGACCATAAATCATCAGTAATCACTAATGTGTTACTGTTATATCCATCTTTTGGTAATGTGGTACCTAGGGAGGGCCGATGACGTGTACACGGAGTATGCTTTTTCCCTGGCTCTCGAATACAAATGTCAGTACGGTTCTGATAACACAAAACACAACGATTTAACCGACGCTGGTAACGGCAATAGGCGCCAATTATTAAGCGGCCAAGATGTTCCAATCTGCTGGGGCGTTCTAGGGATGTAGTCGCCTCCTTGGCGAGTAATGCGGCATAAAGTTGACGTGCTTGATTGATTAAAATGTCATTGTCCATCACAACCTCCTGGTCGTTCTGAATGTCGGAATATACTGAATCAGAATCCTGCTAAGGACTTTGATTTCCGTCAAGACATCGGCGAATTGTTTACTTTGTGGTGTTCAGAATTGCCCCCTTTTTAGCCAGTCTGACGTGTTTCATCGAAAAGTAAATGCTTAGGATTTCTGGTCACGGTTTGGTCACAAAAGTTATCCACAGACATCGAGGAGACTACGACACAGGCCCTTGTGCCGGCTCAATTCACAGGTCAATTCTTAGACGAACTGGTCGAGGCCTTTTGTCGCTGTATCTGCTCGAGATAGATCTAACAAATCTTCAATTTGAAGAAACTTGCCGCTATTCAAGGATTTCAGCAAAGTACAAATTCAAGTCATCCTTTTTTCCATTAGTAATACGCTTGAGTACTTTGGCAAGGGGAAAAATCCAAGTTTCACCCTCCAACAAGCCGATAGCTTGGTGGTCATGGTTAATCTGCCATTCACCACCCTTGTTCTGACGATATACCTCCCCTATATAACTCCCAAGCATTTTACAAACATTTTGGACGTCCTTATCTGATGGCTCTTTGCGAAAGAGCTTCGCTATGAAGCCCTTGGGTCGAGTATGAAATAGTCGGTTTGCTAGCGCTTCAACTAGTTCAACGCTCTCAACAGTAAAATCAAGTGATATGCCAAAATTGCTTTGAGCGAAATTAACTGCA
This sequence comes from Methylomonas montana, assembly GCF_030490285.1. Classification (NCBI taxonomy): domain Bacteria; kingdom Pseudomonadati; phylum Pseudomonadota; class Gammaproteobacteria; order Methylococcales; family Methylococcaceae; genus Methylomonas; species Methylomonas montana. Next base: position 3,415,706 of record NZ_CP129884.1, on the reverse strand, counting down.
TTTGCCGCATAGGCAGCCATAATTTCATTCGGAGTAGGTTCAGTCATCGTCGATCTCAAAAGGATAAATGGTTTCTACAGTAATAATAAAATGAAGCGAGACAGTCTCTAACCCCAGTTATCTAGGTCAATATCACAATAATCTCTTCCCTATTGTAGAAGCTCGAGGTGATAAAGTCCGTTACTATCACTAAACAGACATCAAATAATTTGTGGCGAAGTCAGACGTTGGGTCTATTTTTTTGAAAAAGTCGGTTTTTGGTGAATTTGGCCAATTTTGCTGACAATTAATCTTTAACTTATTGTTTTCAATGATAAACAATTTAGCTAAAAATTGATTTTTCCACACAAGAGCCTTTTTCAACACAATCGGTCGAACACAGGCTTTCGTGGGTAACCGCAATAGGCGAGAATGCTAAGACCTTGTTATTTTTCTTAGGGCGCCACTTAGATATATTCTGTACCATACCAAGAAAACCAATTCCTATGGAGGATTGCATGCGAAAAACAAAATATATTATGTTGTTGGCACTGGTCCTGTCTGGTTGTGATGATATGAAAATGGATCGTAAAGTGGGTAAGCAAATGACAATTGCAGAATCAGTGGTAAGTGATTCGACCGATTTGTCGTAGCCTCGTATGTCGAAAACACTTCTTTCCTTAACCATCTGAATGCCATTATGAAAAAAACTACGACAGTTTCTGAAACACCAGTCGCTACACCTGAAAAGTCTAGGTCGGTGAAAGCGACTAAAAAAACCATTGCCAAGTCAGTTGTCGTTAAAGACACGCAAGAAGCTCCGGCTTCACCAGGCGGAACCAAAACCAAGTCCAAAGTAGCCATTGCCCATGACACTACGAAAACAACTGGCGAGGTGCCGATTTCCACAGATAGCGTCGAAAAAACGCCGGAAGCTCCGGTTGCTAAAGCAGCACCGAAAAAAAACAGTCCAAAGCCAAAAGCCCCAAAAGTAGCGCCTGCAGTGGAGCCCGAGTCGAGTGTGGCTCCAGTCGTCATTTCTATGTATGAGCGGATAGGATTGACCGCCGGGGTCATCTGGCATCATTTGGCTGAAAACGGCGCCACACCGGTTGCGAAATTAGTCTATGTGCTGCCGGAGGAAGAGGCCATCATCCAACGAAGTATTGGCTGGTTAGCGCAGGAAGACAAAATAACCCTGTCTGCTAGAGGGGGAGACCAAGTCGAGACGATCGTGCTGAAGGGGTGATTTTTCACGCTGGGGAAACTGCTCATCGCGGGGAGGGCCTCAATTGCCCAGAGCTGGGCCAGACGCTACTATAAACGGCTGCATCACCAACCCCGTCCGCCGTACCCTGCCACATACTGCTCCGAGGTGTGCCGCTGGCGCCCCGCCCCTATATGACGTCCGACATGTGCCGATTCGGGCGCCTCTGGGTGCTAGTCTAGGCTGATTTCCCTGCCTACAGCGCGAACCCCTGCAAATCGGCAGAGTTTGGCGCGAAGCACGGGGTTCGGTTCGGAAAATTCGGCGCTGGGTCGGAGCGGTAGCTAAAAATCCCTTGCGCATGTTCAGCTTAGCGGGAAAGTTCGGCTTTTTCCGAGCGAAAAGGTTCGGAATAAGTTCGGTTTGAAAGAGGCCGTAAAGGACCTCGCGGAAAAGTGTTACAATTTCTTCGACTTGCTAGCCCGAGTCGCCACTCGCCGTCGTTCTGTTAATCACTAGGTCGGCGGTTCGAGCCCGTCCGGGGGAGCCAAATAAATTAAGGGCTTGCAGAAATGCAGGCCCTTTTTTTGCCTGATCGGGTGGATTTTGATACTTCGGATCGGCGTTTGCACTGATTTCCGTTTTGCAGTCCCTTACTATTCCCCTTTATACGCCAGAGACCATACATTTTGAGTTTAACTAGTTACCTCGCGGTTGATCGCCAACAATTAGCCAACGATATTACCCAACTCCACAGGCAAGCCCTTGCCGATATAGGCCCTGAAGATGTTATCCATTTTAAAAAAATGGAACGCTGGGGGAAAATTTGTTCGCTGATTGGTTATGGTACGGCCTGGATTTTTCCTAATCCGATTTCCGCCTTGCTGATTAGCCAGGGTAGTTTCACCCGTTGGACCCAAGTTGGGCATCCGGTGGTGCATAAAGGCTATGACAAACTGGAAACGACACGCACGCAATACAGCAGCAAAACATTTGCTCGAGGTTGGCGGCGGTTTCTCGATTGGCCGGATTGGATGACACCTGCCGGTTGGCACCATGAGCATGATTTATTGCATCACTACAATTTGGGCGAAATCGCAGATCCCAACAACGCCCAACACAACATGGAATGGCTCAGGCAATCCAGTCTGCCAATGTGGCAACGTTATTTGATCGTGGCATTCTTTTCCGGTATCTGGAAAGTCAGCTATTACACGCCTCGCACCCATAAAGAACTATACCTCAATGCTGCTAGGCAACAGGGCCTGCCTGCGCCCGAGATGACGCGTGTCGGGGCGTGGAGCTTGTTTACCCCGCAAGGCCGTGCGTTGTGGGGGCAAAGTATCTTGCCTTATAGCGCCTACCGTTTTGTTTTGCTGCCGGTGCTATTCTTACCGTTGGGCAGCTTTGCCGTCCTGAGCGTATTGATCAATTCCATCTTGGCGGAAATCTTCACCAATATGCACAGCTTTTTGGTCATGATCCCCAATCATGCCGGCGATGATGTGATGGCCTTTGATGAAAAAGCCAAAGGCAAGGGCGAGTTCTATCTGCGGCAGATTCTCGGTTCCGTGAATTATCCGACCGGGTCAAATCTCAACGACTTCTTCTACGGTTGGTTGAACTATCAAATCGAACATCATTTGTGGCCGGATTTGCCGCTCAGCCAATATCAAAAACTACAGCCGCAGGTAAAGGCGTTGTGCGAAAAGCATAATATTCCGTATCTTCAACAATCGGTTTTCAAACGCCTATTGAAAGCAGTGGATATTATGGTGGGGAAAACTTCAATGTTGAAGCCGGCGGCGGCTTAGTAATTCTATGTTGCGGTTTTAGTTTTTTCGAAGGTAACGCTATGCAATTGTTCTATAGAGTTGGATGATCACCAACGCTTTACCAGTCCTCACGCCACTGTCGCTAGGCATAAAAACCCCGCTGCCTACTCATAATAGCGCCGGTGTTTTATACCGGTTCGCAATCAAACAGATGTCGGTGACCAATCAAGGATAGGAAAAAAGTATCGCGATTCTCACCTGAACGCCGTTTTTGCCACCCAGTTATCATTCCAGCGCTTGTATGCCTCCTCGGCGGAATGACCGGCTCCGATTGCGATAGGGCATGAGCAAATCCAGATATGTTTGATTGTCTTCAATTTTGGCTTTGGCATATTGTGGGTTCTCCAGCTTAGATATGTAATGTCGTTGGAAACATTTTCTCCGCGCTGTCTTATAAAATGCTTAACTGAAGCAATGATTGAGTAGCCAGGAATTTGGATGACTCGAAAGGATAAATGAAGCATCAGCCGATTTGTTTCGTCGGCCGGCCGGTTTATGAATCCATTCTACGGACCAAAACAGTAGGTGCCGACGGTAGGGTAACGACGCAATCATAAGCCAGCCCCGGTAGCGGCGTAATTGCTATTGAATGCCGGGAAAAGGCGGGGGTGGGGCGCTGGTTTTCAGACGGTAAACAACATCAACGCAAGCCCCTTATTCGTAAGCGGCGGTCGACTAGCCAATGATACAGTCTAGCCAATAAGAGCCGAATCAACGGCAGGCCGATTATCCAAGCAAGGGGTTTTAATAACGGCACTTTGTTCATCAACAGAATGTAGGCATCCAGTTCCGAAACGATCCGGCCATTTGTATCGCGCACATGTAATTCGGATAAGGCTTTTTGCGGATCGATCCCCAGTTCCTGCAATTGACTTTCTCGCCCAGTTATATCGAACCAGCAAACCTCTTCGCTGGGAGAGCCCGCCAGTTTTTCATAAGTTTCTCGATCGCGTACGCATTTTGGGCATGCACCGTCATAATAAACCACCAACTTATCTTGATCGGCGCTATCCTGATGAGTCGATCCAAGGTTTGACGGCATCGTGATATCTTACTGTGTCCGAACAAGATGCTCGAATTGGGGTAGCCAATCGGCAAAATGGGCGATGTAGTTATAGCCACAGACTGTTTTCAAGCATTTGGCACTAACGACGTCATAAATCCGCCGCGCCTGATTCAGGGTGTCCTGCTCTGGCCCGTAGGGATTGAAATACATGCCGGTCTCCGTCAGAAACACATAATCGCAGATGAACAACACATCGAGATAGATATAAAAGGTAAATCCAGGTGTGTGACCACCGACGTGATAGGCCTCAATACCATAGGCAGTAAAGTCATTGCTAAAACGCCGGTCTATATCAAATAAAGTCACTAACCGATGTTTGGCATCCAGGTCATGCAGCCAGACTTCCGAATGCCAGAGGCGCCGATATTGATTGGATGCACCGAGGAAATGATGGTGGGTGAACAAGATGGCATCCACTGGCGCCAAATTGCGGTTGAAAGCCGATGGCGAATCGATCCAGACCGCGCCGGTCTTGGTTTCGATGCGATAAGCAGCGTGCTCCAGTCCCAGTTTCGGCACCGAAAGCAATTGGCTGACCACATCGTTTACCGCGTGGGTGGTGACGCTATAGGTCTTTTCGGCGTCGTCCCAAGTCATGAAACGATCATGCCGGGCGCCGCAAAACGGACAAATGTCAGGCATTTCACCGATCATGTTATACCCGCATTGTAAGCAAACCCATTGTTGCGTGTCCCGTGGGAGATTTTGCGTAGTCATCATGCACTTTCCCGTGACGTCATCGTCATGAATAAATTTGGCGCTCAGGTTCGCCAGGGATGAGAGGGTAAATCGGACAGCCCGATCACATCCACGCCTGCTTTGGCGACCTGATGATCGTTTTCCACCGAACTGCCGCTGACGCCGATTGCGCCAATCAGCACCCCATCCTGATCGACTATCGGCACGCCGCCGGGAAAGGTAATCAGCCCCTGGTTCGAATGTTCGATGCCGTACAGTGGTCTGCCCGGCTGTGAAAGCTGGCCGATTTGTCCGGTATTCATCCCGAAGAAACAGGCGGTCTTGGCTTTTTTGATGGCGATATCGATGCTGCCGACCCAAGCACCGTTCATGCGGGTAAATGCCTTCAAATCGGCGCCGGAATCGACTACGGCGATACACATTTGCGTGCCCAGCTTTTTCGATTCGGCAAGTGCAGCGGCAATCGCCTTTTCTGCTTGTTCGTAACTGACGTGCATGATGCTCTCCTTAGGTAGTGGCGATGGAAATCTGTCTTCTTATGCGATCGAGATTATCTTTCCGATGCGATCAGGCGGCGAACGGAGGCTATAGCTGTCCGTTGGTTGGCCTAATCGCGTAGTATGCTAAAACTGTTTCGGAGATATGCCTCCGCGGTCGTCAATGTGAAGTGCAGACGCAAATTGGAAGCGGGTTAAACGGAGACCTGTTTAAACGCGCTGAGTTCCAAATGTCCCTACGTCCCGGCGCGGTCGGTCAAGGGTTGGGGAAGCGTTGCTAAATGGTTTGCCCGGATTTGATAGTAGCGAGTTAGCGCTGTAACTGGTGTTTGTTCTGTTTTCTCTAGCCGTCCCATCGTGTACCATGTAAGTATTCAGAATTTGTGTACCAAGGCGTGTACCAAAAAACATGCGCTCGTTGATCACGTCCAATTAAAACAATAGCTTATGCGCATTCTTAATATTAGCTTCAAAAATATCAATTCACTGGAAGGTGAAGGCCGGATCGATTTCGATCACGGGCCGATCGCCGATAGCGGCGTGTTTGCTATCACGGGACCCAATGGTTCCGGCAAGACTAGTATTCTTGATGTGATCACCCTCGGTTTGTACGGTGAAACTTTTCGTTTCGATAAGCCGGCAGAACACGTTATCACCAAACAGACCAACGATAGCTTCGCGCAGGTTGAATTTGCGCTCGGCGGCGAGACATTTCGTTCCAGTTGGCAGGTCAAGCGGCTTGCCGATGCCAATCAAGACCAGCCATTGCAACCGGAAATGGCCCTAATTCGTCTAAATGACGAGCAGGAGTTGCTGGCTCGGACGCCCAATACCGTGCGGACTCGAATTGCCGAATTGACGGGTATGGACTTCCACAAATTCAGCAAATCCATGGTGTTGCCGCAAGGCGATTTCGCGGCGTTTTTGAATGCGCTAGACAGCGAGCGCATGGATATTCTGGAAAAAATTAGCGGCACTGCTATTTATACCGACTATCGAAATCAGGCCGATGCCAACTATCAGCAAACCCGTAACCGTTTGGCGCAATTGCAGCAGGATATCGAGCTGATACCGCTATTGAGTCAGGAGACTTTGCAGGCCAGCGAACACGATTTGCAAGATTTCAATGAGCAGGTTGCCGAACTGAAAGACCAGCAAAATCAGTTGCGGCAGCAATTGTTAGGTTTTAAAAGTATCAATGCGATCGAAGGCCGGCGGCAGAAGCTGGCTGATCAGTCTCAACAAATCGAGGCTCAAATTGATCGCTTGCAACAGGATCTGCAGCGGATTGCTGGTATTCGGCAGGCTGCTCAGTTCCGCGAGGAAGTGGTTTTGCTCGACGGCAAGCAGGTGCAGATAGCGCAAAGTCAGGAAAGTTTGGCCGCTTATCGCCGGGAACTTGCCATGTTGCAAGAGCAGCTAGGTTCGGCAGCTGGTGATAATGCGCCTGGTTTGGTTGGCAAATCCATTGAAGAACAAAAGCAGGCGATCGATGCGCTTAAATTGAAAGTCAGCGAGCTCAAACTGGAATTGCCGCGTGAAACTGAAGCGGTGCAAGTCGTCCAACAGCAACTCGATGAAAAAAAGGCATCGCTGACCGAAGTGGAAAGCTGGTTGCAACAGCATCAGGCCGATGCCGGGTTGGCGCAAGATTTTCCCGACGTGGCGCGGTTGCGCAATCTCAGAACCGAGTTGGCGGCATTGGGTGGTAAACAAAAAACTCAAGCCAATTGGTCGAAGAATACCTCCACTGCGCTGAAAAAAAACCAATCAGCCTTGAGTGACGCCAAAACCGCCATCGCGGACTTGAAGGAGCGCATCGAGGCGGCGCAAAAAACCATGCTGGAGTTGGCGCAAGGTAAAAGCTTCGATGAATTGAAGGATTTGCTGATTGAACAGCAAGGCCGGGTCAATGATTTCCAAGAGTTGTATTCCTTGGCCAGCGTCAATGCCAAATTTACCCAGAAAGGTTTTTTTAGTTGGTTCTCGCGTAACAAAGAACCGGCTTTGCCCGACGTAGACCGTTTGCAAGCTCGGCTCGATGCATTGCAAGAGGAAATGAGTCGGGAAGAGAATATCGGTAAGGCCTTGGAACAAGCGGTTGCCAACGAGGCCTTGATCAAAAGATTTAGTGGAGAGCGCGGCAAACTGGTCGATGGTAAGCCTTGTTTTTTATGCGGCTCCTTGCAGCATCCTTACGTTACCAAGCCGCCCGCGCTGGCCAATTCGAAAAAGGCCTTGGTTGATCAGCGCGGCAAGATGCAGGCTTTGAAAACGGCTATCGATGGCATATCCATTCAGTTGGCGGTGGCTCAAAAACGCGGTACGCAATTGTCTGCCCGCGAACAGCGCTTGCAGCAGATGCGTTCGCAGTGGCAAGTGTTGAGCAATAGGTTGAATGCGGTTAGCGCGGAATTGGACATAGATAATCTGTCTTTGCAAAAACGCTTGCTGGCGGACGAAAGCCAGGAATTGGAGAAAATCAAAAATTTGGTCAATGAGCATGCGCAATTGCAGCGCAATGTGGCCAAGTGGCATGCGGAAATCGAAACCAAACAAACATTGTTAGAAAAATTAACGTCCTCCATCGAGCAACTTGATGCCGCTTGGAATAACCGGCCGCCGGAATTTATCGAGGTGGAACAGCACTTTAACAACGGCAAGGCGGAAGAAAAGGCCTTGGTTGAAAAGTTGGAAAAGCAATTAGGTTTGCTGGGTGAGAAATTGCCAGGGAAGGGCAAGGAAAACGCATTATTTGATCGGCTGAATAGTCGGCGCCAGGATTATCAGATCAGAGAATTGCGTCAGAAAGGCTTGCAGGAAGAAATCGCCAGTTTGCAGGAAAGATTGCAAGCCAGCCAGGCTAAAATTATCGCTTATCAGCAACAAATGACTGACAATTTGAGCGACTTGCAAAGCGAGGAATGGCTGGGATTGCATTTGGCGGTGCTGGAAAAACAAAAGCTGATTGCCGACCTCGAGCGGCAATTTTCCACGCAGCAAATCGAATTGGAAGCGATGCAGCGCGTGCTGGCAAGCAAAATTACAGGCAGCGGTTTTAACGATGTCGATAGTCTGAAAGAAGCCTTAGCCTTAATCGATAGGCAGATAGAAATCGAGCAAATCGCTGAGCAGCAAAACAGTCAATTGACGGCAATCCATCAGGAATTGAGCAAAGTGGATGCCGAGTTGCAACAGGAATTGGCCGGTATGCCGAGTAATCTGAATGAGGCCGATCTGCTGGCGATGGAGCGTCAGCTGGCCCAGAAACTCGATATTGCCGAACATGAGGTTCGCACATTGGAGACCAAGCTTGATAAACAGCAAGGCTATCGCGACAAATATCAAACCTTGCAAGCGCAATTGGCTGAGCAATTGGCCTTACATAATCAGGCCGAGGCGGAAATGAAGCTTATCAGCGATGAGCAGGGTGGATTCCGACGCCGTATTCAACAATTGCTGGTGGATAAGCTGTTGTCGCAAGCCAACCAAATCTTGGAAAAATTGAGTGGTCGTTACTATGTGCGTAGCGCGGTTAGCGAACACGGATTGGCTTTGGAGATTGAGGATACCAAGCAGAAAAATCTGCGGCGTTTGCCGAAAACCTTATCCGGCGGCGAGAGTTTTGTGGTCAGTTTAGCCCTGGCCCTGGCGTTGGCCGAGATTGCCAATAACGGCAAGGCCATCGATTCGCTGTTCCTGGACGAAGGTTTTGGTAATCTGGACGCCGAAGCGCTCTATCTGGCGATGAGCGCGTTAGAAAGCTTAAAAACCCAAGGTAAAACGGTAGGCATTATTTCCCACGTCGACGGGGTGAAAAAGCGTATTAAAACTCAAATTGAGCTCGTGAAAAAAGCCAACGGCTTGAGCGAAATGAAGATGGTTGCTTGATGACGGGCGCGCCAGCATCGGCCTGAAGCCGATGCTGGCGTTGGGTTAACGTTAGTGGCTGGTGCGGAAGGCTTGGCCATAAGTGGTTTCTACGTCGAAATTGTCCCAAACATATACAGGATAGACGATGGGCTGGGTCGGAATCGGTGCCGATACTAAGTCCAGTACACCCACGCCGATTCTGCCGCCCATATTCAGTAAGCCCTTGAATGTGCCGCCAATAAAGCCGTAAATGACATTGCTCCGATTGTTGACGAGAATAATGCTTTTCGGGATTTCCAGCGACGATGTGGTGATATTGGCTAAACCGTTGACGACTTTTCGACCGAAGGTTTGACCATAACTTTCGGGTTCATCGGCTTGGATCGGTAAGCTTGCGCTGAGAGATGCAGCCATTAACAGAGCGGCCAGAGTGCGGGAATTTCGTTTCATGACATATCCTGTAATTTGAGAGCGGATGTTGGTACAGCTTGACCGATTAGTATGATGCTGAATCGGCCAAGGTTTCGGCCAAAAGTATAGCAGAGCCTAGATTCTTTACTTTTTCAAAGCCTTGGCGAAAGCATTGCTCATGCTGTTCTGCAACGCCGGTTGCGGTTTTGGTTTATGCGCGGCCTTTTGCGGTTTCTCGCTACGAACGATGTCGCTGCTGTCTATGTCTTTCTTCATGCTCAGCGAAATACGCTGACGCGCTACATCGACTTCCAATACCCGGACCTTGACCATATCGCCGGCCTTGACTACGTCGCGAGGATCTTTGACGAATTCGTCGGCCAAATGCGAGATATGCACCAAGCCATCTTGATGTACGCCGATGTCGACGAAAGCGCCAAAATTGGCGACGTTGGTGACGACGCCCTCCAATTTCATGCCGGGTTCCAGGTCGGTGATTTTTTCGACGCCTTCCTTAAATTGCACGCTTTTAAACTCCGGGCGCGGGTCGCGGCCCGGTTTTTCCAGCTCTTGCAAGATGTCGCTGACGGTTGGCAAACCGAATGCTGCATTGGTGTAATTGGCGGGACTCAGGCTACGCAGAAATTGGCTTTGACCGATCAGGTCGCGGATCGATTTGCCGGTATCGTCAAGGATCGCATTCACGACCGGATAGGCTTCAGGGTGCACCGCCGAGGCGTCAAGAGGGTTGTCGCCGTTCATGATGCGTAAGAAACCAGCGGCCTGTTCGAAGGCCTTGTCGCCGAGGCGAGGTACTTTTTTCAATTGGTTGCGATTGGCGAAGGGGCCATTGGTATCTCGAAAAGCGACAATGTTTTCGCTAATACTGCTACTGAGGCCGGAAACCTGTTTCAGCAGTGCCACCGAGGCGGTGTTGACGTCGACGCCGACGGCATTCACGCAGTCTTCCACCACGGTATCCAGCATCCGCGCCAGTTGCACTTGATTGACGTCGTGCTGGTATTGGCCGACGCCTATCGATTTGGGATCGATCTTGACCAGTTCCGCCAGAGGGTCTTGCAGGCGGCGAGCGATGGAGACTGCGCCGCGTAAGGATACATCCAAATCCGGAAACTCCTTGGCCGCCAATTCGGATGCCGAATAGACCGAAGCGCCCGCCTCGGAAACCGTGATTTTTTGAAAATGCAATTCCTTATGCCGTTTCATTAGATCGGTAACCAGTTGGTCGGTTTCCCGCGAAGCAGTACCGTTACCGATGCTGACTAGTTGCACGCCGTATTGGGCGATCAAACGCGCAAGCGTAGCAATCGATTGATCCCATTGGTTTTTCGGTTGATGTGGGTATATCGTCTCGGTTGCCAGCAATTTGCCGGTAGCATCGACTATGGCCACCTTGACGCCGGTGCGGATGCCTGGATCGAGGCCCATTGTCGCTTTCGGGCCCGCCGGCGCGGCTAGCAACAGATCGCGTAAATTACTGGCGAATACTCGAATGGCTTCTAGTTCGGCGGCTTCACGCAGCCGTAGTTTCAGGTCCATGTCGATACGAGTGAATAGTTTGATTTTCCACGCGAAGCGGGCGGTTTCCGCTAGCCAGGCCTCGGCAGGTTTAGCGGTGTTCTGAATTTGCAGACGTTGGCAGACGAATTGCGTGCAGAGCTGATGTTCTTCCTGATCCAGTTCCGCCGGTTTGAGCGTCAGGGACAACAAGTCTTCGTTACGGCCACGGAACAAGGCTAGCGCCCGATGAGATGGGATTTTGTTGATGGCCTCGCTGTAATCGAAATAATCCTTGAATTTGGCTGCTTCCGCTTCCTTGCTGGCGACCAGACTGGAGTGCAAGATCCCCTTATTCCAGATGCGTTCCCGCAATTCAGTTAATAGTTCAGCGTCTTCGGAGATGCGTTCCATGATGATTTGCCGAGCGCCGTCCAGAGCGGCGCCGACATCCGCTACGCCTTTATCGGCGTCGATATAAGCAGCGGCGGCTTGTTCGGGAATCACATCGCGATTATCGAGTATGGCGTCGGCCAAAGGCTCCAGACCGGCTTCGCGGGCAATTTGAGCTTTGGTGCGGCGTTTGGGTTTGTAAGGCAGATATAAATCTTCCAGCAGGGTTTTGGTGTCGGCTTCGACTATCGCTTGTTCCAGTTCCGCTGTGAGCTTTCCTTGCGAGCGAATTGTATCGAGAATCGATGCACGTCTATCGTTAAGCTCGCGCAGATAAATCAGTCTTTCTTCAAGATGACGCAATTGCGTGTCATCTAGGCCGCCGGTCACTTCTTTCCGATAACGAGCGATAAACGGTACGGTGGCGCCTTCATCCAGCAGGCCAGCGGCGGCGGCGACTTGTTGAGGCTTAACGGAAAGTTCTTCGGCAATGCGTTGGATAACGTCCATCTGTATGAAATGTAGAATTGGTAAAACCGGTCATTCTACAGTAGGGCAAGATGTCGAAAAAGTTATCTGTTTGTTGGGCGGGAGGAGAATCTGGCAGGCATAAAAAAGGCGTCAGCCGAAACAACGGCTGACGCCTAAGTTGCAAAGCAAAATTATTTTGCTTGGCTTAACACGTCATTGTTAAAATCTTTGTGTTTTGCCAGAACTTGCGCTTCAGCTTGGGCAGAAGTTTCTCCGCCGTATTGAAGATGTTTGGTTTCGTCTTTTTTCAGCATAACGACGCCGGCAATCGCAATTGCAGTAACGACAGCAACTACAGTAAAGGTATTGTCTTTTTCTTGTTCAGCCATTTTTATAATCCTCATCTTGTTGTTGTAATAATTAGCCCTAAATAGGGGCAACTCGAGTTGTATGTCGAAGTTAGTATTATTGTTAGTCGACGGGGCATTTTTTACACTTAAATTTGTTTTGTGTCAAAACAATATTTTTTAGTTAAGTTTTTTTGTTGCTCGCGCGACTGACGAGACGAGAGTTTTCAGGAGGGCGATACCATGTTCGGAGTTTGGTCCTGCGGTATCGAGCCCCTTTTGATTGGAGCGGGTAGCGAAGACAGGTAATGTATCTCGGGCGAACTTCCTGACGAAGGGGGCATCAAGCCGCCGTGGCTCTGATTTCAAAATAGCGGGTAAGCCAAAGCCGATTGCCCGAAAGTGTTGCCACAATTGTGGTGTTTTGGGTATCGGGAAAGCATGTCAAACCCGGAGAGGATGTATACAATTCAGGTTCAACCAAAGAAGCGCAGCCGTTAGACAGTGATCAGCCGGTTTAACCAGGCGTAACTTGGCGTGATAGGATGAGGCTTCGTTATCCGCAGTTAATAAAATTTTTAAAGAGGCCTGCATTTATGCTGAAACACATCCATCTTCTTTTTGTAGCGATCTTAGTGGTCGCTTTCATTGGTCGAGTACTGCTCGCCGAATTCAAGCCTGAGTTGTTGGCGCAAAAATGGTTGAAGATAACGCCCCATGTGCTTGCGAGTCTGGTGTTGTTGACCGGTTTTGTTTTGGTTTTTCAAGGTAACTGGCTAGCAGGGGATTATGGTTGGATTATTGCCAAATTACTGATTCTGCCGGTTTACATCGGTTTGGGTGTGGTGGCGATACGTCAGCAGGGTCAAAAGCGATGGTTGGCCTTTGCCGGTGCATTGTTTTGCTTGTTTTATATTGCCAAGGTTGCCGTTGCCAAACAGGCTTTTTTCTTCTTTTGAGGTGCGCCGATTGGCCCTTGAGTCCAGAATTATCAACGTTTTCAAGCGCTTTGTTATGTAAAATAAATAATTCTTGACAAGCCATAAAAATCGTAAACTAACGAAAAAAGCTTGTCAGGCTATTTTTAATCGGTTAGTCTCTGAACCTCCTGTCAATACTCAACGTAAGGAGGGTAGGATGCGAAAAGCGAAATGGACGGCCACAATTGGGCTGTCAATGAGTCTAGCGTCTTTTAGCTCTGTAGGTTTAGCGAAAACAGAAAGACATGGTTTGTTTTCCATTGAACAAAGCGGTGTCGCGTCTTATTACAGCGACAAATTGCATGGTCAGCGGACAGCGAACGGTGAGGTTTACGATAAAAATGCATTAACTGCGGCCCATAAGAGTTTACCGTTTGGGACGGTGCTGAAGGTAGTTAACCTAAGCAACAACCGCAGTGTCGAAGTTCGGGTTAACTGCCGAGCGCCTCAGTCCAATAAGCGTTTGCTTGATTTATCCAAGCGGGCGGCTAAGGAGTTGGATTTTGTGCAAGCGGGGTTAGCCAGAGTCAAAATTGAAGTGTTGCGTTTGGGCGAGGCTGCCTAAGCTTAATGTCTCCCATACCCCGCCGCGAAGCAGCTCGGGGTATGGGCTTCAAGCCACTTTCTACATCAGAATGTTTGCCGATAAGTGGCTATGCTAGCTGATCGCTTTAAAGCCAATATCCTTGCGATAATAAACATCCTGCCAGTCGATTTGGCCGCATAATTTGTAGGCTTTTTGTTGCGCTTGCGCAATGCTATCACCCAATGCACAGGCACACAGGACTCTTCCGCCCGCGGTGACAATGGCACCGTTAATTTGTTGGGTGCCGGCATGAAAGACTTTGCAATCATCAGCACTATCGGTTGGCAAGCCGCTGATCAGATGTCCCTTGGCGTAATCGTCCGGATAACCGCCGGCCGCCAATACCACGCCCAATGCCGCGCGCTCGTCCCATTCTGTCACGATTTGATCCAGGGTCTTATTTAAAGCGGCTTGGCAGAGGTCAATCAGGTCGCTTTTCAAGCGCATCATGATCGGTTGGGTCTCCGGGTCGCCGAAGCGGCAGTTGTATTCCAGCACCTTGATGTTGCCGTTTTTGCCTATCATCAAGCCTGCGTACAGAAAACCCGTGTAATCGTTGCCATCTTCACGCATGCCTTGCAGCGTGGGATTGATGACTTCGTCCATCACGCGTTGATGAATTTCCGGCGTAACGACCGGCGCGGGCGAATATGCGCCCATGCCACCGGTATTAGGCCCTTGGTCGCCGTCGTCGCGGGCCTTATGGTCCTGCGAAGTAGCCATCGCCAGCGCATGCTGGCCGTCGGCGATGACGATGAAGCTGGCTTCTTCGCCTTCCAAAAACTCTTCGATCACCACCCGGTGGCCGGCTTCGCCGAAACTATTGCCGGACAGCATGTCTTGCACCGCCTCTATCGCCTGTTGTTCGGATTGGGCGACGATTACGCCTTTGCCGGCCGCCAGGCCGTCGGCTTTAACCACGATCGGCGCGCCTTTGCGTTGGATGTAAGTAATGGCCTGGTTAACGTCGGTAAAGGTTTGATACTCGGCGGTGGGAATACCGTGGCGGGCCATGAAATCCTTGCAGAACGACTTCGAGCCTTCCAGTTGCGCGGCTTGCGCGCTTGGTCCGAAACAAGCCAAGCCGGCGGCGCTGAATTGATCAACAATGCCTTTTACCAAGGGTACTTCCGGGCCGACGATGGTCAAGTCTATGTCTCGGGCTTGAGCGAAATTCAGCAAGCCGGCAATGTCGTCCGCCTGAATATCGACATTGTCGATGCCTGGCTCTAAAGCCGTACCGGCATTACCGGGAGCGACGAATACGTTTTTGACCTTTGATGATTGTTTGGCTTTCCAGGCCAGGGCGTGTTCACGGCCGCCGCTACCGACGATTAAAATTTTCATGGGACTGTGCAGAATAATTAGAAAAATTTTAGGGTCGAATCAGTTTCTGACTTTTCGGGATTCGACCCCGTGTATTGATGCCGTGAATTAATGGGCGTGTTTTTCAATGCCTAAAATGCCGCATCCCGGTCAACACCATCGCAATATTATGCTCGTCAGCAGCGTCGATGACTTCCTGATCGCGCATTGAGCCGCCGGGGTGTATCACTGCGGTGATGCCCGCCGCTGCGGCGGCATCGATGCCGTCGCGGAACGGGAAGAAGGCATCCGACGCCATCACCGAGCCAGGCACTTGCAAACCTTCGTCGGCAGCCTTGATGCCGGCGATTTTCGCGGAATACACCCGGCTCATCTGACCGGCACCGACACCAATAGTCTGACCGTTTTTGCCGTAAACGATGGCGTTGGATTTGACAAATTTCGCGACTTTCCAGACAAACAGCAGATCCGCCAGTTCCTGCTCGGTCGGTGCACGTTTACTCACCACTTTCAGAACAGCAGCGGTAATGCTGCCGGTATCTCTGTCCTGTACCAACAAGCCGCCGCCGACGCGTTTGAAATCCAGCGCAGTCGTGTTGCTGCTTGCCCAAAATCCTGTTTCCAAGACGCGGACATTTTTCTTTTTCGCCAGTGCGTCTTTAGCACCTTCCGAAACGACCGGAGCGATGATGACCTCAACAAATTGACGCTCGGCAATTTCGGTCGCGGTTTTTTCGTCCAGCTCGCGGTTGAAGGCGATGATGCCGCCGAAGGCTGAAGTCGGATCGGTGGCGTACGCCAGGTTGTAAGCGTCGAAGATATTGTCAGCAATCGCGACGCCGCAGGGGTTGGCGTGCTTGACGATTACACAGGCCGGTTGTTCGTCGAAGGATTTGACGCATTCCAATGCCGCATCGGCGTCGGCGATGTTGTTGTATGACAATTCCTTGCCTTGTAATTGCTGGGCACTGGCGATGCTGCCGGCTGGCGGATTTTTCTCGCCGTAAAATGCCGCATTTTGATGCGGATTTTCACCGTAGCGCATGCTTTGCAGGCGGTGGAATTGCAGATTCAAGGTTTCCGGGAAATTGCCGGCATCGACGACCTTGCTTAGATAGGCGGCGATCATGGTGTCGTAGCGGGCGGTGTGCTCGAAGCTTTTCAACGCCAGTTTGAAGCGAGTTTTATAGCTTAAAGCCGTGGCGTTGGCCTGCAGTTCGGCCAAGATGCCGGAATAGTCGGCCGGATCAACCACGATGGCAACGTCATTGTGGTTCTTGGCCGCGCCGCGAATCATGCTGGGACCGCCTATGTCGATGTTTTCGATTGCGGTTTCCAGATCGCAATCCGGTTTGGCGACGGTCTGCTCGAAGGGGTAGAGGTTGACCACCACCATATCGATGGCCTTGATGCCGCTTGCCGCCATTACCGCATCGTCGATGCCGCGCCGGCCGAGGATGCCGCCGTGTACCTTGGGATGCAAGGTCTTCACCCGGCCGTCCATCATTTCCGGAAAGCCGGTGTAGTCCGAGACTTCGGTGACGGCGATATGGTGTTCGGCTAGCAGTTTGGCGGTGCCGCCGGTGGATAATAGTTCTATTCCTAAACTGTTCAAGCTGCGGCAAAATTCCAGTATGCCGGTCTTATCGGAAACGCTGACCAGGGCGCGGGTCACTTTTTTGTTCATGCAAACCTCAAGAAGGGGAAAAGAATAGGGGCGAAATCAGCCGATACTGTAGTGCTCGAGCTTTTTACGCAGCGTGCTGCGGCTAAGGCCGAGGATAATTGCCGCTTTGCTCTGATTGTAATCGCAGTGTTTCAGCGTGGTTTCCAGTAACGGTTTTTCGACTTCGGCCAATACCAAATGATACAAGCCGCTGGAATCGTGGCCGTTTAAGTGGGCGAAGTAATCTTCGACGCAATCACGTACATGGTCCGATAGCGTCTGATCGCTGCCGGTGTCGTTATCGGTGTGATGTGTTCCCATCTAGGCGGCTCGTGGTGTAATCAGGTTGAAAGAGGCGTTGACTAGCGCGAGTTGTTGCACCGCTTGCTGGGCCTGGTTTATTGCCGCCTTCTGTGCGGTAGGCAACGTGCCAAGATGATCGAAGTACCAGCCGATGTGCTTTCGGGCGATTCTAACACCACTGTCGTTGCCGTAAAAACTGTATAAATTTTCCAGATGCTGGTTAACAACCGTTTTGATTTCGGTCAAGGAAAGCGGCAAATAGGATTTGCCATGCAGTTGGGCGTTAATCTCTCTGAAAATCCAGGGTCTGCCTTGCGTCGCTCGGCCTATCATCACCGCGTCCGCGCCGGTGTAATTCAAGACTTGCCGAGCCTTGGCCGCGCTGTCGATATCGCCGTTGGCAATGATGGGAATGTTGACCGCTTGCTTGGCTAGTTTAATGGTGTCGTATTCTGCGTGACCTTCGAACTTACAAGCTCGGCTGCGGCCATGAATGGTTAAAGCCTGAATCCCGCTGCTTTCGGCTATCTTGGCGATTCTGACAGCGTTGCGATTCGCCAAATCCCAGCCCGTACGGATTTTCAGTGTGACCGGGATATCGACTGCTTCGACCACGGCCTCCAGAATACCGCTCACCAAGGATTCGTCTCTGAGCAATGCCGAGCCGGCCGCGACCGCGCAGACTTTTTTAGCCGGACAACCCATATTAATGTCGATAATCCGGGCGCCGCGATCTTGATTGAGTCGCGCGGCGTCGGCCATTTGCCGAGGATCGGTGCCCAGAATTTGTACCGAACGTACACCCTTTTCGCCACTGTAATCGGTTTTTTTCAGCGTTCTCGGATGTTGTTGCAGGCTGCTGTTGGAAATCACCATCTCCGAGACGGTCAATCCTGCGCCGAATTGGCTGCACAATTGTCGAAACGGTTTGTCGGTAATCCCGGCCATCGGCGCGAGTAGCAGATTGTTGGGAAGTTGATATGGGCCGATTTGCATGAAAAGCAGGGCGAGTCAAAAAGGCGGCTAATGATACCCGAAAATGCGTCAGTTAACGATGGCGGATGGAATTTGAAAAGTGCTTATTTTTGTTTGTCAGCTACACATGATCGTTCAGGATTGCTTAATATTGGCCTAATCAAGTAGGCTTGCCAAATTGATTAGGCATGGCAAACGTTATGGACAAACAAAGCACAAATACGGTGTGGCATCACGCCACAGTTACTCGCAGCAGACGCGAGGCGTTAAACGGGCACAAATCGGCTATTTTATGGTTTACCGGACTGTCTGGTGCTGGCAAATCGACATTAGCGCACGCGGTTGAAGAGCGTTTACATCGCTTGAATTGCCGGACTTTCGTGTTGGATGGCGATAACGTCCGTCACGGCTTGTGCGGCGACTTGGGTTTTAGTCATCAAGACCGGCAGGAAAACATCCGTAGAATCGCCGAGGTAGCCAAGTTAATGTTGGAGTCCGGCACAATCGCATTGACCGCGTTCATTTCGCCATTTCGCGCCGAGAGGCAGCAAGCGCGTAACTTAGTACCTCATGGCGATTTTATCGAGATTTATTGCTGCTGCGATTTGGACATCTGTGAGCAACGCGACGTGAAAGGACTTTACAAGAAGGCCAGGCAAGGTGAAATTAAATTATTTACCGGCATTTCGTCGCCGTATGAAGCACCGGAAAATCCGGACCTAAAAATCGATACGGATGCGAACGATTTGGCTACCTGTGTTGATCAGGTGATGAGCCTGCTCGAACGGCGCGGTGTCATCAGAATGTCTTAACCAGTAGGTATACGGCATGAATATCGATGTTTTTAACGGCGATGCAGACGGGATCTGCTCATTGTTGCAGTGGCGGTTGGCGTATCCGGTCGATTCCGTTTTGGTTACCGGCGTTAAACGCGACATCGGGTTGTTGAGCCGGGTGTCGGCGCAGCCGGATGACCAATTGACGGTATTAGATGTGTCATTGGACAAAAATCGTGATGCGTTACGAGTGTTGCTTGAAAAGGGCGTCAGGATTTTTTACATCGATCATCATTTTTCCGGCGAAATTCCCAATCATCCCGGCTTAACCGCGCGGATCGATACCGGTGCGAATGTTTGCACCAGCTTGTTGATGGACGCTTATTTGGGCCGACGCTTTACGGCGTGGGCCGTGACGGGGGCTTTTGGGGATAATTTGGATGATGCCGCTTATCAAGCCGCCAAGGCTCTGAATTTATCGGCGCAGGAATTGCTTCAGTTAAAGCAGCTTGGGGTTTGTATCAATTACAACGCATACGGTAGTTGTGTTGCTGATCTATATTTTGCTCCTGACGTTCTATATAGGCATTTAGGAGGTTATACCTCACCAATTGATTTCATGACGGACAAGGCCGATGTTTACCAGCAACTACTCAGTGGATATGCCGAGGATATGGATTTAGCCAGACAGGTCAGTGCTACACATCAGACGGACAGCATTGCAGTATATATATTGCCCGACGAAAAGTGGGCTCGGCGAGTAAATGGTGTGTGGGGAAATGAATTAGCTAATCGACATCCGGACAAAGCACATGCCATCCTTAGCAGTAACCAAAAAGGCGGTTATCAGGTTAGCGTTAGGGCGCCTTTGAATAATAAAACCGGCGCCGATGAATTGTGTGTTCTATTTTCTGGTGGCGGCCGTAAAGCGGCGGCCGGGATTAATCACCTTGAATATGATCAATTAACTAAATTTATAGAAATTTTTCAATCCCGATATCAATGACTTAAATTTTTTTAAAAATACTTGTGAAGAATCGACTATTAACTGTCTGCATTATTTATACGGCCTTTGTTGTCTATGGCAGTCTAGTGCCGTGGCAATTTAGAAGTTTGCCATTAAACGAAGCATGGTCGCGTTTTCATAATATTCAATATTTGCCCTATGGGGTTTCCACTAGGTCGGATTGGGTAGCAAATATCTTGTTATTCATACCTCTCACATTTCTCTGGCTGACAAGGATTGCCGGTCATTGGCAGTTTCTCGGAAAGATCATGGCAACCGCTCTTATCTTGGGAGTTGGTTTTTTACTTTGTTCGACTATTGAGTTTGCTCAATTATTTTTTCCTCCCCGATCACCGTCGCTAAACGATATAGTCGCTGAAAGTATAGGGGGCGTGCTCGGTGCAGCGGCATGGTGGTTCTTGGGGCAAAGGTTTGCTAATTGGTTAGAGAGTTGGAAAATTAAAAAATCTGACTCGATTCCTTATTTACAGTTCTATTTGGTCTGTATGTTTTTTTACAATGTCATGCCATTGGACTTAACGTTGAGTCCAGTTGAGTTTTACCATAAATGGCATGAGGGGCGAGTCATATTATTGCCTTTTTCCGGTCTAAAGGGGGATGTGGCAAGGGATATATATGATTCTTTGGCCGATATTGCATTGTGGCTTCCAGTTCCCTGGTTGTGGTTAAGGTTTGAGTCGCTAAGCAAGATGCAGGTGCTAAAAAAAGTGTTCTTTGCTGCGGTAATAATTGAATTTTTTCAGTTGTTTGTCTATAGCCGCGTTACAGATGTTACGGACGTGTTACTTGCAGTACTTGGTGGTTCTATTGGTGTGGGTTTGATAGGTTTTAATTCAAAACTATTTGCGCAGATTGATAATAAAGACAACTTGAATAGGTATGAAAAATATTGTTTTTTATATGCACTGCTGTTGTATTTTTTATGGGTCTTTGTGATTATTTCTGTTTTTTGGTACCCCTTTGGTTTTGAATGGGATTATGTAAATTTTTCTAATTTTAGCGACAGATTTTTCAGGATACCATTTTATGCCTATTATTATGGAACTGAGTATAGGGCTATTACAGAAGTGTTTCATAAAATATTGTTTTTTATTCCGCTAGGGGTGATTATTGGACAGGGCGTAAGGTTCATCGTTAATCGGTATAAGTCGATAATGATTGCCTTGGTATTGATTGCCTGTACGTCATTGGTTGTAGAACTCGGGCAGATGTTTTTGCCAAATAAGAATGCCGATATTACGGATGTGGTTTTAGAGATTCTAGGTGGTTATATTGGATTTGTTGTAAGTGCCAATTTGGCGCAAGGGTCTTCTATTAGGCAACAGGTTGAGAATGGCCGGAAATTTGATCGAACTTACATGGCATCAAATTTAAATATCGGTGCTCCGCATATGTTGCGTCGAGATGATGCGTCAAATATCAATAATCTATTTGATGTTCAAAAGATGTGGTTAGTGTTTTGGGCTGGAACAGCAATTCCAATTATTGGGGCATTAATGTTTATTAGTGGCTTCGAATCGGTGCCTTATAACGTCAGAGAGTTATTCTCTGTCGATTATCCAATTATTAGCGCATTGGGTCTAACTATATTAATATATTGGTGTTTTTCGTATCCTCTATACTCTTTAATGAGGGTAGTAAAAAAAAATAAACTGGAAGTTTTTTTTTGTGTCAAAGTTGTAATGTTTCATTCTTTGGTGGCTTGGCTGTTGGTAAGAGCTATTATTCCAATCGAAAGCATACATGATATTTTAGGTTCCCCTATTTTGAGTATTCCTGTGGAATTGGAGTTAGTGCTTCGGTTTGTTGCTTTGTTCAGTGTTTATTCTTTGATGACGCTAGGTGCGACGCATGCCGCGCTTTTGTTCGTGGTTTCCGGTCGAGAGTTTGAAAGGCTATTCTTTTTAGGCGCTTTTTGGCTATTGCTACTGTTGCCTGTTGATTACTGGGTTGTTGTGATTAAGGCTGCTACTGACAATTTAACAGAGCTAATGGTCAATGATGGACATTCATTTTCAGTAATTAATTTATGCATCTATTTTTTCTTGGTTGGATGGCTAGGTGCATCTATATCTACTTTAACGATTTCTCATAACATTCGCCGAGTTGCCATTGTCGGTTTTGTCTTTTTGGTGTCCTTTCCATTAGGTTACCAATTATTGAGTTGGGGAACAGAGCAGTTTATTTTTAAATACGATACGGTTTTTTCAGCGCTAAACTTTTTATTAAGTGCCGATAGAAATAATTTTGTTTCTGACAATGTATTAAAATTGAGATTTTTTATCGTCCATTTGGGTTTGGTGTCGATGATGGTTATAACTCAAGTTCCTGTGCGCATGATATTTAAAAATATATAGTTAATATAGGTTTGTAAGTGTTCTGTGACTTTTGATTATAGTTTACTATTAAATTTTTCAACGTGGTAGTAAGGGGTTTCAGTTTGATGTCTATAAAAGTCGTTTTTCTGATTTTTATTTTTTTATCGGCAATTACAAAGGCTGAAACGCTTGATGTTAATAATCGCGCTGAAAAAATTGTTGTCAATAGTAAAAATAATACGGATAAAATGCCGGTTGTTTCAGATGAAAATCAAGATGATACAAGAAATAGCGGGTTTGAAAAGGCAACTGATAGCTTAATGCATAATTCAGAAATGAGACACGAAGCTCCTTTCATGGCTAGCTCTCCCCGTCAGTCGGCAACCAGTGAGTTTCCTACATCGCAGGCGATGATTTCGGAGCAACAGTTTGGGAATCTGGGCTTTAATTCAAATTCGCCAGTCGTTCATCTGGGAAATAAGGGCATTAGCGATGATAAACAGAATGATAAAAATCCGGATTTTTCGTATAAAAATATAGTCGAAGATGTGCGAGTAGGCTTGGGTGAGGATGTTTACGGTAAATTGACTTGGATGTATTACGACATCAAAGAATTAGATGCATGGATATATGAAAATGTGATGAGCTATGAGTCCGGCGAGAGTAATCTAATGGGTGAGTTTTGGCAATTTATTGGCGTTGATGCCCAAGTAAACGCGATGATTATTTTTGGAGGTGGCCAAGTGTTCGCTGGTGACGCGGCTGGCTTTCAACATGGTGTTAGTCAAAGGCGAGGTAGTGAGTCGCATAGTAAGGTAGTATTGGATTTGTCTTCTCAAAATCCGGTAAATATAGAGGTTGTCGAAAATGGATATTTCAAGTTTGTGATGAAATATTTGACCATCAAAAATTTTATATATTTTTTGCTTAGTATATTGGGGGCTGGTCTAATTTTACGAATATTTAGATTTTTTGTGAAACAGGATTTAAGTTAGAAGGGGACCTCGAAATACCGGCAAAATTGCCGCAGGTTCTGGGTATTCAGTTTATGCTCAAAGCAGAAAACAGATTTGGCGCCTTATTTTCACCCTGTTTGGGGCTGTTTTTATCCTGAAATCGCCATTTTTGACGATTTCAAGCGCACTATGCCTGTCAGAAGGCAAAAGCAGGCTTAATGCCGCCGGTCCTTAAACTGCAGAGGCGACGCAAATTATAAGTGGCCACCTTGAAGTTCAGTTGTAATGTGGCGCGAGCTAGCCCAATACTTCGCAAGCCTTTGCCGCCCATCTGTTCCAAACTGGCAAACACATGCTCAACCCGGACACGTGTTTTGGCAATCCGCGTATTGCGCCGCTTTTGGCAGTCGGATAGCGGTTTGCCTTTGGCCGCCTTGCGTTGGATATGCACCCGAAGACCTGACGCTTTGATTCGCGCTTCACGTTCTTTGTCCACATAGCCTTTGTCAGCATACAGTTCACGGCCGGTATTACTGCTCTTAAAGAAAGTATTGTCACTAACCTGCATATTGACATTCTGGGTGTCTGAAAAAAAATTTCACGACATGTGGGAGTTTCTGTAAGTGATGCATGGCAGATTGAACGAGTTTCTTTAATTCGATTTTATTTTCCGGCATCTGCTTGGCCACGCGTGGTTTGATATAACCCCACACTTGTTCGTCCGGATTCAGTTGTGGCGCATATGGCGGCAGAAAGGCCAACTGCAACCGGCCTTGCTGTTGTTCCACAAACGTTTTGACGATCTTAGCCTTGTGAATCGGATGGCCGTCGACGACCAAGATGATAGGCTGTTCGGCACCGCGCAGCAGACGTTTCAGGAATTCGATAAACACGTCGGCGGTGACGTTGCCTTCCTGGACCATAAAGCGAAAATCGCCCCGCGCACTGACCGCAGAGATCAGATTCAAACCATATCGCCGCCCGGTCGCCTTCACGGTCGGCGTCCGACCGACCGGCGCCCAGGTAGTACCGGCATGAAAGTCAGAACGTACGCCGGCTTCGTCGACAAAATAAATCACTGCACCCGTGCGTTTGGCTTCGGCTTTCAAGGCAGGAAACTCCTCCGACTGCCATTTTTCCACCAAGACCGGGTCCTGCTGCCAAGCCCGATACAAGGGTTTTTGCGGCGTAAACCCCAGCAACCGCATGATCCGTCCCACACTCGGCGCGGTCAGGCGTTTGCCAAACTGGCGATAGATGACTTCCCCGATGAGCGACAAGGTCCACAAGCCAAACTCCAATTTCATTTGCCAGGGTGTTTTGTCCCGCACGGTCTCGGCGATCCAGCGCATTTCGTCGGGCGTCACCAGCGGTGGGCGGCCCGTAATTTTCTTGGCCAGCAGGGCATTTTGACCGCCGGTTGCAAAGTCGGACAACCACCGAAACACCGTGCGAATGTTGACGCCCATCGCTGCCGCCACACTGGCCGCCGTCTGCCCATTTTTCACCGCTTTGACCGCCTGCTGTCGCATCACTTGCAGAGTATGGTGATCAATTTCCCGGCCGTCTGAATCTCGTTTACATTTCATGGGTATATTATCCCGCGAATATGACTTAACTTATTTTAAGAGCAGTAAAAGTGTCCAGCACCTCATCCAGATGCAAGGTATCGTGCTCGCTGGCCGTGCTGACTTTAACTTTATGAATCAGCTTGTATCGCTTATCCACGTTGGCTGACAACTTGTATCCGAAATACGATTTGCCATGCTTTTTTGTCCACATCGCATCGATGTCTTTTTGCCGACGCTTGGCGGGTGACCAGTCGATAGGCATGGCCTGCTCTTCGATCAGGGCTTTCTCGCCTTTAGGCCGATGCTGCTTGGGCGCGGGCACGATGCTGGCATCAATCATTTGGCCACCACGCGCCAGATAGCCGTGCTTATCTAATTCCCGATTCGCGGCTTCAAAGATCGTTTCACTGGCTCCCGCCGCCATCAGCCGCTCACGGAACGTCCAGAACGTGGTACCCACAGGGCATAAATGCGATCAGGGATTTGGCTGCTGTGCCTTAGCCCGGCAAACCGTTGGAAACTCAAACGATCCAGCAATTGAAATTCCAGTTGTTCGTCGCTGAGGTTGTACAGTTGCTGCAATAACAACGTACGAACCATGATTTCGGTCGAAAACGGCGGACGACCGCCGCGCTCCCGACTGGGTCGGGGTGCCGCTGCATCAATCGCAGCGGCTAAGGCGGCGAAATCGACATGCTCTTCCAGGATTTGAAGAACATCACCTAACTTGTTCAGCTTGGTTTCTCGTTCTTCGGCGGCAAACAGGCTTTCTTTGATCATGGGCTTTAATCCGGTGGAAGATGAGGCTATTTTCTCATGAGTGTCGGTTTTTCGAGGTGCCCTGAAGTGCGAGAGATGATACTGGTTAGTCAGTTCTATTCATGGTCGACTAGTTTGCTAGATCAGCGGGGACTGCCACGGTTTTGAGGGTGTCAGATAATTATACAAATGAAGGTCTTGTTTGGATGAAAAGGTAGGGTTTAGTTTTTATTTAATTGATTTTTATATAAAAACAGTTTTTGGTGTTAAATGTGCTTGTTCAGTTCAAACGCTGCTGTATTTTTAAGTTTTATGAGGGGGAAACATGAACATGCTAAAAACAAACGGGCTTTTGGCCCTAGTGATGACTGGATGGTGCGCATCTGCGCAAGCCATACCTTATCTTCAGCTGGATATTAGTCCAGGTACTTATGTCACCGGATCTGCCGATACCGTTGCGACGTCCAATCCTTTCACCCTGTATGGGTTGATTGACACATCGGGGAATGGGACTGACGGTAATGGCAATAACAACAAAGTTACATTTGACCAAAACGATGATTTCTTCATTTCGATAGCGATATTGGGTCTTCAAACTGGGCAGACTAGTTTTGGCAGTTTTGAATTCGGTGGAATTAGTTTTAATAGTTTATCTTCGCAATTTAAATTTGGTGCTCCACCCGATCCTACAGGCGATCTGGCGAAACACGGTATTTACAATACATGGTTTACCGAAGTGTTGTTTAATCTACCAGCAAATTTGGATCCGATAAATGTGTTAGAATATAACGTCCAAACGGATCCTGGCGATCCAGTTTTTAACACAAGTGGCACCTTGGCGGCTATTTCTGCTTTGGTAGATATATCTAATTTAAATGCTGGATTAACGCTGCATTTTGATTTTTATACAACTAAGTTAGAGCAAATACCCGGCACCGGTACTCCGAATAAACCTGCTGAGTTTAGAGTTGCGATTGATCAATTTGCCCCATTCTCCCATGATGCGACAAGCTGCATAGCGGGAGACACTAATTGCGGCGGCGACGATCTTCCTCCGGAAAGAATCCCCGAGCCTAGCGCCGTTGCATTATTGGGTATAGGCCTATTGGGCATGGGTTTGGCGCGCAAAGGCAGACGTCAGGTAGCTTGATAAACTCAGTGTCGGTTTTGTTTATACCGCAAAAAAAACGCCGACTTTGTCGGCGTTTTTTTTGCGGGACGTTTTTAGTGGATCTGTGTTGCTAGGCTAACTGTCCTGGTGTTAATGCCAACAGACTCACAGCAATGTTTGAAGTATCTAATTACACTTTTTCCCAATCGAAGAGTTGCTTGCTTTAAGGAATACAGAAAGTCGCGTCCCGCAGTGGATGTGGTTTTTTAGCCTGAATCGAGTGTTGATTGTGGTAGTTTTAAATCGAAAGTGAGATAGGGGTGTGTTATGAAAAGAAGAAATTTATACATATTAGGTTCCGTTCTTTTAGCGGTGCCTGCCGTCATTTATTTGAACAAGTATTTAGAGGAACACTTTTACGAGTCGATCAATAAGGATATCGCAGAACATCCAACCGCTGCCGGTCCCTTAAAAACCTGGAAAGCCGGTCAAATATTAGTGCAACCCAAAGCGGGCTTGCCGGCTGCGGAGTTTGAAAAAATAGTGAAGGGCCACCAAGGCAAAGTGGCGGAAAAAATCGGCAACTTGCCGGTGCATATCATTTCGGTGCCGGATCATGCCGAAGAGGCTGTAGTCCGGGCACTGTCCAAAAATCCGCATATTGAATTCGCGGAACTGGACATGGACCATGAAATGAGTGCCACGCCCAACGACCCCTTATTTGGCAGTGCATGGCATCTGCCAAAAATTCAGGCGCCAACCGCCTGGGATGTGGCCAACGCGGCGGGGATCACCATTGCAATACTGGACACGGGCGTCGAAGCATCTCATCCGGATTTGGCGAATCAAATGGTGCCGGGTGTGAACGCGGTGGATAGTGGTGCGGATACCTCGGATATCGAAAGTCATGGCACCCAGGTCGCCGGTTCGGCCGCTGCCGCATTTAATAACGGTGTCGGGGTGGCGGGTATTGCCGGTAACGCTAAAATCATGCCGGTTAGAATTACCAATAGAACCGATGGAGTTGCCAGTACCAGCGATATTACCCGTGGTTTAAATTGGGCGGCCGATAACGGCGCCGATGTGGCGAATATTAGTTATGCCGTGAGTGGTAGTTCATCGGTGACGACAGCGGCGCAGTACATGCGCGGCAAAGGCGGCGTGGTCGTGGTTGCCGCAGGCAATAGTGGTATCGATCCGGGGTATGCCAACAATCAATATATGATCACGGTTTCGGCTACCGGTGGCGACGATGTCAAAGCCGGTTGGTCGAATTACGGCGCTGTTGTCGATGTGGCCGCGCCTGGGGTCTCGATCCAGACCACCTCGGTGGGAGGCAGTTATGCAGCGGTGAGCGGTACGTCATTTGCTAGCCCCGTTACCGCCGGTGTGGTGGCATTGATTCAATCAGCCAATCTAAAATTGACGCCCGATCAAGTGGAAAAGGTATTGGAGTCGAGCGCCGATAAAGTTTCGGGTGTTGATTTCGATCCTAACTATGGTTATGGCCGTATCAATGCGGCGGCAGCGGTACAATTGGCTATAAATACCACGGCTGTCGATAGCCAAGCCCCCACCGCAAGTATTACCTCGCCTAGTGGCGGTAGTGTGGTGAGCGGTATCGCTTCTGTCACTGTCAACGCTGCCGATAACGTTGCTGTCAGTCAGGTTTCGCTGTTTGCCAATGGTAAGTTAGTGGGAACCGATACCACAGCACCTTACCAATTTAGTTGGGATACCAGTGCCGTAGCCAATGGCAACGTGAGCTTGACAGCAACAGCCACTGATGCGGCGGGTAATAATGGCTCAGCCGCGTCGGTAACCGTCAGCGTCCAAAATCAAACCAGCGCCACAATTACTGATCAGGCTGCGCCTACCGTGGCAATTTCTAATCCGGTCGGCGGCGCGAAAGTGAGCGGTGTAGTGGGTGTTTCCGTTGCGGCGAACGATGATGTGGCGATTGCCAAAGTGCAGCTATCTATAGATGGCAAATTAATGGCAGTTACCACTAACAAAACCTTGAGTTATAACTGGAA
Source organism: Methylomonas montana (assembly GCF_030490285.1). Classification (NCBI taxonomy): domain Bacteria; kingdom Pseudomonadati; phylum Pseudomonadota; class Gammaproteobacteria; order Methylococcales; family Methylococcaceae; genus Methylomonas; species Methylomonas montana. The sequence continues at coordinate 3,387,020 of NZ_CP129884.1, read as the reverse complement.
TACCAAAAAAGCCTCGGCCGGTAGCCATTCACTTCAAGCAACGGCTACTGATACGGCGAATAAAACCTCGACTGTGACAGTTCAAGTAACTAAATAATGGCTGTCTGAAGAAGTTGTTAGCTTATCTTTAGTCTTTTTGGGTCAGGTTGTTTGCTGTAGACCCAGAACAAAGTAGGGGCGAATTTATTCGCCCCTACTGCTTTTACTGCTCTTAAAATAAGTTAAGCCATATTCATGAGATAATATTTCCATGAAATGTAAACGAGATTCAGACGGCCGGGAAATTGATCACCATACTCTGCAAGTGATGCGACAGCAGGCGGTCAAAGCGGTGAAAAATGGGCAGACGGCGGCCAGTGTGGCGGCAGCGATGGGCGTCAACATTCGCACGGTGTTTCGGTGGTTGTCCGACTTTGCAACCGGCGGTCAAAATGCCCTGCTGGCCAAGAAGATTACGGGCCGCCCACCGCTGGTGACGCCCGACGAAATGCGCTGGATCGCCGAGACCGTGCGGGACAAAACACCCTGGCAAATGAAATTGGAGTTTGGCTTGTGGACCTTGTCGCTCATCGGGGAAGTCATCTATCGCCAGTTTGGCAAACGCCTGACCGCGCCGAGTGTGGGACGGATCATGCGGTTGCTGGGGTTTACCCCGCAAAAACCCTTGTATCGGGCTTGGCAGCAGGACCCGGTCTTGGTGGAAAAATGGCAGTCGGAGGAGTTTCCTGCCTTGAAAGCCGAAGCCAAACGCACGGGTGCAGTGATTTATTTTGCCGACGAAGCCGGCGTACGTTCTGACTTTCATGCCGGTACTACCTGGGCGCCGGTCGGTCGGACGCCGACCGTGAAGGCGACCGGGCGGCGATATGGTTTGAATCTGATCTCTGCGGTCAGTGCGCGGGGCGATTTTCGCTTTATGGTCCAGGAAGGCAACGTCACAGCCGACGTGTTTATCGAATTCCTGAAACGTCTGCTGCGCGGTGCCGAACAGCCTATCATCTTGGTCGTCGACGGCCATCCGATTCACAAAGCCAAGAGCGTTAAAACGTTTGTGGAGCAACAGCAAGGTCAGTTGCAGTTGGTTTTTCTACCACCGTACGCGCCGCAATTGAATCCGGACGAACAGGTCTGGGGCTATATCAAACCGCGCGTCGCCAAGCAAATGCCAGAAAATAAAATTGAATTAAAGAAACTCGTCCAATCCGCCATGCATCGCTTACAGAAACTCCCACATGTCGTGAAATCTTTTTTCAGACACCCAGAATGTCAATATGCAGGTTAGTGACAATACTTTCTTTAAGAGCAGTAAGAAACTTGTTTGGTCGCTCACGGCTCTCATCTCGACCTGATTGGATTAATGGTTGCATTAATTCACGGGCGGTCATAAGCAAAAATGTCTGGTACAGGGGGCGTAAGGCTCCAAATCTTAATGGCGCTAGCAAATGGAGTGGCTGTTTTGTTGTTTGTCGATAGCCCTTCGTTGATTGAAAAGTTCCCATAAAGTTGTCGGTCAATATAGGTCTGCTTTCAGGTCGTGTGCGGCGTGAGCATTACAGGTAAACCATACATCGTCGCGGCTGATATCCCATGCGTAACGAAACCCGCTCCTTGTAGTTCATCACGGTGAAGGCCAAATTGTCGCCACCTTTAGTTGATTAGGCGCGCTTCGCAAAGTGTGCGGCATTCGTGGTATTCCAGTAATAGACTATTCCCAGTTCTTAATCCATTCTTAATCAAGAAAACAAGAAAACTGTTTTAAAATAACGGGTTATTTAACCGTTTAATAAAAGGCATTTTTATGTTCAGAGTGACAAGTATTCTTGTAATGGGTTTATTGAGCCAGTCGGAGGGCATGGCGCAAGGGTATGGTTACTATGATCTCGCGATCGATGGTGCTGTCACTAAAACCTGGAAAGCCGGTCAAATATTAGTGCAACCCAAAGCGGGCTTGCCGGCTGCGGAGTTTGAAAAAATAGTGAAGGGTCACCAAGGCAAAGTGGCGGAAAAAATCGGCAACTTGCCGGTGCATATCATTTCGGTGCCGGATCATGCCGAAGAAGCTGTGGTGCGTGCGCTGTCTAAGAATCCGCATATTGAATTCGCGGAACTGGACATGGACCATGAAATGAGTACCACGCCCAACGACCCCTTATTTGGCAGTGCATGGCATCTGCCAAAAATTCAGGTCCCAACCGCCTGGGATGTCGCCAATGCGGCGGGCATTACCATTGCGATACTCGATACGGGCGTCGAAGCGTCTCATCCGGATTTGGCTAACCAAATGGTGCCGGGTGTGAACGCGGTGGATAGTGGTGCGGATACCTCGGATATCGAAAGTCATGGCACCCAGGTCGCCGGTTCGGCCGCCGCCGCATTTAATAACGGTGTCGGGGTGGCGGGTATTGCCGGTAACGCTAAAATCATGCCGGTTAGAATTACCAATAGAACCGATGGAGTTGCCAGTACCAGCGATATTACCCGTGGTTTAAATTGGGCGGCCGATAACGGCGCCGATGTGGCGAATATTAGTTATGCCGTGAGTGGTAGTTCATCCGTGACGACAGCAGCACAGTACATGCGCGGCAAAGGCGGCGTGGTCGTGGTTGCCGCAGGCAATAGTGGTATCGATCCGGGGTATGCCGACAATCAATATATGATCACGGTTTCGGCTACCGGTGGCGACGATGTCAAAGCCGGTTGGTCGAATTACGGCGCTGTTGTCGATGTGGCCGCGCCTGGGGTCTCGATCCAGACCACCTCGGTGGGAGGCAGTTATGCAGCGGTGAGCGGTACGTCATTTGCTAGCCCCGTGACCGCCGGTGTGGTGGCATTGATTCAATCAGCCAACCTAAAATTGACGCCCGATCAAGTGGAAAAGGTATTGGAGTCGAGCGCCGATAAAGTTTCGGGTGTTGATTTCGATCCTAACTATGGTTATGGCCGTATCAATGCGGCGGCAGCGGTGCAATTGGCTATAAATACCACGGCTGTCGATAGCCAAGCCCCCACCGCAAGTATTACCTCGCCTAGTGGCGGTAGTGTGGTGAGCGGTATCGCTTCTGTCGCTGTCAATGCTGCCGATAACGTTGCTGTCAGTCAGGTTTCGCTGTTTGCCAATGGTAAGTTAGTGGGAACCGATACCACAGCACCTTACCAATTTAGTTGGGATACCGGTGCCGTAGCCAATGGCAACGTGAGCTTGACAGCAACAGCCACTGATGCGGCGGGTAATAATGGCTCAGCCGCGTCGGTAACCGTTAGCGTCCAAAATCTAATTCAAGCTAATCTGAAAATTGCCGATCTGACACCGCCCGCTGTGACTATTTCAAATCCGGTCAACGGCGCAAAGGTGAAAGGTGTAGTGGGTGTTTCCGTTGCGGCGAACGATGATGTGGCGATTGCCAAAGTGCAGCTATCTATAGACGGCAAATTAATGGCAGTTACTACTAACAAAACCTTGAGTTATAACTGGAATACCAAAAAAGCTGCGGTTGGGAACCACACGATTCAGGCGGTTGCGATAGACACCGCAAATAATACTGCCAATATCAGCATTCAAGTCAGTAAATAGCTTTTAATCGTATTGGTTCGGAGAGTCGGGCGTGTAAATGTAGGGTCTGCGGAAGTAAAGTCCGTTATTAAAGGCTCATAGACTGGGTGTGTCGAGATTTTTTACAGCGCTGTCAAGTTCATCTGATGTGTCATCCGGTACAATAAGGCCTCTTTAACCGCGAATACCGATTATCAAAACCATCATGAACGACTCTATTATCTACGCGCTGGATTTTGACGGCGTCATCTGCGACAGTGCGATTGAAACCGCGATCACTGGCTGGAAAGCCGCCGCAACTATCTGGAATGACATGTCGGAGGTCGCGCCGCAATCTGTGATAGAGCATTTTCGCGAAGTGCGCCCCATCATCGAAACCGGCTACGAAGCCATTCTGGTGATACGTTTATTGCATTTGGGAGAAACGACCGAATCCATCTATGGGGGCAGCTACAGCGATAAAGTTCAAATGTTATTGCAACAAACGCAACTCACGATTGACGATTTGAAAAAAATATTCGGTGAAACTCGAGACCGTTGGATTACCGCCGATTTGGTCGATTGGATCGCAATGAACCCCTTGTATCCCGGTGTTGCCGAAAAACTGCGTCGACTGGGACAGCGGCATACTTGGTATGTGATCACGACCAAGCAAGAACGTTTCGTGAAAAATATCCTGCAAGCCAATGCCATCGAATTGGTCGGCGAGCGGATTTTTGGCCTGGACCGCAATATGAGTAAGCCCGAGGTATTGAATGGGCTGAGAGCGCAGCATCCTGGGTTGACTATTCACTTTGTCGAAGATCGCTTACCGGCGCTACAAAACGTGCAAAAGCATCCGGAATTGGTCGATGTAAAACTGTCGTTTGCTTTATGGGGATACAACACTGCCGAGGACAAGGCGCTTGCCGCACAACAGGGTTTTGTTGCGGAACAGTTGGAAGCGTTTTTAAACGGAGTTTGATTTCCAGAAACATTAAATGGGCTTCGACGTTACTCGAAGTGTCGCCAGTTTTGTAATTCAATGCTATTTAACTTGGCCGGAATTGCAGCGCTATGCGGTTTATGGTCTGTCTGTTTCCGTTCCGGATGCGCTTAAATAGTAATACCCGTCACCATGACTAACCACCCGCTGATAGGGCAGGGCGTCCAGTTCAGCCAGATAGACGATGGCGTGGGTTTTGATCAGGCAATACACCACGTCTCCTTCCTGCAAGGCCATGCTCTGACAGGCACCTGGGGTGATTTCCACCAGCAAGGTGCCGCCGCAATCGACTTGCACGAGCAGGCTTTCGCCGCTGGGGATGATTGCGCAGATCCGGCCCTTGAGTTGATTCTGAATCGAGATGCCGTCGATATAAGCCCGCGATAGTGCGATGTCGTTGGCGCGGATCGAGACTTGGGTGTGGCTGCCGACCGTAAAATGGGGGCGTAGCGGCAACGCCAAGGGCAGTCCGAAGCTATCCGCCAGGCTGCAACCGGCTTGGTAATCGTGATCGCGAATGCTGACCGGCAGAATGTTGTCGATCTGGCGAATGCCGAGATAACGCAAAATACCTAGATGTTTAGCGACGGCCTGTAAAGAGCCGCTACGCAGGATTTGGCCATGTTCCAGTACGATCAGTTGGTCGGTCAGTTCCAAAATCTCGCCCAGCGACTGACTGGCGTATAACACCGGCAAGCCGAATTCGTCTTGCAGGCGTTTCAAAATTGGCAGCAGTTGCGAGCGGTAGCCATGGCCGATGGCGGCGAAAGTCTCGTCCAATAACAATAATTTCGGCGATTTCAACAAAGAGCGCGCCAGCGCCACCCGCTGGCGTTCGCCGACGGACAGCCGTTCGATGGGCTGTTCGAGGTTGGCGCCAAGCTCCAACAGCCCTACTAAATAATCCAGTTTGAACAGACGGCGTTGTTTTAAGGTCCGGTGATAAATGGAGTTCAAGTTTTCGCGCACGGTTTCGGTGGCATCAGCGCAATCGGCCTGTAATACCGCGCCGATTGGTCGTTGCTCGCGCGGCATCACGATGCCTTTGCGGCTGTCGAACAGAATTTTGCCATCCAACTGAATATGGCCACTTTGCGGCTGAATAGTGCCGGCAATCAAGCCCAGCAGCGTGCTTTTACCGGCCCCGGATTGGCCGAATAAACCCACGCTGGTATCGCCGAGCGATAATTGCGTGGTCAAGTCGAAATGACCGCGACGCAGTTTGACATTCATTTCCAGTAACATGACCAGACCTCCGGTACAGATAGTCCGCCCGGCCTTGGCCGGGCAGAGCCCCGAAATTAACCTTGCACGCCCAGGATCACCGCGCCGGCCTTGAATACCGCCGTGGCGGTTTGGCCTTTGCGCAGTCCCAATGTTTCGACGCTGTCGTTAGTGACGGTGGCCGCCACTTTATCGCCACCGGGTAGGGCGATATCGATTTCGGTGTTGACCGCGCCGGGTTTGACGTCCGTGATGGTGCCTTCCAACTGGTTGCGCGCCGAAATCCGGTAGCCGCCAAAATCGGTGACGATAATCACTTGCGGGGCTTTGATCAGCGCGATCACTTTTTTACCGGTTTCGATCGCCAAACTATCGATAGAATCCTTGGTGACGGAGGCGACGATGGTTTCGCCGCCTTTTAAACCGACATGGACTTCTGCGTTGACTGCACCGATCACGACTGCGCTGACAGTTCCGCTAAATTGATTACGTGCACTTGCTTTCATACGATGACCTCATGGGTTAATAATTAGGAGTTTTTATTCAAACGCATTAAACGGGCGACGTGGCTAATTGAACGACGGTAAGGCATAACCGTACTTTTCAATAATCGCCAAGGCCGGCGGCGATTTCAGAAACGCCAGCAAGGCTTGCGCGGCCGGATTTTCGGCGCCGGTTTTCAGCAGCACCGCGTCTTGCAGAATCGGACTATGCAGATTTTCCGGGACGATCCAGCCGGAACCGGTGCCGACCTTGCCATGGTCTATCACTTGCGATAAGGCGACAAAACCCAGCTCGGCATTGCCGGTACTGATGAATTGGTGGGTCTGGGCGATGTTTTCGCCTTGCACGAATAGCGGTTGCAGTTTTTCCAATAAGCCTTGGTTTTTCAAGACTTCCACGGCCGCCGCGCCATAAGGTGCCAATTTCGGATCGGCCAAGGCCAGATGCTTGAAGTCGCCCTTGGCCAGAATTTGACCTTGCTCATCGACATAGTCAGGATTGTTGGACCATAACACCAATTTGCCGATCGCATAAGTAAAACGGCTACCGGCCACGGCCAAACCCGATTGCTCCAGTTTCAAGGGGCTTTTGTCGTCTGCCGACAGAAACACTTCGAACGGCGCGCCGTTCTCGAACTGGGCGACGAATTTTCCGGACGAGCCGAACGAAAGCTTGGCACTATGACCGCTGGCTTTTTTGAAAGCCTCGGCGATCTCGGTCATGGGTTTGGTAAAGTTGGCGGCCACGGCGACCAACGTGGTTTCAGCTTGCGCAATCGCGCTCAGCGACGCTAGCGATATAGCCAGAATAACCCGGTTTAAAGCGATAAACGACATTATGTTTCTCCTCTATAAAAACTGATCGGCAGGTGCTAAAACCGTAACTGGCTCTGCACATAGAAATAATCGACATCCTCTTTAACTGCTGGTGCCGATGGTGCTTTTTTAGCAAATTCGCCTTTGAATAAATGTGCCCAACCGGTTTCGAAATTCAGGCTGCTGTTGAAATCCCAGCGCGCCGTTAATTCCAATTGTTGGCCGATATAGTCTCCGCTGCGACCGTTGACGTCTTGCAGCCCGGCACTAGTCCAGCTGTCTTGATTCGATGCCAGCCAATAAAAGCGATGGCTCAAGCCCAGTTGGACGTCGTTGCGCGGTGCGGCGCTGATACGATAGCCGGGCGTATTGATGTTGCTGCGGGCGAAAGCGCCGTAGATGCCGGTGGCGCCGAATTCGAAACGGCGGGCACCATATAAAGTATCGAAACGTTGGTCTTGATTGTCGTTGGGATTGTGGTCGCCGCTGGCATAGTCGTATTCCAACGCTAGACGCGGCGACCAGGGTACGTCAAAGGTATAACCGACATCGATATGTTGATACCAGGCGGCATGATCCAAGTCGCGGCCGTTGCTGGCAGCGGTGCTGGAGCGGACCGAGCCGAGCTGGCCGATAGTTTCGGTTTGAAAGTCGAACTTCGCCTTCTTGGGTTTGATAAAAATCCGTAAACCGGGCGTGAAGTAACGGCGATTGCGGGTCGGGTTGCGGATACTGTCGCCTTCGTCAAGGTGGTATAGATAAACTTCGCTGTTGATACCCCAGGCCAGGTTGTACAGTTCCAGAAAGCCGCCGGAAAACCAGGTGTGAGTATCTTCCTCGTCGAACTCGTGGGTCTCGTCGAGAAGGTCTGCGGATGCAGTTGGATAGCGGTTGACCGGCATCGTCACGAAGCCGGTGAACTGCCAATTATCGTAATCCAGCAGCCGCAGTTTTATTCCGGTAAAGCTGTTGATGGTATTGCGCATCGCGTTTCTGGCGAGCAGGCGGCGGCTGCCAAGATTCAAGCTCTGCCGGCCCGCGACCACTTCGGCGCCGATGCCGCTATAGAACAGATTTTGATCGGCCCAGGCCAGATAACCCTGAATGAAATCGGCCTGATCGGCATGGGTGTTGTTGATGCCGGAGCCGCTATCGGCCCCTAGGGCGCGAGCGTCCAGAAATTCTGCGCCGAGCCGAAACTCACCCAGATTGGCTTGCAGCCACAAATCGGTTTGCAGCGGAATTTGTTGATCACCGCCCTTGCCGTTGGCCTTGAATTGGCCGTCCTGGGTTTCGTAACGGGTACGCTGCTCAACCGAAAGCGACAACCATTTCGGCAACTTCAATGTTTCGTGGAGATTCCAGACCGGTTTCTCATATTTATCGGAGCCCAGCAAAGCGTCTGACATCTGGCTTTCAAAAGCAGCGAATGGTGGTCGGGTATAAGTTCTCTTTTCGGCTGCCTGAGCAGGGATTCGGTCCATCATACATATGCCGCTAGCCAGGGTAGTGCCAATAATCTTGTGTAACAGCGGTTTAGGAAAACATGTTTTTGGAGCGGTCATGGATCACCTATAATCGAAATTAAATACGCTGCGCGAGCAGTAGTTGTTATCGAATCGGCGTCGGTTTCTCGATTGAACGAAAACAAACGACGCTTACAGTTTACTTTTCGTTATGTATCAAAGTAAATAACGAATTTCAAAAATAACTTGTTTCTCTTATGGGAATAATGGTGGTCTGTAACGCCATCGGCGATTTTTCAATGCAGCGCATTTAAGTGAGATTATTGATGTCCGTAACCAAAATTGAGAACTCCACCCCATGGCTAGAAGGTGAACTGCGGCTAGTTGGTAGTCTGGATAGTCGTATGATCGGTTTATTGCGAGCGATAGAGCAAAGCGGTTCGCTGAATCAGGCCGCAAAGCAGGCCGGGTTAAGCTACAAAGGCGCTTGGCAGATAATAGAACGGGCCAACAATCTGGCGCCCAAGGTGCTGATCGCCACGGCCACTGGGGGCAGCAAAGGAGGGGGTACCAGGCTGACCGCCGCCGGCCAGGCCTTGTTGCAGTTATTTACCCGATTGGAGCAGCAGCATCAGGCATTTTTGCGGCAGCTCAATCAAAGCTTGGCCGACGATCCCGACGTGATGTTGCTGCTGAAGCGCCAGGTGATTAAAACCAGCGCCAGAAATCAGTTATTCGGGAAGGTTACCGACATTCGCCTGGGCGCAGTCAATGCCGAAGTGTTTTTCTCGTTGAAGGGCGGCGAACAGTTGATAGTCAGCGTTACGTTGCCTTCGCTGGATTATCTGGGGATTAGCGTTGGCGGCGATGCAGTTTTGCTGATCAATGCCTCGGATATCGTCGTGATCGACGATCAACCGGTTTTGTTGTCGGCGCGTAATCGTTTGGATGGACAAGTCATTCGAGTGCAATACGACGGGGTCGATTCGGAGGTGATCATTCAATTGCAGAGCGGCGAAACCATAGCTGCCACCGTCTCCCAAACCAGTGCCGTGGCCTTGGTGCTCAAGCCCGGCTGCCGGGCTTCGGCGATTTTTAAAAGCAACGCGGTAATCTTGGCCGCGATGGCATCCTCCGGCACATTGGCCCCGGGCCGCTAAAGCCTTTTCGTTCTAAACCCTACAAACCGCCGGGCGTCGTTTATTGGTAATTGTCGTGTTTGCGACATTGTCGGGCGGCTATGCCGCCAAATCGGTTATTTCCTCAAATTATTTCGATTGCTCGCTTCAGCCAAATCCTTATCAACCTTGGCTTTGTTAGGGTTTTAAATATCTGGCAAGTGTTTTGCTTGATAGCTGCTAAATATTTCATTCATTACCTTTCATTGGGGATTAAAGCAGATGCTACTTGAAAAATACGACAGCCAAGGCCTTTTGTGGATTACAACGCTAGTGGGCAAGACCAGCAAAGCCGGGCTTTCTGCGTTTCGCGGCGACTTGGTGTTGATCGAAGGAGAATTGCGCGAAGGGTCGACGAATATTCGCGACCGGAAAACGCCTGAGATGGTGATTAATCAATCGGCAATATTGGCTGATAGCGACAAGTTTTTATTCGTCAACGGTTTGTTTTTCCAACTGGAAGATTTACCAATCTTCGTCGAAAAATATAAAGAGGTGTTGACTCCCGAGACGGCAACACTGTTTTATGTGCAAAACATTGCCAAGCCGATGCAAGTGGTTGTCGACGGCGTGGTCTTTAACCTGTTGCCTCATCAGGAAGGGATGGTTTGGAACCTGATGTTGGAAGAGCTTTATATCGAAAAATCCGATCTGAAAGGCCAATCCGGTGAAGACAAAGTGATTACCGTTTACGAAGCCGCCAAGGGCTATAAAATCAAAGCCGAGCCAATCAGCCTGGAAGCCGCGCTGGCGCAAACCATCGAAGTGAAGAAAGACTTAGCAGTTGGGCCGGTTTAAGTTGGGTTCCGCGGTCCTTTAAAGGGGAATGCGCCATGAAAAATTTTAAAACTATTTCCGCTGTTGATTCCGAAAAGCTGATCGCCGAACAGCAACCGATGATATTGGATTGCCGCGACCTGAAGGATTACCGGGTCGGGCATATCGACAATGCCATGCATGTCCATGAGCAATTGCGCGATTCGCTACTAAAAACAGCCGATAAGGCCAAACCTATGCTGATTTACTGCTATTACGGCCATGCCAGCGAGCACTTGGCTGAAATGTTCGGCGACTTTGGCTTTAAGCAGGTGTACAGCATGGCCGGCGGTTATGCCGACTGGAAAGAACAGCACAAACTATAAAGGTAACGCTATGGAACAATTATCACGAGATTTGGCTTTGCGTATCGCGCTGGCCTCGCGGATTTTGCCGGGAGTGGATGTGCCGAAGCTGATCGGTGTGTTGCACGAAAAAGTCGGTTCGCCGTTGGACGACGAAAAACTTAAATCGATCACCGTCACCAACTTGAAGACCGGCATCGGCAGTTTGGACGGCGAGGAGGACGGCGAGGATATTGGCATCGGTTTGGAAAACATCAAACTGGCTGTGCGCTATCTGTGGGGTGAGGAAGAAGGCGATGAAGGTTTGCCGGAAATCATGCCCTACAAGGAAGGCGATATTCCTGAGTCGATCCGGGTCGCCATTGCCTCCAATAGCGGCCAGCTTTTAAACGGCCATTTCGGCTCCTGCATCCGGTTTTTGGTCTATCAACTGTCTCGCGACGATATGCGCTTGATCGACATTCGTTCCACATTGGAAGCCGATAGTGCCGACGACAGAAATCTGTTCCGGGCCAACATGATCAAGGATTGCCATGTGCTGTTCGTGCAATCTATCGGCGGGCCGGCGGCGGCCAAGGTGATACGCGCCGATATTTATCCGATCAAGGAACCGGATGTGATCGATGCGGTGGAAAAACTCACCGAGTTTCAAAAAGTCTTCGATGCCGCTCCGCCGTGGATGGCGAAAGCCTTGGGTAAAAGCGCCGAGGAGCGCAAGCGGTTTGCTCATCAGGAATAGAGACCCTAGCATTCGGTGTCTTGTTTTCCGGGTTGGCGGCTGGGTCTTCTTGACTTAAACCCGGTCGCCGAGCTGGCTTTGTTCTTAAGCCGGCGTTCAAACAATCAATTGTCCCTGGTTGGCGGCTAAAGCTATCGTCGCCACCGTGCCGGCGTTGAAGGCCAGATAATCCGCTTCGATGCCGTCCGAGAAGATCACGCCGTTTTCCGGCATTTGCGATTCCAGGGTCAGCGGCGTCTTGGGCGTGATCGCACCGAACACCAGGCTGGTGCCGGTGATTTGGCTGGGAAAAGGTTCGCGTACGGTAAATTGCAAACGTCTTTCGTGCCAGGCAAAGCCGTTCTTGAGCGGATGAGACTCGTTGCCGGCCACGCCCAAGGCCCCGGCCAGGATGGACTGAAACCAGCCGGTCGAACCAAAGCCGGTGGAAACGATGATGCCCGACGACGACTGTGTTTCCTGGCGACCGTCCCAGGACAACAGGTAGCGGGCCGAGGTATGGCTTTTCGGACCGATAAACAAGTCGTTCACCGCCAGCATGCGTTGGCCGTCGTTGGTCTTGGCCTCGGCGAAGCTGATGGTTTTGCATGCCGCTTTACCGGCTAGGGTGCGTGTCACCACGGCCGGTAAATCGCCGATTTCGAAGGGTAGCAGTTTGCCGTCCCAACGCTCCGGATCGGGGTTGATGGCGATCACCGGTTGGCCGTTCAGATATTTTAAGGTATTGGCGACCAGGCCGTCCTGGCCGATGGTGACGACAATATCGGCCGGACCGAACTGGTAATTGGGCAGCAAACGGCGTTCCAACAACTGAAACCGACCCAGGGATTTCAATGTCCGTTCCGCCTCCTGCAAGCGGCGTTGATACAGATCGTGCTCGTCCAGATAGTCCTGGGCATCGACCTGATTGTGCTCAAGATAAAAGCGGGCTTGCGGCCAAGTGTTGAAGCGTTCGATCAATTCCTGCAACCGGGTTTTGCGCGTTACCAGAATAAACCGGTATTGAAGATTTCCGCTCATCAGCTACGCACCGATTTTTTCAGCATTTGTCCAAACAAATCGGGCGTGATGTTCAATTCGCCGATCTTGCCGGCGTTTTGTGCCAACGATTCGAAGGCCATCGCCATCAGTTGTTCGGGGTCCATTTTAGCTAGTGCCATGGCTCTAAGGTTTTCCACCGGCAACTCCCTGAACGCCTTCATGCGTTCGGTAATCGCGTACGCTTCCGCATCGGCTTGCTGGCGGCTGTTTTCGCTGTTTAAAGTCACCAATGCCTTGCGTTGGGTTTCGGCGGCGATCTCGGCCTGCAAGCGCTCGCGTTCGGTTTCGACTTTTCCGCGCTGGATGGTGCGCTCGTTGAGGATGCGCGATTCCTCGATTTCCTGTTCTTTTTGCTGCACCGATAACTCGGTTTGCAGTTCGGCTTCCTTGATGGTGCGTTCCTGTTCGACCGCGGATTTACGCCGATCGTAAATCGCGTCGTCGGCTTCCTTCAAAATTGACTCCCTGGCTTCCGCCTCCAAAGCGCGGGTCGTTTCCGGGGTCGGTTGCACGGCGCTGATCGAGACATCCAGCAAGGCAATGCCCAATGCCGCCAACGGCGAATCCCCGACCAGTTGTTCCCGGAGCAGGGTGACCAAGGTTTGCCCCAGTTTCAAGGCGTCGCGCAGCCCGCTGGTTTGGACTTTATTTTGGACGATGGATTGCACGATGCGAATCACTCGATCTGACAGTTTCAACGGGTCTTCCGAAACATAACTGAGGCCGTCGTTTTTCAGGCTGTAATTCAGCATCTCGGCCATGGTTTCCGGCGCGGCCACCCGATAGGTAACCTGGCCTTGCACGGTCACTGCCTGAAAATCTGCCGTCAGCAACTTGAAAATGAACGGTGCTTCCTGGGCGTTGACCGGCACCGCCGCGATCGAAGCGGTGGCGACGTTATAGAAAAAACTCAGGCCTTTGCCTTTCTTGCGAATACGGCCGTTGACGGTTTTGATCACAAAGGTTGAAGAGTCCGCTTTGAAGTATTGAATGCCTAACATGATATTGCTCCTAATTGTGTCTAAAAGTCACTTAAGATAAATAGTGACCTATAGACACCTTGTTGTCAAGCACATAAGTGACAATAAGACACAAATTTTTGCGACAATGGCGGTTCTTTGGAAAAAATGCACCGAACTAAAATGCCTATGGACGAAAACCAGTTTTTAGCCGAATACGATAAACGCCGATACGACAGCCCGCTGCTCAGCGTCGATGCGGTGCTGTTTACCTATCACGAAGCCTGTTTGAAAGTGTTATTGGTACAACGCTCGAATCACCCGGAGCTGGGTAAATGGGGCTTGCCGGGCGGCTTTGTCGATTTGCAACAGGATAAAACCCTGGAAGATACGGTGCGGCGCAAATTGAAAGACAAGACCGGCATCGAGCCGCCGTATCTGGAACAACTGCAATGCATAGGTAATGCCAGGCGCGATCGGCGCGGCTGGTCGGTGACCATAGCCTATACCGCGTTGATGGCTTATCAGGCCTGTGAAGCGCATATCGCCAGCGTCGCGGATGTGCAATGGTTGGCGCTGGAGGCAGTCGATCAGATGGATTTGGCTTTCGATCATCAAACCATCATCGGCTTGGCGCGGGAGAGGCTGCGGCAAAAAGCGCTGTATTCCATCGTGCCGGCGTATGCGCTGCCGGAAGCCTTCACGCTGCCGGAACTCCAACATTTGCATGAAGTACTGATCGGCAAGAGTTTGCAAAAAAAATCCTTTCGCCGCCGCATCGAGCAGGCGGAATTGCTGATCGATACCGGCGAAAAACGCTCGGAAGGCGGCCGGCCGGCGAGTTTATATCGGATGAAGCAAACCTCAGGTGGTTACACCTTTGTGCGTAATCTGGAGGATTGAACCGCTGGGCAACGACGGGGCGAAGTGGCGCCGGTTCGTTTCAACAACCACGCCGTTTCGACCACGGATATTCGACTCAGACGATGTCGGCAAATTGTTCGGCAATACGATGAAATTCGGCTTCGCCGCATAAAAATGCCGCGACGATGTCCGGGTCGAAATGGCTGCCGTTGCCTTCGCTGATGATGCTGTTGGCTTGCTCGCGGGAATACGGCACTTTGTAGACGCGCCGGCAGGTCAGTGCGTCATAGACGTCGACCAAGGCCAAAATCCGGGCCGCCAATGGAATCGAGTTGCCTTGCAAGCCGTTGGGATAGCCGCTGCCGTTCCATTTTTCATGGTGGCCGTAGGCTACGTCCATGCCGCATTTGATGAAAGTTTGCGAAGGATACTGCTCGAACACCGTGCGTAGTGTATCGCCACCGATTTGAGCATGGGTTTTCATCACTTCGAATTCGTCCGGGGTCAAGCGGCCGGGTTTTTTCAAGATGGCATCGGGGATGCCGACCTTGCCGATGTCGTGCAGCGGCGATGAGCGCACCAAGTCTTGAGTAAACGCCGGGGTGACGACGCCGCGATATTTGTCGGTTTCAGCTAAAAATCGGCAAATCAGCGCGCAGTATTGTTTTAGGCGTAGCAGATGGGCGCCGGTTTCCGGGTCGCGGTATTCAGATAACTTAGCCAGCGCGGTAATGATTGCGTCTTGGGCATCCTCGAATGCTTCGCGATGCCAGTGGCTTTGCAAGGCAGTGGCGGTCACATCGGCCATGCTGGCCAAGGCTGCTAGCTCATCATTTTCCAGTGCGGCACGATCGCCGGCCAAGTTGACTAAACCCAATACGCCTGCTTTTCCCGGTAACGGAATCGACATAAAGGCCGTTCCGGCAAACAGCGATAGCTCGAACTCACTAAGCACGGTGTCGCCTGATTGACCGGCTTGCCAGATTTGCCTGTCGTTCAAGATGTTTTTGATGATGCCATCCGGGCATTGGCTGGCGTTAAATACCTTGCAGTCGGTTTGAGCCGGATAGCGGCAGCTGAATTGGCTATCCAACTGTGGGCTCAGCCACAGGCTGATGGTGCGTAAACCGGTCAACTCGCCGACGGCGTCGATCAAGGCATCGAGAATGGCCTGAGAATTGCCCATTTGCGTTATGCGGGCGACGTAGCGGTATTGCAGTTGCAAGGCGCGGGTCTTTTGCGCGACCAAGGTTTCCAGCTGGCTGTTCAGCAAATTGAGTTGTTGATTAGCCTGTTGCAACTGGTTTTGCAGAATTTGTTCGGACATCCTCAGCCGATATTGTTCCAGGCCGTCGCTCAGGGTTTCCAGCAACACTTCCTTAGGGCAAGGTTTGTTGAGAAATCGGGAAATATGGGCGTTGTGCAAGGCATTGACGGCAAGATCCAGTTCGGCGCGGCCGGTCAGCATTACCAATACGGTGTCTGGATAACGGCGATGGACTTCGTTCAGAAAGGCTATGCCATCCATGCCTGGCATGTTGTAATCCGATACCACCACGGCAAACGGCCCGTCGCAGGCTAATCTGGCCAAGGCCGCTTCGCCACCCTCGGCGACTGCGATATCGAAATCGCGACGCAACTGGCGTTTTACGCCTTCCAGCAATAGCACCTCGTCGTCGACAAACAGAGTTTTTTGGCTGATGCCGCTGGCCGATTCGGTCATAGATGCTCCAAGGCTAGTCTAATACGGGGCAAGTGCAGTTCGAAGAGGGATATATCGTCAATCTGTGGGTGCAGCTGCTGATGGGCGCGCAGTTTTGCCACGACATGATCAACCCGCCGGCTGCCGGCTGGGATGTCATGCAAAGCGTTTTTTAGGCGTTCGCAGCCAAACATGGTTTGGTCGGTGCCGATTTGTTCGGTCACGCCGTCGCTGTAGACAAGTAGCGATTGCGCTTCGTTAATAGAGTAGCAGCCGACGCTGCCGGTGAAGTCTTGTTCGGCCAGTATGCCCAGCGGTAGATTGGTGGATTGTAACGTTTTCAATACCGCGCCTTGGGCATCCAATAAATAAACGTCGGGCATGCCGCCTTGCCAGACATGGATTTCGTCGCTGTTGAAATCCAATTTGACCAGTAAAGCCGCGCAAAACAGGCCGGTAGGCAGTTTGAGACACATCTTTTCGTTGATGCTGTGTGCCAGCGCTTCGACGCTGGGCTGGCTGCTGCAAAGCACATCGAATATTTCGGCGACCAATAACACCGCCAACGCTGATTGCAAGCCGTGACCGGTCAGGTCGCCCATCATCAAATAAAGCGAGCGCTTATCGGTACTCGTGTGTGTCAGTAAAAAGTCGCCACCCACGGTTTCCTTGGCGGCGATGAAATGATCCAGACCGTCGAGTTCTTCATGACCGTATTGGTTGACCTTGCTGTAAACGATTCTGGCCATCTCCAGCTCGTGTTCCAGCAAATGCTTTTTTTGGGCCAATTTGGCGTTGCTGCTCGCCAATTCCTGGTTTTTTTTTGCCAACTCCTGGCTTAGTCGTTGTTTGGCAAGGATCAAGTGGTATTGCGCCAATGCATCGGCGATGACTTTACGCATTACCTCCACCGGACAGGGTTTGGGCATGTAGCGGAAAATATTGGTCTCATTGATGGTTCTGATCGCCACGTCCAACTCTATATTGCCGGTGAGCATCACCAACACGCTGTCGGGAGATAGGGCGCTCGCCATCTTCAGGAACTCCACACCATTAATACCGGGCATGTTGTAGTCGGACAGGATTACCGCAAAATCGCCGTGTTCGCGCAGCAAGTCCAACGCGGTTTCCGCTGAGTTGGCGGTATGAAGATCGAATTTGCGGCCCAGGGTGCGGCGAAATACATGCAAAATATTTTCTTCGTCATCGACGCAGAGAATTTTATCAGTTGATGTGACTGGCACTTCCCATCCCTATTTTGCTGAGGAAAACATGAGGACTTTCTCCGCCAGCGCTTGCCAGTCCGGCAAGCGTTGCAATTTATCCAATCTTTGCAAGTAGCCGCTATCCAGCGTCATTTCAAACAGCCGGTCATAGTCTTTCATAACCGAAGGTTTTAACAGGCATGCGGCGACGTGCACCGCGGTGAGCGCGTTGACGCCGTCGTAATCGCTGTCGCCGGGATTGTTTTGTAGCAGTATGGCTTCAATGATGCGCGGTGGAATTTTCCATAGGCTCAACACATAAGCCGCGGCTTCCGAGCGGGTGAAGCCAAAAATAGCCGTTTCTAGCTCGGGAATCGGGGTGTCGGTATTTTTCACCCTATCCATCAAGGTCTTGAGTTTATCGCCGCCACTTGACAGGAAAATCAACAGGCCCATATTGTGCAACAGTCCTCCTAGGTAAGCTTGGTCGGGGCGATCTCCTTGCTGATTTTCCGATAAGGCAATCAAGCGCGCCAGTTCGGCGACACGGCCGGCGTCCTGCCATAGATATTCCATATAGCGTTGCATTTCCGGGTTGCTGACCGGGAATGCCGTTTTGACATGCACCGACAATACCAGATTATTGAGTTTTTTCAGGCCGATCAAATTGATGGCGTCGGTCAGGCTGGAAACCACCCGATTCAAACCGAAATAAGGCGAGTTGACCAGCTGTAGCAATTTGGCGGACAGCACCATGTCGCGGGCAAAAATGTCGGCGATATCGCGGCTGGTAGTGTTTTCATTGGTCATCGCCGCATTCAGTTCTTGATAGATTTTCGGCAGACTAGGCAGTTGGTTGGCGTCGCCCACCTCTGCGGCGATGCGCGGGTTGCTGACACAGGCCTGGATTTTGAAAATCTGGGAAATCGCCTCGCGTAGCATTTCGGCGCTACAAGGTTTACTGAGATACTGGTGGGCAACTTCCAGGCCGCTTTTCAGCGAGTCTTCGTTGGCGTAACCGCTAAGTATCATTCGTACCGCGCCAGGATATTGTTCGCTGACGCGTTTTAACAGTTCGTCGCCACACATCGCAGGCATCATCATATCGCTGACGATTAAGTCTATCGGCTGTTGCGCCATGATTTCCAAAGCTTCGGCACCGCTACAGGCAAAAAACAATTGCCACTGATCGCGATAGGGGCGCAGTTGGCGCTGAATGCCGCTGATTACATTTTCGGTGTCGTCTACAAAGAGGATATGCTTTTTGGCTGTCATGGCTCAATCCTGTTGTTCGAGACGAACGGGTAATTGGATATGAAAGGTGGTGCCGGTCTCGGCACTGGATTCGAAGAACAATTTGCCGTGATGCTTTTCCACCACGATGTTATGCGACAGGCTCAAGCCCTGGCCGGTGCCTTTACCGACCGGTTTGGTCGTGAAAAACAGGTTGAACACTTTCTCTTGTATCGCTTTGGGAATGCCGGCGCCATTGTCCTGGATCAGGATTTCGATCATGTTGTCCAGTTTGCGGGTGACAATCCGAATCAGCCCCATGCCGGCCTGCTTTTCTTCGATGGCATGGGTGGCGTTGATGATCAGATTCAGAAATACCTGATTCAGATCATTGGCGTAGCATTCGATATTGCCGATATCGGCGGCAAAATCGGTTTCGATATTGGCGATATATTTATAGCTGTTGCGGGTGATGGTCAACGCACTGTTCAGCGCATCGTTCAGATCGATGGTTTGTTTACTCAGGCTGGCTTCGACATGCGAGAAGGTTTTCATGGCCTTGACGATTTCGGCGACTCGTTCCACACCTTCCTTGGCTTGGCGGATGGCTTGAGGGCTGTCCTCCAGGATAAACGGCAAATCGTATTGATCTGCCAGCGCTTGTAATTGCAGTTTTAAATGATCGTCACCCAGCGCGAACAAGGCTTGTTGGTAGGTGGCAATGTCGGCGAAGTAACCGGATAAGGCCGACAGATTGTCGCCTATGTATTGAATGGGCGTGTTGATTTCGTGAGCGACGCCCGAAGCCAGTTGACCGATGGCTTCTAGTTTTTGCGCCTGATGGAGTTGGGTTTGCAGGGTTTTGGTTTCGCTGATGTCGTCAATGACTCCAGAGAACAACATCTTGCCGTCGATCTGCATCGGATTGACTCTCAACAAGGCCGGGAAAACCGCGCCGTTTTTACGCATGGCCTCCACCTCGCGGCGTTGCCCGAGTATTTGTGGATTTCGAGAGTCGCGATAACGTTGCAAATAGCCGTCATGCTGCGCGGCGACTGCTGGCGGCATCAGACGATTGATGTTTTTGCCGATGATGTCGCCGGCTCGATAGCCGAAAATCTGCTCCGCTGCCTGATTGAAACTCATGACAGTTCCGGCCTCGTCTATGCTGATAATCGCACTGGCGGCCGTATCCAAAATGGTGTTGAGCTGGGTGGTCCGAGTTTGTAAGACGTCCATTTTTTTCTTGAGCTGATTAGCCGTTGTACCGATAAGACTACCGAATAGAGCCAGCACTAGCGGTGCGGTCCAGAGGATGAACAGATCGTAATGTACGCTATGCAGGGCGAGGATGTTGTCCCAGGAGAGAGTTTGATTTTCGTGGAGCAGCATGAACAACACTGTGCTGACGGGAAATAATAGACCGAACAGCGCTGCCAGCAGGGTGGGTAAACTAAACGGATAGCGCAGTAAAAACGTGGTCATCACTGGAGGCACAGTTGAAAAGTCAAAACACCAATTTTAGTTAAGCCTGAACAGTTTTGTGAAATTCAGTATCCGTTTTTTCCTTCCCATGGCTGGATAAATAGTTAGCGAACTCAATCCGTGGAATTGTCGGCGGATTTTAACCCTAGGTAGTGCTGGCGTGGCGTCGTTGACAAGGTTCAACCCAACTGATAGCTTTGTGCTTTGGCACTCGTTAATGTGGAGTGCTAACGAACATTGAAGGTGTTGACGTGGCAGGCGGACAGGACTTAAACGAAAGATCGCTTTATTTATTAAAAAACTTGGTGGAGCGTTACATTCAAGACGGCCAGCCGGTTGGTTCGCGACTGTTGTCGAAAGACCCGAATTTGAAATTGAGTCCGGCCAGCATTCGTAACGTGATGGCCGATTTGGAGGAAATGGGGCTGATACATTCGCCGCATACCTCGGCTGGACGAGTACCGACGGTGAGCGGCTATCGTTTGTTTGTCGACAGCTTGTTGACGGTCAAGCCCCTAGGGTCCAATGAAATGGATCAACTGCAAAGCAGTTTGCAAGGGCAGGCCGACAAGGCCAGTGATTTACTGAGCAAGGCGTCCAAGTTGCTGTCGGATGTCACTAAAATGGCCGGGGTGGTGACGCTGCCTCGCCGCGAAACCGTGACTTTGCGGCAAATAGAATTTTTGCCGATGTCCAATACCAGAGTGTTGGTGATTTTCGTCACCGATGGCGAGGAAGTCCATAACAAAATTATCCATACCCATAAACCGTTCAGCCCGGCGGAGTTGCAGCAAGCCGCCAATTATTTGAACTCGGTCTACGCCGGCCGCAGTTTGGCGAAAATTCGCGATCTGGTGGTTAAGGACATGGAACAGGATCAGCGCCAGGTCAACCAAGGCATGATAGACGCCGTCAACATGGCGCAACTCACCTTCGCCCACCAGCCCAACGACGATTACGTGCTGAGCGGCGAAACCAATTTAATGGGATTTTCGGAATTGTCGGATATGGAGCGCCTGAAACAACTATTCGAAGCCTTTAGCCAAAAACGTGGCGTGATCCATCTGCTGGACCAATGCTTGCAAGCTGATGGCGTACAGATTTTTATCGGCGAAGAGTCCGGTTACAGCGCCTTTGATCATTGCAGTCTGGTGACGTCACCCTATTCGGTGAATGACGAAGTGGTTGGCGTGTTGGGCGTGATCGGCCCGACTCGGATGGCTTACGAGAAAGTGATTCCGTTTGTGGATGTGACGGCAAAATTATTGGGCGCAGCCTTGAATCCCAAATAAATGGCCCTATCGTTAGGCCAACCTAAAAAATTTAGAACCATGGAGACAATATGAGCCATCAGCAATCGAGCCACGAACAACAAACGGATAGCGAATTGATCGCCGAAGTGTTGGAACAAACCAAGCAGACAATTTCGGAAGAGCAAGCCGGCGAAACTGTCGAAGATAAGACAGAAGTTAGCGTGGAACTCTTGCAACAGCAATTGGAACAGGCCCAGCAACAAGCCGCCGCTAATTTGGATAAAGCCATCCGCACACAGGCGGAAATGGAAAATCTGAAAAAACGCGTGCAAAAAGATCTGGATGACGAGCGTAAATATGGCTTGGCTAAATTCGCCAAGGAATTGTTAAGCGTGCTCGACAGCCTGGAACTGGGCATACAAGCCGCGACTGGCGATAGCCCGGAAGTGGTGAAACTGCGCGAAGGCAGTGAATTGACCATCAAGCAATTCGAATCGGTATTCGCCAAATTCAACATCGAAACCATTGATCCGCTCGGTCAACCGTTCAACCCGGAATTTCATCAGGCCATGGTGATGCAGCCTAGTGAGACCGCCGAACCCAATTCGGTGTTGAACGTATTCCAAAAAGGTTATGTATTAAACGGTCGTTTGTTGCGTCCGGCTATGGTCGTGGTCGCCAAAGCGGTCGATAAACCCGCCGATAGTGCAAAAATTGATGAGCAGGCTTGAAATTAAAACGATCAACCGCATATCGCTAACAACTTTAACTTATACCAATTCAAGTCTGGAGAAATTCAATGGCTAAAATGATCGGAATCGATTTAGGAACCACCAACTCCTGCGTGGCCGTGCTGGAAAACGGCACTGCGCGGGTCATCGAAAACAGCGAAGGCGCCCGCACCACGCCATCCATCATCGCCTTCACCGGCGACAACGAAGTCTTGGTCGGCCAGTCCGCCAAGCGTCAGGCGGTTACCAACCCAGAAAACACCTTGTTTGCGATCAAACGTTTGATCGGCCGCCGCTTTAAAGAAGATGCGGTACAAAAAGACATCAAAATGGTGCCTTACAAAATTATGGAAGCCAACAACGGCGATGCCTGGGTGGAATGCCATGGTAAAAAAATGGCTCCGCCTGAAGTGTCTTCCCGCGTGTTGATGAAGCTGAAAAAAGACGCCGAAGCCTTTTTGGGTGAAGAAGTCACCGAAGCGGTTATCACCGTACCGGCCTATTTCAATGACTCGCAACGTCAGGCCACCAAAGATGCCGGCCGTATCGCCGGTTTGGACGTCAAACGTATCATCAACGAGCCGACTGCGGCGGCGTTGGCGTTTGGCATGGACAAACCGAAAGGCGACACCACCATCGCGGTTTATGACCTGGGTGGCGGTACATTCGATATTTCCATCATCGAAATTGCCGAAATCGAAGGCGAGCATCAATTCGAAGTACTGGCCACCAATGGCGATACCTTCCTGGGCGGCGAAGACTTTGACTTGCGTATCATCGACTTCCTGGCCGGCGAATTTAAACGCGACAGCGGCATTGATTTGCACAACGATCCATTGGCCTTGCAACGTCTGAAAGAAGCGGCCGAAAAAGCCAAAATCGAATTGTCGTCCGCCGAGCAAACCGACATCAATCTGCCTTACATCACGGCCGATGCTTCAGGGCCGAAACATTTGAACGTCAAACTGACTCGCGCCAAATTGGAGTCGCTGGTTGATGAACTGATCGAAAGAACCAAAGGCCCTTGCTTGCAAGCGATTAAAGACGCCGGTATTTCTACGGCCAAAATCAACGACGTGATCCTGGTAGGCGGCCAAACCCGGATGCCGAAAGTACAAGCTTTCGTAAAAAGCCTGTTCGACAAAGAGCCGCGTAAAGACGTTAACCCGGACGAAGCTGTCGCGTTGGGTGCGGCGATTCAGGCTGGCGTATTGGGTGGCGACGTCAAAGACGTGTTGTTGCTGGACGTCACTCCGCTGTCACTGGGTATCGAAACCCTGGGCGGCGTGATGACCAAGCTGATCGAGAAAAACACCACGATTCCGACCAATGCGTCGCAAACATTCTCGACTGCAGACGACAATCAAACTGCCGTGACCGTGCATGTATTGCAAGGCGAACGTGAAGTGGCTTCTGGCAATAAATCGCTGGGCCGTTTTGACTTGCAAGACATTCCGCCGGCACCGCGTGGTATTCCGCAAATCGAAGTTTCGTTCGATATCGATGCCAACGGTATCTTGAATGTATCGGCAAAAGACAAAGCCACCGGCAAGAAACAATCCATCGTGATTAAAGCTTCCAGCGGTTTGTCGGACGAGGAAGTCGAACGCATGGTCAGGGATGCCGAGTTGCATGCCGACGAAGACCGGAAACTGAAAGAACTGGTTTCGGCGCGTAACTCCGCTGAAGGCATGATCCACGCCACTGAAAAATCCGTAAAAGAACTAGGCGAACAAGTATCCGGTGACGAAAAATCGGCGATTGAATCTGCCATTAAGGATTTGCATGCGGTGCTGAAAGGCGACGATAAAGACGCTATTGAAGCTAAAACCCATGCCTTGACCGAGTTGTCCGGCAAGTTGGCGGAGCGCGTTTATGCCCAGAAAGGTGCGGAAGGCGGCGCTGAGGCCGGTCATGCAGCAGGCGCGTCGGAAGGCGCAGCCGAGCATGACCACAACGTGGTCGATGCTGAATTTGAAGAAGTTAAGGACGATAAAAAGTAAAGACTATACCCGTTCCCCTCTCCGCTAAGGAGAGGGGTGAGGCGAAGGTGTACGCTATGCTGGTATCATCCCTCATTCCTTTAATTCAATACCTACTATAACCGCCGGTTTGCGCCGACGGTTTTCCTCGTTATGGCAAAAGAAGATTTTTACAAACTGCTGGAACTGGATCGCAACGCCAGCGAAGCCGAGATTAAGAAGAGCTATCGCAAGATGGCGATGAAATTTCATCCCGACAGAAATAAGGATAATCCGGAGGAAGCTGAGAAAAAATTCAAGCTGATCAAGGAAGCTTACGAAATTTTATCCGACCCTAAAAAGCGTGCGGCTTACGACCAGTTTGGCCATGCCGGCGTCGATTCTTCCATGGGCGGTGGTCGCGGCGGTTTTAGCGGCGCGGAGAATTTCAGCGATATTTTCGGCGATGTGTTCGGCGATATTTTTGGTGGCGGCCGTCAGCAACGCAGTAGCGTGCAACGCGGCGCCGACTTGCGTTATAACTTGGAATTAACGCTGGAAGAAGCCGTTGGCGGCACCGAAGCGACTGTCAAGGTGCCGGTTTTGGTGGCTTGCGGCGAGTGTAACGGTAGTGGCGCTAAAAAAGGCAGTAGCCCGGTGACTTGCTCGACTTGT
The DNA here is from genome assembly GCF_030490285.1 of Methylomonas montana. Classification (NCBI taxonomy): domain Bacteria; kingdom Pseudomonadati; phylum Pseudomonadota; class Gammaproteobacteria; order Methylococcales; family Methylococcaceae; genus Methylomonas; species Methylomonas montana. The sequence continues at coordinate 3,362,329 of NZ_CP129884.1, read as the reverse complement.
CATGGTCACGGTCAAGTCAGAATGCAGCAAGGCTTTTTCTCCGTTCAGCAAACCTGCCCGACCTGTCGCGGTACCGGCAAGCAAATTAAAGACCCTTGCCCAAAATGCTATGGCCAAGGTCGAGTGCAGGAAACCAAAACCCTGTCGGTCAAAGTACCGGCCGGCGTCGATACCGGCGATAGAATCCGTCTGGCCGGCGAAGGCGAAGCCGGCGTGAATGGCGGGCCGTCCGGCGATTTATATGTTCAGGTACAGGTCAAGGATCATCCAATCTTCACCCGCGATGGTGCCAATTTGTATTGCGAAGTGCCGATCAGTTTCGCGATGGCTTGTTTGGGCGGCGAGTTGGAAGTGCCGACCCTGGACGGCAAGGTAATGTTAAAAATTCCGCCGGAAACCCAAACCGGCAGGATGTTCCGTTTGCGTGGTAAAGGCGTCAAGCCGGTCAGAGGCGGCTTGGTGGGCGATTTGTTGTGCAAGGTGCAACTGGAAACCCCGGTGCATCTGACCAAGGAGCAAAAAGCCATGATCGAAAAGCTGGGCGAATCCTTGTCTGGCGGCGGCAAGCATCATAGCCCGCAAGAGCATGGCTGGATGGATGGCGTCAAAAGTTTCTTCGATAAATTAACAGGATAAGCCATGGTTCGTGTCGCTGTAGTAGGCGCTTCCGGGCGCATGGGTTTGTGTTTGCTCAAGGCCGCGCTGGCGGCGGAAAACGCCGAGTTGACGGTAGCGGTTTCTCGACCGGAAAGCCTGGCGATAGGCAAGGATGCCGGCGAATTGGCGGGCTTGGCCGCGGCCGGTATCACAGTCGGCGACGACTTGGCGGCGCTTACCGATCGGTTTGATGTGTTGATCGACTTTACCCGTCCGGATGCCTCGATGAACTACATCGATATTTGCCGGCAAGCCGGTAAAAAAGTAGTGATCGGTACCACCGGTTACAACGATGCGCAGAAAGCGGCGATTGCCGAGGCCGCCAAGGGTGTGGCGATCGTCATCGCGCCAAACTTTAGCGTCGGCGTCAATCTGTCCTTAAAGTTGTTGGAAATGACCGCCAAGGTGATGGGCGATTACACTGACATCGAAGTCATCGAAGCCCATCACCGGCACAAGGTCGATGCGCCGTCCGGTACCGCGTTGCGGATGGGCGAAGTGGTGGCGGCGGCCTTGGGGCGCGATCTGAAAGATTGCGCCATCTATGGCCGGGAAGGCGATACCGGCGCCCGTGACCGTAAAACCATCGGTTTTTCCACCATTCGGGCCGGCGATATCGTCGGTGAACATACCGTGATGTTCGCCGACGAAGGCGAGCGGGTGGAAATTACTCACAAGGCCAGCAGCCGCATGACCTTTGCCAACGGCGCGGTACGTGCCGCCGTCTGGCTGGCCGACAAACACCAAGGCATGTTTGATATGCAGGATGTGTTGGGTTTAAAAAATTAGCCCTTCGAGCGGGCCGGCAGCCGGATTATTATGCTGCCGGCCCAATCAAATCAGACCTTGCTTATATTCTTAACGGCGTGACTTCGCCAGTCAGTTTATAATGCCGATAATCCGCTATGACCTGAGCATGATCGAAAGCCAGCAAGCTTGGCAAATCGTCGAAGCCGAATAAACCGCAGTTTTTAGCATCGTCGGCTGCCAGCGGCGTACCGTGGGCTTGAGCCAGATAAACGGCGGTGACGGTGTGATTGCGTGGATCGCGTTGTGGGTTGGAATAAAGGCCCAGCAAAACGGTTAGCTGCACATCCAGGCCGGTTTCTTCCTTGGCTTCGCGTATCGCCGCCTGCTCGATCGTTTCGCCGATGTCGACAAAACCGCCGGGCACCGCCCAGCCGTACGGCGGATATTTTCGCTCTATCAACACGAAAGGGTGCTGCGGATGATCGATCAATTCGATCAGAATATCGGCGGCGACTAAGGGCGTGATTGGTTTTGCCATGGTGATCCTAATTAATGGTGGGTTTTAGAGCATTGAAAATACTAAATTTAAACATGTTTTCAAGTGCTGCTGGAATTCGCGCTGCATTTTTCCTCGATCCATTAAGTATGAATTAATCTGCTTTTCATATCATCCCGCCGGTTTTAAGCCAGGCTGCTATTTTTTATGCATTGCTTTTTAAAGTCGAATTACATTTCCAAGACATAAATACATGAATGAGTTTATCCCCGGCCAACGCTGGATTAGCAACACCGAATCAGAACTCGGTTTGGGTATGATTATTGAGGCGGAATTCAACCGCGTCACCGTCCTGTTTTTAGCCACCGGCGATAGACGTGTTTACGCCAAGGATAACGCACCGTTGACCCGCGTTCAGTTTGCCGAGGGCGATGTAATCGAATCGGCTGATTACGCCAAGATTACCGTGCAGCAGATTCAGCAGCATGCGGGCCTGTTAACCTACATCGGCATGGACGAGGATGGTCAGCTGCAACAAATCGACGAGATGGAGCTTAACCATCACATCCAGTTCAACAAGCCGCAAGATCGTTTATTTACCGGCCAATTCGACCCGACTGCTTGGTTTTTGCTGCGTTACGAGACTTGGCGGCGCCAGCAACAACACCAGCAAGCTGCCACCAAGGGTCTGCAAGGCGCGCGGGCCGCACTGATTCCGCATCAGCTTTACATCGCTCATCAAGCTGCCAGTCGCGCGCTGCCGCGCATTATGTTGGCCGACGAAGTGGGCTTGGGCAAAACTATAGAAGCGGGTTTGATCATTCAGCATCGTTTGATCAATGGTCTCAGCAAGCGCGTGTTGATTCTGGTGCCGGAAAGTCTGTTGCATCAGTGGTTGGTGGAAATGCTGCGCCGGTTTAACCTGCGGTTTAGCATTTTCGACGAAAGCCGCTGCTTTGCCAGTCCCGATGAAAATCCGTTTCTAAGCGAGCAATTGGTGCTTTGCAGTCAGCGTTTCTTTGCCGATTCCCCGCATCGCCAGCAACAAGCGCTGGATGCCGGTTGGGACTTGGTGGTGGTCGACGAAGCGCATCATCTGGAATGGAGTGAGGCAGCGCCCAGCGCCGATTATGTATTCGTCGAGCAATTAGCTTTGGCATCTCCCGGCCTGATTTTGTTGACCGCTACGCCAGAACAGTTGGGTAAGGAAAGCCATTTCGCGCGTTTGCGCTTGCTCGATCCCGATCGTTTCTATAGGTTCGAGCAATTCTTGTTGGAAGAAAGCCGGTTCGAACCGGTGGCCAGACTCGCCAATCTGCTGATTTCCGGTGAGCCGCTGGATGTCGAGCAGCAAGGCCAGCTGAAAAATTTGTTAAAGCAGGATAATGTCGACAGCCTATTGCAGCAGGTGAATGATACCGAAAAGAATGCTCGGGAAGAATTGATCAAACTGCTGCTCGATCATCACGGTACCGGCCGGATTTTGTTTAGAAATTCCCGGCAAACCGTGCAAGGTTTCCCCGATCGACAACGTCACGCTTATCCATTGCAGGGTGAGAGTGGCGCCGATTTAGCCAACAGTCCTTATCTCGATTGGTTGGTCGCGAAGTTAAAGGCCCTGGGTGACGAAAAAGCCCTGTTAATCTGTAAGCGCGCGGAAACCGCGATCCAACTGGAGCAATTATTGCGGCAGTATGTCGGCCATGCCGCCGCGGTGTTTCACGAAGGCATGAGCATCGTCGAGCGCGATCGGGCCGCTGCGTTTTTTGCCGACGAAGAGAGTCGGGCGCAGGTGCTGATCTGTTCCGAGATCGGTAGCGAAGGCCGCAATTTTCAATTCGTCCGCCATTTGATTTTATTTGATCTGCCGGAAAACCCTGATCTGCTGCAACAGCGTATCGGCCGTCTGGATCGGATCGGTCAGAAACATGTGATACAAATACACATTCCTTATCTGCTCGATAGCGCTCAGCACGTGCTATATCGCTGGTATGACGAAGGCTTGGACGCATTCCGCCACAATTGCTCCGGCGCCGCGCAAGTACTGAAATTACTGGGCGACGAGCTGAGTAGCGCGCTAGGCAGCCGTGATCCGGGCGCAGTCGAGGCCTTGATCGCCAAGACCCAAGTGCTAAACAGCCAGGTTGAGGAAGAACTGCATAAAGGCCGCGATTTGTTGCTGGAACTCAATTCCTGCCGGCCGCAAGAGGCCGCGTATCTGGTGGAAGAGATCCGCGCCGGCGAGCACGATGGCAGTCTTTGGCCGTTCATGGAAGCCATGTTCGATTGTTATGGCGTCGATGTCGAGGATCACTCGCGCGACTGCCATATTCTCTGGCCTAGCGAAAATCTGCGCATCGCCCATTTTCCAATGCTACAGGATGACGGTTTGACGGTAACGATCAACCGCGACATTGCCTTGGCTAGAGAAGACATGCAGTTTCTGACCGCTGAACATCCAATGGTGTTGTCTGCGATGGATTTGGTGTTATCCAGCGAAACCGGCAATGCCGCGGTCAGCGTCGTTAAACATCCGCAGCTCAAGGCCGGACAATTCCTGTTGGAGTTGCTGTTTGTCGCGGAATGCAGCGCGCCTGCGGAGTTGCAGATCGGCCGGTTTTTACCGCATACGCCGCTGCGGATTTTGGTCGATCAGCATAAAAAAGATCTAACGGCTATTATTAGCCACGATAGTCTGGTCGAAACCGGCGACAGTTTCGATAAAGCGCAAATCAGTCAGTTTTTGAACAGCCAGCGCCAGCATATTCAGGACATGATTAAAGTTGCCGAACAGCTGGCCGGTGGCCAAATGCAGGCTTTGATTGCCGAAAGCGGCAATCGGATGATTGCAACCTTAACCGGCGAAATCAAACGGCTGGTCCGCTTGAAAAAGATCAATCCCGGTATCAAGGAGCAGGAAGTCGAACAGCTCAAGGAAATGACCATGTTGTCGCACGAAAGCATACAGGAGACGCAGTTGCGCCTGGATGCGGTGCGCTTCGTGATTACCAGCTAGTTTCAAATGGTTTTGATAAAGACTGTCGAATTATCCAGCTCTATGCATTCGAACATCACGTCGTCGATAGAGCCAGCGATATGATCGACATAATGCAGGCCGCATTCGGATTCGTTGTGTTGATGCTTGAGAATACCGTGTACGCTGAAGGAGGTGCCCGATTCCGGCAGAGTCATGGTGATTTTGATGTGGCCGATGATGTTTGAATCGATAGGCTGTTTGAGTTTGACTCTAATACCCGTATAACTGATGTCTACTATATCGGCTTCTAGCGTTATTTCCTGGTCGGCTGAATTGAACATCACACCGGCTTGTAAGCCTTTGGGTTTCAGCCGGGGGTAATTGCGTTTTTCCATATTCATGGGGATCGTCTCCGCGAAAGTAGAACTTGCCTGTTAGAGTTGTCATTCTAGCCATAAAGTTTGTTTTTGCCGATTTTTCGCATGAAAATCAGGCTATTTTTTATATTCACGCCCCGGTCACTGGGCGTCATACGTAATAGGTTAATGAATGTTATTTTCAGAATTAGGTTTGTCCGAGCAACTTCTTCAAGCCGTTGCCGAGCAGGGCTATCAAACGCCTACGCCGATTCAGGCGCAGGCGATACCCGTGATTCTTCAGGGTAGGGATGTGTTGGCCGGGGCGCAGACCGGTACCGGCAAGACCGCCGGTTTTACTTTGCCGCTATTGCAGTTGTTGCAAGGACAAGCCATCCCGCAAAAACCGCGTCCGGTCCGGGTGTTGATCCTGACGCCGACCAGGGAACTGGCGATGCAGGTTTACGAAAGCGTCAGAACCTACGGTAAACATTTACCGTTTTTTGCCGAAGCCATTTTCGGCGGCGTCAGCATCAATCCGCAAATTCAGAAAATCCAGCGTGGCACCGATATCGTGGTTGCTACGCCGGGCCGCTTGTTGGATTTGATTCACCAGCAGCATCTGGATTTGTCCAAGGTCGAACATTTTGTGCTCGATGAAGCCGACCGGATGCTGGACATGGGCTTTATTCGCGATATTCGCAAAATCATCGCTTTGTTGCCTAGCAAACGCCAGAATTTATTGTTTTCGGCGACTTATGCGCCGGAAATTAGCGCGCTGGCCGAACAAATACTGAATGATCCTGTAGAAATCGCTGTCGCCAAGCGCAACGCCGCCGCCGATACCGTCTCCCAGTTGGTATATGGCATTCAGCGCGAATATAAGCGCGAATTGTTGTCCTATCTGATCGGCAACGGCCATTGGCAGCAAGTGCTGGTGTTTGTCCGCACCAAACACGGCGCCGACCGTTTATCCAAACAGTTGATCAAGGACGGTATCCGTTGCGCGGCTTTGCACGGCGACAAAAGTCAAGGTGCTAGGGTGCGGGCTTTGGAAGACTTCAAAAACGGCACCATTACCGCCTTGATTGCTACCGACATCGCCGCGCGGGGCCTGGACATCGACCAATTGCCGCATGTAGTGAACTTCGATTTGCCGCAAGTCGCGGAAGATTACGTGCATAGAATCGGCCGTACCGGCCGTGCCGGCGCCGAAGGGCAGGCGATTTCGTTGGTCGATCCGGAAGAGGCGTATTTATTAGCCGCCATCGAAAAGCTGTTGAAACGGCAGATTCCGCGAGTCGAGGATACCGGTTATCCAAGCGTGTCGCTGGAAGTCACTAATAGCAAGCCACCGGCTAAGCCAAAAACTTCGCAACCGAGCAAGCCGGGCAGGAGGCCGCAAACCGGCCGGCCAGGAGAGCCAGGCAAGCGCGCGGCGCCGTCCCGCAAGCCGCGCCAGCCCAGTCGCTAAGCCTCCGCTGCGAATAGATGAATGGCCAGCCAGACGGTTTCCGTGTCCGGGCTGGTCCAGTCAACCCGGTGTTTGCAGTGGGCGGGAATCAGCAAATAATCGCCGGGATTCAACTCAATTGAGTCTGCATTGGTGAATGCCAGACGCGCTCTGCCTTGCAGCAACAGTACCCACTCGTCTTGGTTTTGATCATACCAATCGTGCTCGGCGCTGCAATGCCCCTTTGAAACGATGCGCTCGATGCGAACATTAGGCTTGGTCAACAACGTTTGGCATAATTCCTCTGGCAACTCAGTTGGAATGTCTGTAAAAATGCACGAACTGCTGATTTTCATAAAAGCGGGCACATAATAAAAATTGGGGGAGGGGATTGAAATGAATAATACGTCTTTTACGTCGTTAATGGGGATGGCGATCGATAAACTGCCGGGACTGATGCAGTTATCCCAGCGCACCTGTAATGCAGCTAAATGTGTGGATTTTTTGGCGCCGCTGTTGCTGCGCTTGTATTTGGCGCCAGTGTTCTGGATGGCTGGCACTAAAAAGTTTGCCAGTTTTTCTACTACCGCCGAGTGGTTTGGAAACGCAGAATGGGGCTTGGGACTGCCGGCACCTTACGTCCTGGTATTTTTGGTGGGCTTATTTGAGGTTGTCGGCGCGCTGTTTTTATTATTCGGTTTTGCCACTCGGCCGATTACCGTGCCTTTGATGGGCATCATGGCCGTGGCGGCCGTCACCGCGCATCTCAAAAACGGTTGGTTGGCCATTGCTACCGGTAGCGGTATTTTCGCCACCGAGCGGACGATAGGGGCAATAGAACGCTTGGAGCGCGCCAAGGAAATGTTGCAGACCCAGGGCGATTATCAATGGCTGACCGAGAATGGCGACTTGGTGATTTTGAACAACGGCATCGAATTTGCCGCCACCTATTTCGTGATGCTGTTGGCCCTATTTTTCCTGGGAGCCGGCCGCTTCGTCAGCGCGGACTATTGGTTGGCTCGCAAATACATGCTTGAACCAACACCCAGGGTCTGACCACTACAGCCCAGACTATACTGTCATCGGCGATCCAGTTGCCGGCTTGTTGGTCGGAGACATGACCAATCTTGCCGGCATTCAACCATTGCTCGACCTGAATTTTGTTGTCCCGCGAAAACTGGTAGGCCACTTCGATCAGATCCAGGTCATCGGCCACCGAAATCGCCAGCCCGGCCGCAAAAAAACGTTGCAACTCGGTCCAGGGAATCGACGAAGTTTCCAGATTCACCTTGGCTTTTTCCAGCTCGGGGAGCGCGTCGTTCATTAACATTTTCCGGTTGTTATGGGATGTTGTAGTATGCCCGGTTATTTTATCGCAACCCGGTTTATAAAACAGAAGTGAGGATCATCCATGTCGCTATTGAGTTCATTTAAAAAGCGTTCGACCCTGGACGCGGCGATCAAGCAAGTTGCCCAGGCCCGTAAAAGCGAAGCGGGTAAGGCTGAACAACTCTACAAGGGGGCCTATCAGGGCTTTGCCAGCGTGATCGCCGACCATCTGATCGTCTCCGAAGCACTGTATCACTGGGGGTTTGCGCTATTGCACGAAGCAAGAACGCAGCAGGGACAGCAGGCGATTGAGATTTATGAAGATGCGATTTCTAAATTTTCATTTTGCTTATTGACCGCGCCACATTATCTGGGCGCGGCAATCGATGGCGGCGTTGCGTTCATGGAACTGGCGCGTATCAGTTCGGAAGTAGCCAAGCCGGAACTCTACCATCTGGCGGAAGAGTTTTTCGAAAAAGCCTGTGGGATTCAAAAAGGCAGTGCGGCTTATAATCTGGCTTGTGTTTACGCGCTACGCGGCGATGGCGATGCCTGTCTGGCGGCTCTGCAAACCGCCAAGGAATACGGCAGTTTGCCCGATGAACAAAATATCCTGCAAGACGAAGACATGGCCGGTGTCATTGATGCGCAATGGTTCAAGGACTTTCTGGAGCAGGCGCGGATCAAATCCGCGCCGGAAAAAATCAAGGATGTGAGCATCGACGTAGAACCGCGCTTCAAGCTGGAAAAGAAAGAAGACTTCGATTACTACTCCTGAGCCGGATAGCAGGCATTCAGAATGGCCCGCAGTTTCTCCAATCCCAATTGGCGGGTCAATTCGATATTACGATCCGGGATGCCGGCCGGGTCGGGATGACTGGCCACGGCGCGTTCGATGCTTTCTTCGCGTATCAGGTGCAGCATCGGGTAGGGTGAGCGGTTGGTATAATTGCCGGGATCGTTTTCGGCGGTTTGCGCAAAGCAATAATCGGGATGAAAACTGGCTAATTGATAAATGCCCTCATAGCCTTGATCGATCAGCAATTGTTCGGCAATCGCCAGCAAGTCCAGAAAATCCTCAAAATCGGCAAAGTTCTCGGCGAAAATCAGCAAGCTGGTTTCGGTGTCGGGATCGGAATCGAGATGCACGCATTCGGCAATCACCGTTTCCAGGCTAGTCTCGAAGCTGTTGCCAGGCACGACTCGGTAGCGGATGCTGTTTCTTTCATGTTCGCGGCGGGCAAACGGGCAGATGTTGTAAGCAATCACAAAGGAGCTTAGCCAGGCTTGGGTGGCGGCAATAATCTGTTGGTCGGTCATGGTGTATCGTTAAAAATGATGAAAAAAACTAAAAAAACGCTGTGGCTGTTGCTGTTGCTGTTGTTGCCAGCTTTGCTGCGCGCGGAAGTTTATCAATGGACAGATCAGCAAGGCCGCCGCCATTATTCCGATCGCGGTCATGAACAGGCCAAAGTCTTAAACATCGATTCCGGCATTGCCTACTATGAAGTGGAAAAAGTTTTCGACGGCGATACTATCTTACTCAGTAACGGCCAGAAAGTACGTTTTCTGGGCATCAATACGCCCGAGGTGGCCGGCCGCAATAAATCTGCCGAAGCCGGTGGCGAGCAAGCCAAGGCTTGGCTGAAAGACAAGCTGGAGCATAAAAAAGTTTTCCTGCAAGGCGATGTGGAAAAGCAGGACAAATATCAGCGTAGCTTGGTGTATGTGTTTACCGAAAACAAGGAGCACATCAATCTGGAGCTGGTGAAACGCGGCTTGGCCTTCGTGAATATCTACCCGCCCAATCTGAAATATGTCGACGACTTACTGGCGGCGCAACAAAAAGCCGAACAAGCCAAACTGGGTTTGTGGGCTTATCGGGATTATGCGCCGTTGGCTTTTACGGCGTTGGATGAAACAAATTACCATGGCTGGAAGCGGCTGACCGGTCGGATTCGAGCGGTTAAACAAACCGCCAAGCACGGCTATTTGCAATTTTCCGACAAAGTGTCGATTTCCGTGGAGCCGACATCCTCAGCGCTGTTTCCGGGCTTGGAAACCTATGTGGGCAAACAGGTGGAAGTTCGCGGCTGGATCAGGCGCTCGAAAGACCATTTTTTCTTGCTGGTGAGGCATCCGGCAGACATCGTTCTGCGCTGATGCCCCTGAGATCACTGTTTGCGGAAAAACCGGTGAGTGGGTGTTGGGTAAAGCACAGTTTTTATAAATTGTTTAACGCCGCCAACGCGCTAACATAATCCGGCTCGTCGGCTATTTCGCCGACTAATTGGCTGTAGACGACTTTGTCGTTTTCGTCGATGACCACAACGGCACGCGCAGTCAGTCCGGCCAGGATGCTGTCCAGCAGTTCGACGCCGTAGTCGTGGGCGAAACTGGAGCGGAACGTCGATAATGGGACTACATGCTTGATGCCTTCAATTTCACAAAAACGGACTTGCGCGAAGGGCAGGTCGGCGGAAACCACCAGCACCACGGTATTATCCAGGTGTGCGGCTTTTTCGTTGAATTTGCGGGTCGAGGTGGCGCAGGTTGGCGTATCCAGGCTAGGGACGATATTCAACACTTTACGTTTGCCGGCGAAGTCCGCCAAGCCGACGTCCTGCATCTTGCGATTGGTCAATTGAAAATCCGGCGCGGCCGAGCCGACAGCGGGTAAATCGCCAATCGTGTTGATCGGTTTGCCTTGGAAAGTGATGGTTGCCATGGGAATGCTCCAGGTATCGTGATTGAGACGAAAGATGACGTTTCAGCGTTGCTCTTTCGTCTTGAGTAGCTATTTTTTCCGTTTGCTAAAGTCGATCAAACGTTTGCGCTTTTTGACTTGGCGATCGGTTAACGGGTTTTTCTGGCCGTGAAACGGGTTTTCCGGCGATTTGAACACCAAGCGTACCGGCGTGCCTTTTAGTTGCAGCTGGTCGCGGAAATAATTCATCAGATAACGTTTGTAGGCACCGGGCAATGAGTCGGTCTGGGTGCCGTGTATTACCACTACCGGCGGATTGCGGCCGCCTTGGTGGGCGTATTTAAGCTTGATCCGGCGGCCGCCGACCAGCGGTGGCTGATGCGCGGCCAGGGCGTCGGTCAATATCCGGGTCAGTAAGGGCGTAGACATATCGGTCATCGCCGAGTCATACAGGGTATGCACCACGTCAAACAGTTTACCGACACCGCTGCCATGCAAGGCCGAGATCGGGTGTTTTTCGGCGAAGTCCAGAAACGACAATTTGATTTCGATCTGCTTTTTGACGAAATCGCGGTGTTCGGCATTGAGGCCGTCCCACTTGTTCAGGCCGATGATCAAGGCCCGGCCGGCTTCCAGCACCAAGCCCAGGATATGTGCATCCTGATCGGTGACGCCTTCGCGGGCGTCGATCAAATAAATCACCACGTGGGCTTTTTCGATGGCTTGCAGCGATTTGATGATGCTGAACTTTTCCACCGTCAATGACACCCTGGAACGGCGGCGCATGCCGGCGGTATCGATCAAGGTGAATTTCTGGCCGTTGCGTTCGAACGGAATATAGATACTGTCGCGGGTGGTGCCGGCTTCGTCGAATACCACGACCCGTTCTTCGCCAAGCAGGCGGTTAACCAAGGTCGATTTGCCGACATTCGGCCGGCCGACGATGGCAATGGCGATACCCGGATCTTGTTCTTCGAATTCATCCTCTATCGCCGGCAGCAGGTCGTCGATACGATCCAGTAAGTCGTGGACATTGCGGCCGTGAGTGGCGGCGATACCGATGGGTTCGCCCAGCGCCAGACTATAAAAATCGTTGGTAACGGTGTTGCTGTCGATGCCGTCGACTTTATTCACCACCAGCACTACCGGTTTGCCGAGCTTGCGTAGCATGTCGGCAATCGCTTCGTCGGTGGCATTGAGGCCGTCGCGGGCATCGACCATGAAAAATACTACGTCGGCTTCTTGCAAGGCGATTTCCACCTGCTTTTTTGCGAAGACGTCGATGCCTTCCTGGTCGTCGGTGATACCGCCGGTATCGACGACCAGACAGTCGCGTTCGCCGCGTTTGACGCGGCCGTATTGGCGGTCGCGGGTCAGGCCGGGATAATCGGCGACTAATGCCTCGCGGCTACGAGTCAGGTAATTAAACAGTGTGGATTTGCCGACGTTGGGGCGGCCCACTAGGGCGATAACGGGTAACATAGATTTATTTTACTCTCAAGGCGGCCAAGGTGCCGTCTTTGGCGTATATGTAAACAGTGTCGTCCACGACTACCGGCTTGGCTTCTATCGCCGCCTGACTGATCTGAATCCGGCCTAACTGGCGGCCGTCGCTATTGGATAGCCAATGCACATAGCCTTCGAAATCGCCGACGACGACATAATTTTGATAGGCAATCGCGGCGGTCAAGCCGCGGTTATGCAGGTCTTTTTGCTTCCACAACGAGGCGCCGCTGCGTTGATCGAGTTGCCACACATCGCCTTGGGTATCGCTGACGTAAAGATAACGATAATCCAGGCTCAGGCCAGTATAGGATGACACAGCCTCGTTGCGCCATAACACGTCGCCGTCTACTTCGGATACTGAGGAAGCGCCGCCGGTGAAGCTGGCTATGTAAATGGCACCGCGCGCCGCCACCGGATCGACATCCAGATCGACCAGGCGTTCGACTTCGGAACGACCGCTGGGGATGGCGATGGTGGCTTCCCAGATGGCCTTGCCGTCTTTCAGTTGCAGCGCTTGCAGCTTGCCGTTCGCCGAGCCGGCGATCACATTGTCGTCGATGATGATCGGGGCGCCGGTGCCGCGGATGCTCAGGGCCGGCACGCTATGTTCGAAGGTCCAGAGTTGCGCGCCGTTATCTTCTTTCAGGCCGATGATCTTGCCGTCGGTGGTGCGAACGATGATGATGCCGCGGCTGACCACGGGGGCAGCCATCACTTCGCTGGACACGTCGGTTTTCCAGCGTTGTTCGCCACTGCCTTTATCGAATCCCACGACTTCGCCGGCACTAGTACCCATGACCACAGTATGCAAACCCAGGCCGGGGCCGGCCGAGAAGCTGTAATCGGTGTTATTTTCCCAGGTCAGACTGCCATTGCCGGCGCCGCGCGCTTGCAGATGGCCCTTGTTGTCGCCGGCGTAGATGGTGCCTTCCGCGACTGCCGGGGTCAGTTTTAGATATTTTTCGCCGGCGCCGTTACCGACCGATTCCTTCCAGACGACATCCAATTGCACTTCGGGCGTATATTCCTGCAAGGCGGCGGGCGGATCGGCATTGTCGTCGTCGCCCATGATATATTCCGTTATGCCCGAGACGAAATCACGTCCGGCATCCAGTCCCGCGCAAGCTGTCAGCATGGGCAGACAGCTGAGAAGGATTGAAAGCGAGCGGTATCTGATGTTCCTGTTCAACATGTTAAAGCGAGTATCCGATCGAATGTGCTTAATGGCCGGTAGCCGGAGCCGGTGCTGCTACGTCGTCCAGTTTGAACTGAGTCAGCGGCGTGGCTTGGCCGGTTCTGATCGCGCTTTGGTAAGCGCTACGGGCTTCGTCCAATCTATCCAATGCGACGTATAGGTCGCCTTGCAATTCGTCGTAGCTGGCCGAGAAGCCTTCGGATTTGGCCGGATCGACTTCGGCGATCAGCTGCAAGCCTTTTTCGTATTGAGCGGTTGCCAGCATCAGTTGAATCAGGCGCAGACGGGCGACGTGTCTGAGTTCGTCGCTGTCGGTGCTCTTGATTTCGTTTTCCAGGATGGCTTTGGCGCCTTCCAGGTCGCCTTTTTGCGCCTTGGTTTTAGCCAGTTGCAAACCTGCATAATTGGCGTAAGCGGTACCCGGATATTCGATAGGTAAACGTTCCGCCAGCTTTTCGGTGGATTCGCCATTGTCCTTGGCTGCGCTTTCCAATAATTGTTGGAACATTTGCGAGGCTTGGTTGCGTTTTTCCAGCTGGTGGTTTTGCCAGAGATTCCAGCCGCTGACCAACACTATTGCGGTGACGACGCCGGCGATCAATGAAGTTTGATTGGCTTCCCACCATTTTTTCAACTGTTCCAGCTGTTCTTCTTCGGTATCGTAAATTGCCACGGTATTTCTCTTTTATTGTCAGGTTACAAGGGATGATTAGCTGCGCCAGTCTTGCAGGGTTTGCAGGAGCTGATCGTGATTGAGCGTGCTTTGTTCTTGGTCGATGCGCAAGGGCTTTAATGCGACTTCGCCGCGCTGCGCTTCGTCGTCGCCGAGGATGATGGCATACTCGGCCCCGGATTTGTCTGCTTTTTTAAACTGGCTCTTGAAACTGCCACCGCCGCAATTGACTTGCAGCTTCAGGCCGGGAATCGCGTCGCGAATTTGTTCGGCCAAGCGCATGCCTGCCGCTTCGGCGCTGGTGCCGACCCGGATCATATAGACGTCGGTGCAACTTGCGACTGGAACGTTATCGAGCAATTCGAGCAAGGCCAGGATGCGTTCCATGCCCATTGCAAAGCCGATGGCATGATTGGCCTTGCCGCCCAGTTGTTCGATCAAGCCGTCGTAGCGGCCACCGGCGCAGATAGTGCCCTGCGAGCCGAGCTGATCGGTGACCCATTCGAACACGGTTTTGCCGTAATAATCCAGGCCGCGCACCAGACGGGTATTGAGCCGATAGGCGATGCCCAGATCGTCCAGTGTCGCTTTCAGGCTGTTGAAATGCGCCAGACTGTCTTCGCCCAGATGTTCGAGCAGCACCGGCGCTTGTTGCAGCATGGCTTGCATGTCGGGGTTTTTGCTATCCAGAATACGCAGTGGGTTGGTTTCCAGCCGGCGCAGACTGTCTTCGTCTAGCACGTTGAGATGTTGCTGGAAATATTCGACCAGCTTGCCGCGATAGGCCAGCCGTTCTTCACTGGTGCCCAGCGAGTTGATCTGTAATTCGACTTTGTCGCGGATGCCCAGTTGTTTCCAGAGCCGGTCGGTCAGTGCGATGATTTCCGCGTCGATATCCGGGCCGGGCATGCCGTAGGTTTCCACGCCTAGCTGATAGAACTGCCGGTAACGGCCTTTCTGCGGGCGTTCGTGGCGGAACATCGGTCCGTAATACCACAAGCGATGGCTTTGGTTATGCAACAAACCGTGTTCCAGGCACGCGCGCAAACAGCCGGCGGTGCCTTCCGGACGCAGGGTCAACGAATCGCCGTTGCGGTCGTCGAAGGTGTACATTTCTTTTTCGACGATGTCCGTGACTTCGCCGATCGAACGTTTGAACAGTTCGGTCTTTTCGACAATGGGCAGGCGGATTTCTTGATAGCCGTAGGCGGCCAATACTTGTCGGGCATGTCCTTCCAGCCATTGCCAACAAGGTGACTGTTCGGGGAGGATGTCGTGCATGCCTCGAATGGCCTGGATGGCCTGTTGTTGTTTTGCCATGATGTTTCGGTGCCGGATTATTTGCTGATCGCGGTTTTGACTTGTTGCGCCTCTTTGGAGGCTGGGAATGAGCTCAATAACAGCTCGCGGTATTCGTCGGCCATTTTGCCGTTGCCGAGTGCTCGTTCGGTCTGGAAGGCTATCCAGAGCGATTCCGGGGTGTGTTTGGCGACACTGAGATAGCGTTCCAGAAAGGCCCGGGCCGACATGAATTGCCGGTTTTGATAGCTAATCCGCTGCATTTCCTGCAAAGCCGGCGCGTAATTGGGCTGTGTTTGCAGGGCTTGGCGGAAATATTGTTCGGCACGTTGGCTGTCGTTTTGCCTGTTATAGCATGTACCCAGATTGGTTAGCGCAAACCAGGGCCGATTATTCATCGGCGATTCCATTGATTGTTGCAACAGGCTTATGCCTTTGTCGAATTGGCCTTGTTCGCACAAGAAACGGCCGTAATTGCTTTTGATGCTGAAGCTGTCGGCATCGCGGCTCAGCGCGGCTTGATAACTGTCGTTAGCGGCTTCGTTATTTTTGATGCGTTCGTAAAACACTGCCAGAGTGTTATGTGTGTCAGCATTGCTGGAATCCAGGTTCACGGCAATTTCCAGCTTTTCCTTGGCGGTTTCCAGCATACCCATGTCCAGGTAGCGGGCGCCCATTTGCAGATTGAGCTTGGCCTTTTCGGCATTGCTCATCGTATCGCGGCCACCGTCCGGTAGCAGCGCGCAGCCACTCGCCAATAAACTGATGAGCAATAATTCGCAAAGCCTTGGCTCAGCTGACATGCGTGAATCCTTGGGCTTGTAGCTTTAAATGTCGGCGGCTTTTATCTTGCACCTGGCCGACCAATTGGCCGCAGGCCGCATCGATGTCTTCGCCGCGCGTTTTTCTGACGGTAGTCACAATGCCGGCGTTATGCAAAATATCGCGAAATTTTAGAATTGCGGTGTTGCTGGAGCAGCGATAGTGCGATTGCGGAAACGGATTGAATGGAATCAGATTCAGTTTGGACGGCACGTTTTTCAGCAGTTTAACCAGGGTGCGGGCATCTTCCACGCTGTCGTTGATGCCGTCCAGCATCACGTATTCGAAGGTGATGTGTTTTCGGGGGCCGGTTTTAGCATATTCGCGGCAGGCTTCCATCAGCTCATTGAGCGGGTATTTGACGTTGATCGGGACCAGTTGGTCGCGCAAGGCGTCGTTCGGTGCGTGTAGCGAGACTGCCACGCTGACGTCGCAGACTTCGTTTAAACGTTTCATCGCCGGGACGATACCGGAGGTGCTGATAGTAACGCGGCGCTTCGATAAGCCGTAGCCGAAGTCGTCCATCATTAAATTCATCGCCGAGACCACGTTGTCGAAGTTCAGCAAGGGTTCGCCCATGCCCATCATCACCACGTTGGTGATACGCCGCTCCGGCCCCAAGCGTTGTTGGGCCAGGTAGAGCTGTCCGATAATTTCGGCGGTGGACAAGTTGCGGTTAAAGCCTTGTTTGGCGGTGGAGCAAAAGGTACAAGCCAACGCGCAGCCTACTTGAGAGGATACGCATAAAGTGGCACGGCGTTCTTCCGGGATGTAAACGGTTTCCACCCGATTGCCGCAGTGCATCTGCACCGCCCATTTGCAGGTACCGTCAGAGGCCAATTGTTCGGCGACGATTTCCGGGACTTTGATGTGGCAGTGTTCTGTTAAATAATTGCGCAGCGATTTGCTCAGGTTGGTCATTTCATCGAAATCGGTGACGCCTTCCTGATAAATCCATTTCAGCAGCTGAGTGGCCCGAAACGGCTTTTCGCCTAAACCGACAAAAAAGGCCTGCAGGCCTTTTCTGTCGAAATCCAGCAGATTGATCAACGCTGGCTTAGCGGATACGGTCGCAGAGTTCATCAGCAGAGAAGAAGTAAGCGATTTCTCTCGCAGCAGATTCCGGAGCATCGGAGCCGTGCACGGCATTTTCGTCGATGCTGACTGCGAAGTCGGCGCGAATGGTGCCAGGAGCCGCTTCTTTAGGATTGGTGGCGCCCATCAGTTCGCGGTTTTTCAGTACCGCATTTTCGCCTTCCAACACTTGTACAACGACTGGGCCGGAAGTCATGAAGCTGACCAAGTCTTTGAAGAAACCGCGTTCTTTATGCTCGGCATAAAAGCCTTCGGCTTGTTCTTGGCTCAATTGCAGCATTTTAGATGCAACGATGCGCAGGCCGTTTTTTTCGAAGCGGCTGACAATTTCCCCAATCACGTTTTTAGCGACTGCATCAGGCTTGATGATTGAGAAAGTACGTTCGATTGCCATTTTGTAACTCCGTGAGGATAGTGATTGAAAAATAATGAAACATTATATCGCGTTCGGCAGGGTGATGAAAAACACCCTGCTCATAATGCGTTGATTGCGAAGCCGAAACTAGTTTGAAAAGGCTGGATCAGTCTCTTCAAGCCAGGCCTAGATGGAAATTTTTGCGGCTTGACGGTTGCTGCCGTAGAACCAGTTGACCAGCATGCGGGTGCCTGTTACCGCAGTGAATACCGAAGTTGCAATGCCAATCATGAGTACTAAGGCGAAGCCCTTGACTGGACCGGTGCCGAAACCGAACAACAACACCGCGACAATAAAGTGGGTGACGTTGGAGTCGAGAATCGTCGCGAAGGCTTTCTCGTAACCGACGAAAATACTGGCTTGCAGACTGAAGCCGTGACGTAATTCCTCGCGAATCCGTTCGTTAATCAGTACGTTGGCGTCCACCGCCATACCGACCGTCAACACGATGCCGGCCATACCTGGCAGCGTCAGGGTGGCTTGGAGTACCGACATGATCGAAATCAGCAATAACACGTTGAAAAGCAGTGCAAAGTTGGCGATCAGGCCGAAGGCGCGGTAATAGACGATCATGAAAAAGACCACCAGGAAAAATCCGGCGGTAATCGACAGCATGCCCTGGTCGATATTTTCTTGGCCTAGGCTAGGACCGACGGTGCGTTCTTCGACGATTTCAACCGGGGCGGCCAGTGCGCCGGCTCTCAGCAACAGGGCTAGGGTGCGGGCTTCTTCCGGACTGTCCAAACCGGTCGTTTGGAAACGTTTGCTGAAACTGTCGCGGATGGTAGCGACACTGATGACTTTTTCGACTTTTTCCTTGTGTTGGACTTTTTCGCCGTTAACGACTCGGGTTTCGGATTTGTATTCGATGAACACCACCGCCATCGGTTTGCCGATGTTTTCCTGGGTCATCTTGCCCATTTTCTTGGCGCCGACACTGTCCAGCGTGATAAATACCGCTGGCGAGCCGTCTTGATCCAGGCCGGAAGAGGCATCGGTGATCTGGTCGCCGGTAACGATCACGGCCCGTTTCAACAGCACTGGGGCGCCGTTTTTGTCTTTATATAAGCGGCTGCCGATGGGTTCGTGGCCGCTTAAAGCTGATTGTACGTCATGTTCGACATCGACCAAGCGGTATTCCAGCGTAGCGGTGGTACCTAGCAGTTCCTTGGCGCGGGTAGTGTCCTGCACGCCAGGCAATTGCACGACGATACGGCTATCGCCTTGTTGTTGGATAATGGGTTCGGCTACGCCCAGTTCGTTGACCCGGTTACGCAGCGTGGTGATGTTTTGGCCCAGCGCTGATTTTTTGATTTCCCGCATATCGCGCTCGGGGATGCTCAACATGAATTCGTTGGGGCCGCTTTCGACGAGTTCCAGATTGCGGAAGTCTTTGTTCAATACTTCAACTGCGGCAACCCTGGATTCCTCGTTCGGCAGAGCGACTTTGATGCCGCCGGCTTCCTTGGAGACCGACTGATAACGAATCTTGGCATCGCGGAAGGCGGTGCGGATGTCGTTGTTGTAGCGCTCTTCGGCTTGTTTCAACGCGCTATCCATGTCTACTTCCAGTAGAAAATGCACGCCGCCGCGTAAATCCAGACCCAGATGCATGGGGTTGGCGCCCAGTGCCCGTAGCCAGGCCGGCGTGGCTGGTGCCAAATTCAAGGCGACGGTGGCTTTTCCGGATAATTGGTCGCGGAGCAGGTCGGCGGTTTTCATTTGCTCGTCGGTATTGTTGAAGCGCGCCAGAATTTTGCCGTCGGCGAATTCGAAGCTTTTAACCGCAACGCCGGCGTTCTTGATGCTGGCGGCCACTTCGTCAGCTTGGGTCTGCTGCAACGGCGTCGGGGTGGACGAGGCCAATTGCACTGCCGGGTCGTTGCCGTAAATATTAGGCAGCGCGTAAATCGTGCCGATCAGTAGAATGATCAGCACCAGAATGTTTTTCCAGACAGGGAAATGATTTTGCATGGTTATTCCATTAAAAGCAGTGACAGCCGGGCTGTTGCGAATAAAAGCAGGTGGTTCGCGGGGTTAAAGCAACCTTATTCTTTGGTTTTTTTTGTATTCAAGGTTTTGTAAGTGCCTTTAGGCATCATGTTGGCGATGGCATGGCGTTGTACTTGAATAAAGCTGTTGTCGGAGACTTCCAGTTTAACGAAGTTATCGTCCAGTTCGGCTACTTTACCCAAGATGCCGCCAGTGGTGACGACTTCGGCACCTTTGCCGAGTGCTGCCAGCATTTGTTTCTGTTCCTTGGTGCGCTTGGATTGCGGGCGGATGAACAGGAAATAGAAAAATATTAAAATTCCCAATGGGAACAGCATGCCTTCAAAACCGGGTTGTTGGGCGGCGGGTGCGGTTTGAGCCATAGCGTCAGAAATCAAAAAACTCATTGTAATCCTCTTATTGTTATCGTCGTGTAATGGTCCGGCCGGGCGGACAGGCGCGCATTATGCCACACTAGCCGTGCTTATCGCATTACGGCGTCAATTTGCCTGGCTTATGCCAGCGTGCGGCCGATTTTCTCTCCCAGTCTCACCGTTTTGCCGGCAAGCAGATCCTGGTTCCAGGCGGTTTTGTCTTTGCCGAACAATACGATAATGGTCGAGCCCATGTTGAATCGGCCCATTTCCATGCCTTTTTCCAGTACCGGCGCATCGTCTTGATAACGCCAAGTTCTGGGTTCGCTGATGGTCGGTGGCGTGACCACGCCGTGCCAGACGGTTTCGACGCTGGAGACAAAAATCGCGCCAACCAGTATCAAAGCCATCGGGCCGGCTTCGGTATCAAAAATACAGGCCACCCGTTCGTTCCGGGCGAATAGGTTCGGCACTGCGCCGACGGTTGTATTATTGACGCTGAACAGCCGGCCGGGAATATGCACCATTTCTCGTAAGGTGCCGGTCAGCGGCATATGCAGGCGGTGATAATCCTTTGGCGATAAATAAATGGTGGCGAACGAGCCGTTTGCAAAGGTCTGAGCGCGTTCCGCATCGCCGCCTAGTAATTCCAGTGCTGTGTAATCTTGACCCTTGGCTTGAAAAATCCGGCCGTCGGCGATCGGCCCGGCCTGGCTAATCGCGCCATCTGCCGGAGAGGCTATCGCATCGGCAGCGGTCGCGAGCGGACGGACGCCGTCTTTCAGTTCGCGGGTAAAGAATTCGTTAAAACTGGCGTAGTGATCCAGATTTTGAAACTTGGCCTCGTTCATATTGACGCCGTAAAGGCTGACAATCGAGTTAATGAACAGGTTTTTCCAGGTTTTATTTTGGCAGTGAGTCAGTTTTGACATTAATCCCGATAGGGCGTGGTGCGGTAAGGCGTATTGCGGGAGGACGGTGAAAATTTCTTTTAAATTCATGATTCGGAGTCGGGAGTTTTCCCGCTGATAAAATAGGCAAAGGCGATGACTTCGGCGACGGCGATGTATAGCTCGCGGGGAATTTCCTCGCCGAGCGGGACTTGCGCCAAAATGCGCGCCAATTCGGGTTCGTTTTGCAGCGGCACACCGTGTTTCTCCGCTATAGCCAGAATTTGTTGAGCGGTAAAGCCCTCACCTTTGGCGGTGACTTTTGGGGCGTTCTTGCCGTCGTATTGCAGCGCGACGGCAATGTCGCTGTTGTAGAAAGTTCTACCGCTCACAGAGAATTAAGGCAGGTTGACCAGTTCGGGCGCTTGCCAGCTCGGGTCGCGGTGTTCGGCGATCACGGTGGTGTAAATGCCGCCGCGGACATTGAATTCGGCGCGTAGGCGCATGAAGTTGGGCGAGATTGCCGCGACGATATGATCGAGAATTTCGTTGGTGACGGCTTCGTGAAACGCGCCGCGTTCGCGGAAAGTCCACATGTACAATTTTAAGGACTTCAGTTCGACGCAAAGTTTATTAGGCACGTATTCGAGGATCAGCTTGGCGAAATCGGGTTGGCCGGTCATTGGGCACAAGCAGGTAAATTCCGGGATGTCGATGCGTATCGTGAAGTCGCGGGCTGGTCTGGGATTTTCGAAAGTAGTGAGGTCTGAGCTGGGTTTTGTGGTCATCGAGATGATTTAAAGTTGAGAAATATTGGGGCGTGGCGCGGAAAAGTTTTAACCGGCCTGCTTTAGGCGGATTTTACCAGCTACGGCGGCGGAAAAAATCAAACTTTTAAATTCAATGGTTTGCGTGGCTTGTCGGCTGCGGTCAAAGT
The DNA here is from genome assembly GCF_030490285.1 of Methylomonas montana. NCBI lineage: Bacteria > Pseudomonadati > Pseudomonadota > Gammaproteobacteria > Methylococcales > Methylococcaceae > Methylomonas > Methylomonas montana. Next base: position 3,340,406 of record NZ_CP129884.1, on the reverse strand, counting down.
TGAGCGTTGCAATATTTGCCGTGTAAGAGTTTGGTCGCGATATTGGCATGCAATAGCCAATGTCTTGCTGGAATTACGGTACAATCGTCTACCAAGCAGATTACAGATATTGCTAGATAGCGCCACTAAAATTTAAAGGGGATACGATGATGGAAATCAACACAACGAACCCACAACCCAATGCCTTAGTCACCCAATTGCCGGCCCGCGATCAAAAAGCCGGAGGCGTCGAGGAACTCGCCGAGCGGAAGAAACTGGCTAAGCCGAATAGTGAGGCCGAAAACAGCGAACAGCGCAGTGTGGCGGACACAGTCAGCTTTTCCAGCGAATCTCAGCGGCTTGCTCAATCGGCAAATACTGTGAATGTTGATAGTCCTGTCAATCGCGAGCAAGCTCAACAAGTGCTAGGGCAACTCATTTCCGGTATTTCGAGCAATCCGGGACTGGCGTTAGCGACTTACGGTAGCGTGTCGCGCGCGAGCGTTAATACGCTATTAAACTAATCGTTGCCGGGGCTGGTGGTTTCGGAGGTCGTGCACCAATCGCCGCAAAACAGTGCTTTAATCATGTCTGTTTTTCCAGCTTAGCCAATCCACTTTGGGCACATTAGACATTGTCCGCCACAAAGCTGGATAAATTCCGGCTGCCTATTCCTATTTAATTTTTCAGACCTCCAAATTTTCCGGCGGGATGTGCGAGAAAGCCACAACCCGGTTACGCCCGGTCAGCTTGGCTCGGTATAGCGCCATGTCGGCGGCTTGCAGTAGCAACGAAAAATTTAGGCCTATATGGTCGGAGCTGGCTATGCCTATGCTAATCGTGCTCGCAATCGCTTTTTCGCGCCACTGGGCGGGGTGGCCCTCATGTAACAAGCGTAGCCGCTCCGCAAGGTTATGGGCGTCCTGTTCGCTAGTGTTGGGCAGTAATAGACAAAATTCTTCACCGCCGTAACGGGCTAAGTAGTCATCGCTGCGAATCTCGGTTTTGGCGGTGTTGATCAGTTGGCGTAACACTTCGTCGCCAGCCTGATGGCCGTGTGCGTCGTTAATACTTTTAAAATGATCGACATCCAGCATCATCACCGACAGCACTTCCTGGCGGCGTGCGCTACTGAGTAGTAAGCGTTGACACTCCTGATCCAGGCTGCGGCGATTCCAGGCGCCAGTCAGCGCGTCGGTGGTGGCCAGGTTTTCCAGCTCGGAAGCCATTCGGTAATTGACCATCAACACGAAGCCAAAGGTCAGGAATAACTGGGTGACGCTGGCCGTAAAAAACATTACCGGATTGATCGGTATCGGGTTGAGGAGCCCGTATTGGTCGGCGGGCGCAAAATATATTGCCGCCGCCCTGAGGCTATAAACGAGTGCCAGGATAGCGAATGAAAAACCGGTCAGCCAGTGTGCGGTGCGTTCGTAGGACTTGATTGGGATTAACAGCGCTCTCGCGCAGGCGAAGTTGACGCCGGCAAAGATGACAGAGTTGAATGTGGCTCGCAATTGCACATTGGGATCGATTAGCGTGAACCAGATGCTGATGCCGGCCACCGGTCCGACTATTGATAGCAGAACGAGGCATCGGTAGTCAGGCTGGGCTTTGAAAGCTTGAATGCCGAGTAATTGCAAGGCCGCGCCGGCGCCTAACAGCACGGCGCCGGTAATGACCGGCCAATGGGCGCCTGGTGCGGTTTGGGTATAAGCAATGCCGGCGCCTAGGCTGATGAACAAGCTGGCCAGTGCCCAGTGGCGGAGGCCACGGATGCCGCGGGCATGCAGGCTGGCGACTGCCAGTAATACCGAAAATAAAAAGCTGAGCACGGCAATCATTACCATCATCGTGCGCAGGTCTAGGTTCATCGAATATCTCGGTTTATGTTGAGGAGGACTGTTTTCAGCCGGCTATAAAATTACCACAGGCAATGTCACAAATATACCGACGCAAGCGGCAATGCTTCGCTCGTTACCCTCTCTGTTGCGATGAATGGGCGGCTCTTACAGCGACATGAGTCGAGGGTTTCTGTGTGCTATGGGGAGCGGCAGGTATTGTTTTAGCCCTAGGCGGTCGAAGCGATATTGCCTGACTTATCCAAATTAAGATTTGACTGAATGTTGCTAGGAAAAGGGTGCGCGAGAGCTGATATTGATGGCTGTTGTCGCGCTCGAAAACAAAATCCATTCCAATCTGAGCGTCATTTCGTCGATAATAGCTGGCTGTGTAAACGGTCTTGAGCGTCTTTAACCAGTCATGAAGCTGGAAAAAATCAAACTTTCGGGTTTCAAATCCTTTGTCGATCCCACCACGATACCGATCAACGGCAATTTGACCGCAATCGTCGGCCCTAACGGTTGCGGCAAATCCAATATCATCGACGCGGTACGTTGGGTAATGGGCGAGAGTTCCGCCAAGCATTTGCGCGGTGGCAATATGGCCGACGTGATTTTCAACGGTTCATCGGGTCGCAAGCCGGTGAGCATGGCCTCGGTGGAGTTGGTGTTCGACAACAGCGAAGGCAAGGCCGGCGGCGAGTATTCGCAGTACGCCACCATCTCCATCAAGCGCCAAGTCAGCCGCGACGGCCAATCGCTGTTCATGTTGAACGGCTCCAAATGCCGGCGCAAGGACATCACCGATTTGTTTTTGGGTACCGGCTTGGGTTCGCGCAGCTATGCGATCATCGAGCAGGGCACTATTTCCAGGATGGTGGAAGCGAAGCCGGAAGATTTGCGTATCCATATCGAGGAAGCGGCCGGCGTTTCCAAATATAAGGAGCGCCGTTCGGAAACCGAAACCCGGATGCGCCATACCCGCGAGAATCTGGAACGGCTGAACGACTTGCGCGATGAGGTCGAAAAGCAGATCAAGAATCTGGCCAAGCAGGCGGAAAAAGCCGAGAAATACACCGAGCTGAAAAAGCAGGAACGCCAATACAAGCAAGAATTGCTGGCGATGCGTTGGCAAAACTTCCAACGCTCGGCGCAAAAGCTGGAAGAAAAACTGCAAAATATCGCCGCCGAACACAATCGTTTGTTCGTGTTGCTGCGCGATACCGAAAAAGCCATGGAACTGAAACGCGGCGAACAAAAAGCCCAGCAACAGCATCTGGATAGCACCCAGGCCGAATATTATGCGGTGGTCGCCGACGTCAGCCGGCTGGAGCAGACCATCAAGCACAACCAAAAAAATCACGAAGAAACGCTGGTTGAGATCAATCGCTTGAAACTGCAGGCCGAGCAGGCGCAATCGGAATGCGAGCAGGACCGGCAGCAGCTGGAGGAAATCCGTCAGACCTTGCTGGAAGCGGAAGAGACCATGATTGTCGCTCGCGAGCGCGAGGAAGACTTGCTGGGAATTCAACAAGACGCCCATCTACAAAAGCAGCAATGGCAGCAGCAGTGGGAAGCCTTTCTGGCCGAGAACGCCGGCTATCGCGAACAGGCCGAAGTGCAGAGGACCAAGCTGGTGCAACTGGAGAACCAGAATCGGCAGTTGCAATCCCGGCTGGATAAATTGCAGGGCGAGCGCGGCGGTTTGGCGGATACCCAATTGCAACTGGCATTGGAAACCCTGGATAGCAGTATTGAATTGATCGAAGCCGAGCGCGAGCAATTGCAGCAACAGTTGGAAGTGGTGCTGCAACGCATTGCCGAACTGCGGCCAGCTATCAAACAACTGCACGATAATTTGCATGCCAGTCGTGCCGAGTTGCAAAAGGTCAACGGCAAGATCAGTTCCTTGGAATTATTGCAGCAACATGCGATGGGTAAGGACAAAAAAGAGTTGGGAGTCTGGCTGGAGCAGGTGGGCTTGGAGCAACAGCCGCGGCTGGCTGAATTTCTGGAGGCCGAAGAAGGTTGGGAAACTGCCGTGGAGACCGTGTTGGGCAGTTACCTGGAAGCGATCTGCGTGGATAGCGCCGATGCGATACTGGGCGAGTTGCAGGATTTGACCAAGCAATCGTTGATCGTGTTTGAAACTCATGCGAGTTCATCTGCCGCCGCCGCCGGTCCGACGGCTCTGGCCAGCAAGCTACGTAGTAGCTGGGATTTGTCCAGCCTGTTGAGCGGTATCTACTGTGCGGAGACCATGCAACAGGCTCGGCAAATGAAGTTGCAGCCACACGAATCTGTAGTTTTGGCGGATGGCACCTGGCTGGGCAAGGACTGGATCAAGATCAGCCGTGGCAGCGATAGCAAGGCCGGGGTGTTGCATCGGGAAAAGGAGTTGCGCGAACTGAAGCAGCGGCAGAGCGAGCTGCAGATGACGATAGCCGAGGATGAACAACAACTGGCGGACTGCGAGCAGGCATTGAAGGCGGCTGAGAGCAATCGCGAGCAATATCAACAAAAAGAAAAATTGCTTAGTGCCGAGTTTTCTGCGAAGAGCGCCGAGTACAGCGCGCAGTCGGCGCGTTTCGAACAGCAAAAGCGCCGCCTGGAACAGCTCGATCATGAGATCGAAGAGATCAGTCAGCATCTGGCGGAAAATGCCGAAAGTATCTCCGAAGCGGAGATGATCAAGCAGGACGCCGAGCAGGCCTTGGGTGATTTAGGCGACAAGAAAACCGAATTGGAGCAACTGAATCAACAAATTCAGGCTCAGCAACAAAATACCGATGCATCGGTCGATGAGGCGCGCCGGCACTTGCACAGGTTGCATGCGCAAATCGAATCCTTGAAATCTTCGGAAGTGCTGACCGCCAAGCAGATCGAACGTTTGCAGTTACAGCATCAACAATCGGCCGACCGTATCGCCGAGCTGGAAAACAAATTGCACTATTCGTTGGCGCCGCTCGACGACGAGAAAATGCAGTTGGAAGAGTTGTTGGAGAGAAAGGCGCAGTTCGAGGACAACTTGCAGTCCGAACGCCAGGCTCAGCAAGCCAGCGAACAGACTGTCAGTCAACTGGCTGAGCAATATTCGCAAACTCAGCGGTCCTTGGAAAAACAAAAAGAAGCATTGGATCAAGTACGTTTCGAGCAGCAGGACAGTCGGGTTCGTCAGCAGACCATTGCCGAACAGCTGACCGAGGTCGATGCCGATCCGGAAGCGATACTCGCCAATCTGACCGAGGGCGCCACGGAAACTAAGTGGAAAAACGCCGTCGACGATCTGACCGATCAAATCGAAAGACTGGGATCGATCAACCTGACCGCGATCGAGGAATACAAAACCCAGTCCGAACGGATGAAGTTTTTGAACGAGCAGCACGACGATCTGGTCGACGCCTTGAATACCTTGGATCAGGCAATCAGCAAGATCGACCGGGAAAGCCGTCAGCGCTTCAAGGAAACTTTCGACAAGATCAATAATGGCTTAAAGGAAAAGTTTCCGCGCCTGTTCGGCGGTGGTCAGGCCTACCTGGAATTGACCGAGGATGATTTGCTGGAAGCGGGTGTCAACATCATTGCCCGGCCGCCCGGCAAGCGCAACAGCTCGATACATCTGCTGTCCGGCGGCGAAAAGGCTCTGACGGCCGTGGCCTTGGTATTCTCGATATTTGAATTGAATCCGGCGCCGTTTTGTTTGCTGGATGAGGTGGACGCTCCGCTCGATGATGCCAACGTGGTGCGATTTTCGCAGATGGTGGAAGACATGTCGGCAACCGTACAGTTTTTGTATATTTCACACAACAAAGTCACAATGGAAATTGCAAAACATCTGGCAGGTGTTACCATGAAGGAGCCTGGAGTATCCAGAATGGTGGCGGTTGATATTGAAGAAGCAGTGAGCATGGCGGAAAGCTAATGGATAAAGAACTATTAAGAGTCGTGATTATTTTGATCGGCGTGCTGGTAATGATCGGCATGGTGTTGTGGCATTTCATCAAGTCGTTGCGGGAGAGACGCGTGCCCGACGATTATTACGATGAAGACTCTTATGAAGACCGCATGGTTGACGAGTTTTCCGTCGAAGAAGACGAAGACGAGATGGATGTGTTTGCCCTGGGCTCCGAGCTGGTTGATGGAGATGCTCTGTTAGACGATAGAGCCATCAAGCCCAGCCCGAAATCTCCCGCAGACGTTTCGCGTCGCGAATCGGAGAAAAAACAAGCCGCAACCTTGTCTAACTCAAAGCGTTTGGAATTGCCGGCTTTGATCGAATTCAGCATTGTTGCTCGGGCGGATCAAGGTTTTAACGGCGAGGATTTATTCGAGGCCTTTGAACGCGTTGGACTTAGATACGGTAGCGTTAGGGTATTCGAGCGCGTGGATGCCAATCGCATGGTCGATTTTGCTGTCGCCAGCATGGTTGATCCCGGTACTTTTCCCGACACCGGACTTGACGATTTTTATTGCCCCGGCATCGTATTTTTCATGCAGCCGCGCGAAGTCGACGAACCCCTGACGGTGTTCGACGACTTCATGGAAACCATCGACATCTTGGCCGAGGAATTGGATGGCGTGGTCTGGGACAATCAGCGTCAACCATTGACCGCGGAAACCGTCGCCCAATTTCGGCAAATACTGGCCAAAGCCGCCTAAAACAGTGCATCGCGGGGACAGGGGGTCGCCGCATTTATTCTGTAAACCTAACGAATTAACTAGAAGCTAAGTGGATCAAAAAAATATCAGAAATTTCTCCATCATTGCCCATATCGATCATGGGAAATCGACATTGGCAGACCGATTTATTCAAATTTGCGGCGGACTGAGCGACCGGGAGATGGAAGCGCAAGTACTCGATTCCATGGATCTGGAGCGGGAACGCGGCATCACCATCAAGGCACAAAGCGTTACCCTGGATTACAAAGCCAGCGACGGCGTCACTTATCAACTGAATTTTATCGACACCCCGGGCCACGTGGATTTTTCCTACGAAGTGTCGCGTTCCTTGGCGGCCTGCGAAGGTGCCTTGCTGGTGGTCGATGCCGCGCAAGGCGTGGAAGCGCAAAGCGTGGCCAACTGCTACACCGCGATCGAGCAAGGTTTGGAAGTGGTGCCGGTACTGAACAAGATCGATCTGCCGTCCGCCGAGCCGGAGCGGGTGATGGAAGAAATCGAGAATGTGATCGGCATTCCGGCTGACGAAGCGCTGAAAATCAGCGCCAAGACCGGTATTGGCGTCGAAGCGGTACTCGATCAATTGATTCAAAAGATTCCGCCGCCGGCCGGCGACGAAAACGCGCCGTTACAGGCCTTGATTATCGATTCCTGGTTCGACAATTATCTGGGCGTGGTGTCCTTGGTGCGTATCGTCAACGGCAGTCTGCGCAAGAAGCAAAAAATTACCGTGATGTCGACTGGCAAATCGTTTCTGGTCGAGAAACTGGGTGTCTACACGCCAAAACAGCTGGAGAAGCAGCAATTACATACCGGTGAAGTCGGCTTCATCGTCGCCGGGATCAAGGATATTTTCGGCGCGCCGGTGGGCGATACCATTACCGCCACCGACAATCCCGCCACCGAAGCGTTGCCGGGTTTTGAAAAAGTCCAGCCGCGGGTGTTTGCCGGTCTGTATCCGGTCAGTTCCGACGATTTCGGCGCGATGCGCGAAGCGCTGGACAAGTTGCGCCTGAACGATTCGGCATTGAATTATGAGCCGGAAACCTCGCAAGCCTTAGGCTTTGGGTTTCGTTGCGGCTTCCTGGGTATGCTGCATATGGAAATCGTCCAGGAGCGGTTGGAGCGCGAATACAACATCGATCTGATTACCACCGCGCCGACCGTCATTTACGAAGTCGAAACCCATGGCGGCGAAATCGTGATGGTCGATAATCCGGCCAAGTTGCCGGATGTCGGTACTATTGTCGAGATTCGCGAGCCGATCATTTTGGCGAATATCCTGGTGCCGCAAGCCTATCTGGGCAACGTCATCAATCTGTGTATCGAAAAACGCGGCATCCAGAAAAACATGCAATACGCCGGCAGCCAAGTTTCACTTAGCTACGAATTGCCGATGAGCGAAGTGGTGTTGGATTTCTTCGACCGGCTGAAGTCGGTCAGCCGCGGTTATGCCTCTTTCGACTATGAGTTCCAGCGCTTTGAGCCGGCGCCGCTGGTGAAATTGGATGTGCTGATTAACGGCGACAAGGTCGACGCGTTGTCTATCATCGTCCATCGGGATTTGAGCCAAAATCGCGGCCGCGATTTGGTCGAAAAGATGAAAGATTTGATTCCGCGGCAGATGTACGAAGTGGCGATTCAGGCGGCCATCGGTGCCAAGGTCATCGCGCGCTCTACCGTAAAAGCCATGCGCAAAAATGTCACAGCCAAGTGTTATGGTGGCGACATTACCCGTAAGAAAAAGCTGCTGGAAAAACAGAAAGCCGGTAAGAAGCGGATGAAGCAGGTGGGTAGTATCGAGATTCCGCAGGAAGCGTTCCTGGCGGTGTTGCAGGTCAATAAAGAATAGCGACGATAGAATTAACTTATGGATTACGATTTTTCATTTTTTCTGGTGGTAGCCAGTTTTGCAACCGGCGTCGTTTGGGGTGGGTATTGCTTGTACCTGAAACGGGCTAACCTGCCTTATCCGACCGAGAAAGAACCGCTACTGGTCGAATACGCCCGCTCGTTTTTCCCGGTGGTATTGATCGTATTATTGCTGCGTTCGTTTCTGGTCGAGCCGTTCCGGATTCCATCGGGATCGATGATGCCGACATTGTTGGTCGGCGATTTTATTTTGGTGAATAAATTCAGCTATGGTGTGCGTTTGCCGGTATTGAACAACAAGATCATCGAGATGGGCGAACCCAAGCGCGGTGACATCGTGGTGTTTAGATTTCCGAAACAGCCCGAAGTGGATTACATCAAGCGGGTCATCGGCTTGCCGGGCGACCGGATCGCTTATTTCGACAAAAAGCTGTATGTCAACGGCGCACCAATCAAGCAAGTGTCGCTGGGCCGGTATCAGGGCGTAGGACAAGGTAGCAGTATGAGCGGCGCCGAGCGCCTGGAAGAAGACTTGCAGGGTGTTGAGCATTCGATTCTGATCAGTCGCGGCGCGTCTTCGGTGGAAGATGTGTTTGTGGTGCCTCAAGGCCATTATTTCGTGATGGGCGATAACCGAGATAACAGTAACGACAGCCGCTATTGGGGTACCGTGCCGGAGGCTAATCTGGTCGGTAGAGCCTTTTTCATCTGGATGAATTGGGATTGGGAAAATAAAGGCATCGCTTTCGATCGTCTGGGAACTGTTTTGCATTAATCGTTTTTGTTGCCTATGTTTTTACTGGCAACGCTTGGCGACCGTTGTCGCAGTAAAGGCAAGCGGATTGGCAGTATCTTTTCCAATCGTCCATGGCTTAAATCTAAATTTTCGGGGGTAGCGGCATGCCGTCTTCATTAAAAAAACAACGCGGTTTAACATTTCTGTCTATCGCCTTTATTTTGGGCTTAATTGCATTTTTTACCTTGCTGATACTAAAAATTGCGCCGATTTATATCAATCATAGTCGGGTGGTCAACGCGTTGAAAGCGGTGGAAAATACCACGGACATCGTGACTAAAACCAAGGCGGAAATAAAAACCAGTTTGGAGAAACGCTTTGATTTGAACTATGTCGAGCATGTCACCAATGACGATATTAAAATTGTGGCCCAACCGGGCTACGTGCGGGTTGATATCGACTACGAGCGAATCGAGCCGATTTTCGGCAATTTGAGTGTGCTGGTACAGTTTCACGAAGGATTCGAAGCTGGCAACAAGTGATTAAAAAGCCTGAAATTCTTGCCGGAAAGCTGGGTTTGACGTTTAGCGATCCCAATTTGTTTTCAATGGCCTTGACACATCGCAGCGTGGGTGCCAGAAACAATGAGCGCCTGGAATATCTGGGCGACTCCGTATTGGGTTTCGTGATTGCCCAGAAGTTGTATGAATCGTTTCCCGAAGCGGGCGAGGGGGCTTTAAGTCGCTTGCGGGCCAGCTTGGTCAATCAAAATTCGCTGGCGGAATTGGCCAGACAGCACAATATCGGCGATTATCTGATATTGGGCTCCGGCGAACTGAAAAGCGGCGGTTTTCGACGCGATTCGATTCTGTCGGATGCGTTGGAAGCCATCATGGGTGCGTTGCTGAAAGACCAGGGAGTCGAGGTTTGTCGGCAATGGATATTGCAATTGTTTAGCGACAAGCTAGCTGCGCTAAAGGTTGACGATTGGAATAAGGATCCGAAAACGCGCTTACAGGAGTTGATGCAGGCCAGCCGCAAACCATTGCCGGTATATGAACTGGTCAGCATGTCCGGTGCCGATCATGCTCAGACTTTCGAAGTGAAATGCAGCGTCGCGGTTACTCAGAATACCTGCAATGGTATTGGCATTTCCCGAAAAAAAGCCGAACAGGCCGCCGCGGAAAATATGTTAAATCTTTTACAAACCAGGGATAAATGAACTGCGGATATGTTGCTTTAATCGGTAGGCCCAATGTCGGCAAATCGACGTTGATGAATCACTTGTTGGGTCAAAAACTCAGCATCACCTCCAGAAAACCGCAAACTACCCGGCACCGGATTCTGGGTATCAAGACCACCGAAGCAGGTCAGGCTATCTTCATGGATACGCCGGGCATGCATCAGGACGAAAAAAAGGTATTAAACCGCTATCTGAATAAAACTGCCGACAGCACACTGTTGGGCGTCGATGTGGTGGTTTGGCTGTTGGATGGTTTGTATTGGCATGAGTACGACCAGAAAATTTTCAAGAAACTCGAGCGTGCCGGGCTGCCGGTGATTTTGGTCGTCAACAAAGTCGACAAGATCAAGGATAAGGATGCGGTGCTGAAGTTTTTCGCCGATGCACAGCAAAAGTACCCATTCCAACATATCGTGCCGGTCTCGGCGTTGAAACGCACCAATCTTGAGCTGCTGGAACAGCACATCATGGCTTTGTTGCCGGAAGCAGAGCCGATTTACCCGGAAGATCAAATTACCGATCGGCCGGAGCGTTTTTTCGTCGCCGAAATCATTCGCGAAAAATTGACCCGGCGTTTGGGCGACGAATTGCCGTATGCGCTGACCGTGGAGATCGAGCGCTACGAAGAGTTTCCGGAGCTTTGTAAAATCTACGCGGCGATTCTGGTGGAGCGCGATAGCCAAAAAAGTATCGTGATCGGCAAGCAAGGCGAAATGCTGAAAAAAGTGGGCAGCGAAGCGCGCGTCGACATCGAAAAACTAATCGGCCAAAAAGTCTATTTGCAGTTGTGGGTCAAAGTGAAAAAAGGCTGGTCGGATAACGAGCGTGCCTTGCAAAGTTTGGGATTCATCGATATCGGCGATTGATGAATGGTTCTGCCGTCTATTTGCAGCCCGCGTTTATTTTGCAGCACAGGCCGTATCGGGAAACCAGTTTACTGTTAGAGGTATTCACCCGCGATTTTGGCATTGTCTCGATATTGGCCAAAGGCGTGCGCAAAGAAAAGTCGAAAATGGCCGGCTTACTGCTGCCTTTTTGCGCATTGAAGCTGTCCTTTAGCGACCGGAACGAATTAAAAGTCCTTACACAAGCGGAGTATGTCAACGGCTATGCCTTGCAACGCTTGGCGTTGTATTGCGGCTTTTATATCAACGAACTGGTGCAGATATTCGTCCATAAACACGATCCTCATCCGGAGATATTCGTCTGCTACGAGCGTTGCTTGAGCGACTTGTCGGCTGACAATCCTATCGAACAAACCCTACGCTATTTTGAGCTAGATTTATTGCAAGAAGCCGGTTATGCGGCGCAATTGGATGCCGAGGCCAATGGCAAGCCGGTGCAATTTGGGCAGCGTTACGATTTTTTGGCCGATTTCGGCATGGTGGTGGATCACAATGGCCTAATTGGCGGTGAGACGCTAACACGGCTGGCGGCAAGGTTGCCGCTTGATGGTCAGGGCTTACTTGAAGCTAAATGGCTGCTGAGAAAGATGCTGGATGGGCATTTGCAGGGTAGGCCATTGAAGAGCCGCGATGTGTTGGCCAAAATTATTAAACATCTATAAATGGATAAAATCCATGGAACTTCGCAATCGGACTGATAGATAAATGACAAAACAACCAATATTGCTAGGCGTAAATATTGATCACATTGCTACTTTACGGCAGGCCAGAGGTACGCGTTACCCCGAACCGGTCCAGGCGGCGCTGGTCGCTGAGCAAGCCGGCGCGGACGGCATTACCGCACATTTGCGCGAGGATAGGCGGCATATTCAGGATAGGGATATTTATTTGCTGAAGGACATGTTGCATACTCGCTTGAATCTGGAAATGGCGGTGACCGAGCCGATGCTGGCGCTCGCCGTTAAGGTGGGGCCGCAGGCATGCTGCTTGGTGCCAGAGCGCCGTGAAGAGTTGACGACCGAGGGTGGGCTGGATGTGGCCGGCGCGGCGGAAAAAATGCGCAGTGCTTGCCAACAATTAGCGGCGGCCGATGTCGAAGTCTCTTTGTTTATCGATCCTGATTTTCGGCAAATCGACGCAGCTGTCAACGCCGGCGCACCGGTGGTGGAATTGCATACAGGCCGTTATGCCGATGCGACCACCAAAACCGAGCAACAGCAGGAATTACAACGTATCCGCGAGGCGGCCGCCTATGCGCATCAGGCGGGGTTGCAAGTCAACGCCGGACATGGGCTGAATTTGGCGAATGTCGAGGCGATTTGCCGAATCGAGCAGATCGTGGAATTGAATATCGGCCATTCCTTGATTGCGCAAGCTGTGTTTTTCGGTTTGGAGCGAGCGGTTAGGGATATGAAACGAGTGATGCGGGAGGCACGTTTACACGGTTGATTTCATGTTGGCGGAACTTGAGTTTTATCAATTAACCTCGATCGGCAATCGCGAGGTCAATCAAGATTGCATGGCGCACAAGGTATGTGCCGATTATGCGGTATTTGTCGTCGCCGATGGTTTGGGCGGACACCAATCAGGGGAAAAGGCCTCACAATTTTTTTGTCGGGGATTGATTGCCTTGGCTGATATATATCGGCTGCAAATACAAGCGCTGGGAGAGGCTGCGGTGCAGGCCTGGATTACGGAAACGGTCGCCGGTATGCGTAAACTGTTTGCCGGCGATCCGGCTGCCAGCGACGCGCATACCACCTGTGCCATTTTGTATCTGGATGAGGAGCGAGTGATCACAGCGCATTGCGGCGATTCGCGTATTTATCGCATCAATGCCAAACGCGTCATCTGGCGCACCAAAGACCATTCGGTGCCCCAACAGTTATTTAACGAAGGCAAAATCAGCGAATGGGAAATGGGGGTGCATCCCGATCAACATAAGCTGACGCGCAGCATCAATATATCGACGCCACCGCTAGTCGATATTGTCAGTTTCCCGGCGATAAAAAGCGGGGAAACATTTGTTTTATGTAGCGACGGTTTCTGGGAGTTCGTGAAAGAGCAGGAGTTGTTGGGCTTATCGCAAGCGGACAGTGGTAAGCCAGAATTGCAAAAGATGGCGAAAATGGCCGTGTTAAGAGCGCAAGGCAAAAGCGATAACGTCACCGTGCAATGGGTGCGAAAGCGTTAGCAGGTTGAGAAAGGCCGGGAATGGCCAGGATTATTTGTTTGCGCTCCTGGTAAGGGCTATTGCAACCACCGGCTTTAGCTGGTGGTTAACAGCTAGGACCAGAATTTTAATGGGTTGCCAGTCCGTGCTTTTGAATGCGGTACAGCAAGGTGTCCCGGGATATACCTAATAGTCGCGCCGATTTGCTGCGGTTACCCTTGGTTCTGTTTAAGGCTTGCAGGATCATGTCCGCTTCGAGGGCATCTAAGTGCAATCCTAATTCTGGCAAGGTGAAGTCGGAGTTTGCCTTGGTCGTGCAGCGATTGAATTCGTGCGGCAGGTTTTCTGGTTCGATGACTTTTCCAGACAACAGAATACTGAGCCGTTCGCAGAGATTACGCAATTCACGAATGTTGCCAGGCCATTTGTAACCGCGCAGGGTTTTTAAGGTCTGTCTGCTGAAAGTAGGTGGTTCCAATGAATGAGTGGCCGAGAAATGCGCAAAGAAATGTTTGGCCAGTTCTTCGATGTCTTCGGTGCGTTGATGCAATGCCGGTAATTCCAGCGGCACGACATTCAAGCGGAAATACAAATCCTGGCGAAACTCGCCGTTCTCTATCAGTTTGTTTAAATCGGCGTTAGAGGCGGCAATCACGCGCACATTGACCATATAGGGTTTGGTGCCGCCCACCGGTAGACATTCGCCCGATTCAAGAAAGCGCAACAGTTTTGACTGAATCCCCGGCGGTAAGGAATTGATCTCGTCGAGGAACAAAGTACCGCCGTCGGCGGCTTGAAATAGGCCTTGTTTGTCGGATATCGCACCGGTAAACGCGCCTTTTTTGTGGCCGAATATTTCAGACTCAACTAAACCTTCCGGAAGGGCGGCACAGTTTAGCGTGATAAAAGGTTTGTTGGCGCGCGGGCTATCTTTTTGGATGGCCGTTGCCAGCACTTCTTTTCCCGTACCGGTTTCGCCCTTAATTAGCACGGTGACATCGGTCGCCGCGACGATGCGAGCGCTACGAATCAATGCTTCGATTGCGGGAGATTGTCCAATAATCGGATCGAAATTAGCCACTGTAAAACCTCTCAAAACGTCATGATATGTTCAACACGCATCGGGTTTAGCCAAGGAAAGGCTGCCAGTAATGCGAAGATGATAAACAAGGCGCCAACGGCATGTTTGAAACGCCGAGCTTTGGAAAGCCTCGTTAACAATGAGGTCATTATACCGACTCCCATCACGGCAGGTAAAGTACCCAGGCCGAAAGCTAGCATGGTGAGCGAACTATGGACGATGCTGCCGGTGGTTGCCGCCAGTGCCAGCGCGGTATAAATCAGGCCGCAGGGCAACCAGCCCCAGACCATGCCGAACAATATGGCTTGAGTGCGGTTTTGTACCGGAATTAGTCTGCGGCCGAAGGGTTCGATCAATTTCCAGAAACGCGCGCCCATTTTTTCGATATAGGCGAAGCGTGGGAACCAGCCAGCAAGATAAAGGCCGGCGCCGGCCATGATCACCGCCGAGACGAGTTGTAAAAGTCGGTGGGCTTGACCTTGGGTAAAGGGCAGGCTTAAAAAAGCTTCTAGTATGCCAGCGACGGCGCCGGCCAGCGCATAGCTAAAAATTCGGCCCATGTTGTAATTGAGCACGATGCCGAACAAACGACGTTTATCGTTGCGGATCTCGGGTTTTAAGCTGTAGGTCAGTGTGCCGATAATGGAGCCGCACATGCCGATGCAATGCAGGCTGCTGAATAAACCCATTGCAAATGCAGCAAGATAGGAGGCATTAAAGTCAAGGTAAAGATGCATAAACGAGGAGCCGGCAATTTTTGGGTATAAATTAAGTAGGGCCGGATTATAGACGGTTTCAGGTTTGGTCACGATGTCCGGATTGCTTTGGTGTCGGTAGCGTTTTATAGATTGTTACCGCAGACCCGGTTGCGACCCTGATTTTTAGCCTGATAAAGTGCGTCATCCGCTGCTTTCAATAAGTTCGCAACATCGTCGTGGGCGTGGGCCTGCAGTGTGGCGGCACCGGCAGAAATAGTGACAAAAGTGTTGGGGTTGTGCTTGGTGTGGGGGATCTTAAGGTTTTCGACGGCTTCCCGATATTGTTCGGCTCGGAGCATGGCACCTATGCTATCGGTGTTGGGTAGCAAAATCGCGAACTCTTCGCCGCCCATGCGCGCCACCAGGTCTTCGGGACGATGCGTTAGTTTTTGCAACGCACCGGCAACGCTTTTCAAACATTCGTCACCCATCGGATGGCCGTAATAATCGTTGTATTGTTTGAAGGCATCAATGTCCGCGATCAACAAGGATAACGGCATGCCAGTTCGCTTGGATTGATTCCATTGCCGTTCCAAGGCGGCGTCGAAGGCGCGCCGATTGGGAATTTCCGTTAAGCCGTCCAGCGATGCCAGTTTTTCCAATAGATCCGATTTGGTTTTTAACTGAATTTGAGTCCTGACTCTGGCCAAGACGATGGAGGGCGAAAATGGTTTGGTGATGTAGTCGCTGCCGCCGATCCGAAAACCGTGGACTTCGTCCTCTTCCGATCGTTTTGCTGTCAGAAAAATGATGGGAATGTTACGGGTTTTGTCCGATGATTTTAGTTGGTGGCATATTTCATAGCCGTCCATGTCGTCCAGCATGATATCCAGCAAGATCAGATCGGGAAGCTGCGTGGTGGCGATATGTAAGGCCAGATTACTTTGTACCGCCACTTTTACCGTGTAATAGGGTTCCAAAATATTCTTGATCAGATCAAGATTTTCCGGGCTGTCGTCCACGGCCAGAATGGTGTGAGTGTTTTTGTTTTCCGTCATCTTACATTCCGTGATCCAGTATGTGGCTGAGAGCTTGAGCGGCATCGACAAACTGGTAGTTGGCAATTTGCTTTTTTATCGGTAATAACGCCTCGCTCAGCGTCTTTTCGTCGATTCTGGCCAAGATGTTATCGAGTTGTTGGTCGGCATCTGAGTCGAATACTCGCAGCTTATTAATCAACAGTATCAGTTGTTCCCGGATTTCCAGCGAAGATAACTGCGGTTTACTACCCACAACACCGTCGTTGTTTGCCAGGGTGTTGTTGATACTGTTGACGATCTTGGCCATTTCCAGGGTGGTGGTCGCTAGGTTGCTGTCTATATGGGGAACATTGGCAATATTGGGCCGATAGTTGATCAGGGATTCTTCCAAGCGTACTAAGTGGCTCTGCAATTGTAGCGCTCCAAGCGAACCGACCAAACCTTTCAAAGTATGGACTAATTGGTAGGCTTTGTCGTAATCGTTGCCGGCAAAAGCCTGGCTAATATCGATCATGGTGTTGGCGTGATTTTCGGCAAATTTCTGTAAGACTTTTCGATACACGGCCCGATTGCCGGCGGTATGTTGCAAACCAGACGCACTATCTATGCCATAGAGATAAGGAATATCATGATTTTCCAGCTCTGCGTCGGAGAGGGGACGGGCATTTTGGTGGTTACAGCGCGGTGCTATCCATTTCACCAGCACGCCATAAAGTATTTCGGGCAATATCGGTTTGCTAATGAAATCGTCCATGTCGGCTTGCAAACATTTGTTGCGGTCATTGCTCATCGCGTTAGCGGTCATCGCTATCACTGGCAATGTTTGACAGCCTGGAATCGATCGTAAACGCTTTGTGGTTTGATAGCCATCCATCACCGGCATTTGCACGTCCATTAGTACACAATCATAGGGAGTTTGTTGTAACTTGGTCAACGCAATTTCGCCATTTTCGGCGATATCGATTTTTAAGTGAGCTTGTTCGAGCAACTCGATCGCTACGATCCGATTGACTTCGTTATCCTCGACCAGCAGGACGTGGGCGCCTCTGATATGCTGGAGTTTACTGGTGTCGATGGGATTCTGCTGCTGGTATTGAGCGTGGCGTATCGACGCTAGGCTGGTAATGCCGAGTTTGATACTAAACGTAAAAGTCGAGCCTAGATTTTCTTGGCTAGCAACGCTGATGGTGCCGCCCATTTGTTCCACCAATTGTTTGGAAATAATCAAGCCCAGACCGGTACCACCATAATTTCGGGTGACGCTGCTGTCGCCCTGGCTGAAAGCCTGAAATAACTTGGCTTGTTTTTCGGCGTTCATGCCGATGCCGGTGTCGCTGATGCTGAATTGCAAGCAGGTTTGCTGCGTCGAGCGGCTGAGTTCGGTCAATGTCACTTTGATTTCACCTCGCTCGGTAAATTTAATCGCATTGCCGATCAAATTAATAAAAATTTGCCTCAGGCGTTGCGGATCGCCGATAACCGCGTGGTAGGTTTGATCGGCCGGTGGCCGAATCAGCGCGAGGCCTTTGCGGGTGCTGAGCTCGGACATGGTGGAGAAGACGTTGTCCAACATTTCCTCCAGCAGAAAAGGCGTGGATTCCAAGTGCATTTTTCCGGCTTCCATTTTCGAAAAATCCAGAATATCGTCGATGATGGTCATCAGCGAGCGTGCGGCAGTTTCCACCCGTTCCAGGTAGTCGCGCTGTTTGGCGGTGATATTGCTGTTCAGGCACAGTTCGACCAGGCCGATAATGGCGTTCATCGGGGTGCGGATTTCGTGGCTCATATTGGCCAGGAATTCGGATTTGACGCGAGTGGCTTGCTCGGCTTGTTGCTTAGCCTCCAGCAGACGTTGCTCGGTTTGCAGACGATCGGTGATGTCCTGCATGGTACCTTGAATGCCGACGGTCTTGTTGTTGGCATCTCGTATCGCCTTGCCGCGTTGATGGACATGCCGAATTCGATTATTGCCGAGGACAATTCGGTGCCGGAAATCGATGATGCCGCTGCCGATGGCGTTTTGCATGGCAGATTTAAAGAAAACCTGATCGTCCGGATGAACCAGTGTATTCAGAATGCTGGTGAAATTAGGGGCAAAATTGGTTTTGCTAGTCGCGGTGATCCGGTACATCTCGTCAGACCAGCTAAAGCGATCATCGGGCACATGCCAGTGCCAATCACCAATATGGGAGATGCTTTGCGCATCCAATAAGCGCTGCTTTTGGTCTTGGAGCGCATCGATCGCCCGGCTGCGTTCTAGTTCGGCGGTAATCTGCAGCGCAAATAATTTTAAAATGTCGGCGGCAAAAACGCTGTCCGGAATCGGCCGGCAGTAGCACACTGAAATGAAGCCAAAGCTGTTTTGCTGTTTGTCCAGCAAGGGAATGCCGAGATAGCCCTCTATCTGGTAATGTCGCAACCACTCGGCATTCGGGAATTGTTGGGCGACGTCGTGTTCGTAAACGCACGGATTGCCGGAAGCCAGCTCGCGGCACGGCGAAGTGAGCAGGTCAATGTCCCGGTTTTCGACGATTTTACCTTTTGCACACAGCGATAAACTGCGGGCATGGCCGCTATCCAGGGTTTCGGCGATTAAGGCGTAGTCTGCGCCCAAGGTTTCCACCGTTAGCAAGGCCAGGTTATCCAGTAGTGTTGCGGTACCTTGCGGCAAGGTGCTGGAAATAATATTGCGGATCACGCTGCTTTGCTGGCGCTGCTGAGTGATGTCGGTCACCAGGCCTTGATAATCGATGACGCGGCCTTGCTCGTTACGGACCAGCATTTTTCGATCCTGCACCCACTTGATACTGCCGTTGTAGGTGACGATGCGATAGGGTTGATGCACTATTTCCGTGCAATGGGGATCGTTGCCGCAGCCGCCGATTTCGCGCAGAAAAGTGCCGATGTCGTCGGGATGAATCAGATTGAGATAAAACACATTGCCGGTCACCAGTTGTTCGACGCTGTAACCGAATAATTGGCAGGCGTTTTCGGTGGCGAACTCAATCGGTAAGCCTTCGGAATTATTCCATTTCAACACCACGGCGGCACTTTGGCTGATAATCTGGTAGGCGGCTTGTAGATTGCTCTCCGACTGCTTGCGCGCGCTGATGTCTTGATGAGTGCCGCACAAGCGGGCGGGGCGGCCGCTGAGCGGATCGTAAGCGACCACCGCCCCGGAACCTTGTATCCATACCCAATGGCCGTGTTTATGGCGCATCCGAAATTCCACCACATAAGGACGGCCGGATTCGATGTGTTTGGCGATTAATTCCCGGACCCGGTCTCTATCATCGGGATGGATGCGTTTATCCCAATCGCTGGCATAGTGGTCCAATTCGTCTTCAGTCAATCCGAGCATGTCCAGCCAACGCTGGTTGACGATATGTTTGCCGCTCAGATAATCCCAGTCCCAATAGCCTAGCTGAGCCCCATCAATCACCAGCGCCAATTGCTCTTCCACTTGCTTCCGCGGCGTGATGTCGGTATGAAGCTGGACCAATTCCTTATCGTTATAGCGAGACAGTCGAGTGAGCGAAATGGCCTGCCAAGTTTGATTGGGGAAGGCAAAGTCTGTGGCCGGCATGGCTTTGCCGGCTCTGATATGCTGGCATAACGGGCATTCGGTTTCAGCGTAGCTTAAGGGATGAAACCAAGCGTGGACAGGTTCGTTGATCAATTCAACAGCGTTTTTTCCGACAGCGAGCAGCGCGGCTTTATTGATCTTACGAATAAGGCAATGTGTATCGACCAGGATCATGGCTTGATCGATATTGTCGTAACAGTCGCCAGTTAGAATGAGTCGCGAGGAATATTCCTGCCGGTTTGACAATAGGCAGCTGAAAATAAACAGGATCGCCAGTCCCGGCACCAGGACACTTGCCCATAGCGTTAGCGGCCCGGGACCGTAGATATGTTGATAGAGTGCGACAGCAATATCGCTGACCAGTAATAAACACACTGTGATCATCACTATGCGTGGTATCTGATCGGCAGGGCTCGCGGGTTTATCTGTCATAGTTTACTGGTGCCAGGTGGGAAACCGTTGTCGGTTTGGAAAAATCTTAGACTGGGTATCGATAAAAGTGAACCGGTTAATCCGTAAAACTGTTCCGTGATCAGCAAATTGAGATTTTATAGGCGGCCCCTGCCTGTTCCTTAACCAATTTGGGTACCAGATACCCCGGTAAGCGCTGTTGCATATGCGAAAGCAAGCGTTTGGCATCCGTTTCGGCAACCTCAAAATGACCGACGCCGCTGGCGCGGTCCAGTAAATGTAGGTAGTAAGGCAAAACGCCCAGTTCAAACAGTTTTTCGCTGAGTTCGCAGAGAGTGTCGCCGTTGTCGTTAACGCCTTTCAGCAGCACGCTTTGGTTCAATAAGGTGACGCCATGCCGGCGTAAATGGGCGCAAGCCGATCCTACGGTCGTACTCAGTTCATTGGCGTGATTGGCATGACACACCATGACGATTGGCTGCGCTAGATCGGATAAGGTGCTTAGCAGTCGCTCGGTGATACGCATCGGCAACACGATGGGTAGCCTGCTATGGATGCGGATGCGCCTGACATGGTCAATCTCTCCTAGCCGCTGCAGCAGTTGGCCAAGTTTATCGTCATTCAGCAATAAGGGATCGCCGCCACTAAGAATGACTTCGCTGATTTCGGGACGACTGGCAATGTAAGTAAGCGCTTGCTGGATTTTTTGTGTCGATAGTTGTAGTTCGCTATAAGGGAAATTACGCCGGAAACAATAACGGCAATGCACCGCGCAAGCGCCGGTGCTGATCAACAACACTCGGCCGTGATATTTGTGGATGACGCCGGCTTCGGCGACGGCGCCGAGGTCGCCCACCGGGTCGTGAGTATAGCCGGGATAGTCGGCCAACTCGTCTTGAATCGGCAGTACTTGTCTCAACAATGGATCATCCGGGTCGCCAGGTCGCATGCAATCGGCGAAGCCGCGCGGTACTCGCAACGGAAAGGCTTTGAAATCGGCTAATGAGGCTATGCTGTTCAGCGGAATATTCAGGTACTCGCAGAGGGCGTCGACGCTGGTAAATGCGTCGGCAAGCGCCTGTTGCCAGGCGGCGGTTTGGGTGTTCAATGCTGCTCCAGTTTCCGAATAAAAATCTTATCCATTATAATCGTCCGACTATTATTTGTTTCACGAGGAAAAAATGGCGACTTTTAGCACCAACGAGTTCAAGGGCGGTTTGAAAATCATGCTGGACAACGACCCTTGTTCGATTATCGAAAACGAGTTTGTTAAGCCAGGCAAGGGGCAGGCGTTCAACCGGGTCAAAATCAGAAATCTGAAAACCGGCCGGGTGATCGAGCGTACCTTCAAGTCTGGCGATACCGTGGAAGGTGCGGATGTCGTTGATAAGGAAATGCAATATTTATATAGCGATGGCGAATTCTGGCATTTCATGGTGCCCGATACCTTCGAGCAATATCAAGCCGATAAAAATGCGGTGTCCGATGCCATCAAATGGCTGAAAGAACAAGATATTTGCACGATGACTTTGTGGAATGACTCGCCGTTGTCGGTGACGCCGCCCAACTTCGTGGAATTGGCGATTACCGAAACCGATCCCGGCCTGAAAGGCGATACCTCGGGTGGCGGCGGTAAACCGGCCACGCTGGAATCCGGCGCGGTGGTGCGGGTACCCTTGTTTGTACAAATCGGCGAAGTGATTAAAGTCGATACCCGTACCGGCGAATACGTGTCCCGCGTTAAAGAGTGACGGTTCGCTGGCAGCCAAGCTGCCCAATCGAGCATTTGCGCACTCGCGCGCAAATGCTGGCGGCGATTCGGCGTTTTTTTGATGAGCATGAAGTGCTGGAAGTCGAAACGCCGTTACTGTGTCGGGCTACCGGCACCGATCCGCAGCTGGATTTTTTTAGCAGTCAATTTAAATTTCCCCCAAACCAACAAACGCTATTTCTGCAGACTTCGCCGGAATTTGCGATGAAGCGCTTGCTGGCTGCCGGTAGCGGCAGCATTTACCAAATCTGTAAGGCGTTCAGGAACGGCGAAGCCGGACGCTATCACAATCCGGAATTCACCATATTGGAGTGGTATCGGATCGGTTACGATTTGCGGCAATTGATGGCGGAAGTTGCCGAATTATTGCAGCAGCTATTGCAGCCTTTCCATGCAGTATTGCCAATCAATCAGATCAGCTATCAGCAGCTATTTTTTGATTCCACCGGCTTGGATCCCTTGATTTTTTCCGTCGAAGGCTATCGAGCTTATGCCGCCGCGAATTCGCTTCCAGAGGCCATCGAACTATGCGGCAACGATCATTCTTTATGGCTGGATTTCATCTTTAGCCACCGCGTCCAGCAGATGATGGTCAGAGATACGATTTATTTGCTGCACGCTTATCCGGCGATACAGTCGTCATTGGCACGCCTAAACGTCGACGACCCGCGCATCAGTGAGCGTTTTGAAGTGTTCGTGAATGGCATGGAGTTGGGCAACGGTTTTTTTGAACTAGCCGACCCGCTTGAACAAGAAGCGCGTTTTGATAGGGAAATTGTCTATCGGCTCAGTCAGGGCTTGCCCGCAGTGAGCAAGGATGATGCATTTTTGGATGCGTTGAGATCGGGTTTACCTGATTGCAGCGGTGTGGCGATTGGTTTGGACAGGTTGTTGATGATCACCACCGGTAGCGCGTCGATCGGTGAAGTACTGGCTTTTCCGGTTAGCCACGCGTGATGGGAGTAGCGGGGCAAGTTCGAAAAACTCCCCCTTCGGCGAAGGGGGATAGAGTCGGTAGGTTTTCCCTAAAAGACGGTTAATCGGTTAGCTTAATAAGGCCAGCTAAGTGAGCTTTTTTGTTGGTCCGGGTGATCGGCTGCGTCCAACTCAGCTTGTATGTCGTCTAGGAAAAAGCGTCTGAGGCCGCGGCCAAGGCGTTGAGCCAACATCGGTAGTGCTTGGTCTTTATCGAGGTAGGCCACTGGTTCGCGACCCTTGCGGTATTTGCTTAGAGCCCGTCTGACCGCAGAGCAAAGATAGCACTCTGTGCCTGCCGGGAGCGTGGCGTTTAAATCGCGAAGTAGATGTGGAGTTATTTTATTCATAGCATCCCCCTCCTCATGCGGAGTGTTGGGCGGTAATCCTTATGCCATGAGAAGATCCGCAACCGGGATCTGTTATTTAACAAAAATAACGTGATTAACTTATCAATATGGCAAAAAAAGTCAACGAGTATTTGAGGGGTTTTTTTGATGTATATCAATGCGCTAATCGACTGAGTCTGCGGACTGCTGGGACGGGGTGGAAGAAGATTTACGCTGGTGTGTGGTCGTGGTGCTGAGCGCGCTAGCAAGAAAAAAGGCGGACAGATTTGTCCGCCTTTGTTTTTTGTCGGTTATTCCGGCTTTTCGTCCTTACCGGCAGGCTTACGCAGCCTGATACCCAGTTCTTTCAATTGCTCTTCGCTGACCATGGCTGGGGCATTGAATAACGGACAAGCTGCCGTCTGGGTTTTCGGGAAAGCAATGACGTCGCGGATCGAGCTGGCGCCGGTCATCAGCATCACCAAACGGTCCAAACCAAAAGCGATACCACCGTGCGGCGGCGCGCCGTATTTCAAGGCGTCGAGTAGGAAGCCGAATTTCTCTCGGGCTTCTTCGTGGCCGATGCCGAGAATGTCGAAAACGGTTTGTTGCATCGCGGTGCGGTTGATCCGGATTGAGCCGCCGCCGACTTCGGTGCCGTTCAAAACCAAATCGTAAGCACGCGATAGTGCGGTGCCAGGGTTGGCGACCAGTTCTTCAGCCGAGCAGCTGGGGGCGGTGAACGGATGGTGAATCGCCGTGTAACGTTGGGCTTTTTCGTCCCAGGCGAACATCGGGAAATCCACGACCCACAACGGTTTCCAAGGGCCGGTCAACAGATTGCGGTCCAGGCCCAATTTAACCCGCAACGCGCCCATCGCTTCGTTGACGATGTGAGTTTTATCGGCGCCAAAGAAAATCAGATCGCCGTTTTGGGCGCCGACTTTTGTCATGACTTTGGCCCAAACTTCGGCGGGGGCGAACTTGACGATAGGGGATTGCAAACCTTCGACGCCGGCGGCCAAATCGTTGACTTTGATATAAGCCAGGCCTTTCGCGCCGTAAATGCCGACGAATTTGGTCAGCTCGTCGATCACGCTACGGCTCAAGTCGCCGCCTTCCGGCAAGCGCATCGCCACCACGCGGCCATTCGGATCGTTGGCCGGGCCGGAGAAGACTTTGAAATCGACGCCTTTCATTTCTTCCGCAATATCGACCAGTTCCAGCTCGATACGCAGGTCCGGACGGTCGGAGCCATAACGGCGCATGGCTTCGGCATAGCTCATCACCGGGAATTGATCGCCGAGATCGACATCGATAATTTCCTTGAACAAGCGACGGATCATTTCTTCCATCACCGCCATGATTTGCTGCTCGTTCATGAACGAGGTTTCGATATCCAGCTGGGTAAATTCCGGCTGACGGTCGGCGCGCAAGTCTTCGTCGCGGAAGCAGCGCACTACTTGGTAATAACGGTCCATGCCGGCGATCATCAGCAGCTGTTTGTAAAGCTGTGGCGATTGCGGCAAGGCGAAAAACGAATTGGGGTGGGTGCGGCTAGGCACGATGTAATCGCGAGCGCCTTCCGGTGTAGCCTTGGTCAGGTAGGGTGTTTCGATTTCGAAAAACTCGTGGTCGTCCAGATACTGGCGCAGGTTACGAGTCACGTCGCGGCGCACTTTCATCTTTTGCTGCATCGCGGTGCGGCGCAGGTCGATATAGCGGAAGCGCAAGCGGGTTTCTTCGTTGACTTCGATATCGCTTTCCAATGGGAACGGCGGAGTTTCCGATTCGTTCAACACTTCGATGTGCTTGCCCAATACTTCGATTTGGCCGGTGGCCATATTCGGATTATGCGTGCCTTCCGGACGGTCGCGAACGATGCCTTCGATGCGCAATACATATTCGCTACGCACCTGCTCGGCGATCGCAAAGCTCTCGGCCATATCGGGATCGAACACCACTTGCACCAAGCCGGCGCGGTCTCTCAGGTCGATAAAAATAACGCCGCCATGATCGCGGCGACGGTGCACCCAGCCGCACAAGGCAACAGTTTGACCTAAATGTTGGGTGTTCAATTCTCCACATTTGTGGCTACGCATAATTTCTCTCAAATCAATTCAAAAAAAGGGGCGATAGTACGGATTTATCGTGGCTCCGGCAAGCTTAGTGACAGGCGCAGCTACCGCCGCATCCGCCGCCGCTACCGGATTTTTCCGGGGCTTTGCTTTCGCCGGCGACGTTTTTCTTGGCGCCGCTTTTGAAGTCGGTTTCGTACCAGCCGCCGCCTTTCAGACGGAATCCGGCCGCGGAAATTTTCTTTTTCAATTCGGCTTCGTTGCAAGCAGGGCAAACGACCAAGGGCTCGGCGCCGAGTTTTTGCAGGGCCTCGTGCTCATGTCCGCAAGCATTGCATTGGTATTCGTAAATAGGCATCTGCTTCTCCAGATAATGTATCGAAAATGGGCTTATTAGGGGCGGGGAGTTAAATTTTCAAGGCCCGCAATGATAGAATGGCACGATATTCTAATTGAAAACGCCGAATTTATGGATAAATTGACCATCAGCCAGCCCGACGATTGGCATTTGCACGTCAGGACAGGCAGTATTTTAAGAACGGTGATCGACCATTCCGCCCGTCAGTTCGGCCGGGCCGTCATCATGCCCAACCTGAAGCCGCCGGTGACGACAGTCGAACAGGCATTGAATTATCGGCAGGAAATTCTGGATGCCTTGCCGCTAGGTTCGGCGTTCCAGCCTTTGATGACTCTGTATCTGACCGCGAATACGCCGGTGGCTGAAATTAAGAAAGTGGCCGATGCCGAGCATGTATATGCTTTTAAGCTCTATCCGGCCGGCGCTACCACCAATTCCGATGCCGGCGTCGCTGATATAGAAGCCGCGTATCCTTTGTTCGCGGCGATGGAAAAATACGACGTGCCGTTGCTGATCCATGGCGAAGTCACCGATGCCGAATACGATATTTTCGATCGCGAAAAAATCTTTATCGACAGCAAGCTCAGCCGGCTTACCCGGCAATTTCCGACCTTACGCATCGTTGTCGAGCATTTGACGACCCAGGAAGCGGTGCAGTTTGTCGAATCGACGGGTGACAATGTGGCTGCCACCATCACGCCGCAGCATTTACTGTATAACCGTAACGCGATTTTGGCGGGTGGTATTCACCCGCATTATTATTGCTTGCCTATTTTAAAGCGCGAGCATCATCGCCAAGCGCTGTTGAAAGCGGCGAGCAGCGGCAATCCCAAGTTTTTCCTCGGTACCGATAGCGCGCCGCATTTGACCGCGTTGAAGGAAAATAGCTGCGGTTGCGCCGGTTGTTACAGTGCGCATGCCGCATTGGAGTTGTATGCGGAAGCCTTCGAACAGGTCGGCGCGTTGGATAAACTGGAAGGCTTTGCCAGTTTTTATGGCGCGGATTTTTACGGTTTGCCGCGCAATACCTCAAGCGTTACTTTAGAGAAACAAGCTTGGCGCGTTCCGGACGTGTATGCCGATACGGATGTGGCTATCACGCCTTTACGTGCCGGCGAGCAATTGCAATGGCGGGTGGTCAGTGCATAATTCCTTATGCGATATGGGGCAATTCAACCGGCGGGGCGGTTTATTTCGCCCGATTTGATTTGTTTCTTAGTGTTTGACTGCTGTTAAGCCTGTTTCTATTGCTGTTGTCTCGGGTGGCATAAAAATCGCTTAAGTCTATTGTAGGGTGGGGCTGCTTTATTTTTTAAGGCATTCTGCTGCGGCTTCGATTATCTATTTGAATAATGACAATACCAGGCAATGCTATCTACCGCTGGGGCATCTTTCCGCTCTGGCTGCTGCTGTCGGCAACTGTGTTTTTCCGTTCCCCGATCCCGATTGATGAAACTCGCTACCTTAGCGTGGCTTGGGAGATGTGGCTGCGTGGCGATTTTTTGGTGCCGCATTTAAACGGTCAGGCCTATAGTCATAAGCCGCCTTTACTATTTTGGTTGATTCAAGCGGGTTGGGGTTTGTTCGGCGTCAACGACTGGTGGCCGCGCTTGGTCGGGCCGTTGAGTGCGTTAGTCAATTTATTATTGATCCGCAAATTGGCCGAGAAGCTTTGGCCAGCATCAATTCGCGTCGCGTTGCTGGCGCCCTGGATATTGATCGCCACCTTGCTGTGGACCTTGTTTGCTTCTTCGACGATGTTCGACATTCTGTTGACCGGTTGTGTGCTGCTGGGGATGCTGGGTGTGCTAGAGGCAATGCAGGGTTCCGCTCTCAAGGGCTTCGCAATGGTCGCGGCCGCGATAGGCCTGGGAATTCTGGTCAAGGGGCCGGTGATTTTTTTACATGTGTTGCCGACGGCGGTTTTGGTCTTTGTTTGGGTGCGGCGCCCGCTTGTCTATACCCGCTGGTTTGGTTGTTTGTTCGCGGCGGTCTTGATGGGCGTGCTTATCGCGCTGGCTTGGGCGATTCCGGCGGCCATTGCCGGCGGCGAGGAATATGCCAATGCCATACTCTGGCATCAAACCGCCGACCGGGCCGTCGGCACCAAGATTCATACCCGTTCTTTGTTCTGGTATCTGCCGTTTTTGCCGATGTTTCTGTTCCCCTGGCTGTTTTGGCCGGGTTTTTGGAGCGGTCTGCGTGGTAGCCGATTTTTTACGGATAGCGGTCTGCGGTTTTGTCTGGTTTGGCTGGTGTCTACTTTTGTCGTGTTTTCCTTGTTACCCAGTAAGCAGGTTCACTATCTGATTCCGATGTTGCCGGCGTTTGCATTGCTGGTGGCTAGGCTGGTAGCGCAAGCCGAAACAACGCCGCGCAGCTTGGTCACCGAATTAATATTGCCGGCTTTGTTCGCGGCGATAGGCGTATTTTTGGTGTTGCTGCCGCGCGTGCCGGGCTTGTCGAGGCTGAATTGGGTGCAGACGGTTCAGAGTGACTGGGGCCTAAGCGTGCTGGGTATCGCCGTGGTATTGGCGGTCTCGACTGGGTATCGGCGTAAGTTGTCGGTGGCGGGGATATCCACAGCCTTGGTGGCGGCGATATTTGTTGGTTTTATCTTTTTCTTTCGCTATACCGGGCTGGCTTATGATCTGCGCCCCGCAGCCCTGCAAGTTAAAGCTTTTAACGAGCAACATATTCCCTACGCGTTTGTCGGCAATTATCAAGGGCAGCTGAATTTCTTGGGTCGGTTACCCGAGCCGTTGCCTATCGTGCAGCCTGATCAAATCGTCAACTGGGCGGCACAGCATAGCGATGGTTATCTGATCTCGCTGGAAAAAGACAAGCCCGTCGAGGCCTTCTACTGGCAACCGCACCGTGAATATTGGCTGGTGTTTAGGGGGGCGGGCCAAGCCGAGAAAGTCAAACCGCTGTAAGGTTGGCGATAACAAATCCCTTATTCAGATATAACTGTTTGATATAATTAACAACTTTTAAACTTTCACCAAACTATGAAGATTTCTGTAGTGGTCCCCGTTCATAACGAAACGGACAATGTCGATGCGTTGATCGCGGAAATTCATCAGGCCCTGAGCAGTCAGGACGCCTATGAAATGATATTTGTCGATGATGGCAGTACCGACGACACCGGTGCGAAACTGCTGCAAGCCATGCAGCAATATCCGGCATTGCGAGTGTTGAAGCATCGGCGCAGTTGCGGGCAGAGTAGGGCTGTGCATAGCGGTGTAGTGGCTGCTCAGTATCCCTGGATCGCTACTTTGGATGGCGACGGCCAAAATGATCCGGCTGATATTCCCAATTTGGTCGACGCTTGGCAGCAACAGAACGATAGCCAATTGTGGATGTTGGCCGGATTTCGGCATCAGCGTAACGATACTGGTTGGCGGAAATTTTCGTCCAAATTCGCTAATGCCATTCGCCAGGCGATTTTGCACGATGCCACGCCGGATACCGGTTGCGGCTTGAAATTATTCCTGCGAGACAGGTTTTTGGCTCTGCCGTATTTTGATCATATTCATCGATTCTTGCCGGCCTTGATCCAAATGGCCGGCGGTCGTGTAATTTCAGTAAAAGTAAATCACCGGCCCAGAAATTTCGGTCAGTCGAAATACGGTACTCTGGATCGGGCGCTGGTTGGCGTCGTTGATTTGTTGGGAGTGGTTTGGTTGAAAAAGCGCTATAGTCTCGCCGATATTAGCGAGGTTAGTCGTGGTTGATCGCTGGATTTCATGCGTACGTCTTACTGCCATGGTCGGGAGCTACTGACATGATGGATGGCATTATCTATTTCTTTACCCACCTATTGGATAAATGGCAGCACCATATATCCGTCATGGACTCGAATGACATAATATGGCTCAGTATTGGCTTGGTGGGACAGACGCTGTTCATGATGCGTTTCATCGTGCAATGGATACACAGCGAAAGGCACCAGAAAAGTGTTATTCCGATCAGTTTTTGGTATTTCAGCTTGTCGGGCGGCATCATAGTGTTGGCCTACGGCATCCATCGTGTCGATCCGGTTATCATTCTGGGGCAACTGCCTGGTACTTTTGTTTATGCCAGAAATTTAATGCTCATTCGCCGCGAACATCGAGATACCTTGGCGGAGATTGCCGGCGAAGAGCTTGGTTCATAATAAGGCTTAATTATTTAGGTAGGCGTGACGCCAACTATTTGTGAAAGGATTTTTGTCAGAGCTTGAAAACTGAGCGGGTTTTTGACTTAAACTATGGAACAAATAAATGGCGTTTTGGTGAGGTATCCGATGAGAGTGTTAGTTTTGATGGCAATGGTTTTGGTTTGCCACACGGCGAATGCAGAAGTATTTAAGTGTGTCGGAAAGGGTGGCAAAACCGTTTATCAGGCCAAACCTTGCCAAATTACCGATAAAGCCCGGCAGCTGGATATTCAAGCGGATCCGGCTCAAGAGGCTGCGGCTAAGGCCAAGCTGGAAGCCCTGCAAAACGAATACGATGCTAGGAAAGCTGCCAGGCTCGAGGCGGAAAGAAACGATACGGTATTGCGAAATCAAACCGAATCGACAACGGCCCTAAAGCAAAGCGCGTTTGCCCA